>CALUYZ010000014.1 GCA_944325175.1 Candidatus Gastranaerophilales bacterium | reverse complement strand
GAAGGACCAAACCAAGTAGGCAAAGATGTCGGGTTTATAACAGCTTTCTATAATAAAAATCCCGTCGTTGTAGCACCGATTCCATACAGCACAGACTATGCAACAACCGTGCCGCAATATTCGGATACAGAAGACAAAGTAGACGCATCAACAGTATGCAAAACCATGGGAGAAGACCTTAGGTTGCCCAATAGGGATGAGCTTGCATCACTTTTTGTAAATGCCCCGCTTGTTCATAACATAAAAGTTAGTCTCTATTGGTCTGGCTCGGTCATTTCACTGGGCACTTCCGGGTTGGCATGGATTCAGCTCTTCAATGATGGTGGTCGTTACCGTTATACCCGTTCCGGTTTATACTACGTACGCTGTCTCAAACAATAAAATGATATTTTATTATCTTTTCAACTTCAATATTAAAAAAGCGTCATTTTTAAGTGGCGCTTTTTTAATATTTCAACAAATTAGCGCCAAAACGGTTTGATGCTGTTGGGCTGAAAGCCCAACCTACTTTGCGGGGGAATTGTGGTATTAAAAATGCACCAAAATGATTAAGTTTGGTGCATTTTAGGTCTTTTTATTAATATAACATTGTTTTAGATATTATTCAAGATTGGGAAAAGGGGCGGATGAACTTTTTGAGGGGTTAAAAAGCATTGTTGTTATTAGATTTTTAATAGGTTGCAACAAAATTAATCAGATTGGTGCAAAAAAGTTGAAAGGAAAGCAAAATATGAAAAAGTTTAGAGGTTTTACGTTGGCTGAAATTTTAATTACTTTAGCTATTATTGGGATTGTGGCGGCGATTACATTGCCGAGTTTGTTGGTGAATGTAAATGAGAAGGCTTGGGATGCACAAAAGAAGGCGTTGCATGCCAGAATGGCACAAGCTATTGGGCAGATGAATACATTAGGTGGGTATGGAACGTATACGGAAAATGAGGAAGGAACGGCAACAGAAGATACTGCCGCTGAAAGCTTTATTTTGGATGCGTTGTCGAAGGTGTATAAGATAAATAACGTTTGCGGTCCTGATAAGCTTTCTGCTTGCGGGGTGCCAAGTAAGATTGCGATATTGGGCGGTGAAGCGGAGATTAATTTTCCAACTAAGATGAGCGAATTGAATGAAAAATTATTAAATGGCTATAATGCGCTTAATGATGAGGGCAGTGTGGCTGATACAAAAGCAGCAGCATTTGAAACGGTAAACGGCGAATCGATTGCCGTATTTTATAATCCTTTGTGCGGTTCGGATACGTCAGTAAATCATTATGTACAGAATAAAATGTGCGTAAATTTTGTTTACGATTTGAATGGGGCGGAAGGTCCCAATGAAGTAGGGAAAGATGTTGGGTTTATGACGGCATTTTATAATAAAAACTCTGTCGTTGTAGCACCTGTACCATATTATATGAATTACAAATCGGCAGTTGCGCAATATTCTGATGTATCTGATACAATAGATGCTCAAAAAGTATGCAAGATAATGGCAGAAGATTTAAGGCTGCCTGATAGAGATGAGGTTGCATCTCTTTTTATTAATATGAAGCTGATTAATCTTGAAGAAAATGCCGGCGGCTATTGGTCAGGTTCTGTTGTTTCACTCGGCACATCCGGTTTAGCATGGGCTCAAGGCGTTAATAATGGTGACCGCAACCTTGCCACACGTTCTAATACGGCATTGGTGCGCTGTATTCAAAAATAATAAACGAACTGAAATTAAAAACTTTTATCGAATAAATAAAAAGAAAAGGTGCTGTTTTTTAAAAGCAGCACTTAGTTTTTAATATATAAAGAATTGAATTTGTAATGCTATCAAAGCTTATGTTATTTTAACAAAGCCTGAAAGTTTTGCATCAGATGCGCTATAGTGCCTTGGAAGGCATTGATCCGAGGTATTGCCTTCTATTGTGTCAAAACTGCCATCGGAGTAAACTTTTGTTACAATACCCGTGTGCGAAGCGCCGCTATTTTTTTGAATCATAACATCGCCCGGTTGAACATTGTTAACTATTGTTTGAGCTCTGTTTGAAGAGCCTGCAACGTCTATATAACAGTTATTTGCTTGCCCCCATGCCTGCAAAGTAGACACCGAAGGAGAACCAAAACCATTCAAACTCGTTCCTGTTTGTTCACATGCTTTTGACACAACATAAGTTACAAAATCGGCACACCAATGTTCTGCTCTTCCGCCTGTTACTTGAAGATAAGAGCCGTCAGTTTCTTTTAATTTACCGACAAATGATTGAGCTATTGAAACTATGGCATTGCCAAAGCTTGTGCCGCCTGAAATACCGGTTCCGCTTGTTACACCGGGAGCTCCTGAAACTGTCGATACACCGCTTGCAGATGCAGTTTGTGAAAGCGCTTGATTTTCAGCTGCCACAAGCAAATTGTAAACATTCATTCTGTTTGAATTCATAGAGCTTCTTGTTTGGTCAATTTGCCCTTGAATAGACTGATACGTTTCTAAATCTGCCGCTTGTCCGATTTGACTTGTAAGCGATGACATTTGCTTTCTTAGTTCAGCATACTGTTTATCTAAATATTGTATTTGCGCCGTAACGGTATCTGAAAGCTCAACAGGGGCATCTGTTGCAGAATTGTTATCATTGTTTTCATCTTCATTCGATAACAAAAGTTCTTGCAATTCATCTTCTGAAATTTTATTATCGCCGTTTAAATCCAGCTGCTTTAAAACATTGTCTGAAACATTTTCTTGCTTCAAAACCTCATAAACTTCTTTGTTGCCTATTGTATAGCTGCCTATTTTAAATTCAGTCATTTCTTCTCCTGAAGTTTAACCTTCCTTATTAACAATATCGGCAATGAAGATTAAAACTTTATATTTTATCTTTATAAAAGTTAACAAAATAACGAGGTAAAAATGATTAAATTAGATAAAAATTCAAAAACAAAAGAAAATTTACTCAAAGCTTTTGCAGGTGAATCAATGGCAAGAAACAGATATACTTTTTATTCAAAAGTAGCAAAAAAAGAAGGTTTTGAGCAAATTTCAGCACTTTTTTTAGAAACTGCCGAAAACGAAAAAGAACATGCTAAAATTTACTACAATTTTTTAGGCGAAGATGCAGATACGCTTGAAATAAAAGATGCAAAATACGGTTTTGGCATTTCAAATTCAACACTTATAAATCTTCAAAATGCAGCTTCAGGCGAGCATGAAGAAAACAGTTTTTTATATCCCAATTTTTCAAAAATAGCAAAAGAAGAAGGCTATGATGAAATTTCAGCTGCTTTTTCAAATATTGTAAAAGTTGAAATAGAGCATGAAAAAAGATATTTAGAATTAATAAACAACATATTAGACGGCAAAGTTTTCACAAAAGATAACGAAGTTGTTTGGAAATGCAGAAAATGCGGTTATCATCATATAGCAAAAGATGCGCCCAAAATTTGCCCTGTTTGCAAACACCCCATTGGTTATTTTGAATTATTTGTTAAAAATTATTGAAAATAAATTTTGTTTATACCAAAATGAACTTATTATGAAAGTTTATTTAGGTATAGATGTAGGCTCTGTTACAACAAAGCTTGCAGTGGTGGATGAAAACGGCAAATATGTCGAAAGTTATATGCTAAGAACAGCGGGGCAACCCACAAAAGCTGTTCAAAAAGGTTTGGATGAGCTTCTTAAAAAAGCACAAACCGAGTGGGAAGTTGCCCAAGTGGGAACAACCGGTTCAGGCAGAAACCTTGCAGGCGCACTTGTTGGAGCTGATATAATTAAAAATGAAATTACAGCCCATGCAGTTGCTGCATCAATTATTGTCCCCGGGGTTCAAACAATTTTAGAAATAGGCGGGCAAGATTCAAAAATTATAATTTTAAGAGACGGCATTGTAACGGACTTTGCAATGAACACGGTTTGCGCCGCAGGTACAGGCAGCTTTTTAGACCAGCAAGCGGGCAGATTAAACGTTAAAATTGAAGATTTTGGAACAATCGCCTTACAATCATCTTCTCCTGCAAGAATTGCGGGCAGATGCGGTGTATTTGCAGAATCAGATTTAATTCACAAACAACAACTGGGATACCCTGTTGAAGATTTATTATACGGCTTATGCCAAGCTTTAGTTAGAAACTATTTGTCAAACCTTGCATTAGGCAAAGAACTTCTTCCTATAATTACTTTCCAAGGCGGTGTTGCAACCAACAAAGGCATGGTAAAAGCCTTTGAAGAAGCGCTTCAAACAGAAATTGTAGTTCCGCCAAATCACCAAACAATGGGTGCAATAGGTGCTGCGCTTTTAGCTATGGAAAACCACCAATACACGAACAAGGAAACAAAATTTAAAGGCTGGCAAACAAAAGATATGCACTTTAATTCAATAACATGCACATGCAAAGGTTGCTCCAACAACTGTGAAGTTATATCTATTGTTGAAGGCGATATTGAGCCGCTTCCGCCACATCAAGAACATAAAATTACTGATGTTAAGGGCAATATTATTGCTCGTTGGGGTGGTACTTGCGGTAGATGGGATATTAACTAGTATTATTCCAAGACAGTCTTAATTTAGTTATCTTCCTGTAAATTAAAGTTTTCCGGCAATTCTTTGTCTAAACGTTGTCCAAATTCTTCGAAAGACATGTTTAGCGCTTTTGCTATTTTATATATATTGGAGAAACAAGCTTCTGTTTTTGCAGATTCAATCGATGTTAAAGATGTTGTTGGAATATCATTTTCGTATGCAAAAATGGTCAACTTGTAGCCCAATTCCTTTCGCCTCTGCCTCAATACTCGCCCAACGGCTTCGTATAATATTTTTTTATCAGGGTGCATAGTAAGTCTAATAATAATAGCGTGGTTAAGTTTTTTATGACGAGTACTCGTCATAAAAAGAATTTAAAATGAGTCAAAATGAGAATATAGTTAACTGCTAAAAGAAATAAGAAAAAATAAGCTCACGGCATCGCCTAAAGGGCTTGTCTATGTAGCTATAAAAGTAATTTGAAAAATCATTTATTTGAATTCAAATTATAAAAAAGTTTATAAATTATCTTTTCATTATACCCTTTGTGCATGCAAAGGGCTTTTTTTAATAAAAAAGCAGACAAATTGTCTGCTTTTAATTTATTGTTTTTGGTTGATTACAGATAGTTTTCAATTTCCCATGATGTAACTTGTGTTCTGTATTCATCCCATTCTTTGTCTTTTGCCATAACAAATTCGTTATAGATGTGTTCGCCCAAGGCTTTTTTAATCAGCGGGTTTTTCTTTAATTCATATAATGCTTCCGCTAAAGTGCCGGGGAGTGAATGAATTCCTTTGGCAGCTCTTTCTTTAGGTGTCATTATATAAATGTTTTCTTCTGTTTGTTTTGGAGGTTGAGTGTTGTTTTTAATACCTTCCAGAGCAGCGGTTAAAATAACTGCAAATGCAAGGTATGGGTTGCAGGAAGGATCAGGGGATCTTAATTCAACTCTTGTGCCGTTACCTCTTTTAGCCGGAACTCTTAACAAAGCGCTTCTGTTAGCTAAGCTCCAAGCGAGATAAACAGGTGCTTCATACCCCGGAACCAAACGTTTATAGCTATTTACCAACGGGTTTGTAATAGCAGAAAAGCTTCTTACATTTTCTAAAACAGAGCCTATAACATTCATTGCAATGCTTGATAATTGATAGGGTGCATTTTCATCATAGAAGGCATTTTTACCGTCTTTGAATAATGAAATGTTACAATGCATACCTGAACCGTTTATTCCAAAAATCGGTTTTGGCATAAATGTTGCATATAAATCGTTCATGGATGCAACTGCACGAACCGCATATTTAAAGGTTACAACGCTATCTGCTGTCGTTAGAGCATCTGCGTATTTAAAATCTATTTCATGTTGTCCTGCAGCAACTTCGTGGTGGCTTGCTTCAATTTCAAAGCCCATTTTTTTCAAAGTTTCAACCATTCTTGCACGAACATTTTCACCTTTGTCGTTTGGTGCAACGTCATAATAGCCTGAGTCATCGTGGGTTTCTAGGGTTGGGTTGCCGTATTCATCTTTATTGAATAAGAAAAATTCCGCTTCTGGGCCAACGTTTAAAATATAACCCATATCAGATGCTTCTTTAATAACTCTTTTTAAGTTGCACCTTGGACAGCCTTCAAAGGGGGTGCCGTCGGGGTTGTAGATGTCGCATATAATTCTTGCAACGTTAGAATTTTCTTCTTTATTATGGCGCCAAGGAAGAAGCGAAAAAGTTGATAAATCAGGGTAAAAATACATATCAGATGTTTCAATGCTTCTAAAACCTTTAATGGATGAGCCGTCTAACATACATTCATTATTTAAAACTTTGTCAATTTGTTCACTTGGAACTGCCATATTTTTAACGGTTCCGTTAATATCAACAAATTGCAAACGAATAAAGCGAACATTTTCTTGTTTGATAATGCTTTTAATTTCATCTTTTGTGAGGGCTTTTCCTTGCTCCGGTACGAATGTCATTTTCTTACTCCTTTAAATTGTATTCTTTATTCTAACTAAAGCTTATTGTTACATAGGTAGTATATTTAGTCAAGCAAATATTTTTATACCCCTTTTGTTTATATCTTTTTTTTAAATATATGCTAAAATGTAAGAAAATAAATAGTGTTTATTGGAGTTTATTTATGTTAAAAAAGAATATATTAATATTAATAATGTCTTTATTAATTGCTATGCCTACATTTGCAGCACCGCAAGCGGCTAAGCAACAGGCAGCAAAACCGGCTGTTCAAAATGTTCAGCCGACAAGAGTAACCCCTTTGGCATTAGTTGCCAATCCTAAAGAATTTTTATCTAAAAAAATTATAATGGACGGCAAATTTGACAAGTTTTCAACTCTTGGTCTTGACTATAAAAAAGCCTTTAGAGATTCAAACAGCTACATAGGTTTTATGGTCCAAAGAGACGATGTTAAAGACCATTGTGTGCCTTTGTCTGAATTAAAATTATTTTTAAAACGTGACTATGCAGAAAAATTTGTTGACCTTAACACAGGTGATAAAATATCTATGACAGGTGTCGTTTTTTCAAATGCCTTAGGCGACGCTTGGGTTGATATTACAAACATTCAAATTCTTCAAAAAGCACAAGCAGTTGAAAATAAATAAAAATAGTATTGCAATCATTAAAGTTGGGAGTATTTTGTGCAAGAAAAATATTTAACAATCCATGGCCATTTTTACCAGCCGCCAAGAGAAAACCCTTGGCTTGAAGTTATTGAAATTCAAGACAGTGCCCGCCCGTTTCATAACTGGAATGAAAGAATTTCATCAGAATGTTACGAGCCAAACACTGTTGCAAGAATTGTAGATTCAAATAATAAAATTTTAAGCATTATTAACAATTATCAATATATGAGCTTTAATATGGGCCCTACGCTTTTAGCTTGGCTTGAAAAATATGCACCGCAGTCATACAGAAGAATATTAGAGGCAGATAGAAATTCAGCCGAACTTTATTCAGGGCATGGAAGCGCTATTGCACAAGTTTACAACCATATAATAATGCCTCTTGCTAACACGAACGACAAATACACGCAGGCTATTTGGGGCATAAAAGATTTTGAATACAGATTCAAAAGAAAACCTGAAGGCATTTGGCTTAGTGAAACTGCGGTTGACCACAGAACGTTAGAAGTTTTAATTGATTTAGGTATTAAATTTACAATTTTATCACCGTATCAGGCTCAGGCTGTAAGAAAAATCGGTGAAAATTCCTGGCATGATGTAAGCTGGGGAAGCATAGACCCTTCACAACCTTACAGATATTTTGTTGAAGGCACTGACAAATATATAGATTTATTCTTCTATGACGGTGCTATTTCAAAATCCGTTGCATTTGATAATCTTCTTACAAACGGGGAAAAATTTGCATACAGACTTCAAGACGGTTTTGTTCAAGGCAGAAACAGACCGCAGCTTGTAAATATTGCAACAGACGGCGAAAGCTACGGTCACCACACAAAATTTGGCGATATGGCGCTTTCTTATGTTTTAGCCGTTAAAGCAAAAGATTTAGGTTTTCAAGTTACAAACTATGCTGAATTTTTGGAAAAATTTCCGCCAACATATCAAGTTGACATTAAACCCGTTTCCGCTTGGAGTTGCAGCCACGGTGTAGGCAGATGGAGTGACGATTGCGGCTGCTCAACAGGTGCGCAACCGGGGTGGAATCAAAAATGGAGAAAACCTTTAAGAGAAGCGCTTGATTATTTAAGAGATGAACTTATTAAGCTTTGTACAAAAGAAGGCAGCAAATATTATAACGATTTTTGGGATGCCAGAAATAAATATATTGACGTAATTTTAAAAAGAACGCCTGAAACCATTAATAAATTTTTAGAAGAAAATCAAATTAAAAAGCTTACAAAACAAGAAAAAATTAAAGCAATTAAATTAATGGAAATTCAAAGGTCTGCAATGCTTATGTACACAAGCTGCGGCTGGTTTTTTGCTGAAATTTCGGGCATTGAAACAACGCAAATTATGAAATATGCCCTAAGAGCCATGGAGCTTGCAAAAGAATTTTCAAATAAAGACTATGAAGAAAACTTTTTAACAATTCTTCAAAGGGCAAAAAGTAATATCCCGCAATATGAAAACGGCAGAAAAATATATGAAATGTTTGTAAAGCCGGCTATTGTAACAATAGAAAAAATTGTTACGCATTGGGCAATTTCATCTTTAGAAAATTCTGAACTCGATGAAATTTATTGCTATAAAATTAAGAAAAATAATTTTAAATCATATAAAAACGGCGATAATGAGCTTGCCTTTGGCAGAATAGAAATAACTTCTGAAATAACGCTTGAAAAATTTGACATGACATTTTCGCTTTTAAAAACTTCAAAAAGCGAATATTACTGCATGATTAAAGCGTTTGACCCAAAAGATGATTTCTCTGAAGAAAGAAAAAAAGTTCACCATGCCTTTATGCATGATAGCCTTCTTTCTACTTTAGATACAATGAAGAAAGAATTTTGCGAAGAATATTACACAATTAAAGATGTTCTTATTGATAAAAGAAAAGTTATTCTTGAAAAAGTTTTATACAAAAGGCTTCTTAAAACCGCAAAAGCATATAGAGAGCTTTATGAAGATTTAAGGGCGCCTGTAATTCAACTGGCATCAATCGGTATGGATATTCCGGATGTATTTAGAATAGCGGCAAAATTCTGTCTTTTAAAAGATTTAGATGAAACTCTTTCAAATGCAACCGATTTTCTCGATAAAGAATTAAATGAAAAACTTGATGTTATTAAAAATGAGACAGAAAAATTTTTCATAAACGTAAATAAATCTCGGGCAGGAATTATTGTTGCCAAAAAACTGCAATCTTTAATTGAAGATTTAGGCGATAACCCAAGCGAAGTTACCGCAGAGAGAATTTTTGCAATATTTGGCATTATAGATAAATTAAAATTAAATGTCGACATAAGAGTTTCGCAAAATATTTACTACGAAAAGATATACTCAAAAATTGACTATTTAATTGAATATCTTGAAAAATCAAAGCAAAAAAATAAAGATAGAAAAATTGCACTCTCACTATTAGAAATCGGCAAAAAATTAAACATAAATACCGATTTTTACAGACCTCATGTAGATAAAGCAACGCTTCCAAACAGCGCCTTAGCGGATTTTAAGTAGGGTGTAGCGAGCAAAGCGAGCGAAACCCGCCAATGTGAGCGAACGGCGTAGCGGAAAATTCCTTGAATAAGGAATTTGAAGCGGAGTCCAAGAGAAGCGAACCGCTAGTAAAACCAAGAGCGGATTTTAAGTAGGGTGTAGCGAGCAAAGCGAGCGAAACCCGCCAATGTGAGCACCGCCGAAGTAGTTTTGTTGGGGTAGAAGCCCCAACCTACAGGGGCTAAAAGCGGATTTTAAACATGTGGTTGCATTATGTTGAAAACTGCAAATGTCAAAAATAGCGGGCTTTTCAGTAGTGCGCCATTGTATGTGAGCAAATAGTATAGCGGAAAATTCCTTGAATAAAAGTTTAAAGTAGGTTGGGCTTTCAGCCCAACAGCAACTTAATTAAGCCCCAGTCAATAATCTTATGCGGTAACCCATTTTGCAAAAAAGCTACAATCTTTAATTGAAGATTTAGGCGAAAGGATAAACGAAATTACGGCAGAGATATTAAAACTACAGATAAATTTGTTGGGGTAGAAACCCCAACCTACAGGGGCTAGTAAAACCAAGAGCGGATTTTACGTAGCACGAAGGGCGAAGCCCGTAGTGCGCCAATGTGAGCGCCGCCGAAGTAGTTTTGTTGGGGTAGAAACCCCAACCTACAGAAGTTGAAAGCGGATTTTAAACATGTGGTTGCATTATGTTGAAAACTGCAAATGCCAAAAATGGTCGGGCTTTTTTGGTGAAGTATATTTATAATAAAGTTTATCTGCAACTTTTGCTTTATTAGTTAAAATTAAAAGTTAAGAGTTTACTTCTGCGCTATTCAATAATTGTCATTTATTAGCCCCGGCAAAATACTTTCTGTATATTGTTAACTTTTGTAACAAAATAAAGAATTTATGCAATTATTTAATTCTTATATACTTTATATATATGTAAATGATGAACTTCAAAAATAATTAAGTTCACATTAAAAAGAGAACTATCTAACCAATACACACTAACCTTCACTTCACACACGAGGAATTACGTAACAGAATTCCAACGGTCTTAATTGTTAAGACCGTTTTTTTTATGGTTTTTTATATGAAAAAATTCTTATAATGCAGGTGTTTTGTTGGGGTAGAAACCCCAACCTACAGAAGTTGAAAGCGGATTTTAAACATGTGGTTGCATTATGTTGAAAACTGCAAATGTCAAAATGGTCGGGCTTTTTAGTGGTGTGCCAATGTATGCGAACGGCACAGCAAAAGATTATCTTAAAAAAGTTTAAAGTAGGTTGGGCTTTCAGCCCAACAGCAACTTAATTAAGCCCTAATCCACAATCTTGTGCAGCAGTCATTTTGCAAAAAGCTACAATCTTTAATTGAAGATTTAGGCGAAAGGATAAACGAAATTACGGCAGAGATATTAAACTACAGATAAATTTGTTGGGGTAGAAACCCCAACCTACAGGGGCTAAAAGCGAGCGAATATAAACACTGTTAAAGAATAATCTTTTGTAAGATATGAGGGGGGTGATAATATATCTGTATGGATTTAATTAAATAAAAGTTTGCAAACTCTTTTAATACGAGCAAAAGACAAAGTAAACAAAACCAACATATTCAAAAACAAAAATTAAAAAACCAATCGCAACTAAAATATAAAGCCACGGTTTTGCGCCCCCTTTTTCGCCAATTTATACAAAAACCAAACTTCTTATAAGATGCAAAAGTGCAATAAAACCCCTCTAATTCAAGCACAAAATAAATCGCAAAAACACCATGCCGGCATCTAAAAATTAGGTGCCGGCACTTAAATTCACATTAAAAACCATTTCTATGTATCAATATTTGTTGCATAAACAGCGTTTTGTTCAATAAAATCACGCCTTGGAGCAACATTATCGCCCATCAATACATCAAATAATTCATCGCAAAGCATTGCATCTTCAATGCTAACCTTCAACAAGGTTCTATTAGCAGGGTCCATTGTGGTTTCCCAAAGCTGTTGAGGCATCATTTCCCCTAAGCCTTTAAACCTTTGAAGCTGTATACCTTTTTTGCCCCTTTCTTCAACAATTCTTTGAAGTTCGGCAAAAGAGGTTATTTCCTTCGTTCCTTCTTGTGTTTCAATTAAAAGAACTTTTTCTTCTTCAATTAAAAATTCCCTAATTTTCGGATATGAATTTTTAATTCTTTCATATTCGTTTGATTTAATTAAGTTTGGCGTAATTACAACAGGGTCAATGCCTTCGCCTAATTCCACTTTGAAATAATATTTATTTGTATTTTCATTATGGGCTAAAAATACCTTATAGTTTTTGGCTTCCGTTATGCCATAGTTAAGCGCATGGTCTTCAATATAGTGAGCAAGATATTTATAAATTTCTTCCATTTTTTCTTGATTGTCAAAATCACTAACCGTTATATCAGACCTTATTAAGCCCCTTATAATAACAGAAGGCATTTGATTAATAATCGGATTGTGGAATGATTTATAATAGCTTGACATTGAATAAATCATATTTTCAAGATCATTGTTTTTTAAGGATTTTGTCCTATCTTTGTTATAAAGAACCATATCCTTAATGCCTCTTTCTCGCATCATTTTATCTAATGCTCTGTCATCGTAAAGATATTCTGCCGTTTTACCTATTGTCACCTTATATAAAGGCGGTTGGGCAATATAAACATGTCCAAGCTCGATAAGAGGGCGGGCGTATCTGAAGAAAAACGTTAATAAAAGCGTTCTGATGTGCGCACCGTCTACATCGGCATCTGTCATAAAAATAATTTTATGATATCTTAACTTTTCAATATTTACTTCTTCAGGGTTTTTTGAAATATTAACGCCAATGGCTTGAATTAAAGATTGAATTTCATTATTTGCATACATTTTATCCAATCTTGCACGCTCAACATTTAAAATTTTACCTCTCAGGGGCAAAATTGCCTGAAACATTCTGTTTCTGCCTTGTTTAGCAGAACCACCCGCAGAATCACCCTCAACTATGTATAATTCGCATTTTTCAGGTTCTCTGTTTGAACAATCCGCAAGTTTGCCGGGGAGAGTGGATGATTCAAGCGCTGTTTTTCTTCTTGTTAATTCTCTTGCCCTTCTTGCAGCTTCTCTTGCTCTTTGAGCTTGAAGAATTTTATCTATAATTAATTTTGCAACTTTAGGATTAAATTCAAGCCATTCCATGAATTTATCCCTTACAACATCGTTTACAATCGGGGTTACTTCAGCATTTCCCAATTTTTCTTTTGTTTGGCCTTCAAATTCAGGGTTGCCGATTTTAACCGAAACAATAGCCGTCATGCCTTCTCTTATGTCTTCACCCGCTAAATTTTGTTCGTTATCTTTGATTATATTATTTTTTCTTGCGTAATCGTTAATAACCCTTGTAACACCGTTTCTAAAACCTGTTAAGTGGGTGCCACCAAAGTGGGTGTTAATATTGTTTGCAAAACATAAAATGTTTTCGTTGTAAGCATCTGTATATTGAAGGGCAACTTCAACCAAAATGCCGTCTACCGTTTTTTCCATATAAACGGGTTTTTCAAACATGACATTTTTATTTTTGTTCAAATGTTCCACATAGCTTGCAATACCGCCTTCATAGTGGAAAGTATATTCTTGATTTGCTTTGTTGTCGTGGAAAATAATTTTAAGGCCTTTATTTAAAAATGCCATTTCTCTGAATCTGTTTGCAATAACATCGCAATCAATTTCTGTTGTTTCCGTAAAAATTTCAGGGTCAAGCCAGAAGGTTGTTTTTGTGCCACGTTCTGTTGTTTCACGAACTTTTTCAACAGGGTGAACGGGTTCACCTCTTAAATATTCTTGCCTGTATAAAAAGCCGTCTCTTGCAACTTCTACAACAAATTTTTCACTCAAAGCATTTACAACGGATGCACCAACACCGTGAAGCCCGCCTGAAACTTTATAGCCGCCATCGCCAAACTTACCGCCTGCATGAAGCACCGTGTGAACGATTTCTAAGGCAGATTTTCCTGAATCAGGTTTAATATCAACAGGAATACCCCTTCCGTTGTCTTGAACGGTAACTGAATTATCGGGGTTAACCGTAACATGGATTGTATCGCAAAAGCCTGCTAAGCTTTCATCAATGGAATTATCTACAATTTCATAAATACAATGATGTAAGCCTCTTTGGCTGGTTGAACCAATATACATGCCGGGCCTCATCCTAACGGCTTCTAACCCTTCCAATACTCTGATATTACTCGCATCATAATGTTGAGTTGCTGCTTCTGTCATATACTCCCCTTAAACTTAATGGTCTTTTTAAACATCGTAGCACAAAAACGCTTTATGCGCCAAAAAACAAACATAATTTAACAAAAAGTCAATTTTAACTTTTCATCTGTTTTATGAAAAGAAAAAAGGTTAGGTTATGATAAACAACATTACATTCAACGGAATTTTCAACACATCAAACGGCAATAAAATTTCATTCAGGGCAAAAAGCTTATCTAACGATAGTTTTATTAAAAGTGAAGAAACAAAAAAACCTGAAGATAATGAATTTATAAAGTGGGCAAAAGCAAACAATTTCAAAGAAAAAGGCATTAAAGCAGCTTTATCCGAAGAAAATCTTCTGGGAAAAGGTTTCAGTCACAGCGTTTATCAAATTCCAAACAATGATGACTATGTTTTAAGGGTTTCAAGAGGTTGTCTTGACCTTAAAGATGTTGATTTTAGCAAATACAAATTAATTGATACCGAAGATAAGAATTTAACAAATAACTACGGACAAGAAATTGCATTATTTAGGGCTGATAACTTTGAAATGCCTACCGTTGCGGTTTTAAGAAAACAAAACGGTATTTCAAACGGCAACCCGCCGCCAAGTGCCATTCACTATGAAAATGGCGATTTAAGAGAAGACGAACTGCCTTATGAAACAACAGAAAGAAAAGAACACTATGCAAAATGCCTTCAATTTCTTGCAGATGCGCCCATTGAAGCTTACTATTCTTTAATGGATAAATTTTCCGAGCTTGATTGTGCAGGGTATAAATTTGATTATTACAATCCGAACAATTTTCTTTTAGATGAAGACAGAGGAACTATTGAAATAATAGACCTTGATAAAATGTCCAAACCCTATTCAAACGACCTTGGCAACGCACTTTGGGCGTTAACGGACATTGAATATTTAAGCACATACATAGCAAATTCATACAACGAAAACGAGCCAAAAATAAGCGATGAAGACAAAAACAGAGCCATTGAAAACACAATTACCGTTATAGATAAATATACAAAAGCAATGCAAAAAAGTGGCAAAAAATTTACAGATGAAGGATATGAATTTATGGTCTACCTTCTAAGAAGCTTCCCTATGAGCATATTCCTTCAAACAAACAGTCAATCCGAAAAAATTGAAAAATTAAGGAATATGGGTTTAATTGATTAAAAAATATAATTAAATTTTTCAAATTAGCCTTTTTTATTGTAAAATAAGTTTTATGAAAACGAAAACTGTTGCAATAGTAGGGCGCCCTAATGTGGGCAAATCGACCTTAGTTAATAGGATTATAGGCGAAAGACGTTCTATCGTAGATGACCTTCCCGGGGTTACAAGAGATAGAATATATTTTGATGCAATTTGGCAGCACAAGCCTTTTATTATTATAGATACAGGCGGCATTATTACAAATGATGACGATGAATTTGTAAAAAACATTTTTCATCAAGCAAAGCTTGCTGTTGATGAAGCAGATTTAATTTTATTTGTGGTTGATGCCAAAGAAGGCTTAAACCCTTATGACAACGACATTGCAGACATTTTAAGACAATCAAAAAAAGATGTTGTCGTTGTTGCAAATAAAGTGGATTCTTCTGAAGAAATTACAATGTATAGCGAATTTTACGCTTTAGGCTTTGATGAAGTTATGCCAATATCGGCTCTCCATGGCTCAGGTGGCGTTGGCGACCTTTTAGATAGAGTTACAAAAGATATTGAACAAGAAAAAGAAGAAGAAATTGAAGGCGCCATTAAAATTGCCATTGCAGGCAAACCAAACGCAGGTAAAAGTTCAATTTTAAATAACCTTTTAAATGAACAAAGGGCAATAGTTTCAGACATTTCAGGCACAACAAGAGATTCAATAAATTCAACCGTTATATACAATAATGAAGAATTTATTTTGATAGATACGGCAGGTATCAGAAAAAAATCCAAAGTGGATTACGGTGTTGAAGCTTTTGCCGTTGATAGAGCTTTAAGAGCAATTAAAGAAGCAGACATAACTTTACTTGTAATTGATGCTAAAGAAGGGCTTTCAGACCAAGATAAAAAAATTGCTCAAACAGCGGAAGACGCAGGAACCGGTTTAATTGTTGCATACAATAAATGGGATTTAATTAAAAATACTCCAACCCATAAAGTGGAAGAAGAAATAAATAAAGATGCGCCATTTTTAAACTATGCAAAGAAAATTTTTATAAGCGCAAAAACAGGTCAAAGGCTGCATAAAATTTTTGAATTTGCAAAAGAAATTCAAGCTGAAAGAACAAAGCAAGTTCAAACAAGCACTCTAAACAGAATCATAAATGAAGCGGTTGATATTAACCCCCCAACATCAGAAAAAGGGAAATTCTTAAAAATTTACTATACAACCCAATCTAAAATAAAGCCGCCTTCATTTACCTTCTTTGTTAATTCAAAGAAGCTTTTAAAAGATTCATACAAAAGATATTTAATGAAAAAATTAAGAGAAGCTTTTGGCTTTTTTGGCACGCCAATCAGGCTTATTTTTAAAGAAAAAGGAGAAAAATAATGGTTGCAATTCCTTTTTGGGCGTATATTTTAATTTTTGCAGTTGTTGCTTATTTAATAGGTTCAATTCCAACAGGCTATTTAATAGTTAAAGCAAAAACGGGGCAAGATATAAGAACAATCGGTTCAGGTTCAACAGGCGCTACAAACGTTAAAAGAGTATTAGGCAAAAAATGGTTCTTTACCGTTATGATTTTAGATGCAATTAAGGGCATGGTTCCTGTTTTACTTGCAAAATATTTAACTTTTGGTGACAAATTAGGGCTTGTTGCCGTAATATCTGCCGTTATGGTTATTATTGGGCACTCAAAACCCCTGTTTTTAGGTTTTAAAGGCGGAAAAAGCGTGGCTTCAGGCATTGGAACAATTTATGCTCTTAATTTTTATGTAGGGCTTATATTAACCGTTGTTTGGTCAATTATTACGTATTTTACAAAATATGTTTCCGTTGGTTCAATTATAGCTTTAATTTGCGCCCCGTTTTTAATGTATTTTTTAAAAAACCCGATAGGCTATACAGTTTATGCGGCAATAGCTGCAATTTATATTGTTTATCTTCATAGAGAAAATATAAAAAGGTTATTAAAAGGTACTGAAAATAAGGTTAGAAACTAATGAAAGCAATAGAAATTGTTCCAAAAGTAAAAGTTAAAAATAATAAAATTCTATCTCTTGTCTACACCCCCGGTGTTTCAAAAAGCTGCCTTAAAATTAAGGAAAATTTAGAAAAGGTTTTTGAACTTACAAACAGGTCTAATTCCGTGGCTGTCTTATCAAGAGATTATGAACTTTCTAAAAAAAGAGCGATATTTTTAAAGGAAACAAGAACAACAGATGCCTATCCTTTTGTTATTAGAGAATGTAGCGATGAAGACCTTCAAATGGTAATTGATGCCATTATGCCAAACTTTATGGGGGTTGATACCACCTTAATGAAAGGTTTAGCTTATGATAACGATGAATTTATTCCAACTTGTTCTAAAGGCTGCATTTTGCCTGAATCTTTAAATTTGGAAGATATGGAACCGGTTGAATTAAGAAGCGCTTTTGGCGGAGTTATTGAAACTGAAATTAAAGAGGTTATTGATTCAAGAAAGCCTGTCGCAATAATTTCAGACGGGACGGCAATTTTGGGCTTAGGAAACATAGGTCCGACAGCAGGGCTTCCTGTTATGGAAGGAAAAGCCGTTTTATTTAAAGAGCTTGGCGATGTTGATGCAATGCCCCTTTGTTTAAACACACAAGATGTGAATAAAATTAAAAAAATAGTTTTATTATTGGAAAATTCTTTTTCAGGAGTTAATTTAGAAGACATTAAAGCGCCTGAATGTTTTGAAATTGAAAAATTTTTAATTCAAAATTCAAGAATTCCGATTTTCCATGATGACCAGCATGGTGCTGCCATTGTAACTTTAGCAGGGCTTTATAATGCACTGAAGTTGGTTAATAAAAGCTTAAATAAAATAAAAGTTGTAATCTCAGGCGCAGGTGCTGCAGGTCAGGCTATTGCAAGGCTTTTATTAAAAGCAGGCGTTAAAGATATTATCATGACTGATATTTTAGGGGTTGTTTATCAGGGAAGAAATGGCAATAACCCGTCTTTAGAAGCTATAAGCAAGCTTACAAACAAATTAAACCTAAAAGGCAGCTTAGAAGATGCAATTAAAGGCGCTGATGTTTTTATAGGGGTTTCAGTCGGAAACATTTTAAGGCCGGAATGGGTTGAAACAATGGCTGCTAATCCGATTGTTTTTGCGCTTGCAAACCCAACCCCTGAAATTATGCCCGATTTAGCAAAAAAAGCAGGTGCAAAAGTTGTTGCAACAGGAAGACCTGATTTTCCTAACCAATTAAATAATTCTCTTGTTTTCCCCGGGCTTTTTGACGGTGTTTTAAATGCGGGGGTTAGAATTATATCTGATGATATTAAAATTTTAACCGCAAAAACAATAGCTTCAATGGTTACAAAACAAGAATTAGATTGTGATTACATAATTCCAAACCCACTTGATAAATCGGTTGCAAAAAATATTTCAGCATGTATTATAGATTATGTCAGAAATTTAACAACCGAATTCAATAAACGCCCAATATAAAAAATAGGGGTTTTTGTTGTATTCTTTTTGTTGTTTATAAGAGCAATAAAAAAACAAAGAAATTATGTAATTAATTAAATCGAAAGGTACTAAAACGTGAGCGAAGAAATTAAAGACACTATCGAAGCTGTTGAAGCTGATAACCAAGAAGTAAAAGAAGAAGCAGCTGAAACAGTTGAAGCAGCAGAAGCTGTTGAAGTAACAACTTTAAAACCACAAAGAAAACAATCCAGAAGAAGAAAAATTGAAACAACAGAACCTGTTGAATCAGAATGGAAAGAACAAGTTGTTCAAATCCGCAGAGTAACAAAAGTTGTTAAAGGCGGTAAAAAATTAAGCTTTAGAGCGATTGTTATTGTCGGAAACAAAAAAGGTCAGGTAGGCATGGGCGTTGCAAAAGCAGCTGAAGTTATCGTTGCTATTCAAAAAGCTATTGCAGACGGCAGAAAAAATCTTATCACCGTTCCTATCTTCAAAACTACAATACCTCACATGATAACAGGTAAATCAGGTGCCGGCAGCGTTGTTTTAAAACCTGCTTCACAAGGTACCGGTGTTATCGCAGGTGGTGCAGTTCGTGCAGTGCTTGAACTTTGCGGTATTGAAAACATTTTAAGCAAATCTTTAGGTTCAAAATCTCCTTTAAATGCTGCTAATGCTACATTAAACGCACTTAAAGAATTAAGAACATTTAAAGAAGTTGCTCAACAAAGAAACATTTCTATGAAACAATTATTAGGATAAAAAAACAGGTGATATAAAATGGCTAAAAAATCAGAAGAAAAAATTAAAATAAAATTAGTTAAATCAACAATCGGCGCTCCCGAAAAACATGAAAGAATTGTTAGAGCACTTGGTTTAACAAAAACAAACCGTGTTGTTGAACACGCAAAATCTGCCACAATTATGGGCATGGTTAATAAAATTCCACACTTAGTTGAAATAGTTGAATAAAGGTAAGGTATAAAAATGATAACATTAGAAGATTTAAAACCCAATGAAGGCGCTGTTAAAAAAGTTGTCAGAGTTGGTAGAGGCAGATCATCAGGTTGTGGTAAAACTTCATCAAGAGGCCACAACGGTGAAGGTCAAAGATCAGGCAGAAGCTCAAAAAGAGGTTTTGAAGGCGGTCAAATGCCTGCATTTAGACGTTTACCCAAATTAAAAGGGTTTAATAACGTTTTTGCATTAAATACATCAGCTGTTAACGTTTCTGCTTTAGAAAAATTAGACGCAGATGTTGTTACATTAGAAGTTTTAGTTGAAAACAAATTAGTTCACCCTTCAACTGAAGTTTTAAGAATTTTAGGAAACGGTGAATTAACTAAAAAAGTTACAGTTAAAGCTAATTATGTAACTGAAAGCGCTAAAGAAAAAATCGAAAAAGCAGGCGGAAAGGTTGAAATAGTTTAATAATGCAACAAGTAAACAACGAACAAATGCTACAAAGCTTGATGAATAATATTCAATCAAGCGGTTTGAAGCAAAAATTGATTTTTACATTCCTTATGATTGCGCTATTTAGATTTGGCGCACAGCTACCTATTTTTGGTATAAACAATGAAGCTTTTATGGCTTTAGCACAAGGAAACAATATCATAGGCTTTCTTGATTTATTTTCAGGGGGTGCTTTAGGTAAAGTTTCAATTTTTGCACTAGGCATCGGTCCTTATATCACATCTTCAATTATCATGCAGCTTTTAGCGGTAATTATTCCGCCATTGGAACGCTTGCAAAAAGAAGACGGTGAAGCAGGCAGAAGAAAAATTCAACAATTAACCCGTTTATTTACGGTTGTTGTTGCGCTTCTTCAATCTTTAGTATTTGTTTTGTTGTTATCAAAGTTGCCTGGAACCGTAATCCACGGGCTTAACCCATTGCTGTTTTATACAGGCTCATTAGTTGCCTTAACGGCAGGGGCAGTTTTTGTTATGTGGATTGGCGAATTAATAACTGAAAAAGGGATTGGAAACGGGGCTTCCTTAATAATCTTTGTCGGTATTATAGCTGGTATTCCACTTTATACTCAAAGAACGGCAACCCTTGTTTCCCAAGACCCTGCCTTACAATTAGGGCTTGTTATTTTACTTGCAATTTTTATTGCGGCAACAATTTTTATCATCATTCTTCATGATGCGGTTAGAAAGGTTCCAATAGTTTCAGCAAGGCGTCAAGTCGGAAACAAAGTTTACGGCGGTCAAAATTCAAACATTCCTTTTAAATTAAACCCCGGCGGTGTTATGCCAATTATCTTTGCAATAGCAATTTTATTATTCCCGTCAACCATTTTAAGCTTATTAACTCAAATGCAAATTAATAACCCTGCTGTAAAATCGGCTTTAGAAGCAATTAATTCTTTCTTGAGCCCATCCAGCATCAGTTATTATATAATTTATTTCTTGTTAATTTTTGCACTTACTTTCTTTTACGCTTCAATTATTCCATCTATGCAGCCAAAAGAAATTGCAGACAACTTGAAAAAATACGGTTCGGCAATCCCCGGTGTTAAACCCGGAAAACCCACCGCAGATAAATTAGATGAAATTTTAACAAGATTAATGTTTATTGGTGCTATTTCACTTGGCATTATTGCAATGGTTCCAACTGTTGCATCAGGTGTTTCAGGCATCACAACAATGCAAGGTTTAGGGGCAACCAGTTTAATCATTATGGTTGGTGTTGCGCTTGATTTCATCAATAGAATTAAAACGCACATGTTAGCAAAAAATTACGAAACTTTTCTTAAATAAAAGTTACAATTTATAAAGGCGTTATATATGACAAAAGCATTTATTTTCTTAGGTCCTCCGGGGTGCGGCAAAGGCACACAAACAGAGCTGTTGGCACGTGAATTAAAGCTCCCTCACGTAGATACAGGTTCACTTTTAAGAAAAAATATTAAAGAAGGAACAGAAATCGGGCTTATTGCAAAAGGTTTTATTGATAAAGGGCAATTAGTTCCCCTAAATGTTGTTTCAACCGTGATTAAAAACAGGCTAATGGAAAAAGATTGTTTGAACGGCTATATTTTAGACGGTTTTCCAAGAAGCTTAGAGCAAGCAACTGAATTAGACAAAATTTTAGATGAAATAAACGGCAATATAAAAAAAGAAGATATAATGGCAGTTTATTTTGATATTCCAACTGAAGTATTGGTTGAAAGGCTTGTAAACAGGCGCTCTTGCCCAAAATGCGGTAAAATATACAACATTAAAACATCTGCCCCAAAAAAAGCAGGCTTTTGTGATGATTGCGATGTCGAATTAATTCAAAGAAAAGACGACACCGAAGAAACCGCAAAACTAAGGTTTGAAACATACGAAAAAGAAACGCACCCTCTTCTTGATTTTTATACAAAAAGAGGCAATCTTCAAACAATTAATGCAAATCAAAGTATAGACAAAGTTTGGACCGATTTAATAAAAACAGTTGGTTCAATAGTATAAGCAAAAAGGGCAAATCGCCCTTTTTTATTATGGAAGGTTCATTTTATGGTAGCTAAAAAATCAAGAGAAGAAATTAAATTAATGAAAGTTGCAGGCTCTATTGTTGCAAAAGTCCATAAAGCGATGAAAGAAAACATCAAAGAGGGTATTTCAACTTTAGAGCTTGATAAAATAGCTTATGAAATCATTAAAGACAACAAAGCAACGCCTACGTTTTTAGGCTATCACGGCTTCCCCGGGTCAATTTGTGCTTCAATTAACGAAGAAGTTGTTCATGGTATTCCAAAAAAAGACAGAATTCTAAAAAACGGCGACATTGTCTCAATAGATGTTGGCGCAACATACCACGGGCTTGTAGGTGACGGCGCTTGGACATATACGGTAGGCGAAGTTGACCCTAAAGTTCAAAAGCTTTTAGAATATACTGAAAAAGCCCTTTATGCAGGCATTTCAAAAATGGTTGAAGGAAACATTTTAGATGATGTTTCAGGCGCCATTGAAGATGTTGCAAATGAAGGCAAATATGGCATTGTTCGCCAATACGGCGGTCATGGCGTTGGACATAATATGCATGAAGAACCCTTTCTTTTTAATTACAGAGTTGGCAACCAATTAAAATTAAAAACAGGCAACGTAATTGCAATAGAACCAATGCTTAATTTAGGCTGTGACGATGTCATGGTTTTAGACGACGAATGGACGGTTATAACAAAAGACAAAATGCCCTCTGCCCATTTTGAACATACGGTTATGGTAGGCGAAAGCGAACCTTTAATTTTAACAGTCGACACACTTTAATCAATTCAAACTAAAAGTGCTTTTAAAAGCACTTTTAGTTTATTTATAAATGAGTTTTTTACATTTTACTGCAATATTTCGAGTGCAATTTTAGATAAATAACAAATGCTTCATTTATTTTTTCACACAGTGGACATAGTAAGTACCGGAACGATTGTAACGGCTACTCCCCCCATGGTCAAAGTGTTGACGCCAGCCTAGTCTGGAAGTACCCGATGAAATTACCGAACTTGACCAATAGACATTAGCGCTTTCACTCAGGTTTATAAGCAAAGCATTTACAAAGAGTGAAGCAAGCTCATCTTTATCAGGTAATCTTAAATCTTCCCCCATGGTTTTACATGCTGCCCTCGCATCTATTTCACCTTCTGCTTCTGTATATTGCGCCACTTTTGATGAATAGTCCGTGCCGTATGGTATAGGTGCCACAACTACAGGGGTTTTATTATAAAATGCCGTTATAAAACCAACATCTTTTCCAACTTGGTTTGGTCCTTCTGCACCATTTAAGTCATATATAAAATTTACACACATTTTATTCTGTACATAATGGTTAACAGACGTATCAGAACCGCACAAGGGGTTATAAAACACTGCGATTGATTCGCCATTAACCGTTTCAAATGCAGAGGCTTTTGTATCTGCCATATCACCATTTTCGCCTGTTTCATGAGCACCATTTAACAATATTTCATTCAATTCGCTCATTTTTGTTGGAAAATTGATTTCAGAACCCGCCCCAAACGTTGTAATTTTGCTTGGAATTCCGCAAGAGCTTAGTTTATCGGGTCCGCAAACGTTATTTATTTTATAAACTTTTGATAGAGCATCCAATATAAAACTTTCAGCGGCAGTATCTGCTGTTGCGGTGCCTTCTTCACCTTCTGTGTAGGTTCCATATCCGCTTAATGTGTTCATCTGCCCTATTGCTTGAGCAAGTCTTGCATGAAGAGCTTTCTTTTGGGCTTCCCATGCCTTCTCATTCACATTAACAAGCAAACTCGGCAACGTAATCGCCGCCACAATCCCAATAATAGCTAAAGTAATTAGAATTTCAGCTAAAGTGAATCCTTTTTTCTTTTTCATATTTTCTGCTTTCCTTTAAACTTTTGCACCTATTTGAGTAACTTTGGTGCAAGGGGTTAAAAAGCTTAGTATTTCATTGTTTCCGGTTTTAAAAGAATAAGAATTTTAAACTTTTCCCCTCTTGAATTAATAGCAAAACAATGATATATTGAGAAAAAGAAGATAAATGCACCAAAGTTACTCATTTTGGTGCATTTTTAATATCACAATTCCCAACAAAGTAGGTTGGGCTTTCAGCCCAACAGCATCAAACGGTTTTTTTGCACAAACTCTTTTAAAACATCTAAAAATGAAAAGTTATGTTGGGGTAGAAACCCCAACCTACAAGTTTTTTATTTTATCTTGTCATGTTTTAGCAAAATGGCAAAATGACAAAATTTTATTTTCTCAGGCAGCGCACGGAGTAAGCGCGAGAACGAGTGTTGCGGTAATGGTCGCCATCAATGAAGTTCTGGGACCAGGCTAACCCGGAAGTGCCCAGCGAAATGACCGAGCCCGACCAATAGGTGCTAGTGCTTTCACCTAGGTTAATAAGCGGTGCATTTACAAAGAGTGATGCTAGCTCGTCTCTATCAGGCAACCTTAGGTCTTCTCCCATGGTTTTACATGCTGTCGGTGCATCAATTTGACCGCCTGCTTCTGTATATTGTGGTACAGCTGATGTGTAATCTGTACTATATGGTACAGGCGCTACAACGACAGGGTTTTTATTGTAGAAAGCCGTGATAAAACCAACGTCTTTTCCGACTTGGTTTGGTCCTTCGCTACCATTTAAGTCATATACAAAGTTAACACACATTTTGTTTTGTACATAATGGTTAACTGTTGTATCTGAGCTACATAACGGGTTATAGAATACTGCGATTGATTCACCGTTAACAGTTTCAAATGCTGCTGCCTTCGTATCTGCCACATCACCGTCTTCACCTTCCCAATGGCTTCCATTTAAAAGTTTTGCATTTAACTCTTTCATCTTTGTTGGAAAATTGATTTCAGATGTTGCACCTAATGTTGTAATTTTGCTTGGAATTCCGCAAGAGCTTAGTTTATCGGGTCCGCAAACATTGTTTATTTTGTAAACTTTTGATAGAGCATCCAATATAAAACTTTCAGCGGCGGTATCTGCTGTTGCGGTGCCTTCTTCACCTTCCGTATATGTTCCATATCCGCTTAATGTGTTCATCTGCCCTATTGCTTGAGCAAGTCTTGCATGAAGAGCTTTCTTTTGGGCTTCCCATGCTTTTTCGTTTACGTTTACAAGTAGGCTGGGCAAAGTAATTGCGGCAACAATTCCAATAATGGCTAAGGTGATTAGAATTTCAGCCAGTGTAAACCCATTTAACTTTTTCATAATATTTAACTTTCCTTTCAGCTTTTACACCATTTTGATTAAATTTGATGCATTTGGCGAAAAAGCAATAAATGGAAGGGTTTTATTTTTTAAATTTATAAAAAATATTAAAATTACCGGTATTGAATTGGGGCAGAAATAATGATATAGTAAAGAAAAGAAGATAAAATGCACCAAAGTTAATCATTTTGGTGCATTTTTGTTTGAAAATTTGATTATTGAATATAGCTCAAAAGGCGGCATCTTGTTTCTGCATCTGCATAAATTTTTCTAATGGCTCGTTTTTCCATTTGACGGATACATTCTTTCGTGACGCCATAAATATTGCCGATTTCTTCTAAGGTTTTTTTCTTGTTGTCATCTAAGCCGAACCTTAAAATGATTACGCTTTGTTCTTTTTCCTTTAAAACATTTAGGGCTTTTTTAATGTCTTGTTTTAATTCTTCTGATTCAATTTCAACTTCAACGTTTTGCTTGGTGTCTTCGATAATTTCTGCTAAAGAAAGCTCTTTGTCTTCGTTTGTTGAAAGTGCGTTTTCGATTGAGAGAGTTTTTGTGAAAGCATTAAGGAAAAGGTTTATTTTATCTTGGCTCATGCCCATTTTGTTTGCTACAACGGAAGAATTGATTGAACAATTATATTTTTGTTCAAGAGAATGTTTAATTTTTTTGTATTTTGAAAGAGTTTCTTGAATATATACAGGAATTTTCATAGCATGACCTTGTTCTGAAATGGCTTTAAACATTGCTTGTTTAATCCACCAAGTGGCATAGGTTGAAAACCTGTAGCCAAGCTTATAATTATATTTGTCTAAAGCTGCAATAAGCCCCAGATTGCCTTCTTGAATTAAATCGGATAAAGAAAGTTTTGAATGGTGGATTGATTTTCTTGCAATATTTGCAACAAGTCTTAAATTAGATTGAATTAACTTTGTTTTTGCAATGTTATCACCCATAGAGGCGGATTTTGCAAGGGAAAATTCTTCTTCTTGAGATAAAACAGGATATTTTGCAATTTTTTTAAAATAAAGGTTAAGGGGGTTTTCAATTACACTATCAGAGGTTTCAATTTTTTCAACAACATTCACATTTTTCATAACAACTTTTCTCCAAACTAAATAACCTAACTTTTTTGGTCAGTTGTTTCCTTTTTCCATTTTTGCCATGGCAAATTACGCCCATTTAAGGCTTTAATCTAATTTACATTTTTTAAGACACTATTTTTTAATGGATTTTTTAAGGCAATAAAACTTTCAAACGGGACAAGGCATTTTTCCGTTTGTATATCTTTTGTATATCCTTAATATATCATCTGTTTTTTTAAATTTCAATCGTTTTATTAAGAAATATTAAAATGAGTTTTGTTTTTATTTTTCTTCTTAACAATTCTTAATAATAACTTAAAAGCCCCTGAAATAGGGGCTTAACTGCTTTTTATTCAATTATTTCCATAATTTCGTCAAGTTCTTTTTTAGGCGATCTTTTATCTGTTGCATCGGGGGCAGGTTTGCCAAACGCAAGAATTGAAACAATTTTTTCATCTTCTTTTAAATTTAATGTTTTTCTCATGCCATCTTCCCCTAAAACAGGTGCTACCATCCAGCAAGAACCAAGCCCAAGAGCATAAGCAGATAAAAGCATATTTTGAATTGCTCCGCCCATGCTAAGCAGGTATGAATCGGGGCGCATTAATTTAATTTCTTCAGTCGGTATTCCCGCTTTTTCTAAAACACCACCCATAAAAGAAGGGGCAAATTTTTCAATACAAACAATTATAAAAGGGGCATTTTTAAAAAATGTTGAATGACCTTTATACCTTTCAACGGGGGCTTTATCTTCTTCATTTAAGTTGGATAAAATTCTATCATAGGCAGCTAAAACAGAATTTGCCAATTCTTCTTTAACTTTGTCATTATATATTGCAATAAATTTCCAATTTTGCATATTAACAGCACTTGGCGCCAACCTTGCAGAATTTATTATTCTTTTAACTTCCTCTGTTGTCGGTTTATAATCGTCATATTTTCTGATAGTTTTTCTATTATCAATCGCTTCAAAAATTTCCATCTTTAAACCCCCTTTTAACTTTGGTAAAATAAATCTTATGAAAAAAACATTTTATTTATTAATTTTATTATTATCCGCCATTTTTGTAAAATGGGGAATGACCATGGCTGAACCTAACTTTAATTACAGCCTATATACACCACAAAGCTACAAACAAACCGCACAAACAGGCAAATTTAAAGAAGGCAGCAAAATTTTATTCATTGTAGATTTTTCAAACTCTATGAATGAAGAATTGGGTGGAAGAAAAAAAATTGATATTGCAATGGATACGCTATCATCAATTTTACCTAAAATTAACCCAAACGTTCAAACAGGTTTAAGAGTTTATGGGCATAGGGCAGGGTTTACCTACCTTCAAGGTTGCATGGCAAGCAAACTTGCTGTGCCTTTAGCCACCAATAATGCTCAAAATATTTTAGCTTCAATTTATAGAACAAATGCCACCGGCTGGACGCCTATCACATATTCTCTAAAACAAGCCGTAAATAGTGATTTTGCAGGGGTGAGCGGCAAAAAGCACATTATTTTATTAACAGACGGTGGTGAAAACTGTGACGAAAGCCCTTGCACTTATGCTATTGAGCTTATGAAACAAAGAGATGATATTTCAATCGATGTTATAGCGTTTGATATTTATGATATTGAAGCAAACAACCAATTAAGATGCACTGCACTTGCTACAAGGGGCAAATTTTATTCTGCGGGAAGCTCGGGCGAACTTCAAAACAGCTTGTTTGACAGCCTTGGGATAGATAAAAACGTCCATGGCACAATTAAGATGAATAATTAAAATTTTATAGCTTTAATTTTTTATTTATAATAAAATTATAGGGTGATTTTATTTGTCCACGTAGTTCAGCAGGATAGAACGTCACCCTCCTAAGGTGAATGTCGGAGGTTCGAATCCTCTCGTGGACAAATTTTTTGTTTAAAGCACAAAGCAGTTATGATGTTGGGCTGAAAGCCCAACCTACTACCCCAACATCAAAGCATAAAAAGCCTTTTTCTAATTGACTTTAAAACAAAAATATCGTATAACTTCCCTAATGAATTTTAAAAATATTAAAAAATACCTTGATTTAAGAAAATATATTTCATTTAACATATTGGCGCTTATTGGGCTTAGTGTCTCTATTTTATGTTTGAGCTGGAAAGGAAGTGTTAGGTCAGAGGAATATATTTATTATACGCTTCTTATATTAGTGTTTAATGCACCTATACTTTTAATATTGCTTATTACAGGTATATTTGAATTTATTTATAAAAAATTAAGTGATTCTAAAAAAGAAAACAAAACAACAACCAAAAAAGAAAACAAAAAACCAAAACTCTTTATATTTTTCCTTTTGGAAATAACTTATTCCATTTTATTTACTATTGGGCTTACACTTGTCATCTGGTTTTTATTTTATGTATTTTTGCGCTATTTATAGGTTTTTATAGCCATAGGTTGGGGTTTCTGCCCCAACAAAATCAAGCCGTTAAACCTTTGTACCTTTTTGCTTTTTTAATCTGTTTTTAAAGGTTTAAGCAGCTATATTCCTTTTTTTAAATCAAATTTATATATTCTATTCAAAGAAAAAACAAAGTCTATTAAAGAGGTTTCTGATTCTGCACTATACAATAAAAAGCTGCTATCGTTCAATTTGATAAATTTTGGCATATAAGATTTATATTTAAAGTCCGTAATTCTTTTAAATTCATTGGCTTTATAGTTAAAAAGATAAGTTTTTTTAGAATTATAAATATATGTTCCTAAATTTTGTCTGCCGCAGCAAAAAATTATTCTTTCGGGGGTAAGCACAATGTAATTTTGGTTTGGAAAAAACGGGCGTTTGAATAACCCTTCTTTTTTATCGGATATTTTTGTTGAGGCAATTTTTTCAATTTTGCCGTTTGGGCTAACATAAAAAGTATCAATTATTGTTATTTCAGGAGCATTATAGGGCCTATATATCATTAAAAATTTATTTTCGCCAATTAAAATAAATTCAATTTTATATGCATTTATGTGTGCATTATATTCAAACAACTTTTTGTTATTTTCTAAATTGTATGAAGAAATTTTGTAATTATTTTGCTTTTTATAAAAAAGTGAAATGCCATTTTCCATTTGACCTAAAAATATATCTTCTTTTTTATCTATGCCATTTATTTCAAGGTTTTTTGTTTTATTTGTTTTTGTTGAAAATAATTTAAAATAATAGTTTGGTTTTCTGTTTTGGCATAAAAATTCGCCTTGAAATAAAATATACGGGTTGTTTGCTTTTTTTAATACATGGCAATTTTCCATACATTTATAGATAATATAATTTTCGCCTTTTATACTGACCGTTTGAATATTTTGCGGGTTTTTTAAAATTTCCTTTATTTCAGTTTTATTTTCAATAACGTCTTTTTTGTGGTTATAAACAATTAGATATGAAGATTCATATTGCTTTTTGTCATCTTTAAAATTTTCAATATCATATAATTTAGAAAAAATTATATAAATTTTTCCGTTAATTTGTTTTGCAAATTCTATTTTGGAATAGTTAAATTCCGTGTTACATTTTTTAAATTTCTTTTCTTTTAAATCAAGGCTGTATAAACTATAAATTTCATTATTTTGGTTTTTTATAAAAAATAAAATGCAATTAGAATCAATTTTTATTCCATACGGGGAAAAATGTCTGATAGCAAATGTTTTAGAGTTTTTTAAATTTTCACTGTGCGGCAATTTTTTAAAAAAATAAAATTTTCCATATTTAATTTCATTGCTAAATTGCCAAATATTATACATAAAAATATTTATGCAAAAAATTATTAAAAGAAATGAAACAACTTTCTTCTTTTTCAGATAATTAAAAACTTTTAAAATTGTTTGCCTGATTTTTTCTTTCATTTTTTTATTTTACCATATTGAAATTTTAGGGCTTTTATTAACCTTAAAAAGCCTTTTTTAAAGGGTTTAGAATAAAATTAACTTGCATTTTGTTTAAAAAAATAAAATATGATAAAATTCAGGATAATGAAAAATTTATTAGGTTTTATTTTTTATTTTTTAATAATGTTTTTAGTTGTGCCAATACCTTGCATAGTTTGGTATTTGGCATTTTCTATATTTTTTTGTGATGGCACTTCTTGTGATAAAATAGCAAATTTTATTTATTTAACCATTGCAAATGTACCCTGCACGGGCTATTTCTGTGTTTTATATATTGCCGCCTTGTTTTTCATTTTGGTATTAATTCTTTCCCTTTATTTCATTTTGCCTGTAAGAATAACCAAAAGGGCAATGAAAAACAACTGGAGCAGTTATCTTAATTTCTTTTTTAATAATGTTTTTCTTTTAACTTTAGTTTTAATAATTTTATTTATTGCTACCATCTTCCCTATAATTTTTGGTTTTAGTGACGAATTTATTAAAGTTGGAGATTTTATTATTTCTCAAACACTATTATTTTTTATTTTGCCTGTATATTTTTTAATTTATCTAACCTCACTAATTGAAAAGATTAAGAAAAAACCGGCTAAGTAGGTTGTAATTTTTGGTTTTTTTGCTTAGCTTACAAACTTTAATATTTACACATTCTTTTTTCTTGAAGCCAAACACCTTTAGTTAATTTGCAGGTTTCTTCACTTATAACAATCGGCCCAATTTCCGTGTTTAGGGGTAAACCTTCCTTGCAATAACCTGAATCATGGCAAAAATCGGCATCATCATAAAAAATTGTGCAAAATATATATAACGACAGAAATGCAAATATAAAAATAATTGATAATATCTTTAAAATTTTCATGGTTTTTATTATAGCATATTGAAATTTTAAGGTGTTTATTAACCTTGAAAAAGCTTTTTTTAAAGGGTTTAAGATAAAAAATTACATTCGTTTTTATATTAACTAAATAAATAATATTTTATTTATTGTGTTAAAATTTTTTTTATGAATATTGTTTACCAATTTTTATATTTTGTATTTGCCCTTTTGTTTTTAATTTTTGCCGGTTTTATTTGCGGCAATTTTCAGTTTAAGTTTTTTGCCTTTTTAATTATTTCCTTTTTATTCTTTTGTGTTGTTCAAAAAATGTATAAAAAAATAAAAATAAACATTGAAATAAAAAACACATTAAATAAATTTTCTGATATTTCCGCAATTTTGGGGGCATTTGTTTTTATTTGGCTTTGTTTTGTTTATTTTAAGATTGAATATGACCTTGAATTGTTATATCTTTTTGAATTCATTTTCGCTTTTTATTTATTTCAAGATATTTTAAAAAAACCCTTATTGAAGTATAAAAGAAAATATCAAATTTTGATAAACATTTTTCTTGCGTTTTGCTTTATGTTTTTTATGAATATTGCAATATTTCAAATTTTTAAAATGGTTTAAAATTTAATTAACTTGCATTTTGTTTAAAAAAATAAAATATGATAAAATTCAGGATAATGAAAAATTTATTAGGTTTTATTTTTTATTTTTTAATAATGTTTTTAGTTGTGCCAATACCTTATTTTTTGGTTACAGGTATTTTTTATTTGGCGGGAACGTATTTTTTTGCGCTTGAATGTAATCTAATTTTGAATTTATTGATAATTTTCTTTTTGGCTTCAATTTTAACAATTTATACACAGTGTATTATTAAGCTATCGTATAAAAGAATAATGAAAGGTTTTTTTAAATTATTAAAACGCTTTTTTAAAAGAATTATGAAGTATTATACATTTTATTTAGCGTTATTTATTTTTGCAATTTTAACAGCAAATTTTAATAAATTGCTTGAAGCGTTAATTTCTTCTATTTTTATCGTTCTTTGGTTTTATGCTTTTTCCCTTTATTTCATTTTGCCTGTAAGAATAACCGAAAAGGCAATGAAAAACAACTGGAGCAGCTATCTTAATTTCTTTTTTAATAATATTTTTCTTTTAACTTTAGTTTTAATAATTTTATTTGTTATCATATTTTTTACTGTAATCTTTAATTTAGATTATAAATCTATTAAATTTGATAATTTTGTTTTTGTTCAAATATCATGTATTTTTATTTTGCCTGTATATTTTTTAATTTATCTAACCTCACTAATTGAAAAGATTAAGAAAAAACCGGCTAAATAGGCTGTAGGTTTAAGGTTTTATATTATCCCGTGATTTTGGGCTGAAAGTTGCTGAACTAAAAGTAGTAGGTTGGGGTTTCTACCCCAACATCAAAGCTTGCATTTTGTTTAAAAAAATAAAATATGATAAAATTCAGGATAATGAAAAATTTATTTGGTTTTATTTTTTATTTTTTAATAATGTTTTTAGTTATGCCAATACCTTATTTTTTGTTTTTAGGTATTTTTTATTTGGCAGGAATGTTTCTTGTTGCGCTTGAATGTAATCAAACTTTGAATTTATTGATAATTTTCTTCTTGGCTTCAATTTTAACAATTTTTACACAGTGTATTATTAAGCTATCGTATAAAAGAATAATTAAAGTTTTTTTTAAATTATTAAAACGCTTTTTTAAAAGAATTATGAAGTATTATGCATTTTATTTAGCGTTGTTTATTTTTGCAATTTTAACAGCAGATTTTAATAAATTGCTCGAATCGTTAATTTCTTCTAATTTTATCGTTCTTTGGTTTTATGCTTTTTGTCTTTATTTCATTTTGCCCTTAAGAATAACCAAAAGGGCAATGAAAAACAACTGGAGCAGTTATCTTAATTTCTTTTTTAATAATGTTTTTCTTTTAACTTTAGTTTTAATAATTTTATTTATTGCTACCATCTTCCCTATAATTTTTGGTTTTAGTGACGAATTTATTAAAGTTGGAGATTTTATTATTTCTCAAACACTATTATTTTTTATTTTGCCTGTATATTTTTTAATTTATCTAACCTCACTAATTGAAAATATTAAGAAAAACTGGCTACGTGGGTTGTAATTGTCGGGTTTTTGCCCCAACAAAAATAAAATTCCAAAATCGGACACTGTCGGGCTTTTTGCACAACTTACTTTTTAACAGGTTTTCTAAGGTAAAATAAATGTTCCTTTTTTTAAAAAATATAAAATTTCGCTTAAATTATTTGCTCTTTGTTTTTCTATATTTGCAATTTTGGCACTTAAAATGTTTGAATAAATTGAACCTTCTAAATTACAGATAGTTGCATATAAAAACTTAATTTCTGCTTTTTTGTAGCTTTCAAAAGTATTTTCAGAATTTAAAAGAAGTTTATATTGTTCATCACTTAAGATTTTTTTAAGCTCTTGAAGGTTTTCTTTTGAAAGCTGCTCCCAATCGTTTATTGAACCATATACGCAATTTGTCATACATGAAGTTGTATAGCTGCATTTTTCCATACATTTTTCAACCTTAATTTCAATGGGGTGTTTTTTAACTTCAGTTGTTTTTTGTTTTTTTATTTCTTCTTCAAGCTTATTTATTTTGGTTTTTTCTTTTTGAATTTCTTTGTTTTTCTCTTGAATAATAAAACAAAGCCCAATAATAACAGCAATTAAGACAACAAACAATAATAAAACAATTTTATATTTTAAATTTTTCATAAAACTTATTTTACTCTAAATATAATTTTAAAATTGCCGCTCCCTTCTTTTCTATATTTTTATCTTAGCATATTGAATTTTATGGCTTTTATATAAAGGGTTTAGAATAAAATTAATTTGCATTTTGTTTAAAAAAATAAAAATATGATAAAATTTAGTTGTTTTAATTATGAATTATTATTTTAAATACAACTCTCCTTTGGGGGAAATTATAATGAAAGGGGATGAAATTGGGCTTTCATCTCTTCAATTTGAAGATTTTAACAATTCATTTGAATTAAAAGAAACAGAAATTTTTAAAAAAACAACAAAATGGCTAAACCTTTATTTTAAAGGAATAGAACCCGATTTTAACATTCCCCTCAATTTATCCGAAACAAATTTTCAAAAAGAAGTAAGAGAAATTATTCAAAAAATTCCATTCGGAAAAACCTTAACCTATGGTGAAATTGCAGAAATTATAGCAAAAAAAAGAAACATTCAAAAGATGTCAAATAGAGCAGTTGGAGCTGCACTTTCTAAAAACCCCGTTTTAATTATAATCCCTTGCCACAGGGTAATTGGCAAAAACGGTTCAATTACTGGGTATAGAGCGGGGGTTAAAATAAAAGAAGAATTGTTAAAACTTGAAAAAAACAAGGGTTTAGGGTTAAAATAGGAAAAAAATAAGGAAGTTTTTTTATGGAAATTCTTGTTATAAACGGGCCAAATATTAATATGCTTGGAATTAGAGAGCCTGAAATATACGGTAACTTTACAATGGGCGACATTGAAGTTGAATTAATTGAATATGCAAGCCAATTTGAAGGTGTTCATTTGGAATTTTTTCAATCTAATTCAGAAGGCGAAATTGTTTCAAAAATTCAAGAAGCAATCGGCGAAAAAGACGGCATTATAATAAACCCGGCTGCTTATACTCACACATCCGTTGCCATTTTAGATGCTATTAAAGCGGTGAAAATTCCAACGGTTGAAGTTCACCTTTCAAACCCTGAAACAAGAGAAGAATTTAGAAAAACTTCTTTTATAACCTCTGCATGCATTGGAAAAGTGGCAGGCTTTAAACAAGACAGCTACAAAATGGCACTTTTTGGGCTTTATAACTACTTAAAAAATGAATAAAGAAAAAATTTTTTTAGATATTATAAATAAAACAATCTCCGATAATTCATATTTAGGGGATGATTGCGCCTATTTAAAAGAATTAGGGCTTTTGGTTTCAATGGATTCTTTAGTAGAAGATGTTCATTTTAAAACTTCATATTACACCCCCTATGAACTTGGCAAAAAAGCCGTTTTAGTAAACATTTCAGACATTTTAGCAGGGGGCGGTGTTCCTTTATACATTTTAATTTCACTATCAGGCAAATTAAATGAAGATTTTATAAAAGAATTTTATAAAGGCGCAAACGATGTTTGCGACAAATACAACGTAAAAATCATAGGTGGCGACCTTGTTGGCGGCGATAAAATTTCAATTTCCATTGTTATTTTAGGAAACGGTTTCAACCGAAATTTATCATCTCTTAAAAATGCAAAAATAGGGGATAACGTTTATATAAAAGGCTTCCATGGTAATAGCGCAAAGGGCTTGGAGCTTTTATTAAAAGGCGAAAAAGATAAAAACAATAAATTTATAAAAGCCCACCTTGAACCAAAACTATTCCCTGAAACTTCTTTTTATATTTCAGAAAACGTTAAAACAAAATATGCAATGACAGACACATCTGATGGCATTTATTACGCCTTAAAAAGAATAAGCGAAGAATCAAATGTAGGTTTTAATATAGATTTTAATTTAATTCCAAAAGAAATTGAAGATAAAAAGCTTATCTTGTTTGGGGGCGAAGACTTTGGGCTTTTAATTTGTTTAGATAAAAAAGAAGACTACATCGCCCAATATTTGAATTTAACCAAAATCGGCACGGTTGAAGAAGGAAAAGAAATCAAAATTTTAAACTATGAAAATTTTGAAGATTTAACTTTTGAACATTTTAAAAACTAAACATCCAAAATGCTTTTAATTGCATATTTTTTATTATCCGATTTAAAAATGTAATTACCTGAAACAAAACAGTTTGCACCCATTCTTTTGCACACTTTCGCTGTTTTATCGTTTAATAAAAATCCGTTTGAATAAATTTTTAACCAAAATTGACAAAGTTGCAGACAAAAAAGAAATCAAAATTTTAAACTATGAAAATTTTGAAGATTTAACTTTTGAACATTTTAAAAACTAAACATCCAAAATGCTTTTAATTGCATATTTTTTATTATCCGATTTAAAAATGTAATTACCTGAAACAAAACAGTTTGCACCCATTCTTTTGCACACTTTCGCTGTTTTATCGTTTATTCCACCGTCTACTTGAATATATTTTAAATTAGGCGCAAGTTTTTTAATTTCTGCAATTTTAGAAGCAGCTTTCGGCATAAAAATTTGCCCTGAAAACCCGGGTTCAACCGTCATTACAAGCACCATATCAATTTTATCTAAATAAGGAACAATTTCGCTTACTTTTGTTTTTGGTTTAATTGAAATGCCCGCTAATATCCCCGCTTCTTTTATCATATCTATGCAAAGATTTGTATTTTCTTTGGAGGCTTCAATGTGAAATGTTATAACATCAGATCCTGCTTGAATAAAATCGGGAATATATTTTTCAGGGTTTTCTATCATAAGGTGAACATCTAAAATTGTATTAACCGCTTTTTTTAAAGATTTAACAACAGGGGCGCCAACTGTAATGTTTGGCACAAAATGCCCGTCCATAACGTCTATATGAACCCACTTTGCGCCCGATAAGGCAACACTTTCGATTTCATTTTGCAAATTGGCAAAATCTGCCGATAATATGCTTGGTGAAACTATATTTTCTGTCATTTAATCTTCCTTATAAATTTCTTTTAATTTGTCATACGCCTTTTTTGCAGCCTCAAATTCTGCTTCTTTTTTAGATTTTGCCTCACCCTTTTCTATAAATTTATTTTCATAATATACTCCAACTACAAATGTTTTATCATGCGCAGGACCTTTTTCTTCCATTACAACGTATTCAGGCAAATTGTGATTATATTTTTGGGTTAATTCTTGCAATTTTGTTTTAGGATTAATGTAATCTATTTTTAAAATTTCATTTTGAAAATTGCTTAATAAAAAATTTTCTGCTTTCTTATAGCCTTTATCAAGGTATATTGCCCCCAATAATGCTTCAAAAGAACATGCCAGAATTGATTCTTTTTTTGTTTCACCCTCACATTTTCCAACCAAAATTAAATCATCCAACCCCAAAGTTTTTGCAAATTCCGCAATTACTTTATCTGAAACAACCGTTGCCCTTTTTTCTGTTAATTTTCCTTCCATTAAATCTGGGTATACATTATATAAAAGGTTGCTTATGGTTAATTTTAAAACCGCATCTCCTAAAAATTCAAGCCTTTCATAGCTTTCAATGCGCCCCAATTTTTCTTCAAAAATATATGAAGTATGCAAAAAAGCCTGATTTAAAAGCTCTAAATTTTTAAAATTCAATTTATATTTTTTATTGAATGAATTTAATTCCTTTTTTCTATTAGAAGATGTTAACATTTACCATGCTCTTAATATATTCGATAAAATCGGCTAAAAAGTTGCTGCCGTGGGTGAAGTTAATGAAATAATAATAAGCAACGGGAAGCGCAAAAATGTAGCTGTCGGTTCTGTCTAAAAAGCCGCCATGACCTGGCAGAATGTTGCTTGAATCTTTAACGCCTGCATCTCTTTTGATTAAAGATTCCGATAAATCACCCAGTTGAGCTGAAATTGTAATCAAAAAACCGGCAATGATACATTCCCACCAAGTTAAACCCGTATATAAAACACCGGTTAAAGAAAATAAAACCGACATTAAGGTGCCCGCAACCGCTCCTTCAACCGTTTTTTTAGGGCTTATAACGGCAGATAACTTGTGTTTACCATATCTTGAACCGAAAAAGTATGCGGCGGTATCTGTTACAAGAATACATAAAAAAGTAAACATTGTAAGAAAAAAGCCCTCTGACGGTTCATAAACCAAAAAATTGCTGGCGCTTTCCGTAATTTGATATTGCCTTATTAAAATTATGTGACAAGGTAACAGCGCCCCATACATAAACCCCATAGCTGTTGTTGCAACGTTTGCAATGTAGGGTTGTCTGCCCATAAAAAGAACAATTAAAAATGAAAAAATTGTTCCCATGGATAAAATGGCAGGAATTAAATCAAGCCTGTTTATGGCAGTTGTAAGGCACAATAAAACGCCTACAAATGCCATAATTGAAAAGCTTGGATGAAAACCTTTAACTTTTAAAATGTGGGCATATTCTTTGGATGCAACCAAAATTACAATCAATAAAAGCCCGAGCAAAAATATTCCGCCAAAAAATATGCAGATTGCAGCAATAATACCGATTGTAAAGCCCGTTAAATTCCTTTTTAAGGAATTTTGCTTTTGCGTTTCTTCCATTTTTATACGGTCATAACCTCTTTATCTTTTTCAATAATTGTTTCATCAACTATTTTAATATATTTATCTGTTGCTTTTTGAATTTTATCTTGACCGTCTTTAACAGTATCTTCAGGCAAGTTTTCTGCTTTTTCAGCCTTTTTAAGGTCATCTGTCATATCACGGCGAACATTTCTGATTGCAACTTTTGAATTTTCGCCCATAGCTTTTACATCTTTTGTTAAAGCTTTTCTTCTTTCTTCGGTTAAAGGCGGAAAAGCAAGGCGGATAACAAGCCCGTCAGAGTTTGGATTAATGCCTAATTCTGCTTTAATTATTGCTTTTTCAATTTCTTTTATAATTGTTTTGTCAAAAGGTGCAATAACAAGTGTTGTACCGTCTTGAACAGAAACTTGCGCCATTTGTCTTAATGGGGTTGGGCAGCCATAGTAATCAACCAAAACTTTGTCTAAAATCATTGGGTTTGCTCTGCCTGTTCTGATTGTTGCCAAATCTTTTTTTAATTGGGCAATGCATTTTTCCATTTTATCGCTGCCGGATTTTAAAATTTCTTCTATCGACATCTTTTTATTCTCCTACAAATGTTCCTATTTCTTCACCTTTTAATATTTTTGTTAAGCCGTCTTTTAAGTCAAAATCAAAAACAACAATCGGAATGTTATTCTGTTTGCACAATGAACAACTTGTTGTATCCATTACTTTTAAGCCTTTAACAATAATATCATTATAGGTGATTTTATCATATTTTTTAGCATTGGGGTTGGTTTTTGGGTCATCATCATAAATGCCATCCACCCCGTTTTTTGCCATAAGCATGGCTTCTGCCCCAATTTCAGCTGCCCTTAATGCTGCTGCTGTATCTGTTGTAAAGAAGGGGTTGCCTGTGCCTGCCGCAAAAATAACAACTCTGTTTTTTTCCAGGTGCCTGATTGCTTTAAATCTTATATAAGGTTCTGCAATTTTGTTCATTGTTATTGCAGATTGAACCCTGCAAGAAACGCCGATTTTTCTTAATTCCGATTGAAGGGCAATAGCGTTCATAACCGTTGCAAGCATACCTACATAATCACCCGAGGCTTGGTCCATTCCGAGTTTTTTAGAGTTTTTCATTCCTCTGAATATGTTGCCGCCGCCAACAACAACTGCAATTTGAACGCCCATTTCATGCGCTTTTTTAATTTCTTGAGCAATTTTTTCAACAGGAACAGGGTCAATGCCGAATTCTTGGCTGCCCATAAGTGCTTCGCCGCTGATTTTTAATAAAATTTTGTTGTACTTTAAATTCATCTTTTTATTCTTTATTAAATATTTATATTAATTATACTAAAAAATTGATATAATGTATAATATTTATTATGAATTTAGGAAATAAAACCTTAAACAATTTAATTTCAAAAGATAATATGGCGGCAAAAGAAGCCGCAATAAAGCTGTTGACCGAAAAAGACCTTGAAAGCTTTAAAATTTTAAATTCAAAATCGGAATTTTTATTCGATTTTATTAAAGAAAAAATTTTAAAAAACTTAATAGGGGCAGTTAATTCTGAAAATTATTCTAACCTTTTTGAATTTTTAAAAGTTTATTCCCCTGATTTCAAAGGTTTTATTTTGCTTCCTCTTGTTCAATTTAAAACCCCTGAAATTGAAGATATAATGCAAAAATTTCTTCTTGAAGGGTGTGATGAAGAAAAAACTTATGCAACCGAATTTTTTACAATTTTAGGCGATAAAACAAAATATGAAAAAATTAAAGCCAATTTAAACGCAGATTTTGAACCCCTAAAAATTGCTTCAATAAATTATCTTTCAAATTTAGGCTTTAGGCTTGAATTTGAAGAAAGCTTAAAAATTTTAGAAGATAATTCAAAAGATAACTTTGAAAAATTAACGTCAGTTGAATTTTTGGCTTATTTTGGCGATAAAAGCGCATTTGAACCAATTTATAATTATTTTATAAATGAAGATAATTCATACACTATTGCCAATTTTTTATTGGATTTAAAACCCTTTTCAACTTTAATTGAAGAAAACAAAGAAGATGAAATTTTAAACATTTTATCTTCAATTATTCTAAATTTCCCTGATTCTATTTCATTTGAAGAAATTAATTATTATATAAATGAAGGCTTATTTGAATTTTTGCTTGAATCTCAAAATAACCTTTCTGCTTTAATTCTTTTCTATCTTAAAAATAAAATAGAGCTTATTTTAGCTGATGAAAATTATTCAATAGATTTAACAAAAGAAAATAAAAAAGAAGCAAATATCATAAATTCAAAATTAAATAACGCAATTCAAATTTTTGATAAAACAGAAGCCTTAACCTTGGGGCTAAATTCAACTAATTATTTTGAAAATATTCTATCTTTAGAAATTATAAAAGAAGAAAATATTGAAATATCTGAACCCATTTATAATTTATTAGAAAAAACAACAAACAATGAAATTATAATGGATGCCCTTTATTGCCTTCAAAACCAAAACAAGCTTAATGAAGCCCTTATAAATAAAATTTTATTAAAAACCGAAAACGACATTTTAAAAGCACAAATTAAAAGCTTTATTTCATAAAAATTTATTTATTAAAATTGTATAAAGAACACTTGCAATTTTTGATTTTTGTTCTATCATGTTATTGTGAAAATAATCACGAATTAACCGAAGATTATATAACATTAACGAAGGAGAACAACAAATTATGACAACTACTGTAGAAAAAGAACCGGTTGAACTTGTTGAAACCGCCGAACAGTTAGATGCCCTTGTTGACCGTGTAGTTGCAGCACAACAAGAATTTGCAACATTTACACAAGAACAAGTGGACAAAATCTTCAAAGCAGCTGCAACCGCAGCAGACAAAGCTCGTATTCCCCTTGCACAAATGGCAAGAGAAGAATCAGGCATGGGCGTTGTTGAAGATAAAATCATCAAAAATCACTACGCAAGTGAATACATTTACAACAAACATAAAAACACAAAAACTTGCGGCGTAATTGAAGAAGACAAAGCAAACGGAATTAAAATCGTTGCTGAACCTTTGGGTGTTTTAGCAGGTATTGTTCCTACAACAAACCCAACTTCAACAGCTATTTTTAAATCTTTAATCGCTTTAAAAACAAGAAACGGTATCATTTTCTCACCACACCCAAGAGCTAAACAATGCACAATCGCAGCTGCAAAATTAGTTTTAGAAGCTGCAGTTAAAGCAGGTGCTCCTAAAGATATTATTGGCTGGATTGATGTTCCTTCAATCGAACTTTCAGGCCAATTAATGAAACATAAAAAAATCGCTTGCATTTTGGCAACAGGCGGCCCCGGCATGGTTTATGCAGCTTATTCATCAGGCAACCCTGCACTTGGTGTTGGCCCAGGTAATACATCAGCTGTTATCGATGAAACAGCAGATATTAAAATGGCAGTTTCATCAATTCTTATGTCAAAAACATTTGATAACGGCATGATTTGTGCATCAGAACAATCAGTTATAGTAGTTGATAATGTATATGATGAAGTTAAAAAAGAATTTGCAAAAAGAGGCGCTCACATTATGACAGAAGCCGAAAAGCAAAAATTAATCGATTTTGGCTTTATCGATCCTAACCGTGGAACCGCTCATCCTAAAATCGTTGGTCAACCGGCAGGTGAAATTGCTAAAATGGCAGGTTTTGAAGTTCCCGAAACAACAAAAGTTTTAATCGGTGAAAGAGAAACTCTTGATTGGGCTGACCCATTCTCAAGAGAAAAATTATCTCCGATTTTAGCTATGTACAAAGCTTCAAGCTTTGAAGAAGCTGCTGATATGGCTTACTTCCTTGTTTCAAAAGGCGGCGCAGGCCACACATCAGTTTTATATACAGATGAACGCAAAAAAGACAGAATTGACGCATATGCTAAGAAAATGCCGACTTGCCGTGTATTAATCAACCAACCTTCAAGCCAAGGCGGTATCGGCGACCTTTATAACTTCCGTATGGAACCATCATTAACATTGGGCTGCGGCTCTTGGGGCAAAAACTCCGTTTCAGGAAACGTAGGCGTTGAAAACCTGTTAAACTACAAGAGAGTTGCTGAAAGGAGAGAAAATATGCTTTGGTTTAAGGTTCCTCAAAAAGTTTACTTCAAAAGAGGCGCTACTGATTTAGCTTTGAGAGAATTGAAAGGAAGAAAGAAAGCATTCATCGTAACAGACAGATTCCTCTTTAATTCAGGCGCTGCAAACGGTATCATCAAAGTTTTAGATGAACTCGGCATTGACCATGAAATCTTCTTTGATGTTAAACCTGACCCGACATTATCTACGATTGAAGATGCTTATATGATTATGAAACCGTTTGAACCCGATGTAATCATTGCATTAGGCGGCGGTTCACCTATGGATGCTGCTAAAATCCTTTGGTTAAAATATGAACAACCTGATACAGTTTTCGAAGATATCGCAATGAGATTTATGGATATCAGAAAAAGAATTTGCGAACTTCCTGAACTCGGTAAAAAAGCTCTTATGGTTGCTATTCCAACCACATCAGGTACAGGTTCTGAAGTAACACCATTCTCTATTATTACAGATGATAAAACAGGCGTTAAATATGCAATCGCAGACTATGCTCTAACTCCTTCAATGGCAATCGTTGACCCGAATTTCGTTGACGGTATGCCAAAAGGCTTAACATCAGCTTCAGGTATCGACGCTTTAGTTCACGCTATTGAAGCTTATGTATCTTGCATGGCTACAAACTTCACTAACTCAAATGCTTTAGAAGCAGTGAAACTTGTATTCAAATATTTAAGCCGTTCATACCATGAAGGCGCAAATGACCCGTTAGCAAGAGAAAAAATGCACTATGCAGCAACAATTGCAGCTATGGCATTTGCAAACTCATTCTTGGGCTTATGCCACTCTATGGCACACAAATTGGGTGCAATGTTCCACGTTCCCCACGGTGTTGCTAACGCATTGTTAATCAGACAAGTAATCAGATTCAACGCAACAGACTGCCCGAAAAAACAAGCTACATTCCCGCAATATAAATATCCTTGCGCTATCGAAAGATATGCTCAAATTGCGGATGAATTGAAATTGGGCGGCTCATCCAATGAAGAAAAAACCGAACTTTTACTTAAAGCTATCGATGATTTGATGACAGATATTGAACTTCCAAAATCAATCAAAGAATGGTTAGAAAAGAACGGCAAAACAGAACAAGACTTCTATGCTAAATTAGATGAAATGGTTGAACTTGCATTTGACGACCAATGCACAGGCGCAAACCCTGTATATCCTTTAATGAGCGATATCAGAGCATTGTACATTAAAGCTTTCAACGGTGAATACTAATTGAATTCTTAATGCTAAAAGCAAATTCCCTAAAGAAAATTCTTTAGGGAATTTTTTAATAAATAAATTACTTATATACACAACAAGTTCTACTATTATTTGTATTAGGCGCAAGAGAACGATAACCGCCATTAGTAAAATTTTGATACCAGCTAAAGCCAAATTGACCCAAACCTGTAAATGTGGAAGACCAACAATTACCTTCATCTATATTAATTAACGGCGCATTTATAAACATAGCAGCAACTTCATCCCTATTTGGCAAACGTAAATTTTGATTTTTTGAGGCACAAATGCTTCTGGAATCAACTTTTCCCTCTTCCTCGCTATAAGCGGGCGCATAATCCTCTGCATTGCTTTTGTAAGCTAAAGGCGCCACAACAACCGGATTTTTATTATAAAAAGCTGTTATAAACCCAACATCCTTCCCCACCTGATTAGGACCTTCTTTTCCATTCAAATCATAAATAAAATTAACACACATTTTATTCTGCGAATAATGCGCAACAGCAACATCTAAACTGCACAATGGATTATAAAAAACCGCTATTGATTCCCCATTAACAGTTTCAAACGCCGCTGCTTTTGTATCAACTATACCGCCTTCTTCACCTTCTGTATGCTTTCCATTCAACAATTTTTCATTCAACTCACTCATCTTCGTTGGAAAATTGATTTCAGCAACAGCATCCAATGTTGTAATTTTGCTTGGAATACCGCAAGAGCTTAATTTATCGGGTCCGCAAACGTTGTTTATCTTATACACCTTCGACAACGCATCTAAGATAAAACTTTCAGCGGCGGTATCAACCGTTTCATCATCAGTTTCGCCTTTTGTATAGGTTCCATAGCCGCCTAGGGTATTCATTTGACCTATGGCTTGAGCCAGTCTGGCATGGAGAGCTTTTTTCTGAGCATCCCATGCTTTTTCGTTTACGTTAACTAATAAACTCGGCAACGTAATCGCCGCCACAATCCCAATAATTGCTAAGGTGATTAGAATTTCAGCCAACGTAAAACCTTTTGTCTTTTTCATAACTTTTTCTATCCTTTCAACTTTTTAGACCAAAATATTCATTTTGTTTCAAAAAGCTCAAAAAAGTTAATTTTATTGAATAAAAGATTATAAGGAATATAAAATATTTTAAAAATATAAGGCTTGTAACTTCCAAAAAACAATGATAATATGAATGTATATAAACCATTTGCACCATAATGAATATTATGGTGCATTTTTATTGCTTAATTTTAAATTCATACGTTGAAGGCAAGCTTCGTAGGTTGGGGTTTCTACCCCAACAAAACCTCATCTTCCGTATACATTCCATATCCACCCTTCCTATTATTATTGCTATTCTTACATAAAGAACTTTTTCAACCAAAAAAATGCACCAAAATGAGCAATCTTGGTGCATTTATCTTCTTTTTCTCAATATATCACCATTTCCACATGAATTCAATACACCAAAACCTCAACATTTTTCATTTTTTAATTCCCAAAACCCTTTCACAACAAAACTTTTAACCCCATGCATCAAACTTGCTCAAATTGGTGCAAAGTTGAAAGGATGAATTTGTGCTGGATGTTGAAAGTATGATGAGTTAAAATAGAAAGGTGTTTTTATGAAAAAAAAGAAAGCTTTTACTCTTGCTGAAGTATTGATTACTTTAGCAATTATAGGCATAGTAGCTGCAATTACTTTGCCAAGTTTATTAGTGAATGTTAATGAAAAAGCATGGGATGCACAGAAGAAAGCGCTTCATGCAAGACTGGCTCAAGCCATAGGACAAATGAATAGTTTAGGTGGGTATGGAACCTACACCGAAGATGAGGAAGGAACTGCAACAGCAGATACAGCCGCTGAAAGTTTTATATTAGATGCGCTATCAAAAGTTTATAAAATAAACAACGTTTGCGGACCTGATAAGCTTTCATCTTGTGGGTTGCCAAGCAAAATTACAACACTGGATGCAGTTTCTGAAGTCAATTTTCCAACAAAGATGAGCGAGTTGAATGAAAAATT
>CALUYZ010000013.1 GCA_944325175.1 Candidatus Gastranaerophilales bacterium | reverse complement strand
AAAAAGCCCTATTTGACCGTTTAGGTTTTTATTTTGTATCCTTAAGTGTTTATATGCAAGGTCTGTAACCATTCTGCCTCTTTGTGTTCGTTTCAAAAGACCTGATTGCAGAAGATAAGGTTCTATTACATCTTCGATTGTTCTTATATCTTCACCCAGTGCTACGCCTAAAGTTTCAATTCCGACAGGGCCGCCGTTATAGCTGTTGATTATTAGTTTTAAAAGTTCTCTGTCAGTTGTATCCAAACCTTTGTCGTCAATATTTAGTGCATTAAGGGCATCGTTTGCATCTTTTTTGGTAATTATTCCGTTTCCTTTGACAAGCGCCCAATCCGATGCACGTTTGATTAACCTGTTTGCTATTCTTGGGGTTTGACGGCTTCTTTTTGCAATTTCATCTGCTCCGTCGTCTTCAATTTTTATATTTAAAATTTTTGCGCTTCGTTTAATAACCTGTGAAAGTTCTTGTATTGTGTAGAATTCAAGCCTGTGTATAACTCCGAACCTGTCTCTTAGAGGACCTGATAAGGCACCTGCTTTTGTGGTTGCGCCAATTAAGGTGAATTTTTTTATCGGAACCCTCATTGTTTTCACTGTTTGACTTTTGCCGGTTGTAAGGTCTAATGTAAAATCTTCCATTGCAGGGTATAATATTTCTTCAGCTATTTTGTTCAGACGGTGAATTTCGTCAATAAAAAGAATTTCGCCTTCTTTTAAGCTCATAAGAATTCCGATAATATCCCTTGGGCGTTCTAATGCGGGAGCTGAAGTTATCTTTATATTTACGTTACATTCGTTTGCAATAATGTTTGCTAAGGTTGTTTTTCCTAAACCGGGCGGGCCATATAGCAAGATATGATCAAGTTGGACATTTCTTTTTTTGCTGGCTGCAATGGTAATTTTTAAAGTTTCTTTAATTGATGTTTGACCTATATATTCATCAAATGTTTTTGGGCGAATATTTTTGTCATAAGAACGGTCAAATTCAATTTCAGCCGCTTCAAGTTCAAGTGGTTTTTGAAGCGGCTTAAAATTGTTTTTTGGTTTTTTGCTATTTTCGTCGTTTATAATCATTTATCTTAAAAATCTTAAATAGATGTATACGGTACTCATCAGCAATGATACTAATGTTATTGTAACACCATATTTTAAATATTCCATAAATGAAATTTTAAAACCGTCTTTATTGGCAGTTTCGCATACGATGACATTTGCGGCAGCACCGATTATTGTCATGTTGCCGCCAAGGCATGCGCCTAAAGATAAGCACCACCAAAGAGGATGTGTATATTCTGCACCTTCTATAGTTTGAATTGTTGCAAGCATAGGCGCCATTGTTGCGGTGTATGGAATGTTGTCAATAATGCCTGATAAAATTCCTGATGCCCAAAGAATTATCATTGCCATAACTTCTTTTGAACCATTTGCAACATCAAGCAGCCATTTAGCCATTAAATCTATTCCGCCTGAAGCTTCTAAGCCGCCTATAATAATAAATAGACCGATAAAGAAGAAAATTGTATTCCATTCAACATCCATTAAAATTTTGTGCGGTTTTTCAAATATTAATAAAAAGCTTGCGCCCATCATAGCAACAAGATAGGTAGGTATATGGGTTATATCATGAGTAACAAAACCAAGAATTACAAGCAATAAAACAACGGTAGAGCGAATTGCAAGAGTTTTACTTGTAATTGAGCCTGAATTATCAATTTGAGCAACTTCTGCCATTTTTTCAGGCGTACTTTTCAACTGTTTTCTGAATAGAAAAACCATAATAGCTATTGTAACCAACATAATGGCAACTACTACACCTGTTAATTCTTTAACAAAATCCATGAATGAAAAACCTGCGGCAGAGCCTATAATGATGTTGGGCGGGTCGCCAATTAATGTTGCTGTTCCGCCTATATTTGAGCATAAAATTTCTGTTATTAAAAACGGAATGGGGTTAACGTCAAGCTTTTTGCAAGCGGCAAATGTGACAGGCATGACAAGAATAACTGTTGTAACGTTATCTAAAAATGCACTTGCAACTGCGGTAAATATAGCGAGTGCAAATAATACAAGTTTTGGTTTACCTTTTGTTAATTTTAAAATTTCGTTTGCAAGCCATCTGAATACGCCTGAACTTGCTGAAATGTGAACAATTATCATCATTGAAACCAAAAGAAATATTACGTTGAAATCTATATAGTTTGCAAAATAATGAACCAAGTCGTTCGGGTTTTTGTCTGAGGACAATAAACCTAAAAATAATGTTACTGATGCCCCTAAAAGTGCAACTGTGACTTTTGAAATTTTTTCCCAAGCAATAAAAATGTATGCAATGATTAAAATGATTGCACTTGCAGTTATTGCATTTTGCTGAATAAATTCATGTAATGCTTCCACGTAACCTCCAAATTAAAATTAAACTAATCAGTTTAATTTTAACGGTGTGAATTTTTTTTGTCAAAAAAAAGAACGGCGATTAACCGTTCTTTTTAAATTATAGATTGTGTATTGATTATGCTGCTTCTTTTTCTTCTTTTTCTTCTTCGTCTTCAGCATCTTCGTTGTTAGCTTCATCTGTGCCTTCAACTGCAGTTGTTTCATCAGCTTTTTCTGTTTCTTCAGTTTCTTTTGCTTCTTGAGCTTCAGCTTCTTTGATGATTGTTTGTGCAGCTGCAGCACCTTGTGTTTCTGCGAATTCGTGAATAGTTGCTATTAATTCTTCATCTAAGCCCATTAATTCTGTTAAGTTTGCAAATTGAGCTTCATATTCTTCTAATTTTGCTTCATATTCTTCAATGAATTTATCGATATCTTCAGTAATTTGTGTTCTTTCAGCATCGCCTTCAAGAGCTTCAGCTTCTTCATTTGAACCGTTAACTGTTAAATTGTTTGGGTTTTCATCTGTAAAGTTGTAGTTAGCTTGTAAGTATTCAGCTGAATCTAATGTTGAGTAGCCTTCGTATGTGTCATCGCCAACTGTTATATCGAAGTTGCCTAGAAGTGTTTGACCGTTAGCTGCTTTTGCGCCTTCGCCTGCATCTTGATAGCTGCCTAAGTTAACATTTACATCTTCGCCGCCAAATGCATCTGCGATTGATTTTAATTCTTGATTGCCGTTAGCATCTTTAACAAGAACCATAACGCCTGCATCGTTTAATTCTTCGTTAGTTACATCGCCTGAACCGTCTGCATCGAGTGCAACCATTTCGTCAAAGAAGTTTTCTGCGCCTAAGAATTCTGAGAAGTTTGAAAGTTCGCCGTTGCCGTCTTTGTCAACTACAAATTCAAATGTTGTGCCTTCTTCATTAGAAAAACCGATTGGGTCGCAGCATTTTGCAGCTTCTTCTGCAGCTTTTTCTTGTTCTTCGATAACTTTGTCAAGGTTAGCCATTTCGGTGTCTAACATTTTCATTTGACCGTTGATTACGCCGAGTTCGTCTAATAATGAATCCATTGTAACCATTTTTGTGTTTGTTACAACCATATCTGATAAGATTGCTGACATTTCTTCGTCAAAACCGCCTGCTTCAAGACCTGATTTAATATTAGCTTGAAGGTCGCTCATTTTAACATCTTTGCCGTTTTCTTTATCTTTTTTGAATTGTTCGATTTGTGTTGAAACTAATTCTTTTACTCTTTCTTGTTCTTCTTCTGTAATTTCTTTTTGAGCTTCAATAGCTTCATCTAATGATTTTTTAATTTCTTCGCTTAATTTTTCAACTGTTTCTTTGATTGTTTCTGCTGATGAGTTAAGTGCATCCCATTGTGCTTGAAGTTCAGCTTTCTTTTCTTTGTTAGCGTCAAGGTCAGCTTCATCTGCTGCTTCTGTTGCTGATGTTGCAGCTGTTTCTTCTGTACCTTTAACAGTTGCATTTAATTCACCTGCTAATGTTTGAATATCGTTATCTGTTAAGCCTTTTGCATCAACTTGATATGTATCTCCGTCTGCTTCTGTGAAGGTTAAAATATCATCTTCAAATGAAATTTCAACACCACCGTTGTTACCTATTGTTTGACCGTTTGCATTTGTCCAAGTTGTATATTGTGAAGCGATTGAATTTAATGACATAACCAATACCTTTCATCTTATTTCTTACTGATGTATATATAAAGTATATATAAAGTATTGAATTTCAATTTTAATTTATTTTGTTACATTTCTTTACATTTATGTTTTTAAATTCCCCATTGTGTTCTCTTCACGAATTTTCTTTTTGTGTTATCATTTTTTTAAAGTATAGATGTAGAGGACGAGGTAGAATAATATGGGCGTTGTAGATGTATTGCTTAAAATTTTTAAAGACCCTAATGACAGAAAAATCAAAAAGGTTTTGCCCATAGTTGATCATATTAATAATTTAGAGCCTGAATTTGCCGCTTTATCTGATGATGAATTAAGGGCAAAAACAGATGAATTCAGAAAAATTTTATCCGAAAGAGAAAAATCTTCCGATTACAAAACAGATTTAGCGCTTGAAAAAGCGGCATTGGATAAAATTTTGCCTGAAGCATTTGCCACAGTAAGAGAAGCCGGAAAAAGAGTTTTGAATATGCGCCATTTTGATGTTCAATTAATTGGCGGTATTTTTCTTCATGAAGGGCATATTGCAGAAATGAGAACAGGTGAAGGTAAAACTCTTGTAGCTACATTGCCTGCCTACTTAAATGCGCTGACAGGAAAAGGTGTACATATAATTACGGTTAACGATTACCTTGCAAAACGTGACCGTGATTGGATGGGAAAAATATTTGAATTTTTAGGTTTAACCGTCGGGGTTATTTTATCTTCGGCAGGCGGGTATGACTATGAAGAAAAAAAACGTGCCTATGCTTGCGATATTACTTATGGAACGAATAATGAGTTTGGTTTTGATTATCTGAGAGATAATATGGCGAAATCATTAGATGCGCTTGTTCAAAGACCGTATAACTATGCGATAATAGATGAAGTTGACAGTATTTTAATCGATGAAGCAAGAACCCCTTTAATTATATCAGGGCGCTTGGAACAGTCTGCTGAAACCTATATTTTAATGTCAAAAATTGCTCCGCTTTTGCAAAAAAATGTTCACTATGAAGTTGATGAAAAAGCTAAAAATATTATATTTACTGAAGAAGGTATTGATAAAGCTCAAGAATTGCTTCACACAGATGATTTATACGATATGAAAACCCAATATGCACATTATCTGACACAAGCACTTAGAGCGAAAGAATTATTTATAAAAGACACGGATTATGTTGTTCGTGACGGCGAAATAATGATTGTTGACGAGTTTACAGGCAGATTAATGCAAGGCAGAAGGTGGTCTGAGGGTTTGCATCAATCCATTGAAGCTAAAGAAGGCGTTAAAATTCAAGATGAAACACAAACTTTGGCAAGTATAACTTTCCAGAATTTATTCAGGTTGTATCCGAAATTATCAGGCATGACAGGTACTGCCATGACGGAAGAAGCTGAGTTTGGAAAAATTTACAATCTTGAAGTAACAGCAATTCCAACAAATAAACCTGATATTAGAATTAATTATCCGGATATTATCTACAAAACTCAAAGAGCAAAGTTTGAAAATGTTGTTAAAGAAATTGAGGAGCTTTCAAAAATTGGTCGTCCTGTATTGTGTGGCACCATAAGCATTGAAAAATCTGAAATATTATCTCATTTATTAACTAAAAGAGGTATAAAACATCATGTGCTAAACGCTAAACACCACGAAAAAGAAGCATTTATAATAGCGCAAGCAGGAAGGCTCGGTTCTGTTACTATTGCAACCAATATGGCAGGTCGTGGTACAGATATTTTGCTTGGCGGCAACCCTGAATATCTTGCAAAAGAAAAGCTTGATTCTATGGGGATAACACCTGAACATCCAGATTATGAAAATGCAAAAGACCATGCACTTTTGGAAGCAAGAAAAATAACTGAAAAAGAACATGATGAAGTTGTTAAACTTGGCGGTTTGCACGTAATAGGCACAGAACGTCATGAATCAAGACGTATAGATAATCAGTTAAGAGGTCGTGCTGCAAGACAAGGCGACCCCGGTTCAACCAGATTTTATCTTTCTTTAGAGGATGATTTAATGAGGATTTTTGGCGGAAATATTATTGCTGCCATCATGCCTGATGACGTTCCGCTTGAATCCCCTCTTGTTTCAAAACAAATTCAATCTGCCCAGAAAAAAGTTGAAACAAGAAACTTTGATATAAGAAAATCTGTCCTTGAATATGACGATGTTATAAATATACAAAGAGAAAAATTTTACACTCAAAGAAAAAAAGTTTTATCAAGCAAATCTTTGTATGATGACATTATCTATATGATTGAAAAAGAGTGTGAAAGGCTTTTAAGGCAATATATTTCAAAAGATATGTCACCGGCTGAATATGTTGATGAAGATATAAGGCTTTTGGTTGCTGAAATTCATACTGTTTTTCCGCAGTTAGTCAACACAATTAAAATTGAAGATATTAAAAAATTAAGATATTCAGATATTTTGGAATTATTGAAAAAGCAGGCAATTAGTGCATATAAGCTTCATGAAGAAAACACGATAAATGCTTTTAATGAAGTTATGGCAAAATACGGACAAATTGAAGAGCCTCAAATTCCATTTTCAGATGACAACATGCTTCGTCATATTGAAAAAGATATATTATTACAAGTGGTTGATCAAAAATGGATTGATCATCTTAATAATATAGATGACCTTAAAGATTCTATCGGGCTTGTTGCTTATGGACAAAAAGACCCTTTGTTAGAATATAAGAAAAAAGCGTTTGACTATTTCAATCAAATGATGTTTGACATACAGTCTGAAACAGTTAAGCACATATATAGAGTAAGGTTTGGGGTTCAATTTATAGATTCAGGTGAAGAACCAACCGTGTAAATTTTATTCGGGAGAATAATTTTTTAAAACATACTCAATTTCATCATCTTTTGTTTGAAAAACGTTTGTATTTAAAACTTTTTCTTTAAGAATACTTTTAAGTATTCTTCCTATAAATTCTCCTTGTTTAAAACCGAGCGCCTTTAGGTCATGCCCGTTAATTAAAGGTTTTGTGTCTTTAAATTCAAGATATTTGACCGCATTTTTGTCTTGTGTTTTAAAATAATAAAGCGCAAGTTGAATGTTGTTAAATTTTTTAAAGAATTCATATATTTCATAGTTATTATTAAATTTAGGTTTAATATAAAAAAACGATTCCAAAGCACAAATATATAATTTATTCTGTTCCTCTACGCCAAAAATTGTTTTTGCCTCATCAAGCTTTTTAATTTCCGTTTTTTTTAATTCTGTTTTATTAAGCCATATTTTATAAATTTCATCATCTAAAATATCTTCTAATATTTTACTTGAATAAGAAAATGAGAAAATTTTATTTAAAGTCAGATATATTCTATCTATGCTTAAATGCTCGTTGTTAAAATTATTAATACATTTTTGAATAAGAAAATATGTTTCTTTGTCAAATTTAAAGTTGAATCTATGCTTAAAATCAAGCCCTCTTAATATTCTTGTCGGATCATCAAGAAAAGAATTTTTGTGTAAAATTTTTAAAATGCCATTTTGAATATCTTTTGCGCCTAAAAAAGGGTCAAATATTTTATTTGAATATACATTATAAGCTATTGAATTAATTGTATAATCACGCCTTTTTAAGTCTTCATTAATATTAACGCCTGTTTGAGTGACGGTTGGCAAAGCGCCCATATATTGATAGGTTTCAATTCTTGTTGATGCAATGTCTATCTCTTGATCTAAAATTTCAACTTTTACCGTACAAAAGGGTTCATGCTGAGATTTTATATTAAGATTGGCTTTTTTTGCAAAATCTATTGCATTGCCTTCGATTAAAAAATCTATATCTTTTACATCTTTATTCATTAGCAAATCACGTACAACGCCGCCTACGATGTAGATTTTGCCTTTGTATTCATCGCATGAATTTAAAATTATATCAATGATTTTTCTTTCTTTTTCCGGCAGTTTTGCTAATAAATTCATTTTATTTTTCCAAAATAAATGTAACAGGGCCGTTATTTACAAGTGAAACTTTCATATCGGCTCCAAAAACACCTGTTTTTACAACAAGATTTGATTCTTTTAATTTTGAAACAAATTTCTCATAAAAAACATTTGCTAAATCAGGCTTCATGGCGTTGTCAAAGCTTGGTCTTAAACCTTTGTTGCAATTTGCAGCCAGTGTAAATTGTGAAACTACCATAATTTCACCGTTTATATCTTTGACAGATAAATTCATTTTATTGTTTTCATCTTCAAAAAAGCGTAAATTTAAAACTTTATTTACCATATAGCAAATTTTATCTTCAGTATCATTTTTTTCAGCGCAAAATAAAATCAACATGCCCATTTTGGTTTCAGCGCAGATGTTATTATCAATTTCAACGCTAACTTCATCTGTTCTTTGAATTAATAACTTCAAATCTCAATCTCCTTTTTTATAATTATACAAAATAATTTAGCAAAGAAAAATTTTTTCAAGTTTTTAGATAATATACTATTAAGAGAGAGATTATTTTGTTTACTATCGGCAATAACAACAAAAACCCCCATGGTTTTTTACCATATATGGCAGGAACCTTAGGTGGTTTGGGGGCAGGATATTCATCGCTATTGTGCGGAAACTTTGTTTCAGATACCTTTTCATCCAATGCAACATTTTATGAACTTTCAAATACAAAAAATCCAAAGAAAGTTTATATGGATGCATTTCACAAAAGCGGATTAGATAAAAAAGGTGCTAAAGTATTTTTTGTTCCTCTTGCAAAAGGGTATAACGATTTCGATATGATGGAAGATATTAAAAATATTATTTCAAATATAGACGATTTTCCTGAAGAAGAAAAAATTTTAAATGCCCTGTATCCTGATGTTAAACCGACATTGTATGATAAAATTTGTGATAAATTAGAAAACTTATTAAGAAAAAAGCCCGAAAATAAAGCTCTTCAAAAAATTGCTGATTATTTGTTCGGTTCAGATATGGATGAAGGCGCTCTTTTAAATTTAGATAGTTATATTTCACTAAAATATGATGATAATGCGCTTTTTGTTCCTCAGAGTAATTCGATTTTTGTTCCGGACACTGAGGTTAGCACTCCTTTTTTTCATGAAATGGGGCATGCAATTAACTATAATTTAAAAAAAGGCGGTAAATTTTTATCTAATCTGGCTTGTATCAAATTTGATTTAGCACTTGTTTTGGCTGCTGCTTCATTAATTTTGCCTGAAGATGAAAACCGCGATAAAAATCATCCGATTAATTTTCTTCAAAATAATGCAGGAAAATTAACATTTTTGGCTTCAATGCCTGTTCTTCTTGAAGAATTTTTTGCTTCTCTAAATGGTTTAAAAGCTGCTAAACCTTTATTAGATAAGACTGATTATAAAAAGTTTGTAAATTCATATTCTAAAGGCTTTATGGGGTATTTATCAAATGCTCTTGCTATTTCACTTGGCACCTTTTTCGGTGTTAAGTTAAAGAAAAGCATACAAAAAATGGTCGAAAAAAAATTACAAAAGCCCCTTTTTGCCAAAGAAAAAGGCAGCACCGACAGCGCACAAGGTTGAAATTAAAATTACATAAATAAAGCCATAGCTGTTGTTTGCAAAAGGCAAAGGCACATTCATGCCCCAAAAACTGCCAAGCATGGTTGGAATTGATAAAATAATTGTAATTGCAGCCAAAAATTTCATAACTTGGTTGACGTTATTGTTTATGATTGAAGCAAAACCATCCATCATGCTTTCTAAAATTGTTCTGTGCATATCAACCATTTCTTCTGCCTGTTTTGTTTCAATAATAACATCTTCAAGCATATCAATGTCATCTTCATCAAATTTTAAAAGCCCTTGAAGGTTTTGGCTGTTAACGGATTTTAGAATTTTTTCCAAAACCACTCTGTTATCTTTTAGTGCTGTTGTGAAATATACCAAAGATTTTTGAGCTTCAATTAATTTGAACAATGCTTTATTGTTGGTTGTTTTTCTTAAAGAATCTTCAATTTCTTCTGTTTGTTTATTTATAATTTTTAAATATCTTAAATAATACTTTGCAGTTCTGAATAAAATTGCAAGCATAAAATTGGTTTTATCTCTTGTATCAAAGAATTTTGACGTGTCATCGTTAAAAGAATTTATAATTTTATTTTCTTTTGAACAAACTGTAATTACGCCTTCATGGGTTAAAATTATACCTAACGGCAAAGTATCAAAGTTTTTTTCATCGTCAAGAAATGGGATGTTGGTAATGATTAATAAATTCCCGTCTTCATATTCTGTTCTTGATAATTCGTCAGCGTCCAATGAATTTCTTAAAAAGTTTTCTTCTAAATCAAGTATGATAGAAACTTTTTGAATTTCTTCAAAGGTTGGGTTTACAAGATTAAACCATGAGCCTGATTCAGCCTCATTTAAAGTTAATTTTTTAAGGGATTTATCGTCTTGGGTTTTTAAAATCTCAATCACGCTAAAGCTCCCTTCTTAACTTACTTCTTGCTAATTTAATTTAACTACATAAATAAAAAAGTGCAATTAATTTTCAAATTTTTCAAGCATTTGCCCGATAAGCTGAATATCAAGACCCATGACGTTGTAGTAGCTGCCTTCCAGTTTTTGTATAAAGGAATTTTTTGGCGGATTATCAACCTCATCTTTTGAGATAAAATCTTGAATACCATAGCTGCCTGCTTTATCAAGTGGTTTTTTCTTTAGAATGTACTCAACTATTTCAATCAGATTTAATTTTTTAAAAGTCACAAAACTTTTAGATAATTCAGTTAAAGTTTTATTCGTGTCTGAATCTATAATTGTGTGAGAGGTAACCACCGTATGGGTTTTGCCTGATAATTTTTTTAACATAAAAAGAGCCTCAATTACATTTTGAGGCTTAACCAAACACACACTATCGAGGATTACCATTGTATCCGCGCCTATAATAAGAGCATTTCTTACCCCTTCCTTTTTGACGTCGGATGCTTTTATAAGAGAGTTTTTTTTAATTATTTCTTCATCAAAGTTAGAGCTAAAAAGTTCGCTTGACTTTGAAGTTTGTATTTCAAATTTCCTTCCTGAAAGTTTTAATATTTCTTTTCTTCTTGGCGAGTTTGAAGCTAAAATTATTTTTTTCATAAGTTAAATTTTAGCTCAAAGTCAAATTTAGTTCAAATTTATCCTGCGCCTTGAAGTGCTTCATCTCCAAGTTTTGGTTTTGGTGCCATTTGAACTGCACCCGGAACCTTTTTCTTTAAGTTTCTTGATTTTCTATATTGGATATTTTGTGAGATAGCTTTTGTACAAAGTTCTTTTAAATTTTGCTGCATATTAATCATTGCTAAATGAACTTGAGCATAATCATTCATGGCTTCATACATTTTATCGGGGCTAATCATTGAAACCTGAACAGTTGGATTATCAACTTTCATAGTTGCATATTTTTTAACAAGTAAAATATCAATCCTGTCTTTTGCACCTATTGTCATGGTCTCTTCCCCCTGTATATTTGATTTCCCATATCCTTTGTACTTATATAAAGTATTTTTATTGAAATTAATTTACTTTTTAAATATGAGATGCTTAATATTTCTTAACAATTATCGGATAAAGCTGCTTTTGTTGCCTTATCAAGACTAAATAAACCGGTAAGAAGTGCCAATGTCGACATAATAATCAAAATCCAAATTATTCCAAACTTTTCGCCAATATAACCGAGAGGTGCCAAAGAAAGCGCGCCTATTCCCCAAGAAAACCCTTGCATTACGCCTGAAATTACTCCTGTATGGTTGGACATAATTTTTTGAGCGGCAACAATGGTTACAGAGACGGATAAAAATATGAAAAAGCCTGAAATTATGAAAGTGATAACCCCTAAAGTCGGGTTTGTTTTCATTAAGTAGTGAAATAAAATAACTAAAGGTAAAATTGTGAAAAAAGAAAGCCTAATTATATTAACTGCCCCTATTTTTTGCTCTAATTTATTGCTTACAATCATTGAAATGCCGCTTAAAGCGAAAAATAATGTAACTATTAAGCCAACACTATTTAATTTGAAGCCAAAATCTTTCAAAATAAAAGGAATGTATGTACCAAAGCTTATGCTTACTCCGGATTTTACAATGGCAATCCATACAAGCTTCATGCAAACTTTGTTTTTCATAATTTCTTTCATAACCGAAATAAAGCTTTCTTTTGACTTTGAAACGGCTTCGATAGGAATTTTAGGCACTTCAAAATATAAAATTATGGCGGTTAAAATTCCGATAAATGTTATATAAGAAAGTCCGTGGGTGCCAAATTTGTCAACAAGATGTGATGAAATGACAGGTCCTATAGAATATCCAATCGTGCCAAGTCCCATAAAAAGCCCCATAAATTTTGAAACATTGGGGTTATTGTAGCAAAATGTTTTAACCAAACTTGTTACTTGCGGGTGGAAAAGCGCATTGCCGCACATACCAAGCATTAAAAACAAACATAATAAAATTGGGTTTGGAGCAATTATTGTTAATGGAATGAAAACAGCCCCCATAATAAGCCCGTTTATCATAAATGCTCTTTTCTTCATTTTATCTGCAAAAAAGCCAAAGAGTGGTTGCAGCATTGAAGAAACCAAGTGCCCCATTGATATAATTAAGCTTATGCTGGCTAGTGTTATGCCCAATTTTTGTGTGATTAAGGGATACAAAGGTACTATTGCAGAAGCATATAAATCTGCAACAAAATGCCCCATGGAAAGTCCAAAAATTGCTTGTTTATTTGATTTCATTTTCTACCTTTTATTAGTGTTTGAAATGTCTTATGCCTGTTGTTACCATACAAATATTTAATTTGTCTGCAAGCTCTATGACGTCTTTATCTTTAATGCTTCCGCCCGGTTGAATTATGCCTTTAATTCTGTGCTGTGCGGCTACCGTTATATTGTCTGTAGCAGGGAAAAAGCCGTCAGATGCCAAAATTGCATCTTTTGCAGAATCAACAACCCTCATAAGAGCTATCTCAACCGCACCAACTCTGCTTGTTTGACCGCCGCAAATTCCTATTGTTTTTAAATCTTTTGCAATGACTATTGCGTTTGATTTTAAGTGTTTTGCAACTTTATATGCAAAAACCATATCTTCAATCATCTCCGGTGTTGGTTTTTCTTTTGTAACCGTTTTAAAGGTTTCAGGGTCCAGTTCTTTTCTGTCTGTTTCTTGAATTAATGCACCAAAAGGTGTCAGTTTAATTTCTTTTTCTTGAAAATTCTTATAATCTTCTAATAATGTATTCAATTTAATGACTCTTAAATTTTTCTTTGTTTTAAGTTTATCAAGGGCATCAGAGTCAAAATCGGGCGCAACGACAACTTCTAAAAACATTGAGGTTAATTTTTCCGCCAATTTAAGATTAACTTTTTTTGTAAATGCAACAATGCCGCCAAAAGCAGATAAAGGGTCGCAATCCAAGGCTTTGTCCCAAGCATCTTCAAGCGAGGTTCCAAGTGCAACACCACAGGGGTTTGTATGTTTAATAATTGTAGCTGCATTGACATCAAAAAATTCTGAAACTATGTTTAGTGCAGCTGTAACATCAACGATGTTGTTATATGAAAGTTCTTTGCCGTTTAGAATTTCATAGTCAAGCTTTTTTTGACCATAATCATATAAAGATGCTGTCTGATGTGGGTTTTCACCATATCTTAAATGTTGTTTTTTTGTAAAGGAATAGTTTAAAAATTCGTCGTTATTTTCTTCGTTTAAGCCGAAATTTCTTGATAATTCAGAAAAAATCAATCTGTCATAATTTGAAGTTTTTTTGAAAACTTTAAGGGCTAGCTGCTCTTTTTGCTTAATATCAATATTTTTAAAATCTGTATTGTAATCTTCGCTATCGGCAATAACAATGACATTTTGATAATTTTTAGCACCCGCTCTTAAAAGGGCAACTCCGCCTATGTCAATATTTTTAACTAAGGTGTCAATATCCGTGTTTTTGCCTGCATAGAGTTCAAAGGGGTAAAGATTAACAATTACAACAGAAATTGGCGGCAAATTAAGGGTTTTTATTTCATCTTCATTGGCTAATATCGGTGCAAAAATTTCAGGGTGAAGTGATTTTACTTTGCCTGATAAAAGCTCTCTAAAACCTGTAACGGTTGAGCTTTCAACAGCAGTAATGCCTTTAGATTTTAAATATTCATAAGTATTTCCTGTTGAGATTATTTCATAGCCAAGTTCAACCAGTTTTTTTGCCGCATTTTCAATTCCGGTTTTATCAAAAACACTTATATATGCACGTTTTTTTGCTTCGGTTTGCATGATTCATCCTTCCTAATTAATTATTTTTGCTGTCATAGCCCCACCAGTCGCAAATGCCGTCTTTGCAAAATTCTCTTTCTAAATCCGCCATAATTGCTTTATGGGTCATTTGATAGGTAACAGGCGTAACAGAAACCATATTGTTTCTGACGGCTGCAATGTCTGTGCCGTCATCTTCGTGTTTGGTGGTTAATTCACCTGCCATCCAATAATATGTTTTGCCTCTTGGGTCAATTCTTTTTTCATAGTCATCAGTAAACATTTTTGAGCCTAATTTTGTAATTTGAACGCCCGCTGTATCTTGCTCTTCAAGTGCGGGAGTGTTTATATTTAAAATAGTTTTTTCAGGAAAGTTTATTTTTTCTATTCTTTTTAAAAATGTTCTTACAAATTTTGCCGTAACATTGAAATATAAAGGCTCCATGCTCATACTGGCTAAACTTACAGCCATTGAAGGCACACCAAGCATAGCGCCTTCCATAGCACAGCTTACTGTTCCTGAATATAATATGTCAATTCCAAGGTTTGGACCGTGGTTGATACCTGAAATAACTATATCAGGCTGTTCATCTTTGGATAAAATTGCATTAATTCCTATTTTTACGCAATCGCCGGGGGTGCCTGATGTAACCCAAACCCTTTTGGCGCCAAATTGCGGCTCAAGTTCTTCAACTCTAATTGGCGTATGCAGAGTTAAGGAATGACCGGCTGCACTTCTTTCTCTATCGGGTGCTATGACATAAACGCTATGCTCTTTGGATAATTCCTTCATAAGAGCTTTTATGCCCATAGCAGAAATGCCATCGTCATTTGAAATTAATATTTTCATTAAATTCCCCTAAATGTCTTAATGTATGAAAATTATAACAAAAATAAACCTTTATTGCCAATTTTCAATTCATATTATAAAATACTGTTATATTTTTTAGGAGATTTAAAGATGGCAAGAATTGTAAGACCAACATGGGCGATAAGATGTTCTAATTCAAGCTGTAAAGAGCTTTTTGAAGTTGTTGTATTAAAAGAAGGTCAACAACAAGAAGTAGTATGCCCAAAATGCGGTGAACATTATACATACCCGCCAAAACAAACCGATGAAGCAGAAAACTAAGGACAGATATTATAAATTCAGCTCATATTTACAAGAGAAGTTCGGCACCAAAGTTTATAAAATTACACTTGATGCCGAATTTTCGTGCCCAAACAGAGATGGCACAATTTCTGACAAAGGCTGTATTTTTTGTGATGATTCAGGCAGTTTTTCATGTGCTCATTCTTCAAAGTTATCAATTAAAGAACAGGTGCAAGTTGCAATAAATAATCTTCCAAAAAGGTTTCATGCAAAAAAATTTATTGCTTATTTTCAGGCATATTCTAATACCTATGCACCTTTATATAAACTTAAAGAAGTTTATGATGCTGCTTTTTTGGATGATAGAGTTGTTGGAATTTCTATTGGAACACGACCTGATTGCGTTGATGAAGAAAAAATTAAGTTAATTTCTACATATAAAAATCCGATTATTGAGTTTGGCTTGCAAACGATACACGATAAAACGCTTAAATTAATAAATCGTGGGCATGATTATGAGTGTTTTTTAAATTCTTATAATTTGTGCAAGAAATATGGAATTGAGGTTTGCGCTCATGTTATTTTAGGGCTTCCCAATGAAACCTATGATGATATGATTGAAACGGCAAAAGAGCTTGCAAGGCTGAAAATTGACGGGGTAAAGTTCCATGTTTTAACGGTTTTAAAAAATGCGCCGTTGTATAAAATGTATCTTGAAAAGCCTTTCAAACTGCTTAGTGAGGATGAATATTGTAATATTTTATGCGATTTTTTAGAAATTCTTCCTTCTGATACCTCAATTCAAAGAACCGCAGGAACCGGGCTTGTAGATGAACTTATTGCGCCCTTGTGGGTTAAAAATAAATTTGAAACACAAAACAAAATTGAAAGAATTCTAAAAGAAAGAAATACATATCAAGGGGCAAAGTATCATTTATAAATCGTTTCTATAACATTTTTTGCGCAAATTGCAGCACTTGACCAGCAGTTTTGAAGGTTAAAACCACCCGTAAACCCGTCAATATCTAAAACTTCACCAATTATCCATAAATTATCAGCTATTTTAGATTTAAAATTTTTATTTATTTCATTCAGTGAAACACCGCCTGTGTGAACAATTTCACCTTTGTTATCGTATGCTGTTGCTGTCAGGGTTAAAAATTCAAGCTCTTTTATTTCTTTATTTGAAACATTGGCGGCTTGTTTATCCGTATTAATTAAAACCGATGCAAGCGCATTTGGAATAAAACTTGAAACTACATTTTTAAACTGCTTTTTTGGGTTTGATTTTAGTTTTTCTGTTAATAATTCAGGATTAATTAAAGGAATTTTTATCTCGTATGGAAAATTTTTGTACGCATTAATTGAACTTAATTTAAAAATATAAGGACCTGAAACCCCGACATCCGTAAAAATTACGTTATTAAAACTTACACCTTTTAGTTTCAAAAATTCTTTTTCTCTGATTTTTAAACCGCAAAGTGAAGGTTTGATTTGAATTATTTTGTGACCATACTTTTGCGCTAAAACAGGCTGTTTTTTAAGACCCGTTGCAATAATTACGGCATCAAACCCTTTTGGCGGTTCTAAAATTTTAGTTCGAGTTAATTTCACTTTGTTAAAAATTGCCTCTAGCATTTTTTGTTTAACAAAAGCAGCGGAATTTTCTTTTGGAAAAATTCTAAGGTCGTCTTGAATATATGTTTCAACGCCAAGATTGCTAAAATCGTTTATTGTATCAGCTGTGCCATAGCGAGAAAAAACTGAATATAAAAACTTTTCGCCTCTCGGAAAATTTTTTGCAAGCTCGATATTGTCAAATTCATAATATGCTAAATTGCATCTGCCGTTTCCTGTAGGCAATAGCGTTGATAAAATATTATTGCAATCAAAAATTGTTATATCAGGTTTTATGTTTAGAAATTTTGCTTCTTCTAAAATTTTAATTGCGCAAAAAACTCCTGAAGGACCGCCGCCTACTATTGCAATTTTTTTCATAAAATATTTGAACCCGAAATTGTTCCGTATAAAAAGACATCTTCAGGGTCTTCAAGGGCTTCATGGAGCTCTAAAATGTTTTTCTTTAATACAGGATGAAGATACGACGGCTTAATTTCAAGCATGGGAACAAGTGCAAATGCACGCTTATGAACTTCCTTGTGAGGAATTGTTAAAATTTCATTTGAAAAAACAAGGTCATCATAGAATAAAATGTCAATATCAATGGGACGCTGCCCCCAGTGCTCTTCTTTTTCTCTATTTCTGCCAAGTTTTGCTTCAATGCTTTGGCAGGCTCTTAAAAGCTCTATTGGAGATAATTCCGTTCTAATTGCAATAACAGCATTTACAAACCATGGCTGGTTTTTTTTGCCGTATGGCTCTGTTTCGTAAAAAGAGCTTGTGGCGGCAATTTGAATGTTGTTATCTGCGCCCAACATATTTACTGCTTGCTGAATTAAAGATAATCTGTCGCCCATATTAGAGCCTAGTGATAAAAAAGCAACCGACATTTGACCCCTTGGATAATCTGATAATTAACATTTTATTATTCTTTTGATATAATAGCAATATAATATTTTATTTTAAAGAGGGGATTTAATGAAAAACAATCAATCAGTGGGGGTATATATAATAGTTGCAATTATAGCTGCAATTATTGCTTGTATGGCGTTTTTAGGCCCAACCACATCAACGGATGAAATTTCTTATTCACAGTTTTTGAAAAAGGTTCAGTTGGGTGAGATTTCAAGTGTTTTAATCTCAAAAGATACTTTATTTGCCGTTCCTCGTGATGACAAAAAAGAAACCGAAAAAACGACAAATCAAAAAACTCAAAATGAATTTTTAAATAGTTTGGCTAATTCTCAAAAAACTCCTGAGGTTCAATATAAAGTTACAATTCCAAGCGATACCGATTCTTTGTATAAATTGCTGGAAGAAAATTCTGTTGATATTAATGTCAAAAAACCACAGGAAGGTTCAATTTTATCAACAATCGGTTCTATCTTAGTTCCTGTATTTTTCATCATAATGATTATTTTTATTTTAAAAGGTATACAACAAGGCGGTTCTGCCGCAATGAATTTTGGCAAATCAAGAGCAAAAATGCTTCAGGAATCTAAAGTCAAAATTACTTTTAACGATGTTGCAGGGATTGATGAAGAAAGACAAGAGCTTGAAGAAATTGTTGATTTTCTGAAAAATCCTGAAAAATATACAAAATTGGGCGCAAAAATTCCAAAAGGTGTTCTTTTGGTTGGTGCCCCGGGGACAGGTAAAACTCTTATGGCAAAAGCTGTTGCAGGCGAAGCAGGAGTTCCTTTCTTTTCTATTTCCGGTTCTGATTTTGTTGAAATGTTTGTAGGTGTCGGTGCAAGCCGTGTTCGTGATTTATTTGAACAAGCAAAAAAACATCAACCTTGCATAATTTTTATAGATGAAATTGATGCAGTGGGCAGACAAAGGGGTGCCGGTTTAGGCGGCGGGCATGATGAACGTGAACAAACACTAAACCAATTATTGGTTGAAATGGACGGGTTTGACGAAAATACAAATATAATAGTAATTGCAGCAACAAACAGACCCGATATTTTGGATACGGCACTTTTAAGACCCGGCAGATTTGACAGACAAATTTATATCAGCTTGCCTGATATTAAAGGCAGAGAAGATATTCTTAAAGTTCATGCCAAAAATAAAGTGTTAAGCCCATCTGTTGATCTTAAAGTTTTGGCAAAAAGAACTTCCGGTTTTACAGGTGCTGATTTAAGAAATCTTTTAAATGAAGCTGCACTTTTGGCTGCAAGGAATAACGAAGAAAATATTTCAATGGATGATATTGATAAATCAATCGATAGAGTTGAAGCCGGCATTGAAAAGAAAAGCAAGGTTTTAACCGATGAAGACAAAGAAACAACTGCATACCATGAAGTTGGTCATGCTTTAATCAATGTTCTTCTTGAAGACTCAAGAAATGAGCTTCATAAAGTTTCAATCATTCCAAGAGGATATGCATTGGGTATTACTTGGTCAAGACCAAAAGATGAAAGGGTTCATACCTCTAAAAATGACCTATTATGTCAAATTGCAATTACCTTAGGCGGTCGTGCAGCGGAAGAAATTGTTTATGGTAAAGATAATGTTTCAACAGGTGCATCTTCCGATCTTCAAAAGGTTTCTGAAACTGCAAGAAAAATGGTCATGTCATGGGGTATGAGTGATAAGCTCGGCAATTTAACCTATGGCAAATCTCAAGAACATATTTTTATGGGCAGAGATTTTGGGCACCAAAGAGATTACTCAGAGCAAGTTGCCTTTGAAATTGATGAAGAAGTTAAATCTATAGTTGATAAGCAATACAGCAAGGTTTTAGAGCTACTTTCCAATAACAGAGATATATTAGATGCACTTTCTCATGAACTTTTAGAAAAAGAAACTATGGATGCTGATGAATTTATTGAGTCGGTTAATAAAATAAAAGATAGAAGAAATTTTGCATAATATTTCGGCTATTTTATTTTTATGTTTATTTTTGTAAACTTTATTACAAAATTATTAAAGTTCTAATTTAGATTGGCGTAATAGTTTATATAGGTTGCATACATATCAAATGGAAGGGTTTAAAATGACAAAAATTTTCGGTTTACATTCTCAACAATCAGTATCATTTAATTCTGATAAGAAACAAATTGATGACAATAAAAGTAGTCAACATGAACAAATTAGAAATGATAGTGAGGTTTGCGGAAAAGAGGGCGCTGATGCATTACGTTCTTTGGCGTTAGCAAAGACTGGAAGCCATGTAGCTAAATCAGCTGAAAAACTTAATGACAGGAAAAGTGCTGACAATGCAACTACAGAGATATATGAAGATATGACTACAGAGATATATGAAGATATGACCACAGATTTAGATGTAGAATCCGATCCTCATTCAAATTAATATTATTATGCATTGCTTGTAATAATTCAGCATGTCGTAAGCTATTGTTTTAAATTGCTTCATTTTTAAATTTCTTTTAAAAATGAAGCAATTTTTAATATTTCCTAATATTGCTAAATATAATCCCAAAGCATATATGATATTTTTCAATTTAACCTATGGCAAATCTCAAGAACATATTTTTATGGGCAGAGATTTTGGGCACCAAAGAGATTACTCAGAGCAAGTTGCCTTTGAAATTGATGAAGAAGTTAAATCTATAGTTGATAAGCAATACAGCAAGGTTTTAGAGCTACTTTCCAATAACAGAGATATATTAGATGCACTTTCTCATGAACTTTTAGAAAAAGAAACTATGGATGCTGATGAATTTATTGAGTCGGTTAATAAAATAAAAGATAGAAGAAATTTTGCATAAAAGAATAATATAAATCCAAAAATGCTGCTCTATAGGGGCAGCATTTTTATGATAGAAAATCCAACATATAATTAGTAAGTATAGTTACTGTATCTTGAAAATAATCATTGTTGAATTCTACAGCTTCATTAAAGGTTGTATCTTTGTAGTTGCCAAAAATTGTTCTTCTAAAACTTTGTGCTTCGCAAGGTTTGCCATTAGGCGCCATTGGAGTTATTGTGTGGTAAGTACAAATGCCTTTTTTGTTAAAAAGATATAATTTTTCAGGGGATATATTATTATCGTTATCTTTTTTGAAACCTTTTTTAAAAGTGGCTAATATTCCGTTTTTAAATAAAAAATTGTCGCTTCTGTTGTCCGGCATGCCAGTTTTTGTGTAATGTCTGCCACATGAACTTATGGTGTTATCATCGAATAAAAAGGATTCAAAAAAAACATTTTGCGGAGCCTTGCTTTTAATATATTTTATTTTTAATGTTTCATCCATCATGACATCTATTTTCGAATTGTCAGGTTTCAGATAAGATAATAAATGATATTGCTTAAATTTATCGTTAATTGTTGAAAACCTTGGATTTATTATGGAAGCAGGAATTTCAGCATTTTCAAATGTATCATTTGTTTTTCTATTAAGTAAGTCTTCAACTTCTTCAAAAAGGCTTTTACTTTTGTCTATAACTTCTTTAGAATCTTTTTTGATATAACCAATGGCTTCTTTTATTTTCTGTGATGTTTTATCGGGTTTTAAAAGAAGAGCAAAAAGGGCGACAAGAGAAATCGTGCTTGCTGCAATAGTTATTCCACGTGCAAATTTTTTCTTCTTATTTGGTACTGCACTTTTTTGTACAGTTTTTTGCAAAGAAGCTTGTTTTGCTCTGTTTATAGAAAGTGAATATACTGAATTAATACTGCTTAACTTCATAATAACCTATATCTGGTAAAGTTGATTTTATAACAAATAATGAAAAAAGTAAAATCTACAGGCTTTTAAAGTTTGCAGTTAAATTAGCATATAAATTCTTTAGTTCATCTTCCACTTTTTGTCTGTATTGTTCAAGTTCTTCATCTGTTGCATTATAAGGAACATAGATAGGATCGCCATAAATTGCTTTCATTTTGATACAATTTAGAGGGAAGCAAAACTCATCCCAAGTGTTAAATTTTAAGAAAAATGGAGAGGGCGAATACCAGCTCATAGGAACAATAGGAACTCCTGTCAGTCTGGCAACTTCTATGATACCTTTTTTTACTTTATGTTTAGGACCACGAGGACCATCTATTGTAATGGCGCCATTATTGCCTGCTTTAATAGCATTTATCATTTCTATTGTAGCTGCAGCCCCTTTTCTGTTGTGAGAGCCTCTAACTACATTTAACCCCATGGCAGCGCCTGCTTGAGCAATTATTTCGCCGTCATTGGAATTTGAAATCATTACGGTTGTTTTTTCTCTTTCATTGAGGGCGTATAAGCCGCATTGGTGAGCATGCCAGAGTGCAAAAATGCATTTTTCTTTCGGATAGTTAATATTTTTACAATAATAGAAATGACGCTTAAATTGAAAATATAAAGTAACCAATTTAGCCAAAATCTGTGTTCTGTTTTGTTTTGATAAAATTCTATCAAAAAGTTTGGGCTTTTTTTTGTTTAATCTGAAATCAGACGCAGCTTTATGTGCCATTAAACCCTCTTTATCTGCAATATATGAGGCAGTTTTGGCAAGTTCTCTTGCATAATTTTCGCCAATTTTTTGATAGGTTAAAATTTTAATAAAATCAAATACGGAAAGCCCGCCTGTATATTTAGCGGCAGAATTAGTAGGAAGCACATGGTTTGTGCCTGAAACATAGTCGCCAAAAACTTCTGCACACCAACTGCCTATGAATAAAGAACCATAGTTAGTAAGTTTATCTAAAAATTTATTTTCATTTTCTACAACAAGTTCAAGATGTTCAGGCGCCCTTTTGTTTGAAATTTCTGATGCCATAAAAAGCCCCGGGTCAACAACTGCAAATGAATTCATAAATGAAACTTTTGCAATATCAGAAGTTTTAAGCCCGCCTAAAATGCCGTGGGCAATATCTTTAACCTTGTCTGCAAAATCTTTTGAATTGCAAATTAAATATGCTCTGGCATCCTTGTCATGTTCGCATTGTGCCAACATATCGGCAGCAACAAGAATGGGGTCAGCCTTATCATCTGCAATGATTAAAACTTCTGAAGGACCTGCTAAAAAGTCAATGTCTACTTTGCCGTATACCGCTTTTTTTGCATAAGTAACATAACGGTTGCCTGGCCCTACTATTTTATCAACAGGTTTTATTGAATTTGTGCCGTATGCAAATGCGCTTATTGCTTGCGCACCGCCAAGTTTATAAATTTTATCTGCACCTGCAATATCAGCTGCAACTATGGTTTCCGGCTTAATTCTGGGAGATGTTAGTACAACCTCTTTAACGCCTGCCACTTTAGCCGGAACGGTTGTCATAATGCAAGATGAAGGCAGCGGATAATTACCGCCAGGAACGTATGCAAGAATTCTGTTTAATGGTACGAGTTTTTGTCCGAGTTCGGATGCTTTTTTCTTGACTGAAAAGGCATTTACTGATTCAAGCTGTTTTTTTGCAAATTCTTCAATATTTTTTTTGGCAATTTTTACTTGCTCGATAAATTCTTTATCAACAGCTTTGTATGCTTCAGCTATTTCTTCCTTGCTTACTAAAAAATCATCTGAAGTTTCGAAATTTCCGTCATTAAATTTGTTTGAAATTTCAATTAATGCAACATCTCCGCGAGATTTGACGTCGTTAATTATATAATCAATATCTTGATTATTTTCATATTCGATTGTTTTGTAAAATTCATTATGAATTTCAAGATTTTCTTTTAAATCGTTTACTGTAATTATTCTCATTATTTTGCCCTTGAAGCCAAGTTATTAATAATATCTTTGGGAGTTATATCATTTTTAACCATAAATACCATTGTGTGGTACATAAGGTCTGCTACTTCCCAAGAAAGACCGTCGCCTTCTTCAAAATTGACGGTTTCAAATGCTTCTTCCATTATTTTTCTTTTTAAATAGAAGTCGTTTTTGAATAACTTTGTTGTATAGGAATTTTCAGGCATTTTTTCAAACCTGTCTTTTATTACTTTATATAATTCCCAAAGTGTGAAATCTTTGTCTTCAAAGCAAGTATATCTGTTTAAATGGCAAGCATTGCCTTTTTGGTCGACATAAAAAAGTATACTGTCGCCGTCGCAATCAAATTTTGCACTGATTAACTCTTGTGTGTTTCCGGAAGTTAAACCTTTTGTCCAAAGTTCTTTTCTTGAACGGCTGTAATAGGTTGCCTTACCTGTTGTTAAAGACTTTCTGACTGATTCTTCGTTAGAATATGCAAGCATAAGAACTTGTTTTGTGTGAATATCTTGAACAACTGTCGGGATTAATTTGTCTGCATATTTATCAAAATTAAGACAAGCAACAAAAGCATCTTCCAGATTAATTTTGCCTGTATAAATTGACATTCCGAGCTGAGCTGAAATATTCATTTTTTCAAGCTCTTTAATTTCATCCAGTGTTGAAATTCCACCTGCTGCAACAATGGGAAGAGAAGTATGTTTTCTTATTTCCTTGTATGCTTCAAGGTTTGTGCCTTGCATCATGCCTTCTTTTTCAACTATTGTGTACAAAAAGCCCGAGCAGAAGTTACTAAATCTTTGAACATAAGAAGCGGTTGAAAATTCTGTGTCTGTTTGCCAACCGTCAACGGTTATTTTTCCGTTTCTTGAATCTATTGCAACCATTACTCTGTCTTTGGGGAGTTTTGATAAAAAGTTTTCATCTGCTGCTGTTCCTATGATTATTTTATCAGCACCATTTGCAATCATGCGCTTTGCTTTTTCAACAGTTCTTATGCCGCCGCCTACTCTGCATTTTGCAATTTTGCATATTTTAGCGATTAATTCTTCATTATCCTTTCCTTTATTCATGGCAGCATCTAAGTCTATAACGGCAAGCTCGCCAAATCTGGCATAATATTTTGCAAGCTCAAGGACATCTTCTCTTTCAAGAACTTTTTCCTTTCCTTGTTTTAGTTGTACTGCTTTACCGTCCATTAAATCTATACTTGGAATAATCATATTTTTTTCCTTTTAATTTGTAATAATGCTGTCAATATAGTTCCACTCGTATTTTCTTTCTCTTGCATTTTTAATTTTCGGATTATCTTGTTCGTGCATGGATAAATCGTATAATACGGAGTGGAAGTCGTTTTCTTTGGATGCATCAAGATAATTCAAGCCAAATTCTTCTGCAAAATTTTTAACCTTTATGCTGTAAATAGCAGGAACAATCTTAACTCCTAATTTTAGCCCTAATATATTAGCATGTAAACGCATTGCAATCAAATATTTAAGTTTTGAAAATTCTTCTGCAATTTGATTGGCATTTTTGTATAAAATTACTTTTGTTTTGATGTTCATATTGCGCTGTTTTAGGGTTCTTTCAAGCTCGTAGCAAGCTTTTGCATCATTAGAATTTTGGAGCGAATAAATTCTTATCTCAAATTCCGAATAGAACATATCAACGTATTTTGCAAGAAATTTATAAAAATCAATGTGCAAATTGTCATAGTCACGCACTTGCAGACCCACAACATTTTGAGGGTTATATTGCGGAGTGTCGAAATTCCAGCATGCGTCGTAAGAAAACTTTGAACTTATTCCCCATTTAGATAAAACCCTTTGAGAATATACATCCCTAACCGTTATTAAATTAGCAAGAGAAAAAGCAATTCTTGCTATTAAGGTGGAAAACATTCCTGAAATGGGACCAATGCCTTGAGAAAATATAATAACTTTTTTAAAGCAAAGTTTTGCAAAAATTATTATAAAGGCATAATAAAAAAGGCTAAAAACACTTGTTTCGTTTTGAAGCAAGTTTCCGCCGCCTGAAATTAAAACATCGGTTCTTAAAATTGATTTTAGAATAGCAAAAGGATTTTTATAATATTTTGCTTTTATTTTATAGTTTGCTTCGGTTTCTTTTGGATTGGCTGAAAATGCTGTTATATCGCATCCTTTTTCTTTAAGATGTTTGGTTAAAACTGCCAAAAGTACATCATCGCCAAAGTTTTGAAAGCCTATATATCCTGAAATGAGAACTTTTTTCTTTTTGTTTTTCATAAGTTTTGACCCATAACTTCCATAACCTTTTCACGTTTGGGAATAGACCTTATTGCGCCTGTCTTAGACGCTTGCAGGTAGCCTAAAATATTTGCATATTTCATAGCTTCCAATCTTGAATCACCTTTTAATCTTTCGCTAATATAAGCGCCGATTATTGCTGATGTATAACCGGTTAAGTCTTTCGGCTCAAAATTCATTAATTCAAGAAAAGATGTTTCTGTTCCGTCTAATGCCCAAATTCCGACATTATTTTTAATAATCAGAGCATTTTCAATTTGAGAATCAGCAAGCTTTTTAATCAAATTATCGGGACTGTCTGTTTCAAATATTAAATCATCTTTTGTATTGATGAATATATGAGAAATGTAATCTTTAATTTCATCAAACATTTCAACGGCTTCATCTCGCATTAGATTTGTGTGCCTGAAGTTTGGATAATATCCGACATTTATACCGTTTTCAAAAGCAAATTTAAACACTTCTCTGACTGTTTCTCTGCAAGATAATGAAAGCGATTGCACAAAGCCTGTAGCAAAAATAAACTTAGCTGATTTTATATATTCAAAATCTATATCATCAATGCAAAGTGTTGAGGCAGCGGTTTTTTTTCTGTAAAATTGCATTTCTACTTTATTGTTTTTTTGACCTGTAAAATATATCCCGTTTTGAAAATCGGCAAATTTAACCTGTCCTGAATCCAAACCTTCCGATTGCCATGCATCAAGAAGATATTCACCAAAACCATCATTTTTAACTTTTGTAATATAGCCTACTTTTGAACCGCTTCTAAGCGCAGAAATTGCAACTGCAAGGGTGTCGCCGCCATAGAATTTAGTAAAAGTATCAGCGTATGATAAAGGTTTATCAGTTGAAAATTCAATTAAACTTTCGCCAATAGTTATTATATCTAAATTTTCATACATAATTAAAGATGATATATAAACCTTATTTATGTGTCAAATTGTTAAAAACTTTCCTTTATATTTTAGTTTATGTAATTTATTTTTATGAGCAAGAATTTAAAAAATGTTTTAATTATAGCTGCAACATCAGATATGGCGCAAAAGCTTATAAAAAAACTTTCTGATGATAACGTTGAAATTTATGCCGGTTCAAGAAATATATTAAGTCTTGATTTACCTAATCTGCACAAATTTTCGCTTGATGTTTCCGATTCTAAAAGTATTGAAAATTTTTTTTCAAATCTCGATAATGTTCTTTTTGATGCCGTTATTTGTTTTCAGGGTTTAGCGATTGTTTCTCCCGTTGAATTTTTATCTGAAGATGAGCTTTTACGACAATTAAATGTTTCAACATTTTCTCTTTTGAATATTTTAAAAAAAATCAAAAATAAAATTAGAAAAAATGGCTTAGTAATCAACATTTCATCTATGTCCGGTTTTGGAATTTTTCCTTTTTTGGCGCCATATTCAATTTCTAAAGCATCTTCTGATATTCTTCTTGCCTGTTATGAAATAGAAACGGGAATTAAAACTGTATCAATAAAACCGGGGGTTGTTTCTACAAAATTTTGGAAATATTGCATAGATGAAAATAAGGATAATTTTTCTGCATTTAAAGGCGAGTATGAAAATGCAGGCAAATTTCTTATAAATAATGCAAGAAAAAATGCCAATAAGGGTATTCATCCCGATAAAGTTTCAGATTTAATATATAAAATTTTATATTCCAAAAATCCTAAATTTTCTTATACAATAGGTAAAGATGCAAAAATTGCCGCATTTTTCTCGTTATTTAAGGGAAGAACCTTATTAAAAGCGGTAAGAAAAATTTTAAATAAAAGAATAAAAGGTTACATAAATGACAGATAAAGTTTTTTTAATATATCCTCCATCGCCTGTTATGAACAGGGAAGACAGATGTCAACAGCCGACTGATGATTTGGTTGTTATTCCTCCGCTTCCGCCAAGCGATTTACTTTATCTTGCCTCAATTTCAAGAATGGCGGGGCTTGAACCTGTTGTAAAAGATTATAGCCTTAATTCTCAAACTATTGAAAATTTTAAACAAGATTTAATTGAAATTAAGCCTGATTATTTAATAATAAATGTTGCTTCAACAACTCTTGAAAAAGATTTGTCAGTTCTGGCACCCGCTAAAGAAATTCTTCCCAATATTAAAATTATTGCAAAAGGCGCTCATTTCAAGCTGTTTGATATAAAAACACTTGAAGAATATAAAGAACTTGACATAGTTATCAGAGGCGAGGCTGAATTTACACTTTTGGATATTTTAAAAAAGCTCCCTTTGCAAGAAATTAAAGGTATAACATATAGAACTAAAGGAACTATTTCAAGAAACGAAGACAGACCCTTTATTGAAAATTTAGATTTAATTCCCTATCCTTCTCGTGATTTAATTGATAATTCAATATACAAAAGACCTGATACGGGCGAAGTTCAGGCAGTAATTAAAGTTTCAAGAGGTTGCCCTTATCATTGTTTCTTTTGTTTGGCAACGCCAACTTCAGGCAGCAAAGTAAGAACAAGAAGCCCTAAAAATATTGTTGGCGAGATTAAAGAATGTTATGAAAAATATGGTATAAAAAATTTCATATTTTGGTCCGATTTGTTTAATTTTGACCATAAATGGGTTCAAGATTTGTGCAGAGAAATTATTGATTCAAAATTAAAAATAACTTTTTCAACTAATACAAGGGCGGATTCTGCTGATATTGAAACCGTTAAACTTATGAAAAAAGCCGGTTGCAGCCTTGTTTCAATAGGTATTGAAAGCGGCAATCAACAAATTCTTGATAATATCGGAAAAAAAATTACAAAAGAGCAAATAGTAAATACTGTTAAATTATTTAAGAAAAATGGCATAAAAGTTTACGGTTATTTTGTTGTAGGTCTTCCTTGGGAGTCTTTGGAAACGTTTTTAGAGACCATGGAGTTTGCAAAAAAATTAAATACGGAATATGTCAGCTTTTATACAGCTACAGCGCTTGTCGGAACGAGGTTTTATGATTATGTAAAAGAAAACAACTTAGGGGAGCTTAATTTTGATAAGCCATATTATTATCCGACTGTAAATACACATTATTTATCAAAAGACGAAGTTTTTGAGCTGCACAAAAATGCGGTTCGAAATTATTACGTCAGACCGAAATATATGCTTATGATGTTGTTTAAAATTCGTTCCATAAAAGAATTTTATAATTATTTTAAAGCCGGCATGAGGGTTTTGTTTAGAAAATAATACTTTTATCTAATTTAATTAAGTTCTAATTCCTTTATTTTAAATATAAAAAAAGGAATATTAAAATGCATATAATAATTACCGATGAATGTGTAAACTGCGGAGCATGCGAGGCAATAAATCCAAAAATATTTAGTGTAGATACAAATTTAGCAAAAGTTAATTCAAAATATATAAAAGGAAATGAACAAGATTGCATTGATGCAGCTTTAATTTGCCCTGTTAATGCAATATGGATAGATGATATTTCAAATTAAAATTGACACAAAATATCTCAAATAGGTAAAATATTTTATAGATTATTTTTGGGAGAAGAATATATGTTTAAAAATATTTTGCCTTTTGCATTAATTTTAGCATTTTGTGCAACACCTTCCTTTGCTGAAGATGCAGTATTTACAAATAGCGACACACAACAGCTTAATTTGCAGCCTTTAAGCTATGATAGCGTGCCTGTTGTAAAATCATCCGAGGCTCAAGCAAGTGTAAAAACCACGCCTAATTCCTCAAGTAATTCCGTTTCGAACCAAAATTTTTTAAATGCAATTAATAACCTTGATAATGCACAGGTTGAAATAAGGGAACAAATGGCGGCTATCAGTGCTTTAATGGCTCAATCTAAAACCGCTTACGAAGCAAAAAAAGATGAATATAACGCCTATAAAAAGCAATATAACCAACTAAAAAGTAAAATGAAAAGCGTTGAAAAATCAAAAAGCTTAATTCAAAACAATGTAAATGTGTCAAATACAAGCAACTAAACCATTTGATTAACAATTTTTTCAAGCGTGTCTGTTTCAGCTGATTTAAGATAATCTTTAAAGCTAAAGACACGCTTAAATTCATCATAAAAAATTTCAAAGCCTGAATCTTTATGAAGCTTTTCAATGGATGGCGCTTTTATAAATTTGAATTTATTTATATCATCAATTCTTATTGATTCGGTTTTCTCCAACAATTCAAGCGCAGTTTGAACACAAACCTCATCAAGACCTGTATAATCTGCTATAGTTTTAATTTCAATTTCGCCATTTTTATTATTAGATGCAAATTTCACCATACCAATTATTGTTTTTATAACATCATCAGGGTTTTTTGAGTATTCCGTGTTCATAAAATGCATACAAATTGGTGATAAATTTTTTATAATTTCATCAAATGTTTCCATATTGGGCGGAAAATCAAAAATCATAACACTTTTGGTTCTTATGGAATAATCCGAAAGTATATTTTCTTTGATATTTTTATATTTTTCAAGCAATTTTTTTGTTGCAACCGTTGTAGCCCAAACTTTCACTTCACCGTTTTTGTTTTTGATGTATTCGTCAATTTTATCTAAAATGCCTGTTTTTTGCCTGTGGTCAAAAATTTTAATTTTAGATGAAAAACTATCAGACAATTTATCATTTAAAATGCACTCTGTTATAAGCTGCAAATGTTCATTGTCAAAAAAATTGTTAATTGCGGGTCTAAAAACAATGTCCATAAATTCATCGGGATTAAACCCTAAAACAGGACGCTTCCAATATATGCAGCTAAATTCAATATCATCTTTAATTACATTGTAAGCTATATGGTTTTGTTCTTTTCCGATAGACCTTGAGCGCAATAGTTTTGCATTTCTAAAAAGAAATAAAGGTTTTTCATTGCAAGCGCCGTATGGTTCAAGCTTATCTAATTCTTTTAACAATTCAAAGGTTACATCTGATGCATCAAGCTCTAAATCAATATTAATGTGATTTTGAACTTTTGAATCATCTCTAAAATTTACAACAGAATCTGTTATTCTTGTTTTAAGCAGTTCAAAAGAAACTTTTTCCATATCTGCGCTGAAACCGCCCGCTAAAGAGTGTCCGCCAAAACCAAGAAGAATATCCGATAGAGATTGTAATACTTTTGTAATATCAACGGATTCAACACCTCTGATTGAACATCTGTAGCAATTTTTGTCGTCGGATGTCATTAAAAATACAGGCAGATTAAATTTTTCAACTAATTTTGAAGCAACGATGCCGATAATTCCCACATGCCAGTCTTTATTATATAAAACAATACAGTCTTTTGGGCATGAAAGCATTGCTATTGCTTCATTATAGGTTTTTTCGCATAAATTTTGCCTTATTGAATTTAAACTGTTTAGCTTTTCAATCGTGACATCTAATGCTAAAGTGCTTTCATCAACTAAAAGTCTAAAGGCAGTTTCAGGAACATCCAATCTGCCTGCGGCATTAATTCTTGGGGCAAGTATAAAAGCAATATCTTCGCTTTTAATTATATCTGTTTTATTTTGTCCCTTAAAAAGTTTTTGTATACCCACACAAGAGCCATTATTAATTGCATTTAGACCATAAGCAGCTATCGTTCTGTTTTCGCCTATAATAGGAACTACATCGGCTATTGTACCGACGGCAGAAAGAGCAACAAGTTCATTTTTTAAAGTTTTAAAATCATTATCTTCGTCTGTAAATTCATCTAAAAGAGCATAAGCAAGTTTTAGGGCAACACCTGCACCTGACATGGGCGAAAACTTTTCTATTTCAGAAACTTTTAAATCGGGTTTAAGTGCATTATTTGCTATAGGGTTTAAAATACAATCTGCATTTGGCAGAATTTTAGGCGGTTCGTGGTGGTCTGTAATAATTGTTTTAACAGACAAATTTTTTATAAGTTCAATTTCTTTTACGTTTGATATGCCGCAATCAACAGTTATCAAAACTTTTATATTGTTTTTTGATTTTTGTAAAAGTAATTCTTTTAAATTAATTCCATGCCCTAAGGTCATTCTGTCCGGAATAAAATATGTAAAATCGGCCTCAAGCGCTTTTAGTGTTTTATATAGAATTGAAGTGCTTGTTACGCCATCACAGTCAAAATCACCCCATATAAGAATTTTTTCTTTATTAAATATGGCGTTTTTGATTATATCAACGGCTTTTTTCATATCTTGAAAATAATATGGGTCCAAAAGCTCTATTGACAGAGGATTTAAAAATTCCTCTTTATTTGTAATTCCTCGTGAGGCAAGCAATACGTCAATAATATTGTCGCCCTTATTTTTTTTAGCCTTTATTGAATAATTTAAAGATGGCTTGTTTATAATTTCATTTTGCATAATTGAATTATACTACCTATTTATAGTATTGTTAATTTATGAAGAAAATTGCAATAACAGGAAATATTGCTTCGGGAAAATCCATAGCGGAAAATTATTTTAAAAGCTTGGGTTTTAAAACTTTATGCCTTGATTTTGTTACATCTTCTTTGTATGAAGACAATGATTGCAGAAAAGAATTATTTAATTCATTTAAAACATCAAACAAAAAAGAAATATCAAAAATAGTTTTTACAAACAAAGATAAACTAAAAGAACTGGAACAAATATTATTGCCAAAAATCAAAAAAATAATGTTCGATTTTTTTGATAACAATAAAAACGAAAAAATGGTTTTTGTTGCTGCGCCAACGCTTTTTGAATCAGGGTTTGACAAATTTTTTGACATAATAATTTTAATATCATCAAAAAAAGAAATAAGGCTTCAAAGAATTATTGAACGTGATAAAGTTGACGCACAATTTGCAAAACACAAAATTAATGCTCAACTTGATGAAAAAATTAAAATTCCAAAATGTACCTATGTAATAGAAAACAATGGTAAAAAAGATGAATTTCTTTTTGAACTTGAAAAAACTAGAGCAAAGTTAGACATTCTCTGATTAATTTACAAGCAGTAGCCGTTGATGTTTTTGTTGTATCTATATCAGGTGCAAGTTCCATAATATCTATGCCAACAATCCTGAAATCTTTTAGATATTTAAGCCATTCAATTAATTCTAAATATGTAAAACCGCCGGCCTCAGGGGTTCCAACACCAGACATTAAAGAGGGGTCTAAAACATCAAGGTCGATTGTTATAAATATATCTTTATCTTTAAAAATATTTAGCTCGGCAGGAGAGAATTTTTGAGTAGAATATTTTTGCATTATTCTAAATTCTTCCCTTTCGCCTGAACGAATACCAATTTGAGCAATGTTTTCATAACCTATTAATTTTGCTATTCTATACATCACACCGGAATGAGTTAATTCTTCGCCTAAATATTCTTTTCTTAAATCAGTATGAGCATCAAATTGAATTACCGCAAGGTTTTTATAATATTTCTGAATTGCTTGAATTTCACCCAATGTCATTAAATGCTCACCGCCAATGCCTAAAATTTTCTTTTTATTTGAATAAATGCAATCGGTGTTATCTTTTACAATTTTTAGCGCTTTTTCAGCATTTCCGAAAGGAAATTCAAGATCTCCGGCATCGTAAAAATTAATATCTGATATATCTTTATCAAAATAGGGAGAATAGGTTTCTATACCTACAGATTCCACCCTTATCAGTTGTGGAGCAAAGCGAGTGCCGGGGCGATTTGAGCATGTACAATCGTAGGGCATGCCAAGCATGACAATATCAGATGACTTTATATCGTCATTTGCGCCAATAAAATTTCTGTCTAAAAATGGTCCTTTAAGCATATTAAGATGCTACCACAAACATATATTAAGTTTTGTAACAACCCAAAAAGCCCGATATATATACAACTTATATATTAATTAATTATTTTTTAGCAATTTTTATAAATAAAATTTTTTTATTTAAGTAAGAGAAAACACCGAGAGGATATAAAATGAGCTTTACATTTTTTGACCCGTCACAAGCAAATGAACTTGCAAAATTTCAAGGAACATTTTCAGGAACACTTGCAGGAAACGCAGCATATATAGGTGTTGCACAAGCACCAACTTCTGTTTTTAATCAGGCAGGATATTATGCACTTCAAGATTCCGATACGGGCAATATCTCCCTTAAAAAATTGGGAACAGAAAGCCTTTATAGCGGTGAATGGTACGATCAAAGCACAAAACAGGTTTTTGAATTTAAGGATGATAAAAGCGTATTTGATTTAAGTAATTTAACGGGAAATATGTCAGCTGCACAAATTGCAGAACTTGATAATTAAATTAGAGAATTATAGAGGAAAGAGAGTTAAAAATGAGCTACACAATGTTTGACACCAGCAAAGCAACAGAGCTTGCAGAATTTCAAGGCAGATTCGCAGGAATACAAGCAGGTAATTCATCTGTAACAGGCGTTGCAATGGCACCAACATCTATCTATAATCAAGCAGGATATTATGCACTGCAAGATTCAGATACAGGCTATGTGACATTACAAAAATTGGCCGATGACAGCTTATATACTCAACAATGGTATGATCAAGGCACAGGAACTATTTTTGACTTTTCAGACGGCGGTGTCGGAATTGTAAACACACGCCCTACAACCTCACAAAATAGCTCAATGTCAGCTTCTGACATAGCAAACTCTTTCGATTCTTCAAACTCATCTTCCTCAACCACTAATAATAATATGCAAAAATACCCATACGGTAACGGTTATGTTGTCGTTAACCCTAATGGCGGTGAAAATACAACAACAATCACCAATTCTGACGGTACTACAACAACGCTTAAAGTAGATGAAGACGGTAATCCTATTGAAATTTCCGCAGCAGAGCTTCAAGAATTAGTTGATGCAGGTATATACGAAACAGCTGAAGAAGCCCTAAATGCAACACTTAACGAAGGTTATACCGTAACCGATGCAGAACAAAAGAAACTCGGTATATATAATATTGAAGATGAACACAAAATTCAACTAATGATTGACACCTACGGCATGACAAGAGAAGAAGCAATTAATAAATTAGGTGAACAAGTTGAACCCATTGATGATGCAAACGATGTTTCAGCAAAAATTTATAATATGTTGCAAAATGGCTTTACATACGAAGAAGCAATAGATTATCTTCAAGAATTAGGATACAATATTCCGGATGAACTCTTAACACCTCCTGAACAATATACGGAAGAAGATGAAGCAAAAATTGCCGCATTAATGGAATCTATCGGTTGTTCAAGAGATGAAGCAATATCAGCTTTAGGAGTTGAACCTATCAAAGAAGACAAACCGGGAGTAATCAGAGGTGCTATAAATGCAATAGGCGGTTTCTTTGGCAGTATCGGTAATGCAATTTCCAATGGTTGGAATTCATTTGTTGATTGGATTTGGTAATTTACTTTAAATAAAAAACAACCCGTCATTAATATGGCGGGTTTTTTAATATAATTTTGATGTATAATACCTCATAATAAGGAGTTTTATATGATTCAAATGAAAGTTATGGGTATAGCACTCGACACAAGAACAGGCTCACCCATTATTGTATTAAATGATTATGAAAACAGACGTGCGCTTCCGATATGGATTGGCTCTGCCGAAGCAAGCTCTATTATAAGAAAAATAGAAAACATTCCTTCAACAAGACCTCTCACTCATGATTTATTTTTAAGCTTCGCAAGTTCTCTGGGTGCAGAAATTACAAAAGTTGAAATTAATGATGTAGATGAGCAAACATATTTTTCAACAATCTTTTTAACAGATAAAGAAGGCAATGAAATTTCAATAGATTCAAGACCCTCTGATGCAATAGCTATAGCTATTCGTGCCAATGTTCCAATTCTTGTATCAGAACTTGTCATGGCAGATGGCGCAATTACAACCGATTCATCAAAGGATGAAGAAGAAGCTCAGGAATTTAAAAATTTTATCAAGGATATAAAACCTTCAGATTTTGCAAAATTAATTGATAAAAATTTTGAATCCGACCAATAAAAGTTTCTTTTATGGGATAAAATGTAACATAGTCTTGTCTAAAGGCTTTATTAATTCCCGCCATTCCTATCGGTTCAAATTTTTTAAAACAATTTTTTGATTTTATTTTTTTCATAGTATAATACTTAATGACTAGATTAAAAAAGGCAAAAATAATGGGTAAAGTTACAAAAGAAATGAGCATAATTGACGTTGTGCAAGAGCACCCTGAAACCTTAGAAGTATTTCAAAAATTTGGTTTAGGTTGCATTGGCTGCGCAGCTGCAAGATTTGAAAACCTTGAAGCAGGTGCTAAGGTTCATGGTATTGATCCTGAAGTTATGGTTGAAGAATTAAACAAAGTTATCGAAGCTTCAAAATAAGTTCTTGCTATTTGAAATTGATATATTAAAATATATTTGTGTCCGCCCTGGTGGTGAAATCGGTAGACACGTTGGACTTAAAATCCAATGAGGCTAATACCCTCGTGCCGGTTCAAGTCCGGCCCAGGGCAAACTTAAAACCCGCATAACTAAGCGGGTTTTTTTCTGTCTTTATGTTAGAATTTTACATATACGATTAGGAGAAATTTACTATGCTTTTTAAAGAAATTAAAAATAATGTGTTTTACACAGGTTTAAATGATGCTGACAGAGTTATTTTTGACGAATTAATTCCTCTTGAGCATGGAACAACGTATAATTCATATTTAATAAAAGGTTCAAAAAAAGTTGCAATAATTGATACAATGTATCCGCCTTTTTCAGATTTATACATTAAAAATTTCGAAACAAACGGCATAGAAAATGTTGATTATATTATTGCAAACCATGGCGAACAAGACCATTCAGGCTCCATTCCAATGCTTCTTGAAAAATTTCCTAATGCCATAGTTATTACAAATGAAAAGTGCAAGGGTAATCTTAAAGAAATGCTTCTTATTCCCGATGAAAAAATTCAAACAATTCAAAATGATGAAGAACTTTCTTTGGGCGATAAAACTCTTAAATTCATTCTTGCTCCGGGTGTACACTGGCCTGATACCATGTTTACATATTTAAAAGAAGATAATATGCTCTTTACTTGCGATTTTCTTGGCGCCCATCTTCCTTTTGAAGATTTATACTCTAAAAATGATGATTTGCTTTATTCAATGGCAAAAAGATATTATGCTGAAATTATGATGCCATTTAGATTAATGTGCAAAAAATATCTTACAATGATAGATGAAATTAAGCCCGATTACATACTTCCAAGTCATGGTCCGATTTATAAAGAACCAAAATTTATTCTTGATGCCTATAAAGACTGGACCAATGACAAACCAAAAAACCTTGTTTTAATTCCTTATGTTTCAATGTATGGTTCAACCGAAGAAATGGTTCAATACGTCAAAAACGGTTTAGAAAAAGCAGGCATTAGTGTATATACCCATGACATCGTAAGAGATGATTTAGGTGATTTAGCCGTAGAACTTGTTGATGCTGCAACGATTATAGTGGGGGCTTCAATGGTTCTTGCAGGTCCGCATCCAATGGCAATTAATGCTTGTATTTTGGCAAATGCTCTTAAACCAAAAGCTAAATTTGCTTCTGTCATAGGTTCTTATGGTTGGGGCGGTAAGCTTGTTGAAACAATAGCATCTTTGTTTACGTCAATTAAGCCTGAATTTATAACTCCCGTTGTTATAAAAGGTAAACTTAAAAAAGAAGGTTATGATGAGCTTGATGCTCTTGTAAATACAATAATAGAAAAGCACAAAGCTATTAATTTAATGTAGTAAATATTTAATAATAATCGGTGAAAAAGTGTAATATCAGCACTTATTCGCCGATTTTTTTACAAAACTTAATATAAAAATTGCTAAAAAAATATCAACTTGTTTTTTTTACATGTTTTATGTTAATGTTAAATCTGTTAAGTGTTGTTAAGGTGAGTTATGAAAATTTATTCAATCGGACAAAGTCCAATTCGTTCAAAATCTATGCCAAAGTCATCAGTAAATGCTGCATCTCAGATGACGGCTTCAAAAAGTATTAGCTTTGGCAATTCAACTGTTCAAAGAAACAAGGAGCAGGTAATTTTTATAGGCGCTGAATCCGACCCTTGGTCTAAAGGTGGCGGTGTTGGCACGGTAATGAAAGATTACAGAAGTTTTGGAAATAAAGAAAATCAAATTGAAATAACACCATATTATAAAGGCGATATTGATGAAGTTAAAAAAACAGTTTCGCCTGCTAAGGATTCTGATGGCGACTACATAATGCATACAAATAATGGTGATGTAAAATTAAGACTTGTTGCCAAAAAGAATATGCAATGGGGTTTAGATGCTCATACACCAATTCAGGTTTTTGCACCAAAAGATGATAGCGACAAGCTTTCCTATTTTGTCTATATTGATGAAACAGCGTCAATGAAAAAACCTTATGATAATTCCCCACACTATAAATCAGGCGGTTATAGCGAAACAAACGGCTGGGAAGGCGATACTTACGCAAAATTTTCAAAAGCCGTAGTTGAGCTTTTGCCTCAGATTATTAAAGATAAAGGTGCTAATTTTAACCCTGAAACAATGATATGCTCAGATGCTCAAATGGCGTATGCACACGAATATTTAGCGCAAAAAGTTGCCTCAGGCAATGAAAACTATGAAGGCATGAAATCAACCCATGTGCTTCATAATATGTCAGGTGGCTATCTGGGCGAAACCTCAAAAAGAAATATGTTTGTAAACCTTGGCGCAACTCCTGAAATGATTAAAAAAGTTCAAAATGATCCTCTGTTTCATGACAAAGGAGATGATTATTTCACGCCATTTATAGAAGAAACACTTGATGAAAACGGCACGGCAAACCCGACTATGATTGTTGCAAGATACGCAGATAAAGGTGTAATCCCTGCTTGCGATACGGTTTCTGAAGATTATGCGGAAGCTGTTGCAATAAATCCTCAAGCTGCCGGTCCGATTCAAAAATCATATTCAAAACTTTATGAAAAAGGTATATTTCAGGGGATTTTAAATCCGTTTGAAGATAAATCTGTTGATTCAACCAAGCCGCTTCCAAATGCTTTGTATAATGAAGAATGTATCGATTCAGACGGCACTATCTATCCTGCATTTGAAGTTTACCCGAAAAATCCTACTTATGAACAGGCAAGAGAAATTAAAAATAACAATAAAGCTAAACTTTTAGAAAGATTATCTGCCAAAGATACAACAATTATTACAGGCAATAAAACAAAAGGTGCGAATATAAATCCTGAAGTTAAATCTGATGAACCTGTTATAAGACCTGATTTAATTCAAAAAATTAAAGACGGCAAGGGCGACGAGGTTCCTTTATTTGTAAGCTGGGGCAGATGCGACACACAAAAAGGTCATGATGTTACCGTGCAAGCATTTAGGAAATTTGCAAAAACCGAAGAAGGTAAAAACGCAATTTTAATTTTAGGTACCGGACTTGATTCAAATCCTGAATCAGAGGTGCTTAAAAAAGAATTCGAAGATGCTCTAAATGACCCTGAATTAAAAGGAAGAATTGTGCATATTGACGGTTGGGCGCCTGCTTATGCAATGGCAAGCGCTGCAGATGCTGCAATTTTTGCTTCAAGGTTTGAGCCATGCGGTTTAACAGATATTGAAGCAATGAAATATTTCTGCACACCGATAGTTGCAAATACTCAAGGCTTTAAACAAAAGAATTTTGACCCCAGAATTCCGTCAGAAAGGGACAAAGCAACATCTTATAAAACACAGCATGAATATCATTTAATGAAAGATACTGCTAACTTAATTATAGATGCCTACGGCAAAGGCTCAACCTCTGCTAAAGAACAGCTACAGCAAGAATTTCCGGCATTTATAACGACAGATGAAGACGGTACTACGTATTTTGATGATTCTGTTTTTGCAAAGTTCGGCTTAGAATACAATATATTTCTTGAAAATAAACTTGCAGAATACAAAAAATCTCATCATGCTCCGCCACAAAATTGGCGAGATTGGGATGAACTTTCAAAAGACTATAATTTTAAATTTTCAGGTTTTGCAAGAGAACTTAAAGATGGCATATTGACTGCAGAATTGCATGATGCCATGAAAGCAGCTACAACTGCTGATAATGAAACCAAACAACTCATATTTGAAAATACAAAAAAACTTGATACAAGCTGGCGTGGGAATAACAATCTTCATCCTTCAGGAAAATCTACCTTTGAATTATATAAAGAAAGACATCTTGATTCTGATTACAAAGGCGCAAACAAAGATGATTTAACAGGAATTGATGATGCAGCTTTTGATTCCATTCAAGCAAAAGAACAAAACAAAGATTTAATTTCAAGAATTACAGCTTATGCAGCAGGCGCACTTACAGGCGTTACGGCGCTTATCGCTAAAAAAACAGGCAAGGCCGCAGAAGATAATGAGCTTAAAAATCAAGTTAAAGTGCTTGAAGCAAAATTAAAAAATACTATTAAAAACGGCAGAAGAAATATGGCGATAACAGGTGGAATAACCGCTCTTGTTGTTGGTTTTGGGACATATTTTATAACAAAAAGACAAATAAATAAAAAACAAGAACAAAATGCAGATAGCCCTGTATTTTTCGAACGTCCTAACGACAAAAACGGCGCACAAGAAACTGTTAAGAAAATAAAATATGATCAAAGAATGGCGCAAAGTCCTACGCCACAACTGGTAAAAACAGCTTCTGCACCTTCACTTTCTGAATTTCAAAGCAAACTTAGTACTAAATAGTTAAATTTACACCCACAAACTGTTTTGTGGGTGTAAAATTATACCAAACCTTCTTTTACGGCTTTCACAGCTGCTTGAGTTCTGTCATCTACAACAAGTTTTTGTATAATACTGCACACATGGGCTTTTGAAGTATGCTCCGAAATATTAAGCTCGTTTGCTATTTCTTGATTTGATTTACCGTCTACAACAAGCTTTAAAACCTCATATTCTCTTTCTGTAAGGTTATTATGTCTTGCTCTAAAACTTGCACGGCTTGATATTTTATGCGGTATTATGCCGGTTTTAGCATATTTTAGTGCAGTAACAGCACGCCTATCAAGCCACATTGCGCCATTATACACACTTCTTACAATCATATTCAAAATATCGCTTGATACATCTTTCAAAACATAAGCCAAAGCGCCATTTTGAACACAATTTAAAACATCTTGATCTCTGATTTGAGAACTTAGTGCAATAACACCGGTTTCAGGCTTCATTTCAATTATTTGACGAATTATTTCCACTCCTGAAATATCTCCAAGGACAAGGTCCACTATTGCAACATCTATATTATGGCTCTTGAATTTTGAAAGCGCATCTTTGCCGTTTTCAGCTTCAGACAATACAAGCATATCAGGGTTTTTTTCCAAGCTGTTTTTAAGCCCCACCCTTATTAATTTGTGGTCGTCTGCAATCATAATTTTAATTTTATTGTTAACATCCATGGTTTATCCTCCATAAGTAAACAATAAATTTAACTTTTAAAAAAAACATTGTTTCAATTAAATGCAGGGTGAGCGATATTTTTTTTCTTAAAAAATTAAAATTATTTAAAAATTAAATAATAATTTCCGTATGAGTTTTAAATTGAAACTATTAGAAACATATTGATAAAATTGTTTGTATTTACTATTCGAAACATAACGATAATAATTACTCATATAAATCGACTAGAAACATAACGATAATATAAAAACATATCTGCACAAGAAATTCTCATGCAGATATATCTTTTAGCAATACAGTGATAACTTTAAAACCGATTTACCTAAAGTCATCTTCAAAATCTTGCAAATCCAACTCTTGAAGTTCATCATCTGATGTAAATTGACTGCGATCAATTAAGGAGTTTGAATTTTGATTACCATTATAAGAGGCAGCTCCGTCCTCAATTCCTGTTTTATTTATCTTATCTGCTTCTTCGGTTTTTGGAGCTTCGCCTGTTTGGTTTGCGCCACCACCGATTTTTTCATTTGCGTTTGTATTATCGCTACCTATTCTGCCTTCTTCAAGCATTTTTTTGATAAAAGAATTATCGTCATTTCCTATTCCGCCAATTTTCATAATGACCTTCCCTGTTAGTTACAAAAACTTAATCGGCAAAATTAAATATAATCTTTAACCAATTTTAAAAATTGTAAACAATTTATTGATTTAATATAAAAAGCTTCAGGAAATACTGACCAATTATTTGAACAGAAAACAAATTTCAGCATATAATTTTCCATACTTTCAACTTATTATGTCAAAGCATTGTTAGGGGAATAAACAGCTTTTTTATACATTCTTATATAGTAATTTACCCTCTTTGTATTAAAAAGCTCTATTTACATAATATACATTATAGCTACCATGCTAAGCGATTTAAAATAAGCCCTAAAACCGCACATTATAATATTTATTATTTTTAAATAAAACCTAAAGAAATTTGTTCTCTGAATTACAAAATATAATATTGCATTTCATAATATCAAAATTAAGCCAAGTATGCATATTTGCTAAATTATATTAAATTGATGCCCGATTTTTTGTTTTCTTTTATATTATTTCTATGGAAAAATATGACATTTGTATAACAGGTGGTGGCATAGCAGGCTGTGCTGCAGCATATACCGGTGCAAAATTAGGATTAAAAACCGTATTAATTGAAAAAAATAATTTTTTGGGCGGCTTGATGTCAGGCGGTCTTGTTGTTCCTGTCATGAAAACTAATGATGAGAATATAAATGTTATTTTTTATTCCGAGTTGGTAAAGAATTTAAAATCTATTGGCGGTCAGGTTGAATATTTTGACGCCAACGAGGGTTGGTTTAATCCTGAATTGTTAAAAATTGCACTGGATTCAATGTTATATGATGCCGGTGTTGATATATTTTTTGAAATGAACCCTACTCAGGTTTTTGCAAGTAACAATCAGGTTGAATGTATTAATTATGAGTCAAATATGTTATCATTATCAATCTATTCGAAGTATTTTATAGATTCAACAGGTGATTCAAAAATTTTTAAATTATTAGGTCAAAAATTTTATCAGCAAAATGAAGTAAAACAGCCATATTCTCTTCGTTTTGTCATGGCAAATGTAAATTTAGAAATGCTTCGGGATTTCTTGCTTGAAATTGACAAAAATAGAGATGTTACAAATTCTTGCATAGTAGATGGGCAAATACATTTAACATCTGCCTATACTTGGGATAATAAAGATTGGGGCTTAAAACCCTTATTTGATAAAGCAATTCAAAATGGCGACCTGAAACAGTTTGATTCTGCTTATTTTCAAATATTTACAGTAGCCGGGGCAAATGGTTCTGTTGCCTTTAATTGCCCAAGACTTAGAGATTTCAACCCTTTTGACCCGCTTGATTATTCAAATGCAATAATTGAAGCCAGAAAATCTATTTTTAGGCTTTCAAATTTTGTTAAAAAATATTTTAAGGGTTTTGAAAATGCTTATATCTCAAATATAGCAAGCATTACAGGCAAAAGAGAAACAAATAAAATCATTGCAAAAAAACAATATACTTTTGATTTGATGAAATCAGGCATGCCGCAAAATCCTGTACTTTGCGGAGATTATCCAATCGATATGCACTCAAATCAAAAAGACGCCTCGATTTTAGAGAAAACAGGAAAATATTATCTTATAATTGATTCTTTATTATCTAGGGATTATAATAATTTATACGCCGCAGGTCGTAACCTCGGTGCAACGAATGTAACACAAGCTGCACTTAGAACTCAAAAAAATTGCATGAGCATGGGAGAAGCAGTTTCTCGTCACATTTATAAAATATTAAATTATATTAAATAAATTTTTAGTATAATTTTTAAAAGTCACACACATAAAACTATCCGTTACAACAATGCTTTTAGGCATATATTAAGATTTGTAAAAATATTTACCAGTATGTATATTTAACTGTTAATTTTTTTCTTGTTAAAGTTTCTTATTTATATAACCGTATTAGCATGTGTAAGGTTAGTGCGTACATTAGGAGAAAACTATGAAATCAATTTCGTCGTTTGGAAACAACAACCAAAACCCAATTAACGACAGGGAAGGATTAACACAAAAACATAATTATCATCCCAGTTATTTAACAGGCAAACAGCAAAATGATGTTGTATCGTTTGCAGGTCATAAAAAAGAGGGTGTAAAAGATAAAGGCATAAGAGGTTTACTTATTGCATTAGCGGCAACATTAGGGTTGTCAGGCTGTTCACCCGCTATAAATAATAAAGATGCAAATGTTGCAAGCTCATCCAATGTTGCAATTACTGAAAGCGTCGATGGCGTTAATAACAAAAATGCTCTTTTAGACAATGATAAAGTTGTTTTATTGAATTTTGAAAGCAATGTTCCGGTTGTAAGTATAATTTCATCCGTTAAAAACGAAGGCGAAAATGTTGAGGTTAAAAAATTCCCAAACATTTTGGCAATGATGGATGATAAATTCCCCGGCGAAGAACAAGTTAACAGCACTACCCATGTTGTAAGAACTTCATCAAATGAAGCTGATGAATGTACAAATTTATTAGAAGCTATTAATAAGCAATACACTAAACCATTTATTAATAACGGTGGCGACCCCGGAGAAATCACAGGCGCCGTATTAGATCAAATTGCCAGAGAAGTTATTGAAAATAACGAAGATATGCAAAAACAAATTGCAGAACACTATGGTGTTGAAAACTGGATGGAAGCCGATATTGATAAAGTTTTAACAGATGATTTGTATGAAATGGGTATTAATGAATTTAAAACTCCTGATATAGTTGAAATTCATGGCATTTCTACAATTTCTCCTCTATACAACAGAAGTGAATCAACAACTACTTTGTACAGCACAAAAAATGACACTATTGCTTTAGATAACTCGATTAAATCAGTCGAAGACCTATATGCTGCATTTGCTTCTAATTACACTGACGTTACAGGAAAAGAAGCCAATGTCACCGCTTCATCTATTGCAACTTGGTTAACAATTAAAGATAACCAATACAATGAAGCATTTGACGGAAAAATTAATAATGACGGCGACCGTACAGATTTAATGCTCTTAAAAACTTTGGGCGAACTTCCAGACGGTGAAACTCTTGAATTAAAATTGCCTCAAACTTTTGGTGTGAACGTAACTGCAAGCGGCAAAGGCCTTGAAGATGTTTCAATTTTTGATGCATATCATATTGTTCATGAAATGACACCAACTGAATCTTCCTTTACACTTGATGCTTCCAAAAAAGTAATGAGTGAAGAAGACACCCCCGGCATTTACGACTTTGTCGACATAGCTACAATGTATTCAGACCCTGATACACTCGAACCCTATGCAACAAAAGAAAAAGATGAAAACGGTGATTATGTATTCAAATACAATCTAAATGTTGCCGATTTGAACGCAAAAACATATTCTCTTTATGAACAATTTGCATACGACCATATGGATTTCTTTGCAGCAACCCAAACAATCGATGTTGACGGCGAACCAAAAGAATATGAATTTGGTGTTTTTGATGTAAAAGAAGGTTATGAAGAAGTAGTTGATGATCTTGTCAAAGAAGGCGACTATGACTCCGCTAAACAATACCTCACATTTAATTTAGAAAGATTTGTCAGCGGTTCATTCTATGACGAAGACGGTTCGCTGAAAACAGACGGCGACCTTACCATGAGCCTCGAACAATACTTCTATGTTAATGACGGCGAAGGCAACATAATCAACGTACCCGATATACCATCTGATAGCGATAAAACACCTGATACTGACCAAAGCAGCGATCCGGGTAGCGATATTATTCCGTCAACTGATCCCGGTAGCGATATTATTCCATCAACAGATCCTGCAAGTGATCCGTCAACTGATCCTGGAAGCGAACCAAGTAGTGATATAGTTCAGACTACAGATCCTGCCAGCGATCCATCAAGCGATACTAGACCTGATACAGATCCAGCTAGCGATCCAGCAAGCGATATAAGACCTGATACTGATTCAAGTAGTGATGTAACACCTGATACCGATCAATCGGCAGATCCCGCTAGTGATCCCGCAAGCGACCCCGTAAGTGATCCTGCAAGCGATCCGGCGAGCGACCCAGCTAGTGATCCAGCAAGCGACCCCGTAAGTGATCCTGCAAGCGATCCGGCGAGCGACCCAGCTAGTGATCCAGCAAGCGACCCAGCGAGTGATCCTGCAAGCGACCCAGCTAGTGATCCAGCAAGCGACCCCGTAAGTGATCCTGCAAGCGACCCAGCGAGTGATCCTGCAAGCGACCCCGTAAGTGATCCTGCAAGCGACCCAGCGAGTGATCCTGCAAGCGACCCAGCTAGTGATCCAGCAAGCGATCCAGCGAGTGACCCTGCAAGCGATCCAGCGAGCGACCCAGCTAGTGATCCCGCGAGTGATCCTGCAAGTGATCCTGCAAGCGACCCGGCTAGTGATCCCGCGAGTGATCCT
>CALUYZ010000012.1 GCA_944325175.1 Candidatus Gastranaerophilales bacterium | reverse complement strand
GCTAGTGATCCCGCGAGTGATCCTGCAAGTGATCCTGCAAGCGACCCGGCTAGTGATCCCGCGAGTGATCCTAGTAGCGATGTAACACCTGATACCGATAGTCCTAATCCTGACCCTCCGGTAGATAGTGATACAAGACCTGATACCGACCCCGTAAGTGATCCTGCAAGCGATCCAGCTAGTGATCCTGCAAGCGACCCGGCTAGCGATCCTGCAAGCGATCCAGCTAGTGATCCTGCAAGTGATCCAGCGAGTGACCCGGCTAGCGATCCAGCAAGCGACCCAGCTAGTGATCCGGCTAGCGATCCTGCAAGCGACCCGGCTAGTGATCCCGCGAGTGATCCAAGTAGCGATGTAACACCTGATACTGATCAATCGACAGATCCAGCGAGCGACCCTGCTAGTGATCCAGCGAGTGATTGTCCGCCGGAAGATGATGTTTTACCGGATATTGATGGCGGATTGAATCAAAATACTGGGGCATCTGATGAAGGGGTTCAGCAAGATGTAGATACAACTACAAGTACTGGACAACTAGATGATGCATCAAACTTCGAGCCGGGAATTGTTACAAATGATTCTCCAGTTCAAGAGCCACAAATCACAGATGCCGCTCCTGCAAGTGAAACTACAAGTGAAACAAGCCAGTTGACAGACGAAGAAATGGGCGGTGAAAACGCAGCTGATCTTGATTGGTAACAATAAACTTAAATAGAATTAAAGGCGCATTGAATTTGCGCCTTTTTTTATTGACAATTTTAATTAAAAAAATTATTATAAAATTTATGTTACCTGTTGTAAGTGAAGAAAATTTTATAAATATAGTAAATGAAATTACATCAGATATTTCTTCTTGGAGAAAGTCTATGATTCATTATATAAAGGATGAAAATCCTGAAATAAACAGTGCAATAATAGAACTTGCAAACAAAACAGACCTAGACCCAAAAGCCGTTGCAACAGGTGCATACGCTGTATACAAAATGCTTGAAACCGCTTTTGAAGAGCAAGCTTTCACCATGACAGATGATGAATAAAAATTGTTAATATTTGTTTAGAAAACTGAAAATAGCACAAATTTTATTGTAAAATAATAATATACTTTATTTCCTAGGGGGCTCGTGCTTCATACAATGCAAGAACAAGATACATATAAGGATATGCCCTTTATTGCAAAAATTCTCTACAATATTAGAGAAGTAATAGATTGGGACTCCAAGCAAAAACAACCGCTAATTTTAAGAGTTAACGAAGCATTTATTTTTAAAATCGCAAGAAAAGCCTTATTAGAAGACGATTCGACCTTTTTAATGTCCATAGCAGGCGAATCAGCCTCCGGCAAGACTACTCTTGTTAAAAATACTGCAAAGGCTTGCTTAAAATCGGATACAAACGATTTTTACACGGTAGTCTGCTGTGATGATTATTACAAAGATGCATCAAAAGAATTAAAAGAAGCAGGCGGCTATGAAGCCTTATTTGCTTCAGGTTTTAGTTTTGATACTCCCGATGCGATTGATTTACCGCTAATGAAAGAGCATCTAATTAAGTTAAAACAAGGCAAAACGATATATTCTCCCTATTATGATTTTGTCACGTGTGAAAGCAAAAAAGATTCCGTTGAAAAAAAACCGGCAAAAATCATATTAAATGAAGGGTTGTATGTCTTAAACGAAGTAATGAGAGATATAGTTGACGTTAAAATATACGTCTATACACCTTTTGAGATTATAAAAGACAGATGGTTTGCACGTGCAGCAAGCCGAGGTAAAGTCGGCAAAGCTGCCGCCATGCAATTTCATGATGTAAATCAAACTGCATTTAGGTATATTCGCCCTACCATGGAGATTGCAGACATTGTTATAAACGGTTTGACAACTCAAGAATATATCGAAGAAGTTGCCAATAAGCTAATCTTTGCGGTAACTTCCGTGTTAAGAGAAATAAAATCTATAAAATAATATTTGACATGCTTCTTTGCTCATAATATTATATAAATGTTCCAAGTTATTGGGGCGTCGCCAAGTGGTAAGGCACCTGGTTTTGGTCCAGGCATTTCGGAGGTTCGAATCCTTCCGCCCCAGTTTAAAACCCGCTAACAAAGCGGGTTTTTTAATGCAATAGTTACAGCTAACATGTTTATATTTTTTTTGCTACTTTTACTCCCAGTGTGTTTTTATTTCTAATTCAAAATATTGCTTTCAGCGCATTAAAACAACCTGTATTTAAGCAAAACATTAGGTTTTAATGATATCTTCAAGGTATTTATTCATTAAAATATTCTTTTTTTTGAATTAAACTGTTTAATCAATATTATCATTATATATCTAGTAGCAATAATACATTAAGCATTATTCAATGTGTTTAGCCAATCGCTACAGATAGATAAATTATTAAGCTTTATTTTTTTACTTGAATAATAAAATTATTATTTTTAAATTATAATATTATCGATATATAACTATAAGATATATAAGAATAAGCAAATCATTACGATAATTTACCTGTAATGTAGTCAACAACCTCAGGATAATTATCAACGGCGCTTAAATTTCTATATTTTTCAAGATAATCTTCGCCCTGCTGTGTTATGTGCCTTGCCCATGCACCGTCATGGTAGCCCCAAAACACTGCATCTTTAAGATTATCACCCGTTGGGAGCGAGCCTTTTTCTAAATCAGCACCTTTTTTGTCTGCTAAAAATCTGAGGTATAAAATGCAAGCGTCCAGGTTATCATAAGGATTCATAATATCGAGCGGTTGTTCTATACCATAGTAATTATTAATATAATCAACAGTATCATTGGTTAATTGATACGGACCAAACGCTTCTCCTGTGTAGCTTACAAGATAGTCGCCGTTTTTGTCATAAATTCTTCCGTTAGATTCTATCCACAGCACTTTTAAAACGTCGATAGTATCCACTTTTCCGTCACCCAATTCCTCAACTCTGGAATTAATAAGTGGTAAGGCGTCTTCACCAAGCTGTTTTGAAAATGTATTTAACCCGCAAAGTAAATTGTCACAGGCTTCATTCAGTTCAGGGTCAGATGCAATCGTATTATTAATTTCATTAATAATCTCTTGATTATTTGGTGCTGTTTCTTCAGGCTCAATATCTTCTATTGCCTCGAATTTAGGTAATAATTTCTCAATGTTATTGTTAATTTCAACTATAGCTTGAGAATTTGGACTTTCGGCTTTAACTTCTTTATCGGCGTTAAAAGATTGTCCGACTACAGCGCCAATAGTGCTTAGTGTTGCAAGTGCTATGGCAATTTTTCTTCTAAAGGTATTGTTGCTTTTTGTGTGTATTTGTTTATTTGTTTTATTTGTTCTTTTTCTTTTTGCAGGTACAAATTCGTCTGCATCGGGGGTTCTTTGTGGGCGTTCTACTTGTATATAAGTGCCGTTTTCTGCATCGTACAGTTTAAAAGGATTGCTTTTTTGAGTACCGTTAAAAGTCAAATTAGAATTACATTTGCTATTCACTTCAAAATCTAACACAATAAACCATTACTTTCTTTATATATTAATTTCCAGAGGTAATTATTATAAAAATTGACAAAAAGAAAAATTGCTATTTTGAGCCTAAAAGGTTAAAATTTGTATATGAAAAAAGTTTTATGCTTTGGTGACAGCAATACATTTGGTTTTTGCCCGAAAGATGGCTCCAGATACCCTGTAAATGTAAGGTGGACAGGCATTTTAAGTTCAGAATTAAAAAATGATTTTGAAATTATTGAAGCCGGTGCAAATAACAGGTGTGCTTTTAGTAACAACCCTTGTGATAAGACGCTAATAGGCACATATATAATTCAAGAATATATTAAATTAAAACCAGATGTAGTTATTTTGGCTGTCGGAATTAATGATGTACAAAAAATATATGATAATGGTGAAGATAAGATATATCAAGGTATAAAAAAGTTGGTTAAACTTATAAAAGATAATAATGTTTCAAATATAGTTCTAATTGCGCCTTCTATACTAAAACAACAAATTTTAAACAGTGCATTTTCAAGTTTGTTCGATATGAAATCGATTAAAAAATCTGAACTTATTCCTAAAATTTACGAAAAGGTTTCAAAAGAAGAGAACTTATATTTTATAGATTTGAATAAAATTGCAGAAACCTCTGATATTGACGGTTTACACTATAGTGAAGAATCACATCGTAAAATTGCAAATGCGCTTGCTTATTTTTTAAAAAGTCAAAAATTTGACTAATAGAATTTATTATAATTTAATTAAGTTATGAAAATTTTAGTCGGATTATCAGGCGGGGTAGATTCTGCCGTAGCTGCAGCAATATTAAAACAACAAGGTCACGAGGTAATTGGTGCCACAATGTCGATTTGGGGCAAAGATGAATACCATAATTTCGAAGGGCATCATAATGCCTGTTTTGGACCTGATGAAATTATAAATATTGAAGAAGCTAAAAAAATAGCAAAAAAACTTGATATTCCATACTATACAGTAGATTGCCGTTCTAATTACGAAAAAACCGTAGTTGAAAATTTTAGAAAAGAATATTTATCAGGCAGAACCCCAAACCCTTGCGTTTGGTGCAACCAAAACATTAAGTTTGGCGTTTTTCCAAGTGCTGCAAAAAAACAAGGCATAATATTTGATAAATTTGCAACCGGTCACTATGCACAAATTTCTGAAATAAATGGCGAAACCTGTTTAAAAAGAGGTGTTGATACCAAAAAAGACCAAACATATTTTTTATATCGTCTGTCAAAAGAACAAATATCAAACTTAATTTTACCGTTGGGCGGATATTTAAAAGAAGAAATTCGCAAAATGGCAAAAGAATTCGATTTAGGCATTGCAAATAAACCTGACAGTCAAGATTTTTACGGCGGCGATTATAATGAACTTATAGGCGCTCCAATTAAAGAAGGCAACATTGTTGACCTTGACGGAAAAATTTTAGGCAAGCATAACGGCATCTGGAATTTTACCGTAGGGCAAAGAAGAGGAATAAAAATTTCATCTACAGAGCCATTGTATGTAATTTCCTTAAATGAAAAAGACAATGAAGTTGTTGTCGGAACAAGAGATAAAACCTTTAACAGGTCACTGATTGCACGCAATTTGAATTTTCAGGTTAACCCTAAAAGTTTTACAGGCAAAAGTTTGACGGCAAAAATTCGCTCTGCACAGTTGCCAAAAGAAGCGACATTCCGCTTTATTGATGAAAACTCTATTGAAATAATATTTAAAGAACCGCAAACATCTATTGCAATAGGTCAATCTGCCGTTTTATATGATGGTGATTTCATGCTTGGCGGCGGAATTATAGAAGAAGTAAAATAATAGTGTATTTATGCAATTTGAGCTAAACAAGCTGCATATTAATTTCTTCAAGCATTTCTTTGTCATTCTCTGCCAAAGAACCCTTTGTTGTAAGATAATTGCCGACCATTATACAATTAATGCCGGAAAGAATACCTTTTTCCTGATTTTCTTTTGACAATCTTGTTGTTCTTCCGCCTGCGTATCTTAGATGAGCATCTTGCAAGATAATTCTAAAAATACAAATTGTTTTTAGAATTTCTTCTTCATCTATTTTGTCTTCATAATCTTCAAGGGGCGTACCTTTAATAGGATTTAAAAAGTTTATAGGCACACTTTTTACACCTAAATTTGCCAATGTTAATGCCATATTTATTCTATCTTCTCTGGTTTCGCCCATTCCGATAATAACACCTGTACAAGGCATTATTCCGTATTTAATTGCTTTTTTAACAGTATCAATTCTATCTGAAAACTTGTGAGTTGAACAAATGAAGGGGTAATAGTTTTCAGATGTGTTTATATTATGGTTATAACGGTCGGCGCCTGCTGCTTTTAGGCGTTCAAACTGCTCATCCGTGAGCAAACCCAATGAAACACAACATTGTAAATTGTTAATTGATTTTACCGCTTTAACCATTTCAAGAATTATTTCAAAATCTTTACCGGTTGGCACCCTTCCTGAAGTAACTATGCCAAAGCAAGAGGCACCGTTATCTTTTGCACTTTGCGCCGCTTTTTTGACTGTTTCAACATCTAAAAGAGGATGACATTCAATTTCTGCGTGGTTATGTTTGCTTTGCGAACAATATTTGCAATTTTCTGAACATTCACCTGTTTTTGCGCTTATAATGCTGCAAGCTTCAATTTTATTTCCAAAATGTTTTCTTGTAATTTCGCTTGAAATTTTTATAAGCTCTTCTAAATCTTTATCATAAAGTTTAACAAAATCATTAATTTTATAGTTTGAAAAATCTTCCATATTTTAACCCCTTGTCACAGGTTAATCTTAACATAAAAAAACTATCTTATGTCTTTGAATTTTATATTCAAGTTTTTAATATCGTTAATATTACCTTCTGCCTTAATACTAAAGGTTTTTGTCTTATCTTTGGTGTTTTTTAAAAGTGGAATTTTTAAAAGTTTTTCAAAATATTTTTCTTTTGCATCAGTAATTTTAAAAACAAATTTATAAACAAACGACATAGGAATGTGGAATATAGTAATATTTTTTTCTAATTGACGGTCATATCTGCCCCATAAATTAAGGCAAGAATATTGAGTTTTGATGTTGTAATTTCCTTCAATAAAAAATGAAAAAAGCTCATGCTCTACAATAATGTTAACATCTTTTATTTGAGGTCCGATAAAATTAAAAAAGCCTTTTATATTTGCTTCTTGTGAAATTTGCGCATTTTTATCTATTTTGATTATTTTTGAAAGTGAAAATTTAAACGGCTGCTTCTTTTTGCTGCCTTTTACCATAAATTCTTTGGTGCCAAACTTTGTTAAAGAGCCTTTTTTAAGATTAAAAACAGCAGTACCTGAGTATTCTTTAAAGTTATTATATAAATCAAGCCTAAGTTTAGCACTTGTTGTTCCTCTTATATGGTCGTTTAGGTTGAAAACTTGGTATGATGCAGTTTTGGCATCAATATTTTCAGCTGAAAAATTAATAGAAGATGTCTTTGAATTAAAATCTGCATAACCTGTTGCGCCTAAAGAACCGCCTGCAAAAAGCGCATTATCCATTTTAAAGTTAAAAACGTTATTTTTGACATCTCCAATCAAAAGAAGGCTTTTTACGACAATTTTTTCTTTTATAAATTCATCAAGTCTTAGTGTTAATTTTTCTATGTTAATGGTTCTTTTAACATCAATTTCATTTAAAAACGGGCGGAATTTTCGTGCTTTTTTAGCGGTTTTGGTTAATTCAAATTTTTTCAAAAAAATGTCAAAATCAGTAATATATAAGCTATCTGTAAGTGAATTTTTAAGCTCAATTATTGCATTATAAATTTCACCTTTAAATGTGCCGTAAGTTAAAATTGAAATGCTTTTCTTATTCGCAAATACGGCAGCTTGTTTAATTAAAAAACCCTTAAATCTTGAATTTGAAAGAGTTAGGGAGCCTGTAAGCCTGCCTTTATTAAAATCATATTCAATATCGCCATTAAATTTTCCGCCTTTTAAATTTGACTCGATGAAGCCTAAAAGAGAAACGGGGGAATCTTTTTTAGTTTTTAGCGAGATTTTATCTACGGCAAATTTGTTATTTTTATGTTTTGTGAAAATTCCGCTTCCTGTAATAATTTCAGTGTCTATCTTTGAATTTGAAACAACGTAGGAATATTTTAAAAGCTTGATTACATCATTTTTCTTTTGAGTATAGGCGCTAACCGTTCTTTTATAGCGCAAAAGACCAAGTCTTGATTTAAGATAAAATACATCGGAACCTGATTCAACCGCAGCATTGTATATAACATCAATAACGCCGTTTCTGACGCAATAATCAACATTTAAAAGCACACCGCCTTTGATGAATAATCCTTCAATATATTTTTTACTAAAATTATTTGTTACTTTTGAAGAAATACTGCCCGATGTCATAAGCGAAGGAGTAAAAAGCCCTGTGAGGTAGAAATTTGTATGTGTTTTTTCGCCGCCAAAAAATCCGTCTGAGTCCATATAAATTTCTTTACCCTGCAAAATAAAATCTGCCTTTTTAAAATATAAGGGTATATTTAAAGGTATGGTTTTTGCATATAAGTTTTTTAGAGTGGCTATGCCGTAGAGCATTTTATTTTCATAATAAAGAGATAAATCAAGCTTACCTTTAAAATTTTTAAAGTTTTCAATGAAATATTTTTTATTATTTTGCCTTTTTAAAAGCAATAAAACCGTTCGCTCGATGTCATAAACAGGAAGATTTTTCCCAACACAAGAAAAGAAAATGTTACCTTTTGAATCAAAAATTTTTCCCTTGATAGTTGCTATAGATTCAAGAAAATACAGCTTTAGATTATCGACATAAATTCCGTCATCTAAAAAATAGAATTTAGATTCAGATTTTATTTTAATTTCTTGTAAAAGGTAATCTGATGAGCCAAACAAATTGAAAGTTAAAATGTTTTTGTCGTATAGAAGGTTATTAATATCGAAATCAAACGAGGTCTTTTTGCTTGATTTTAGGTTAATAACAATTCTTTTAATATAAATTTTGGGAAGCTTTTGTATATTTTCATATTTTAAAAATTTTGACTTTGAATTATTGTTTTTTATTTCTAAATCTATTGCTCTTTTTTGAAAATAAATTGCATCTGAGGTGATTTTATTTATTTTGGAATTAAAGGGGCTGTATGAGAGTGTAAGATGCCTCAGATTTAATATTTGTTTATTGTTTATTAAAAATATTTCATCACAAGAAAAATTAAAAAGTAAATTGGGTTGTACTTTTATATTTGAATTTTTTAAATATAATACGTTTCCGCTTTGTTTAAAAATATAGTTGCAAATTTTAGATGTAATAAATTTTGTATTGAGGACAAAAGGTAGAAAATATACCAAAACTATCCAAAACGAAAAAAGCAATACAATTAATATGACAAAAAAATTTTTAAATATCTTTTGCATATTCTAATAATAGCTTTTTATTTATCATGCAACAATTAAATATTTTCTTGATTTGTTCCGGTGTTTTGTGTGTAATCAACGCCGCCTGAAGCTTTATATATGTTAATTACCCCCAAAAGACAGTCTGCCTTTGCGCTTATTTCGTTTTTCTTTGCAATTAAAAGCGCCTGTTTTGCTTTAAGGTTGTCTAATTCAGACTTTGCACCAATTAAAAGTTGCTTTTCGGAAAGTTTATATAAGTTATCTTCAAAATTAAAATTATTATTCATTTTGTCATAATTTTTTCTTGCGATTTTAGCGGATAAAAGTGCATCATTTAATTCTTGAACAGAAACAAGAATGGTTTTTTGATAACCTTGAAGCGCTTTTTCATATTCTAATTTTTTGTATCTTAAAATTGAAGTTTTAAGACCGCCGGTAAACAAATCTACGCTGGGAGAAATGCCTATTGCAGATAAAAAGCTTGAAGGAGTAAAAATTTTGTTTAGTTGGTAAGCGTTAAAGCCAACTTGCCCGTATATTAAAAATGAGGGCAGAAAATCTTTTTTGGCAATTCTTACATCAAATCTTGTTTTGTCGATATAATTTGCAGATTTAATAACGTCAGGTCTGTTTTGAATTAAATCGGGTGATAAATACTCAGGAATTTCAATTATATTAAAATCATTTTTTGTTTCGATTTTTGTTTGGTTATCGCCAAGCAAAACAAACATTCTGTTTTTAATTACATCTTCATTTTCAATTAAATTATTCAGTTCGGCTTCAAAAAATTCAAGCGCTTGTTTTTCTTGTATTAATTCCATAATAGGAGCAAGCCCTGCCTGATATTTCTTTTCTTCTTTAAGGACAATATCTTTTTGTAAGTCAATTAATTCTTTTTGATTTTTAATCAGGTTTTGTGCTTTAATCAGGTTGAAATAATTTGCAGCAATGGCAGATGTAAGAGAAATATATACAGATTTTTCATCTTGTTTAACAATTTCTTCTTGTACTTTTAAGCTTTTTGTTTTTAGTCTGTTTTTTCCCCAAATATCAAATTCATAAGCCATTGTAAGAGGCAATATAAACCTGCTTTGATTATAGTTTGGTATTACGGTGTTTCCAAACCTAATTTCACTAGATTCAAATTCTCTTTGGTATTGTCCGTCAAATGAAAGCGAGGGTAGTTCCTTAGAAAAACTCATTTTTGTCATTTGCAATGCCTGTTGAGTATTAAGCCCTGCGGTTTTAAGGTCTTGATTGTTATCAAAAGCAATAAAAATATAGTTTGTTAAATTCTCATCACCAAACTTGTTCCACCAGTCGATATTTAAAAGTTCGGTTTTATCTTCATTTTGTACTTGTTTATCTTGAATTGAATATGCCGCCTGCGCTGTAAAAAACATCACAAGCAAAAAAATAGCTGTCGTTAACTTCTTCATTTGTATGCTTCCAATTTAATCTTGTGTTATTATAATAACACAAGAAAAACTTCTGGCAATAGAAAATTTAGAAATTTTTGGAGTATAATCTTTTTATGCAATTAAATTTTAACTTAGATACACTTGATGACACGCCTTTGGCTCTTTTAAATCAAACAAGAAAACCGGTTGAACTTAAAAACATTCCTTCTTCTTATGTGGTTACAGATGTTGAAACTACGGGTTTAAGCCCTTTGAATGATGTTATTATTGAATTATCCGCAATAAAAATTATTAATGATGAAATTTCAGAGGAATTTTCAACCCTAATAAAACCTGATAGAATTATTTCCGACTTTATTGTGAATTTAACAGGAATCACAAATTCTGATGCACAAAAAGGTAAAAATATAAGATGTGCACTTATTGAATATTGTAATTTTGTCGGTAATCTTCCGATAATTGGTCACAATATAAAATTTGACCTGTCATTTATAAATTCCGCACTTGAAAAGGAATTTAAAAAGAGCTTAAAAAATGATTATGCAGACACATTGTTTTTTTCAAAGAAAACCTACACAAGCCTACATTCACATAAATTGACAAATATTGCCAATTTTTTAAACATTGACACCAAAAATGCACACAGAGCGCTTAAAGATTGCAAAATGACCTATGCAATAATTCAAGATATTAAAAAACGAAATCAACCGCAAAGATAAAATTTAACGTTATCTTTTTCAAAATCTCTTATTGCTGCACTTAGGATAGGTTTTGGATCTCTTTCCTTTTGTATTGTCACTTCCGGAATATAACACCAGGATTGTTTGCCTTTAAATACCATTAAACCTTGATATGTAACAGTTCCGTCAGTATTTTCTGTTCTTTTAATTGCAAAACGTTGAATATTGTTCGGGTCGCACTGGAAAAAGCCGGGGAAAACATAATTGGACATTTCCACTTTACCGTCCCTATGCTCATATACATCCATGCCGGATGAAATAAACGTTCCGTCTTCTGCATAATTAAATACTTTATCGGCCCTTGTCACCCCGCCCGGCAAATTTTTCTTACCTATTTCTATTTTTTTAGGTGTACCTGACGAGTAAAATTCCACATGGTTTATTTTGCCATCTCTATTATATTCAAGGGCATAAGTAATATTTTGAATTTTTTCATCTTTATATCGTTTAAGCTTCATTATTCTGCCGTCTGAATAATAATCGATACCGATTATTGCATCAGAATTTTCGCCTAATTCCGTTGCAGGAATTGCATCTTGACGGGGTGCGCCTTGTACTACTATGTTATATTTATAAAAATCGGGATGATTTTTATTATCGTATTTGAATTTTTTTTGAATTTGCTTTGCTTTTTCAAAATATACTCTGCCTTCAGCTTCATTTAATCTTGCATCTTTAAAAAGCCTTCTGCCAATGCTTTTAAGCCCGTCAGAGCCAAGTGCCTCAGGGTTTTGCAGAGCATGCTTTAGGGATTCCGAGCTAAAAAACCTGTGTGGGGAATCTTCAATGCCTTTATAAAAATCTAAATTATATATTTCTTCTGGCGGTCTGTAATAATTCGCCTTAAAAGATGTATTTCTTTGCTGTAAATTATATTTTGGATAATGATTAATAGGGGAAATATACATATTTTTGTTCCTTAAAAAAGCTTCGTTTGAAGTAAGTAACAAAAATAAATAATTTTGCCTAAAAAAAGCGGTTTTTAAAAAACCGCTTTACATTATTTTACAATCTTTTTAATTTCTTGTGTTAAGTCATCCCCGCCATATAAGACAGAATTCTTCGAAAAGACAATGGTATAGCCTTTTGCCTTTGCTGTTTCATTTATGGTTTTTGAAATGCTTTTATCGATAGCTTCAAGTTTTTTTATGTATTCGTTTTTATTTGCTTCTTGCTTTTTTACAAGTTCTTTATCATATTTTTGAGCAAGTTTTACTTTGTTTTCTTGACTTGTTTGTTTTTGAATATCAGCTTTAACGGTGTCTAACCATTTTGCAAGCTCTTGTTTTTTAACATCTTGCTGAGCTTTTAGAGCTTTAACTTGTGCTGATGATGAAACAATTTGATTAACATCAACAACACCGATTTTAATACCTGAAGTATTAATGCTTGCAGCTTCGCTATGCGCAATGTTGTTAATGCCGGCACCTAAAATAAATGCAGTTGCAGCAATTAACGAGGTTTTAAGAAATTTTTGTCTATTCATTTTCTTCTCCTTAATGATTGAATTTTAGAATTATAACAATTTTTTTGTCATGGATAAAATTATTGCTTTGAGTCTGTATTATTGCCATTTAAAAAAGAGTTAAAAAGCTGTTTTGCCTGCTCTTTAGCATTGTTAAAATTTTCCTTTCCCGTTTGAATAGTTGTATTAAAATTAGATTTTACATTATCAACGGCAGTATCTATATTTTGCTTAATATTTTCTTTTACAAGAGAGGGATTTGATGTACTTTGATTTTCTTCTATTTTTGATGTGTCAACATCGTTTAACCATTTGAAAGATTTTACCGGATTTTTAGAATTTACATCTCCTTTAAAAACCGCCTTAAACTCTTTTGAAGAAGCATTTTCTGAAGATAATGAAGGAATTTTTGATATATCAACATTTTTTGGCGATTCATTCATCATTTTTGCAATAGAAGATGTTAAATTTCCAAGCCCAGGAAGTATAGATACAATTTTACTTGTAGCTAAATTGCCGATATTTCCAAGAACCGAAACAACATCTGATGAAATTCTGCCAAGAACAACAGCATCTGTTGAGTATGATATAAGATTATATTTGCCTGTAATGTAATAAGCCATTTTAGGACCTTGCATTAAAATATTATTAAATTTGGCAAATCCGCCGCTAAAAGCTAAATCACCTTTTATATAATTAAATTCTGATGTTTGTTGAACGATAGCTAATGTTGAAACTTTATCTGCCGCTTGTTTTAAAATAACGTTATTAACAATGTTTTGAGCATATAATAACGTTTTAAGCCCGCCAAGATTTGCAAGTACGCCATTTTTAACTTCAAAATCAGCCTTCCCTGTTAAAGATTTCATCATATCAATATATTCAACGCCCTTAAAATTCAAATCGGCATTAAATGAAAGCGTGCCTGTAAGCGCATTTTTAATTCCCATGGCACCTTCTATGGCTTTAAGCGCATTTAGTGAAGCGCCTTTTAAAATTAGTTTGCAAAAAGTATTTTTTAAATTATAAATAACACTGCCTGAAAATTCTCCGCCAAAAGTGCTGCCTTTTAAATTATTCAAGTAAAAATTATCACCAAGCAATTTAAAGTCAAAAGAAACATCGTTGGCGCTAATTCCGCCTGATACAAGCTCTTTTACGGTGGCAGAACCGTTTAAAATAACGCCATCTAAACTAAAAATGGAATCTGTCATTTTAAGGGGAATTTCAGGAATAGAAATATTAGAGCAGATAAATCTTCCTTTTAAAATAGGATTAATTAAAGACCCTTGTATTGAGGTTGAACCGTTTACTAAAACTTTAGATTTATCAAAATTGGGAATTATTAGCTCAGAATTATCAAGAACGGAAAAATTTAGCCCCAAAAGCATTTTGTAGGGGTTAATGTATCCTGTTAAATTTGCATTAAGCTTTCCTTCAGATGTAAAATTTAAAAGAATTTTTTCTTTAAGATAATCACTAACAGCCCCTTGTAGGTAAAATTCGTTTTTTCCAAAGTTTGCTTTTGTCTTTTGCAGTTTTATTTCATTTTCATCTATGGTGCCGTTTGCATTTTGGATGAAAAATTGAAAAGCGGGGTTATCCAGCTTGAAATTATTAGCTTTAAAATTGCCGCTATACCCTTTCTTGTTTGTATTAACGGTAATATTTAAAGGATTTAGTGAAAGCAAAATATCAGAAGGAATATTTTTCAATTTAAGATTCAAAACATCAACCTTAGCATCAACAAATGGTGATAAAAGTTCACCTTTAATTTTTACATTAATGCTTACAAGCCCTGAATATATTTGATTATCGTTTAATATTGCCAACTGTCCCAAAGAAATAAGCAAATTTTTTATAGAAAGTTTTTCAGTTAAAACATTTATATCAAGCTTTGCATCGTTTGTGATTTTTCCCTTGATATTAAATGGCACGGAAAATGCGCTAAAACCGAGTTTATTAATTAAAACAGTGTTATTGTTAAGCAAAATATCAGCGATTAAATTATCAATTTTTACATCATAAACAGCCCACTTAACAGAGCCTGATGAAAGTTTTAATTTGCCGTTTGAATTAATTTTTTTATAGTCGGAATTAATATCAAAATCGGCATCTAGCTTGCCTGAAATTTTTAGCGCATTGTATTCATTTATATTAAAAGCATTTAAAAATTGTTTAATAATTTCAAAAATATTATCTAAACAGGCATTTGACTTGCATTTTAAATTCAATTTTTTTGAACTTATTATACCTTCAAGCTTTGTGTTTTCGTTTTCATTTGTATATATATCAGATTCAATTTCAACGCCATTTTTTTTAAATTCAAGTTCAATATTGCTTTGCGGTAAAAGTTTACCGTTTAATAGCATTGAAATTTTTTCCAGTGAAACTTCACCTAAAATTTCAGGATTTTGTAAATTGCCTTTAATATTAAGATTGGCGTCTGTTTCAAGAGAAATTTTTTTATCTTTAATAAATTCAAAACATTTAATTATGTTGAAATTATTGATTTCAGTTTGGTTATTGTTATTGTTTGGTGAATTTAGAGAGAGCAGAAAATCGCTGAATTCTGTTTCCGGCATGATGTGATTAAAAATTTCTAATTCGTAATCAAGCGCTTGAAAACCGTCTAAAACAATTTTTCCTTCTGATTCAATTTTAATTTTTTTGTTGAATACAAAATCTGTTATATTGGAATTAGAGCCTTTAAAAACATATTTTTTATCTGTTTTTTGGTCTATAAAGGTGATATTATGGCTTTTAATTCTAATATCAGGCATTTTATTTGAAAGTTTTAAATCAAACGGTATCGTCAATTTGGTTTGATTATTATCAGAAACGTTTTTGTTATCTGATGCAAAATTGTCCAATATTGTAAAATTGCCATCGGGTTTAACTTTTAAATTCAAGGTTATGTCGTCTGCTTTAATTAAATCAAGCTCAATTTTTTTAACAAGCAAGGGGATTAATGAAGCTTTAATCTGAAAATTAGATGCCTGCAAAAAAATACTGCCGTCAGGTTCAAAAATTTTAGCACCGTTCAGTTTGATGCCTACGGTTAATTTAGGTGTTGTAACAATTCTAAACTTGTCAAAATCGGCACTTAAACCTGTAGTTTTTTTAATTTCTTCCGACACTTTATAAGAAGTGTTGTCTAAAATAGGGATAAGCATAAAAGGCACTAAGAGAAATAATATATAGATTAATAAAAAAATTCCGCCCAGTGTAAGAAATATATTTTTTAAAATATTTTTATTCATAACCAAACTCCCCCGATATGACTTTGAATTATATCATAATCGAGAGAGAAACAAAAATTATACATTAGTACCGTATTACAGGCTACTTCGATTTAATTCCATGGGCAAATTTATTCTGTTCGGCTATCATTTCCATAAAAGAAAATACCCTTATTCCTGAATATCCGCCACCGTTGTTGTCTGCTTCTATGTCTTTCAAATCGCTTTTATAGTCTGAAAACTTGTCGTATAAAGCTTTGTCGTTTCTATCAATAGCGTAAGAAAGCATTTTTTCTATTACATCTTTTATATTATCTATAATATCGTCAATAGTATCATTTTCAGATACTTTAACACCAATTTTATCAGCTAAATCTTCGGCTTTATTTCTTAATTCTTTGTTTTCGCCGTTATTTTGGCTGTTTGCATCTGTTTCGGATTGATTTGACTCTTCAGCTTTTTTAATAGCAGCGTTTGCTTCTGATACAGATTGAACACTGTTAGGGTCTATGCCAAGATTATTCAGTTTTTCTATAATTTCATCCGTAAGTTTATTTACATCTCGTAAATAAACGCTTGCGCCCATTGCGGATGATATAGCGTTAATAGACATTGAATAAACCTTTCTTTGATTTTTTTAATGAAAAACTGAGGGTTGTCAACCCTTTACTAAAATTTTTATCGGCAATTTTTTTGTGATACTTTAAAAAAAATAATGAATTATTAAGTAATATTAAGATAAAATATTATCAATTTTAAACTTTAAAGCCGATTTAACAACGGCAAGCCCGGCTTCAGAACTTTCTTTCAGCTTTGGCGACATTAAAAGACCGGTTTCTTTCATTGCATCAACAATTTCATCTAAAGGAATTTTAGATTCAATCCCTGATAAAGCAAGATATGAAGCAGTTATCGCATGTTGAGCTAAAATTGGATTTCTTTTAACGCAAGGAACTTCAACAAGCCCTAAAACAGGGTCGCAAGTTAAGCCAAGAACGTTTTTTAAAGCAAGTGCCGCACTGTTTAATACTTTATCTGTGGTTCCTTCCAACAAAAAAGTTAAACTCCCTGAGGCCATAGAAGAAGCAAGACCACATTCCGCCTGACACCCTGCAACTGCTCCTGCGGGGGGAACTTTGTCCGAAATTATCCTTCCAATTTCCCCTGCAACAATAAGCGCATTTACAATGTCATCATCAGTTTTATCAAATTCTTCCATTGCAGCAATTAATACTCCGGGAACAATGCCGGATGAACCTGCAGTAGGGCATGCGGCAATTTTTCCCATTCTTGCATTTTCCTCAATGATTGCAAATGAATATAAAATAGCCTTTTTTGAAAATTCTGACAACAAGTTTTCATAACCGTTTTGAATTAAAAGAGATGTATTATTGCCTGATAAACCGCTTCTTGAGAGAGTATTATTTTTTAAACCGTTTCTAATTGAATTTTTCATACAAGAAAAAATATCAAAAATTTTACTTCTTAATTCATCTTTGGATATATCAGATAAAAACGCCTGTTCCTTGATTATTAAATCAGGATTAATCGTATTTTGAAATTTATTTTTAAATTCATCAAATGTACTTAACATTAAAATTTAAGCCTTTCAATATAGCGAATTAAATATATACCGTCAATTTCTTTTATTTTTTCAAATAAATCACTCGTAAGTTTTGAATCAAGGCAAATGCCCATTGAAGCACCTAAGCCTTTTGCTGCTCGGTCACAATTCATTGATGCAATATTAATATTTTGAGACTGAATTAAATTGGCAACACGATAAATCATTCCCGGAACATCTTTATACATTAAAAGCAAAGTGTTGTAATCGCCTTTAAAATTAAAAAGAAAACCATTTATCTCTTCGATTAAAATTTCACCTGCACCGATAGAACAACCCTTTACGACGATTTTTTCTGAATTTTCACCCTCAATAATAAAATCTGCTGAATTAGGATGTCTGTTATAATCTTCAAAATTATTAAATTCAAACTCAATATTTTTATTTTTTGCAATTTCAAAGGAATTTTTTATATCAACAGAATCGACATCAAAACCTAAAATGCCTGCCAATAAAGCCATTTGAGTGCCATGACCCATGCCTGTTTTTACAAATGAATTATACAAATTAAAAACAACCTTTTTTGGAGTTGAGCCAAAAATTTTACCTGCAATTAACCCCAAGCGGCATGCTCCTGCTGTGTGAGAGCTTGAAGGACCAATCATGATAGGACCTAAAATATCTAAAATTGTTTTTTTATTTTGCATATCAAATGTATATTATAAAATCAGGCATTTTTAATTGTCAATTTTTGCTATATTATAAATTTACAGGAGAGATAACCTATGAAAAAAATTTTAATTTTACTTATGTTAATTTTAGGGCTTATGCCACTACAACAATGTGTATTTGCAAAACAAAACATTGACCCGGATGCCGATAAATACACAGAAGTTCACGCACTTCACATTCTAACAAGAACAAAAAATCAATCCAGAGCAATTATTATGAGGGTAAACAACGGCGAAAGCTTTAAAGAACTTGCAAGACAATTTTCAAACTGTCCTTCAGGCAAAGTCGGCGGTGATTTAGGTTGGTTTGGAAGAGGTCAAATGGTTCCTGAATTTGAAAAAGCAGCGTTTGAAACACCAAAAGGTGAAATTTCTGACCCTGTTCAAACTGAATTTGGATACCATGTAATTAAAGTGATTGATAAACGATAAAAAAATTAATAAAATAGCAAAAAAAATTTTTTAGTATACTTTATTTTAACGTAATCAAATAAAAAGAGGAATAAAATGGAAACAAAAAGTATAGCAGCAGGTGGTATTACAACGGCAGCATTAACAGCGGCAGGCATAGGAGCAGGTGCAAAAATAGGTCAAAATCGTGCTAATAAAATTCTTGGTGACATTAAAGGTTTAACTAAAGATCAATATATTAATTCAAAAGTTGAAGCAAATACAGACAATATAATGTCTTCGGTTAGAATGTCAAAATGGAATAAAGCCCTATCAAAAGTAAGTGAAAAGGCATCAAAAGATTTTAAAGCAATAACAGCCAAAGCAAAACAAGAAAAAAATAAAACAATGGTAGCTCTCGGCGCAGCCGGTCTTGCGATAGGTGCAGTTGCTACAGCTGTTATTTCAAAAATAAATTCTGAAAAAGATATTCAAGAATAACAACTAAATCTATATAAATAAGGAACAAAAAGCGGCATATTATGTCGTTTTTTGTTTATATGGTGAAATTTGTGCTATCATTTTAAAACAAAGTAACTTCTACTTTGCACAAAACCATTTTTCTGTTGAATATTCTAAATAAATAATTTAACATAACAATCCTTATAACTATATTTTCTAATTCGGAAATTAACATAAAAAACTTTAGCGAATTTTACAAAATGTTAAATAACTATAAACCAAACCAATACTATGAAGAATTTATTTCAAACAGAGAAGCCATTTTGGCGCATTTATCGCCCAATGAGCTTGTGTTAAAGTTTTTGTGGAAAAATCCTGATGAAATTATTGTAAAAAATTTCTCTAATCCGCCTTTTTTCCAGCTTTATTTTAAAAACGACATTATGTTTCTTTTACTAAAGTTTGAAGATTTAAAATGGATTGATATTCCTTTAATTTTTACAAAAAATACAAAAAATCTTTTTTCTTTTGATGATGAAAATTTTCCATGCAACATTCTTCTTGCAAATTCAAATACAGGAAAACTTTTTATAAATAAAGTTTTTAAAATGCCCAAAGGAATAACAAAAGCTTTTGTACAGGGTGTGCATCTTCAAAAAGATTTATCCAAAAAATCGGCTGTTGAAAAAATTAACTCAATTCGCTCTTCTTATTCAGCTTCCGAGATGTCAAGACTATCTTTAGGGAAATTATAAACTTACTAACATTTTACATTCTTTTTTGTTTACGATAAATTATTAATGTAATTTGATATTCAAAAAGGAGTAAGAAATGGATTCGATACAAATCACTCATGAAGTTGAACAAATGTGTCCAATCAAAAGAGGAGTTAAAGGTGAACCTGCTCCTATACCTCAAGAAGGGGCTTGGACAAAAGCAAAAGAAATTAAAGATATTTCAGGCTTAACCCATGGCTGCGGTTGCTGCGCACCTCAACAAGGCACCTGTAAATTAACTTTAAATGTTAAAAACGGCATTATTCAAGAAGCTTTGGTTGAAACAATCGGCTGTTCCGGCATGACTCATTCAGCTGCTATGGCTGCTGAAATTCTCCCCGGCAAAACAATTCTTGAAGCATTAAATACAGACCTTGTTTGCGATGCTATTAACGTTGCTATGAGAGAATTATTCTTACAAATTGTATACGGCAGAACTCAAACTGCATTCTCTGAAGGCGGACTTCCTGTTGGCGCAGGCTTAGAAGACTTAGGCAAAGGCTTATGCTCAATGGTTGGTACAATCCATTCAACAAAACAAAAAGGCCCAAGATACCTTTCATTAACAGAAGGTTACATTTTGGAACTCGGCCTTGATAAAAACGATGAAATCATTGGTTACAAATTCGTTAACTTAGGAAAAGTAATGGATGCTATTAAAAAAGGCGTTGATTACAAAGAAGCTTTCGAAAAAAATATCGGTACATACGGCAGATTTAACGATGCTGTTAAAACAGTTGACCCGAGAAAAGAATAGTTTATTAGTTTAGTTTAAAGTTTAATCGTAAAGGAAATAAAAATGGCAAAATTTGAAGGACAAGACAGACGTGAAAAATCATTGGCTCCCGTTCTTGAAAAATACGGTTTTAGTTCATTAGACGAAGCTAATGAATTATGTTTGTCAAAAGGTATAAATGTTGATGAAATAGTTAAAGGCATTCAGCCAATCGCTTTTGATAATGCTTCTTGGGCATATACTTTAGGTTGCGCTATTGCAATTAAAAAAGGTATTAAAAATGCAGCAGACGCAGCTGAAGCAATCGGTGAAGGCTTACAAGCTTTTGCAGTTCCCGGCTCTGTTGGCGATACAAGAAAAGTTGGTTTAGGCCATGGTAACTTAGGCGCAATGCTTTTAAGAGAAGAAACAAAATGCTTCTGTTTCTTAGCAGGTCATGAATCATTTGCAGCTGCAGAAGGCGCAATCGGTATTGCAAGAAACGCTAACAAAGTTAGAAAAGAACCTTTAAGAGTTATCTTAAACGGTCTTGGAAAAGACGCTGCTTATATCATTTCAAGAATCAACGGCTTTACTCATGTTGAAACAGAATATGACTATAAAACAGGCGAATTAAAAGTTGTTAAAGAAACAGCATTTTCAGACGGTGAAAGAGCAAAAGTTAAATGCTACGGCGCAGATGATGTTTCAGAAGGCGTTGCTATTATGAGAAAAGAAGGTGTTGACGTTTCCATTACAGGTAACTCAACAAACCCAACAAGGTTCCAACACCCTGTTGCAGGCACATACAAAAAATGGTGCTTTGAAAACAACAAAAAATATTTCTCAGTTGCATCAGGCGGCGGCACAGGCAGAACACTTCACCCTGATAACGTTGCAGCAGGCCCTGCAAGCTATGGTATGACAGATACTATGGGCAGAATGCACGGTGATGCTCAATTTGCAGGTTCATCATCAGTTCCTGCTCACGTTGAAATGATGGGCGTTATCGGCATGGGCAACAATCCAATGGTTGGTGCAACCGTTGCAGTTGCTGTTGCAGTTGAAAAAGCAATGAACTAATAAAGTTTTAAACCTAAATAAAAAGCGGTCATAAATGTGACCGCTTTTTTCTATAAATTAAACAATAAAGCCAATTTTACATTTTTTAACATAAAATAAAGTTTTTTTCATATAAACCGTAATTTATTTTGGAAGGTATTTTAATAAGAGCTAAAAAATGAGTTTTAAAATAGGCAATTTTACAATAGAAACGCAAAAAATATTCGACATTTTAAAAAAAGCCGAAATAAAAACCGATGATGAATTAAAAATGTTGGATGCAAACGGTGACAAAACCATATCGGAAGATGAGTTTGTCGATGTTACCAATTTAATTGAAGATGAAAATGAAGATAAAAAAACAAATTCAACTTCATTAAATTCAAATACTGAAAATCAACTTCTTGCTTTGTATGAGCAATTAGACAATCTAATGGAAACAAGAAGAAAAATTGCAAATCAACTTGGAGTCGCTTCTGACCTTGAAGAGGCAAAAAGCATACAATCTCAAATGCAAAACTGTAATTCTCAAATTCAATCTTTACGTGATCAAATTTATCAAGTTTATTTTAATGCAGAGTTGCAAGCAGCAAATTCAGCAAAAAGTGCCGCTATAAATTCAACTACAGCCTCAAATACCGTTCAAAATACCGCACAAGGTGCAACATCAAGTTACACATATTCAGGAAACAGTGCAGAATTTGTAAATGCTTTTAACAATTCCAGCTTTCAAAAAGGTGTTTTGGCAGGTCAAGGCGAAATGGTTGCGGGAATTGCGGAAAAATACGGTCTGGATCCTAATCTTCTTGCTTCAATTATGGCGCTTGAAACAGGTTGGGGAACAAGTTCTGCAATCAAAAACTATAACAACCCCGGCGGCATGATGGATCCTTCTTCAAACTGGATGTCTTTAATACACTATTCAAGCTTAGAACAAGGAATTGAAGCCGTTGCAAAGAATTTAAAAAATAATTATATTGATAAAGGATTAACAACAATAAGTTCAATCGGTGCAAAATATTGTCCCGTAGGTGCTGCAAACGACCCTAACGGAACAAATTCAGGCTGGGTTCCAAGCGTTACAAAAATATATAACATGCTAACAGGTGCAAATATTGATGCAAACACAAAAATTGCATAAACCCAAAGTAATATTTTCAACTTTTACACCATATTAAAACTTTTAGGTTAAAAAGCTTAATAAAATTGCCCTAAAATGTTACTTTTGCTATAATTCAATTATGGCGATATTAAAAATAGTTAAATACGGCGAAGAATCATTAAGACAAAAATCAAAAGAAATTTCAAAAATTTCTAAAAAAATTAAGATTTTAGCCCACGATATGATTGATACAATGTATGCCAACAATGGCGTTGGCTTAGCTGCACCTCAAGTTGGGGAAAACATCAGAATGTTTGTTATTGATGTTTCAAAAGATAATGAACCTTTTAACCCAATTATTTTTATTAACCCTAAAATAATAAAAAAAGAAGGCGCAACACATGAAAAAGAAGGCTGTTTAAGCTTTCCAAATGCTTTTATGGATGTTAGAAGATATTCATACGTAAAAGTTAAAGCACTTGATTTAAACGGCAAACCCTTTGTTATTGAAGCAAAAGACGGTTCCCTTCTTGCAAGGGCAATTCAGCATGAAAATGACCACTTAGATGGCATTTTATTTATAGATCACACAAGAAACATCTTTGAAGCAATAAAAGTTTTAGAAGAAAATAATCTTCCAAAAATTCAAGAAGATAAACTTTTAGAAGAAAAAGAAATTGAAGATATTCTTGCGCAAAATAAGGCGGATATTAATGACCAACAATAAAATAAGCCTTGTTTATTTTGCAACACCTGATATTGCAGTTGAAAGTTTTTTATCTTTAATAAATGACCCTTGCTTTGAAGTAAAAGCTCTTGTAACTCAACCGCCAAGACCTAATGGCAGAGGAAAAAAGCTCAAAGATTCTAAAATTAAAGAAGAAGCTGTTAAAAACAACATTCCTGTCTTAGAACCCGTTAGAATCTCAAAAGATGAAGAAATTATTTCAAAATTAAAAGAATTAAACCCTGATTTCTTTGTAACTTTTGCCTTTGGGCAAATTTTAAGCCAAAGAGTTTTAGATATTCCTAAATTTGAAACAATAAACCTTCATGCAAGCCTTCTTCCAAAATATAGAGGGGCAAACCCAATTTGCGAATGTTTATTAAACGGCGATAAAAAAACAGGTGTCACCACCATGATTACCGTTTTGGAATTAGATGCAGGGGATATTTGTCTGACAAAAGAAATTGAACTTACTGATGATACAAACTATTTAACTTTAACAAATAACATTTCAAAAGTTTCCCCCGATATTATTAAAGAAACCTTAAAAGGCTTATACAATAAAACTTTAACACCTACAAAACAAAATGCATGCAATGTCACATTTACTAAAAAAATGACAAAAGAAGACAAAATTTTAAATTTTGAAAACGATGCGAATTTAATTCACAATAAAATTCGTGCTATGTGCGGCATAAACACAACCCACTTTGTTTTTAACGATAAATTAATTAAAGTTTTTAAATCTAAAACGGTTGAATATAAAATGCAAAAAACCCCCGGGGAAGTTTTAGATGTAACAAAAGAAGGGGTTTTAATTGGCTGCATCAATAATGCAATTTTAATAGAAGAAGTTAAACCGGAAGGCAAAAATTTAATGTCTGCCTATAATTGGAGCTTAGGCTCAAAAATCAAAAAAGGGGATATAATTTCATGTACACAAGGGGAATAAGAGGGGCAACAACCTTAGCCGAAAATTCCAAAGAGGAAATAAAAAAAGCAACGGTAGAATTGATTAAAGAGATAATGGAAGCTAATTCCATAAATAAAGAAGATATTTCTTTTATAATTTTTACGGTTACATCAGATATAAATCAAGATTTCCCCGCAAAATATGCACGATTAGAGCTTGGCTTTGATTATGTTCCTATGATGTGCTACCGTGAAATGGAAGTTATAGGTTCAATGCCATTATGTTTAAGGGCGCTTGTCACAATTAACACAAATAAAACTCAAAAAGAAATTAAACATATATACCAAAAAGGCGCAAAAGCCCTAAGAAAGGATTTATAACCAAAATGCAAAATATTATAAATAAAGAAGAGGTTGAATATCCTTATTTATCTCAAAAGGTTAAAATATATACCTTTAAAAACGGCCACAAACTTGTTTTGGCCCATAAAAAAAGTACAATGATAAACATAAGCACCTGGGTAAAAACAGGTTCAATCAATGAAAACGACCACAACAACGGTGTTTCTCACTTTTTAGAACACCTTATGTTTAAAGGAACAGAAAAATATAAAGCTGGCGAATTTGACAAAACTTTGGAGAGAAAAGGCGGCATAATTAACGCTGCCACTTGGAAAGATTACACATTTTACTACGTAACAATTCCAAAGGAACATTTTTCTCTTGCGCTTCATATGCATGCTGATATGATGATAAACCCCTTGATACCTGAAAATGAAATAGGTCCTGCTTTCGATATAAATAGCGAAGAACCAAAAGAAAAACGTGAAAGGTGCGTTGTTATTGAAGAAATTCGAATGGGGCAAGATGCAAACTGGAGAAAAGTTTACAATGCACTTAATTCGATTATGTATGATAAACACCCCTACAGGCGTGATGTAATCGGCACAAAAGAGATAATATCAACGATTTCAAGGGATGAAATTTTTAGATATTATAAATCATTCTACACTCCAAACAATATGACAACAGTAATTGTCGGTGAATTTGACGATGATTTTGCCATAAAAAGCGTTTTGGATGAATTCAAATTTCAAGATTTCGGCGAATTTAACAAACTTATACCGGATGAACAAATTCCTGAAACAAAAATTAAAAATCCAAAAACTGTTATAAATTATGCTCATATAAATACAGGTTTTATGATGTATGGTTTTCTTGCAAACCCGCCTAAAAATTTAAAAGAAACAATAGCGCTTGACCTTTTAACAACAATTTTAGGCGAAGGAAAAAGTTCAAGGTTGAACACAAATTTAATTGAAAATGTAAAAGAACCGTACGTTTTTGGTGTAGGTGCAGCACATTACCAACTAAGAGACGGCGATTGCTTTTTAATAGATGTAAATTTTGATGCCAATAAAAAAGATGAAGTTATAGAGGATATAAACAGAGAGCTTGACAAACTTCAAGTTATAAAAGAAGAAGAGCTTAATAAAGCAAAAAAATTCGCTAAAGTTAATTTTGCTCAAGAATCTGAAACAGTTTCTGCCACAGGCGAATTAATTGGTGAATTTATGACGGTTTTTGGCAGCTTAGAGCTTGCAAACCAGTATTTAGAAATGCTTGATGAAATTGATATTAGCTACTTATCTCAAATTGCAAAAACTCATCTTTCAAAAGAAAATGCCTCTATCAGTATCTTAATGCCTGAAAAATAAGGATTTTAAAAATGAAATTTATAGAATTTAATAATACAAATATTGTTTACGAAAATATTAAAAATACTCCAAGAACCGCTGTTTATCTGTATTTGTCCTCTGAAAAAACCCCTAAAGAAGGAGTTCACACAATGCTTGGCAACCTTCTTTTGCAAGGCACATCCAAAAAATCAGCAGAGGAAATTGCAACAGAATTGGAAAACCATGGCATAGAAGTTACTATTGATTCAAGAGCGGATTTTCTTAAAGTTTCAATAATTTGTTTAGATGAAGACCTTGAATTTGCGCTAAAAACCGTAAATGAAATAATGACCGATTCAACATTTGAAACTTTAAATAAAGAAATTTTCAAATTTAAAAACGAAACGCTTGCTTCAATGGATACTCCCTCAACAAAGGCATCTGATGCATATTATAAGGAACTATTCAAAGGGCATAAATATGGCATTACAAACACAAAAATTTTAGAAACAATCGATAATGTTACGGTTGAAGATATTAAAAATTACCAAAAAGAACTTTTAAACGGCAGAAAAATAATATCCGTTGCATCTGAAATTGATGATGAGGACAGGCTTTTTAACATTCTTGTTCAAAATCTTCCTTTTATGAAAAAGAATGATGTTCAAATTAATTATTGCCCTGTTCAAAAAAATAAAGGCAATTTAATTAAAATAGAAAAAAATGATGCAAAGCAAGCGCAAATCTTTCAAGGCTGGATAGTTGACGGCATAAAAAGCAAAGATTGTGCAAAATTAAATGTTTTAAACAGTTTGCTTGGCGGCGCCGGCTTATCTTCAAGACTGTTTGTTGAGCTTAGAGATAAAAAAGGGCTGGCATACACAGTCAGAAGCAGCTATAAAACCTTAAAAGACGGCGCACATTTTACCTTATACATTGGAACGGAACCTAAAAATATTAAAAAATCACTGGAAGGTTTTAAAACGGAAATTCAAAGAGTAATCAACGAACCCCCGACAGATGTTGAACTTCAAGGTGCAAAAGAAAACTTTGTCGGCAGATATAAATATTTCTACACTCAAACAAACGCTCAAATAGCTTCTGTTAACGGGTGGAATTATATAACAGGGCTTGATTTTTCATACAATGAAAAATTATTGGATGAAGTTATGAAAGTTACAAAAGAAGATATAATCGAAACGGTTAAAAAATATCTTTTAGCTGAACCTACAACTGTAGTTTTAGCCCCAAAAGAATATTTAGATTTTTAAAAATATTAATTCATTTGCATAATTAAAATCAATATCGTAAAATCGTTTTATTAAGAGGAAGTTTTGTTTTGGCAAACATAAAAGAGATAAACAAAAAAATAAATAAATTAAAAAACAAAGGCGAAATTCAAAAAGCCATTGAATATTGCCAGTCTGTTTTAATTCAAGAACCTTCTAACCCTGAATTAAACATCAGATTGGGCGACCTTTATATGGACTGGCACTTAGATGTTTATCAAGCAAAACAATATATAGATGAAGCCATTGTGCAATATCAAAAAGCAATGGAAACGCTTTTAGATAACGGGGAAGCTTACTATAAAATCGGTTTTGCATTTTTCCATAAAGGCGAACTGGATAGAGCTCTGAACTATTTTGAAATGGCACTTAAAAATGGTGCAAATAAAGCTCAAACCCACTTTATGATTGCAAACTGCTACAAAAAGAAAGAGCGCTATGCAGATGCTTTAGATGAAGCCGATAAAGCACTAAAAAGCACATTTTTAAATACGTCAAGAATTCATTATCTAAAGCACAGACTTCTTAGAATTGCATTTTTTTCCGATAAAAATTCTAAAAGAAAAAGTTTGTATGAACTTTTAATGTCCTACTTAACTCTACCTTTTGACAGTGAAGCAAAAAAAGACGTTATTAAAAAATTAAAAATATTTTCCATTGCAAAAGAATTGTATCTGGCTGCTCGCTCGACAAGAAGAAGGCACTATTTAGATTCAGTTAAATATTACTCTCAAGCCATAGATAAAATGCCGGGGTTCACTACTTTATATTGTTTATTAGGCGATATATACAGAATTTTAGGCAAACATGAAGAAGCAATTATAGAATACAAAATGGCAAGGTGGATTGATTCTTTATATCTTCCCGCTTACGTTGGACTTGTTCAAGCTTATGAGGAAATGGGCGAATACGAATCTGCAATAGAAACGTATAAAAAATTTATTACAATTCACCCAAACAACCCTGTGCTTCACAGTCAAATTGCAAATTTATATTTTATGAAAGGCGAGCATAATAAGGCTGTTTCGCATTATGAAAGCGCCCTATTGCTCAATCCTGCCCATGAAAAGGCTCCTGAAATAGCTCAAACATTAGGGTTTTTACTTCAACATTTTATAGAAAACGACGAAGCTGCCGTTTTGGCTTTTTTAAGCGCTTATGTACTTGATACCAAAAATCTTGAAATTTATGTCGGGCTGGGTGCCGCATTTTATGAAAAAGAAGACTATATAAATGCACTTAAAGTTTATAGAAGAGCTATTGAATTGCAGCCGACAAATGCAAAAATACATTGTAATTTAGGCTTTTTGCTTTGGGGTTTGGGCAACTTAACCGAAGCTATCAGCGAATATGAACTTTCAATTAAATATCAACCCGATTATGCCATAGCACACAACAACTTAGGTGTTATTTATTTAGACGATTTAGCGCAAATTCAAAAAGCATCGGAATGTTTTAAAAATGCACTGGAATATGACCCTAACTATGCACTTGCCCACTATAACTATGCAAGATGCCTTTCAATCAAGGGCGAAAAGGTTGAAGCTGCAAAATACTACAGAGCTGCACTTGATATAAATGCAATAACAAAAGAAATGGATTCCAACGAAATTCAAGACAGGTTAAACAGCTTGTTTGAATAACACAAATGATAATATCTTATTTATTAATAGATTTTTTGATTCTTTGTTTATAAAATAAATTTATGTCAATTTGGATTTACATATTTAAAAGAATATTTCAAACTATACCAATTTTAATATTGGTAACAATAATAAGCTTTTTTCTAATAAGGCTCTCACCTGTGGACCCTTTGGCTGAAATGCGCTTGAACCCGGCTATATCAAAACAATCAATAGAGCATGAAATAAAAAGGCTTGGTCTTGATAAGCCAATTTATATGCAATATTTTTACTGGGCGAAAAACTTTGCAAAAGGCGATATGGGAACAACTACAACAGGTGAAAGCGTTGCTTTAAAAATAAAAGAAAGAACTTTAAATACGCTTTTATTGTCACTTAATGTCCTTTTTTGGACTTGGCTTATAGGGATACCTGTAGGAATAATTGCCGCACTTAATTACAGAAGTACGTTTGATAGGATGCTTACGCTTTTTTCAAGTGCAGGCATGGCGATTCCTTCTTTTTTCTTTGCGGTTTTAATGTTAATTTTTGCCCAAAAAACAGGGCTTTTCCCAATAGGCGGTCTGACATCGGCAAATTTTTACAGGCTTGATTTGTTTCATAAAATTTTAGATATAATGCATCATCTTTTCTTGCCTACGTTTGTTTTAACAACATTATCTCTCGCTGGTTTATCAAGGCAAATGCGCGCAAATTTGCTTGATACCCTTGATTCTGATTATGTAAAATATGCTGTTGCAAAAGGAATTTCAAAAAATAGAGTTATTTTGGTTCATGCACTAAGAAATGCAATAAACCCGCTTGTTACCATGCTTGGGTTTGAATTTGCAGGGCTTTTATCAGGTGCTGCACTTACTGAATATGTTTTTCAATATCCGGGGCTTGGCAGATTAATTTTGGAAGCTGTTATGAAATCAGACATAAATTTAGTAATGGCAGGGCTTGTAATTGGTTCTGTTATGCTTGTTTTAGGTAATGCATTGTCTGATATTCTTTTAAGGGTTGTTGACCCAAGAGTTAGGGGGAATTAGAATGAACTCCTTACTTAAAAAATTTAAAAAAGATAAAATAAGCCTAATTGCATTAATAATACTGATTTTTATGTATTTATCAATTCTTTTTGCGCCTTTTTTATCTACTTATGAAAAAAATTATTCAAATAGGGAGCTATCATACTCGCCGCCTGTAAAAATTTATACAATAACACCCGATAACAAGCTTTCTAAACCTTATTTTTACAATCTGAAAAGAGAATTTGACCCTCACACGCTAAGTATTACATACAATGAAGTAAGAGATAAAAAACACTACATAAATTTCTTTACTAAGGGTTATGAATATAAATTATTCGGACTGATAAAAACAAACATACATCTTATAGGAACAGATAACGAAGGCGAACTTCACATTTTAGGGTGTGATATAAATGGCAGAGATAATTTTTCAAGACTGCTTTTTGGTGGCAGAATTTCTTTAACCATTGGCTTTTTAGCTCTTCTTATTTCTTTTCCGATAGGGCTTATATATGGCGGAATTTCAGGCTATTTTGGCGGAATTATCGATAATATTCTAATGAGAATTTCAGAAGCTATTATGTCAATTCCAACTTTTTATCTTTTAATTATACTTGCAGCTATACTGCCATCGAATATGACAAGCACCCAAAGATTTGCCTTAATAACAGTTATTCTTGCCTTCATCGGCTGGGCAGGTTTTGCAAGAGTTGTAAGGGGCATGGTTTTATCAATAAAAACGGAAGACTATGTAAAAGCTGCAAAAAGCATAGGTCAAACTGATTTTAAAATAATTCTAAAGCACATCTTACCCCAAACCTCAAGCTATGTAATAATTGCTATTGCACTTTCTGTTCCCTCATTTATTTTGGCTGAATCAGGTTTAAGTTTTCTTGGTTTAGGTATTCAACAACCGGACGCCAGCTGGGGCAATATGCTGAAAGAAGCACAGGAATTTGCCAATATAATGTATAGACCTTGGCTTTTAACCCCAGGATTTTTAATTTTTATTGCAGTTTTGTCTTTTAATATAATTGGGGATACAATAAGAGATGTATTAGACCCTAAAAGCAAAATTGGCAGATAAAAATGTTTGATAACAATTTATTTAGCGAAATTTATCAAAATTCAGAATTTTACACAACAATTATATTAAGAATGTCTTTGGCAATATTTCTTGCCGCTCTTTTAGGCACAGAAAGAGAATTTTCAGGAAAAGTGGCAGGGCTTAGAACCCACATTCTTGTATGTGCAGGTGCCTGTGTTTTTACTTTGCTTTCCATATACGGGTTTAAAATGCATATAACTGAAGGTTTTTCAGGTGTTAACGATCCGGCAAGAATTGGTGCTCAAATTATAACAGGCATTGGTTTTATAGGCGCCGGAACCATTATGAGAAACGGCTCAAATATCTTAGGTATAACAACAGCTGCAACACTTTGGATGGCAGCAGCAATCGGCATGGCTTGCGGTTGCGGAATGTTTTCTATCGCTGTTTTTGCAACACTTTCAACACTTTTTGTCTTAATTTTAATCAGGCAATTTGAAAAAAAATTTCTATCTGATTATCTTAAAAAATACAGAAATATAAAAATAAATATTTCTTGCGATATTGAAAATGCGGATTGTGTTAATAAAATTATTGACACCAATTTTAAATCAATATCGAAATTTGAGAAAAAAATCGGCACCGATAATCAATTTGTAATTAAACTAACAGTAACGACAAGAAAAAATCTGGTTACAATTAATAACATATTTAAAGAAACCCCATATATAAATAAAATCGAAGTTCAAGAAGTATCAGATTAAATATAAACAAAATTTAAAAACTATACTAATTTTTATGCTTGTGTTAAATTTATTTTAAAAGGAACATACAAGCAATATGAGAGTATACGAATTAGCAGATGAATTAAAAATGGCACCAAAAGAGCTTATGGCGAAAGCTGAAGCTGAATTGGGCGTTACATTCAAGTCACATAGTGCAGCGGTCACACCCGAAACTGCATCAAAAATAAGGCAACTTTTTGGCAAGAAAGAAGAAAAAAAATCAAAGCCAAAAGCTTTTGTTGTAAAAAAAGCAAAAGAAAAGCCAAAAGAAGAAGTTAAAGAAGAAATTGAACAACCTAAACCCGAAATAAAAACGGTAACAAAGGTTCAAAAGAAAGTTGAAACCGTAAAAATAATCGAACAACCAAAAATGAAATCTAAATTGGAAATTGTTCGTCCGGCACCTGTTGAGAAAAAAATACAAAAACCGCAACCGACAGAAGCCGTAAAAAAAGAACCGGAAATTATCAAAAAACCGGAATTTGAAAGAATGCCTGATGTTCCTTCAATGATTAAAAAGAATTTTGCAAAAAAACCAAAGGCTGATGAGGAAAACAAAAAATCTCAAGAAGCCAAAAAAGACGACAAAAAGCCAAAAGATAAACAAAGTCAGGCAAAGGATAATTCACAAAAACAGCCTGTTGTAAGGCATATGATATCTCAAGATATTTATCAAAACCAAAACTTGAGAGGAAAGAAAAAGAAAAAAGATAAACAATATAAAAATAAAGAAGAAGAACAAGAAAGAATCAGTCTTGAAAAAGCCGTACAGCAAAAACACAAAAAACACACTCAAATGACGGCACAAATTGAAGATGTTACACAAGTTGTAATTAATCGACCCATGACAATTAACGAATTGTCTGACAAAATCAAAAAATCTCCTGCTGATATAATAAAATTTCTTATGATGCAAGGAATTTTGGTTACGGTTAATTCTCCGATTGACGTAGATACTGCAAAAAAAGTTGCTCAAAACTATGAAATTGAAGTTTTAGACGAAGATTTAGATTCTTTCATTGAAGAAGAAATAGAAAAAGAAGAATTTTCGAAAATATTAGAAAATGCCGATGAAAGTAAAATTGTTAAACGTGCTCCCGTTGTTACAATTATGGGGCATGTAGACCATGGTAAAACAACTTTATTGGACAGCATAAGAGCTTCAAAACACAAAATTGTATCAACCGAAGTTGGCGGTATTACGCAAAGTATCGGTGCATATACAGTATGGCTCAATGACAGAAAAATTGTATTTATTGACACCCCAGGCCATGAAGCTTTTACACAAATGAGAGCAAGAGGCGCACAGTCAACTGACATTGCAATTTTGGTTGTTGCAGCTGATGATGGCGTTATGCCTCAAACAATAGAAGCCATAAACCACGCAAAATCTGCAAATGTTCCAATAATTGTTGCAGTAAACAAAATTGATAAACCCGATGCAAACCCTGACAAGGTTTTGCAACAACTCACAGAATACGGTCTTGTGCCTGAAGCTTGGGGCGGTGATACAATCGCAGTTCCTGTTTCTGCTCTTCAAGGAAAAGGTATTGATGAACTTTTGGAATACATCCTTCTTGTTGCCGATATGCAAGAATTAAAAGCTGTCGAAGATTGTCCTGCAATGGGTATTGTAATTGAAGCAAATCTTGATAAAGGAAAAGGTCCCGTTGCTCACATTCTTGTTCAAAACGGCACACTTCATGTGGGTGATTCAATAGTTGTAGGCTCTGTTGGCGGTAAAGCAAGAGCATTGATTGATGATTCCGGAAGAAGAGTTAAAGTTGCAGGTCCTTCAACTCCGGTTGAAATTTTAGGCTTAAATGAAGTTCCGCAGGCAGGCGACAGGCTTGAAGCCGTTAAAAACGAACGTGAAATGAAACAAATTGTAAATGAAAGAAAACAAAAAGAAAGAATTACAAGATTGGAAGCAATGGCTGTTTCTCACGTTACAAAAGAAACTTTGAGCAATGATGAAATAATTAACCTCAACTTAATTATTAAAGCAAACACAAATGGCTCGGCTGAAGCTGTTTCGCAAGCAATTCAAAATGTTAAATCTTCTAAAATCGTTCCAAAAATTATCCACGTTGGAGTTGGCGATATTTCAGAAGCAGACGTCATGCTTGCCTCGGCTTCAAATGCGATAATTTTAGGCTTTACCGTAAAAGAAGATGCAAATGCCATTGTAGCAGCAGAAAAAGAAGGTGTCAAAATTAAAAAATACGACATCATCTATCAAGTATTGGAAGACATTGAAAAAACAATGCTATCCTTATTATCTCCTGTTATCGAAGAGGTTGAACTCGGCAAAGCGGAAGTAAGGCAAATCTTTACAATAGGCAAAACAACAAGAATTGCCGGTTGCTATGTAACAGAAGGTAAAATTGTTCGCTCTAAACATGCCGTTGTCGTAAGAAACGGTAAAGAAATATTTGAAGGCGAAATTGACCAATTAAAACGCTTTAAAGATGACGTTAAAGAAGTTGCAACAGGTTTTGAATGTGGTATATCATTCTTCAAATTTAACGACATTGAAATTGGCGATATAATTCAAGTTTCGACCACAAAAGAAATTGAAAGAAGCAGCTTAGAATAGTTTTATAAGGAATATTTTATGAGTTTGAGAAATGAACGAGTAAGAAAAACTCTTATGAAAGAAATTTCTGACATTTTACTAAAGGAAATAAAAGATCCAAAAATTTCAGGGCTTATTTCTATTACAGATGTTGAAGTTTCCCATGACAATTCCTATGCAAAAGTATTCTATAGCGTGCTTTCTGCTGACGATAAGAAAGAAGAAATCGTTGAAGCTATAAAGAAAAATACACCTAAAATAAGATATGAAATAGGAAAAAGAGTAAGGCTTCGTTTAACTCCCGAGCTTAATTTTATTTTGGACGAATCTCTTGAAAGAGGTGCCAGAATTACTGATTTGATTGACAAAATCTCAAAAGGTGAAATTTAGTTTAATATGCAATTAAACCCTTTTTATTTCCTTAATATTTATAAACCTAAGGGAATAACATCTTTTGATGTTATCTTCAAATTAAGAAAAAAACTGGGCATAAAAAAAATAGGTCACTCAGGAACCTTAGACCCTTTTGCAGAAGGCGTTATGCAAGTTGCAGTTGGAAATGCAACAAGACTTCTTGAATACTTAGATTCAGATAAAGAATATATAGCCACTATGAAATTTGGCTATTCATCCACAACCCTTGATATTGAAGGCGAAATATCAAAAGTTCCATACATCATATTTAAAAAAAATGAACTTCAAGAAGCAATTAAAGGTTTCATTGGTAAAATTAAGCAAACTCCCCCAAAATTTTCTGCCATAAAAGTTAACGGACAAAAACTTTGCAATATTGCAAGAAAAAACCCTAACTCGGATATTTTTGTTCCTGAAAGAGAAGTAGAAATTTACAATATAGAACTTTTAGAATTTAATGGCGAAACGGCAAAAATTAAAGTAAGCTGCTCAAAAGGCACATATATAAGAACACTTGCATCAGACATAGCAAAAGCGCTTGGCACAGATGCATATTTAACCGAACTAAAAAGAACAAAAGCAGGAAATTTTAAGATAAAAGACAGCATCGAGCTTGATGACATTAACAAAGATACAATAGGCATAAATCCTCTTGATGCCCTTAATCTGCCTGAATATGAACTTAATTTTGATGAATTTGAATTCATTAAAAACGGCAGAAAATTAAATGTAAATTTATCAGGTGAGAATATTTTATTAAAGCTTTCTTATAAAAAGCATCTTGTATCTATCGGCATTTTGTCGGATAATATAATAAAGGTAGAAAAGTTTTTTAATTCAGGCGGAATTGTATGAAAATTTTTATTAAAACGTTTATTGTAACCTTCATTATTTGTGCAGCTTATTTTATCTATGCATTTATCGGAAAAGAAAGCTATTCCCCGACGCTAAAACCAAACAACACATCAATCACAAAAACAGTCGAAACTAAACAAAAGCCGATAAATCAACCGGAAGTTACAATTTGCCTTATAAATGCAGACAATAAGCCTGTTCTTGTTAAAAGAAAAGCGCAAGAAAACACGCTACACACGGCACTGAATGAGCTTTTAAAAGGTTCTAAACGTGATGAAAAGCTTCAAGGCGCATACACAGAAATTCCAGCCGGAACAAAATTATTATCCCTAAAAGATGACGGTGACAAAATAGCTCTTAATCTTTCAAAAGAATTTGAAGGCGGCGGCGGCGCGCAGTCAATTCAGACAAGACTTTTGCAATTAGTTAAAACCGTTAATGCATATACCGAAAATAAGCCTGTATATCTTTACATTGAAGGCAAAAAGATTGAATACCTTGGCGGCGAAGGCATCTATGTTGAACAGCCGTTAAACGAAGATACACTTAAATTCTAAGCTTTTTCATTTAACCGCATTTCAGCTAAAGCAGCGCATATTTAAGCTGTTTTATAAATCAAAAGCAAAATTATTTAATCAAAGAATATTCAAAAACATTGATAAACCCATAGGTAAGTTTTTAATAAAATTGCACACTTCAAATGCAAACAAATCACATAAAAAACATTTAACTTCATTTGAATTTAAAACAAAAAACCTTTATTGTTTGACTAAATATTTTGCACGATAATATTTTATTGTTTTAAGTAGCAATACCCTTTAAGTAAGTAAATTAAATCTAAAATCAGAACATGCATCAATTTTATAGCAATCACCACTTGCTATATTAAACATACAAAAATTTTTAACTAAAAAGTGCCAAAATTAAAGATTTGAAATATAAGCTAAATATTATAAAATTATCTGCAATTCAGATAATTCATTTTTTGCTTTGCTTAGCATGCAGATATTACTTAAATTGAACATCAAAAGTAGCATTAAACTACACTAAATTAAAGAACAAGAATCGAATTACACGTTTTAAAAATAATAAATCATATAAAAATAGCCCATATAACATTTAAAAGCTCAAGCCAAAAATTATAAAATTGCCTGTAATTCAGACAATGTACGTATTTTTGCATTGTTTTACATGCAGATGTTACTTGAATTGAACGTCAAAAGTAGCAACCAAACTACACTAAATTAATGAATAAAAATTTAAGTCAGATATTGCAAAATTGCCCAAAATCCAGATAATACATACATTTTTCCACTGCTTTGTATGCAAATATTGCTTGAATTGAACATCAAAAGTAGCAACTGAACTACACTAAATTAAAGAACAAGAATCGAATTACACGTTTTAAAAATAATAAATCATATAAAAATAGCCCATATAACATTTAAAAGCTCAAGCCAAAAATTATAAAATTGCCTGCAATTCAGACAATGTACGTATTTTTGCATTGTTTTATTACATGCAGATGTTACTTGAATTGAACATCAAAGGCAGCAACCAAACTACACTAAATTAAAGAACAATAATCAAATTGCGTATTTTGAATAATAAATTATATACAATTAGCCCGCATAAGCATCTAAAACATCATATAAAAAGCGAATTAATCGGAATATGCATTAAACGCTAACCTGCATAAATTCTTTGAATGTTGGATTGAATCATTTGATCGCAAGAACCGTATTCAGCCTCAATTAGCTGTAATTGAGTTTGAATTTTTGTTAATTGCTCATCCAGCCTTTTATCAACCTGATTTAGTCTTTCAATTCTTTGTTGCAGTGTTTTAGCTTCAGGACTATCAGGGTCATAATCATTTTGGGACATTTGATAATCGGAAATTTTGCCTGCTAAATCTGATTTAGCACGATTAATAACCATAAGCTTATGTTCATAAGCAAATCTTTGGCTATTCAACTGTACTTTTCTTGCTATGGCAATTAAAAGACCCATTGATTATCTCGTTTCGTTAAATTTTCTACCTCTTAGAAAAACATGGTCGTTATTAGCTGCGATTAGTTTTTCCATTTGTTTAAGTTTACCTATCTGATAGTTAAGCCTGTATTTCACTAATTTCTGTTTTTTTCTTATCGTAAGAATATCTTTAATTGAAGCAACCGTGCCATCAATCATAGCCTTTATAGGGTTGTGTCGAATAAAATAATTCTTTGTGAACCCTAAAAACTTTTGTATTCTTTTGATATTTGCAGAAATTACTTCATGCACGAGCTTACTCCTTTTGTCAGGGGCAAACCTAACTTAGTAAAAACGAAAGATTGTTAAAAATTGCCTTATTTTTGCTAATGTTAAGAAATATGAAAACAGATTTCTTATACAATAGTATATATCGGATAAAAAACCTGTTCACTTTAAAAATAATTTTATTTGTTACAAAACTTAAACAATATTAACTAATATCTGAAATAGCGTCTTTGTCGCCTTCGATACCGTCTTTCAAAGATTGTCTTACAATATCAGCTTGTGTATCAAGCATTTTAACAACCGTTTCAATATTTCTTACTTTGTTTGATAGAATTGCATCGGCATTTGTTGTAACTCTGCCCGTTAAATTTTGATAAGCGCTTAGAGCGGCAGAACCGGTTCCTTCAAACAAGTTACCCGCAACAATAGCAGCTAAACCTGAAGTTCCAAGATAAGGCGCCATAGATTGCATAATACCGCCTAAACCTGAAATTAAGCCTGCTGTCGGCAAAATTACGGATTCACCAAAATTAAAACCTGTACTCACAAGCCCTGCGCCATAAGAAGCAGCGGATAAGCCTGCAACTGTAGAAGCACTGGCTGCACCACCGGTTAAAACTCCTGCAGCACCACCTGTGACAGAGCCTAAACCCCAACTTACAGGTGCAGCGCCAGAAGGAAAGCCGGGGAAACTTCCTATAGAACCAATTCCAAAGGAATTATTTGAGCCGTAAAAAGATGATGTCGAGCCAGTAACAGGCGACCAATAAGAGGTACCCGGAATATTGTATGTTGAATTACCGCCAAAAACAGGCGAAAAACTTGACGGAGAAAACATACTGGCAAGCTGCCACAAAAAACCGCCCGCAGTACCAAACCCGGAACCCGTTGCAGTTGAGCCTGAAACGGTTATATCTCTCAATCTGTCATAAGTTTCATACAGCTCGGCTTTTGCAAGAGAGCTTGCTGAACCAAATTTGTTTGCAATTACAAGTTCATGGTCATTTTTGTAAGACATAGTTTTAACCTTTTAACTTTATAGCTAACCTTCTTTATTTTAAATCATTGTCTATATATTAAAATCAACCAAATATAGTATGAAAAAAATTCCAAAAGCTAAATTTGACCTTTGGAATTTTATTTAATGTTGTTTTGCTAAAAGTCAAGATATTATGCAAATGTTTTGAAGGTAGATTCAACGTTATCTTCAACAACTTTTTGAACTGCATCCATTTCAGTTGCAATAGCATTTTGTTCAGTGTCAAGTTGTTTTAATTCAAGTTCTAAGGTTTTATCTTTTGCTTGTATATCTTCTGTTTTTGCGTTTATATCACTAACTTGTTTTTCATAATCAGCTTGATAATATTCATAGTCAAGCATAGCTTGATTATATGCTTCTTCATCCTGAACTGTTGTGCAAGTTAATTCATAAGTATAATCTTGATATTTTGTTTCATCCAATTCATCATATTTTCTTATGGTTACAGAAGTTGTTCTTCCTGTATCATTTGTTTCATAAGATAAAATAGGAATATCTTCTTCAACTTGCTTAGTACCTTGTTTAACGCTCATCGCAAAAGTAATAGCGTTAGAATCAAAGTTTTCCATTTGCTCATCTGATAAGTAATATTTTGTACCGTTTAGGTTGAAATATGGCAAGTAAGAATTATCATCGCCGTTAATTTTATAATTACCATATTCGTTATCGTCGGAATTCAAATAATCAAGCGTTGTTGAATAATCATTGGCATTATCAAGGAAAATTTCATAGTTGTTGCTGCCGATATTAATTTGATAACCGCTTGAAAGCAAATTTTCATTGCTGGTTGAACCGTCTTTAACAGGCGAAATTGTGCCGTTTACAGCAGTTGCAACACTGCCGAAATATGGTTCATCATGTGTTACTTTTGCATAATCACCTTCAGGAGTTGAATAAATATCTTGTAATACATATTCTGTGGTTGCGCCTGAAATTTCTCTTGATGTGAATGTATAAACAGTTTTATAGAAGTCACTGGTGTTTGGAGGTGCAGGAACTTCCATATTAGTTAATTGAGAATAAAGATTTGAGCTTTCATTAGCCAAGGCAGTTCTTTCTTGGTTAATTTGCTGACCTTCATATTCAACGTTAGATTTTCTTGCCGTTAGAGATAAAAATCTAGCTTGGCTTGCTGCCATACCCATATCTTATTTCTCCTTATCAGTTCCTTGTTATATATTTCTTATCGGTAAACAAATTTAAAAACTTTAGTAAAAAAAGAGTAAATCTTAACATTTATTTACAAAAGAAACTGCAAGCCCTAAAAAAGGGTTTGCAGTAAATATCAAAATACTATGGAGATGGTCGATAAATTTATTATGCAAAGGTTTTAAATGTAGATTCAACGTTATCTTCAATAACTTTTTGAACCGCATCCATTTCTGTTGCAATAGCGTTTTGTTCTGTATCTAATTGTTTTAGTCTTAATTCAAGAGTTCTGTCTTCTTGTTGAAGTGCTTCAGTTTTTGCGTTAATATCTTGAACTTGTTTTTGATATTGAGCTTGTTCGTATTCATAATCAAGCATAGCTTGCTGATAAGCTTCTTCATCCTGAACAGTTTGAACATCTAATGAAAATTCATGAGTGATACCGTTATTATCTGTTACTGTTAATGTTTGGTATCTGCCTGTAGATGATGTTGTGAAAATGCAAGGATAAGAAACGGTTTCTTGATGTCCAACGCTTTGAACATAAGATGAGCTTGAGAAATATGTTCCTTCGCCGTCTTTATATTCTGCTGCCGTAATAAAATATGTTTGACCGTTCAATGTATATGCTAAAACGGGTTGATTATATAATTCTTCTGTTGAGCCTTCTTTTGTATATGTTGTAAAATCAGGTCCAAGATAGCCGACAGCTGAATTTGCATTGCCGTTTTCACTTACATATTTGCCTGAAACTTCGGCATTATATGAGGTGCCTTCTTTATCACCTGATTCAATAACGCATTGATATGTACCGTTTGATTGCAACTTAGCTTCATAAGTTTGACCTGCAATAGTACATTCAAATTTATCAGGATTTTGTTTATCTTGAGTTATTGAAAGTTTAAGAGCGTATTGACCGTTTCCTAAATCTTCAACATCATAGGCATATTTATATTTACCGTCTTCTAAGCCGCCTAAAATTTGATCTTTAGTTTCGCTTAAAACAAATTCTTCACCGCCTATTGAAACGGAACCGCCTGAAAAATCTAAGGTAATTTCAGCTTCTGACGGTTGATATGTATATTCCGTTGCATCAGCTACAACACCGTTTGCCAAGCTTATGCTGTAATTTGTTTCGCCTGTTGCAGTGTCATATTTAGAATTAATATTACCTGAATAAGCGCTTGTAGTAGCTGCTTGCCATTCATAAGCCATATATGAAAGGTTTGCATAAGTACCGTCAGGCATTGTATAAATGCTGTTTAAAGTATATTCCGTAGAACCTGTTGATGAATTATCCAATTCACTTGTTTTAAAAGTGTAAACGGTTTCATAGTAATCACTTGTTGAAGGTGGAGTTGGAACTTCGATTGAAGATAATTTATTATATAAATTTGCACTTTCATTAGAAAGAGCTGTTCTTTGTTGGTTAACTTGCTGACCTTCATATTCAACGTTAGATTTTCGTGCAGTCAAGGAAAGAAACCTTGCCTGGCTCGCTGCCATACCCATAGTTAAAGCCTCCATAGCTTTGATTTTGATATTTACAATATCGACATTTTATTTTTTTGACTTTAGGTATTTTAAATATTATGTTTACATTTGTTAACAAAAAGGAGATAAAAGCTAATAACATATTAATGAATTGAACAATTTAGTCAAAAAAAGTATAATAAATTTTATGAAAACTATTGATATTCACATCCATGGCGGTTTTGGAATTAATTTCGACAATGCAAGTGCAGATGAAATTAATTATTTTGCAAAATGTGCCTTAAAAAAAGATTTAACAGCTTTTTGCCCCACATTAACAGGCGGCAGTACAGAAGAATTAAACAAAAGAATTAAAAATATACACATAGCAAAAAACAGACAAAAATCAGACGAAGCGCTTATTATAGGTGTTAATTTAGAAGGCACCTTTTTATCAAAAGAAAAACCGGGGGTACAAAACCCTGAAAATTTTTTAGAACCTACTATAGATAATTTTAAAAAAATAGCGGGAGATTTTGAAGACGATGTAAAAATTGTTGTCATAGCTCCTGAAAACCGTAATTGCTCCGATTTTATAGACTATTTAAAATCTAAAAATATTAAAGTGCACTTTGGGCACACTACATCAAACAGTTTAATCGGTGCAGACGGAATAAACCACCTTTTTAATGCTATGGAGCCTATGACCCATAAAAAAGAAACCCTTGCCATAAAAGCCCTTCTTGATAAAGAAATATATACAGAGCTTATAGCAGACACAAAACATGTATGTAAAGATGTTCTAAATTTAACCTTCAAAATAAGACCAAAGGAAAAAATTATATTAATATCGGATGCGCTTCCTATCGCAAGTTCAAACTTAGACAAAATAGAATTTTGCGGCAAAACTGTTTTAAAAACAGGCTATGATGAAAATGGAACCTTGGGCGGTTCTGTGCTTTTATTGCCTGAAATTGTTTCAAATCTCATAAAAAAAGGCATTATAACAGAAAAAGAAGCAAATTTAATGGCTTATGAAAACCCAAAAAATTACCTTAAATTAATATTATAATCATCAACAAGTTCTATATTGTCTTCTGAAAAAACAACCTTTTTTGCGGCACGTTTTTTTCTATAGAGCATATCGCAAAAAGCTTCAAGTCTTGTTACAAAACCTGCTTCACCCGTATGTTCATCTATGGTTAAATTTAAAAGCGGTTTATTAAAGTTTTTTGATTTTCGTTTTATATCTTCAATCATTAAACTATCAGGACCGCAGCCAAAAGCCGTTATTGTAATAACACCGTCTATATCGGGAGTTCTTAAATAGTACCCCGCAGCACCCGACATTTCAAGCTGATTTGCCCAATAAAGGTCTGTTGAAATTGAATTTAAACCGTCCTTTAACTGTTCTTCAGTCAAACCGTATGCATTAAAAACTTTTACACCTAATTCTTCAAGTTTTTTAAATACATCCATGCAAACTCTTTTATCATAGATATTATAACCATGGGCAATTAATGCAACATTTATATCTTTTTCCGATTTTGAAGAATTTATAACAACTTTACCTTCTTTTGCATATTTTAGCGCAACGTCAAAATGCATATTATGCTGCATCATGACCCTGAAATTGTTGTATCTTATAAAGCCTTCTTTAATTGCATCTTGAATATAGCTTTCATCGCTAATTCCAAAAGGTTCAACAGCTTGTTTTAAAAATTCAACAAGCCCTAAATTCTTTTCGGATTTATCTAAAGTGGCTTCAATAATGTTATAATCACCCTTAACAACATTTCTTATTAAATCGGGAAGCCCTCTGATTTTTGAACAATTATAAATTTTTGGCGCAACAGATTGAATAGAAGGAACAAAAATGTTTTTAACACCTTTTTCAATCAAATTTAAAACATGACCGACATAAACTTTAATCGGCAGGCAAGTTTCTGTTACAACCAAAGAAGACCCTTCTGACAATGTTTTTTTAGTGGTATAGTCAGAATAAACAATTTCAAAACCTAAATGTTCAAAAAAAGCTGACAAAAATGGTATATAGTTGTAATAAATTAATGCTCTTGGAAAACCGATAACTTTTTCTTTGATTGACATAAACTATCCTTTAAAATTTCAATCTAATTAAATGATACATTAAAAAATAATATTTGTAACATATTTTAATCAGAATTTTTAAATTTAGGCAAAATTTCTTTTTGTTTTTATTTTAGTATTAATATCAGGAAATTTTTAAATGTGTGTAAATAGAATACAATTACAGGGAAATATAGCGGGCTATCAGCCAATACCTTCATATAACAGCGCAAATAATGTAAATTCATATACTCCTTATACATTTCAAAATCAGTATATGAGCAATTTTAATTACCCTAATTTTTACTACACACAAAATTTAGCAGCTAATCAAGCTCAAATGGTTCCGCCTGATATTCAAACAAAAAGCCCAAACGGCGAATGGGAGCTAAAAGAAGTTAATAAAACCCCTTATGGCGATAATTTGTATAAATACGAACTAAAAAACGGTCAAACAGTTGTTTTAATGCCCAAAAAAGATGCAACAACAATTATTAAAACTTTTATTGATGCAGGTTCGATGAATGAAAACGACCAAAATAGGGGAATTTCACATTTTAACGAACATAACGTATTTAACGGTTCAAAAAATCTTGAAGCAGGCAGATTTTTTAAAGAAGTAGGCAAATTAGGGGCAGATACAAATGCTTCAACAGATTATGCGCAAACAGATTTTTATATAATGTCGCCCATTGTTGATGATAAAAGCTTAAAACAAATAATAGAAATGCATGCTGATATGCTTGTTAACCCTTTATTTCCTATTGATATGGTCGAAAAAGAAAAAGGACCCGTAACTTCTGAAATTAGCATGGTAAATGATGACATAACAAACAAAGCGCTAAACGATTTAATCAGAAATTTATTTCAAATAAATTCAAAATCGGAAAATCTGGTTGCAGGCTCTATAGAAACAGTAAACAACATTACAAGAGATGATGTTTACAACCATTGGAAAACACATTTTACTCCGGATAATATGTATACCGTTCTAACAGGCGATTTTAACCCCAACGATGCTATTGAAATAATTGCCAAAAACTTTACAACACAGCCTGTTAAAAATGCTGACAGTTACAGAAAAAAAGAAATTTTAACTCCGATTCAAAAATCAATAAGAAGTGATTACATCTCGCCTAACAGCAACTCTACAAATGTTTTTTGCGCATTTGCAGGTGCTGTTCCCGATAATTTAAAAGATTCAATAAGCATAACCGCACTTGGGCTTTTATTACTTGGAAACAACAGTTCAAGATTAACCAAAGAACTTGCCCCAATGTATGCGCTTGGTGATTTTGACACTCAAAAAGTCGGTTTGAGAAAAACAGACCCTGAGGCGATAATTTTCCAATTAGCAACTCAAAGAGGTGACGATTCAAAAGCGCTTGATGCTTTCTTAGACTCGGTTAAATCAATTAAAACCAACCCGCCTACAGATGATGAAATGAAGATAATTAAAAACACTCTTTTAAAATCTCTGTCTGCAAGCTTTGAAGATGTAGAAACAATAACAGACACAATAGGTTCTTCTCTTTTAGGAAACAGTTTTCACAATTTAAGCCAATATAAAACCGTCATTGAAAATTTACAGCCAACTGACATTATACAGGCAGCTGACAAATATATTGATTTTTCAAAAATGAGCGTTGCTGTTGTGCATCCTTATGATATGACAGAAAAAGAAATTGTTGAAAACTATAACAAAAGTAAATATTCTATAGTAGCTAATTCAACGGAACAAAATGCGCCAATATCATTTACGAGAAGAAAAGTAACGACAGAAAATATTGAAGAAATGACGCTTCCTGATAATTCTGCTCTTGCAATAAATGATATAGATTCAGAAAATTGTTACATCGACTGGCGCCTTTCTTGTAAAGATGCAGTTCCCGACAATCCCGCCGCAAGCTATGTTTTAACACAAATTTTAAATGACGGTTCAATGTATAAATCTAAAGCCGACTTTTCATATAACGCAAGTTTAAATTCCGTAGATTTTGATTCAAATGCAAACTGTTTTCAAATAAGAAGCAATGCAAACTGCCTTTATACGAATATGACAGATGCAATAAGAACAATGAAAGAAGCAATTTATGCGCCAAGATTTACCGAGGCAGATTTTAATGCTGCAGTTGAAAAAATAAGAACTTATTGTTCAACAATGGATAAAGATGCATCTGTTAACTTGCTTGCAAAATTGTACGGCAAATATTTCCCCTCACCAAAACAAATATTAAAAGGGCTTGAAACATTAACTTTAGATGATGTTAAACAGCACTACAATAATTTAATATTCAATTCTTCAGCAAACATTGTAGTGTCTGCCCCAATAAAAGAACACCCTGAGCTTAGAGAGCAAATTATAGACAATATGACAACTTCTAACGTAAAATTTAAGCCCTATGCACCTCAATTATTAAAATCATATAAGCCAAACGCCAAAACAACTGTATTACTTGATACAGAAGAAAGAAATCAGGCGCAAATATACAAAAATTATTCCTTTGAAATTTCCGGCAATATTGAAGATGAAATTAAATTTGAACTTCTAAACACAATTTTGGGCGGAAGTCCTTCCTCAAGGCTTTTTTCAGACCTTAGAGAAAAACAAAAACTTGCCTACAGTGTTTCAAGCCAAATTCAATCTTTTGAAAATTCCGGCATAATAACTTTAAGAATTTTGTCAACAACAGATGACAAACAACAAAATGATATTAAATATGACAATCTAAAAAAATGTCTACAAGGCTTTCAAGCCCATACGGATTCATTAATGACAGAATATGTAACAGATGAAGAACTTGAAGCTGCCAAAATGCAATTAAAACAAGATATAGCACTTCAAATGGAACTTCCCATAAGCGCAACATCTCTGATTTCAATGAATATGACACAACCTTACGGAATTAAAAGAATTGATGAATACGTTGAAGCCATAGATAAAATAACAAAACAAGATATAATGGATGCAGCAAAACACGTATTTTCAAATAAACCCGTCTACTCCATTTTAGCAAGCCCCGACACCGTTAATAATCAAATAGACTATATCAATTCTTTGGGTGAAGTTGTAAATATCTAGTTTTCATTTGAAAAATTATGGTTTAAAATACTAGAGCTATGACGACAAAAGAAAAAATTAAAGAAAATTTGTTCATTGATTATGCAATGACAAAAAACAATCCGAAATACAAAGAAGCAACAAGCAGGCTGGATGTTATTTACAGAAAAGATGAAGACATAAGAAGCCCGTTTGAGCGTGATTACCATAGAATTTTATATTCTAACGCATACAGAAGGCTAAAACATAAAACACAAGTGTTTTTTGCCACAAATAATGACCATATCTGCACAAGAATAGAGCATGTTAATCATGTGTCTTCTGCTGCAGAAGTTTTAGCAAGATGCATGGGGCTTAATTGCGAGCTTGCAAGAGCTATTGCCACAGGGCATGACCTTGGACATCCGCCATTTGGGCATACAGGTGAAAAAATTATTCAAGATGTAATTAATAATTTTAATCTTGGCGTAACTTTCTGGCATGAAAAAAACAGCCTCAGATTCATTGATAAAATTGAAACTTTGCCTGATTATGAAGGTTTTGAAAGAAATTTAGATTTAACCTATGCAGTTCGTGACGGAATTATTTGTCATTGCGGTGAAGTAGTTGAAAATGGACTAAAACCAAGAGATAAATTCATAGATTTAGAATTAATTAATGCGCCAAATGAATATCAAAGTTATTCTTGGGAAGGGCTTGTGGTTAAAATTTCCGATAAAATTGCTTATTTAGGAAGAGATATTGAAGATGCATTATCTAAAAAAATCTTATCGGAAGAACAAAAGCTTGAATTTGAAGCGATAATCAAAAATTTGTTCGGGCAAAAAAAATTAACCGATATTAATACATCCACACTGGTTCATCTTTTTACAATAGATTTATGCAAAAATTCAAATCCTGATGTCGGATTAACATTTTCAAAAGAATATTTTGAAATCATGAAAATGATAAAAGATTTTAACTATAAAAATATTTATAATCATAAACGTTTAACCACTTTTCATGCTTATGCAAAGTTAATTATAGAAACAATTTCAAAAACTTTAATTGAATATTATGACGCGAAAAATACTATCTATAAATTAAGGTATGATGAGACATATTATCCTCTTTTATGTTCAACCTTTAGAGAATGGCTGATTAAATATTCAAACGTCGCCCCTGAAACAGAAAGAAAAAATAAAAAATTCATCAATAAAGTTATATATGATATTGAAAGTTATGATGATTATAAAAAAGCTGTTATAGATTTTATTTCAGGCATGACAGACAGTTTTGCAATAAAAATGTTCAATGAAATAATAAGCTTCTAACATTTTTACTGCAAATTAAGTTTGTTTTTCAAATCAGAAGCTATTTTTGTGCATCATACATAGCTTTTTGGGCGGTCACACCATAAGGAATTGCCCTATCTTCCGTAATTAAAACAGAAAAAATATCTCTCAATTTTTTCTCGGCAGGAAGTGGCACCTTATACAAATTGGAAGATTTTCCACAAACTCTGTCATGGCAATTTATATTACCGGGTGTCGGCTTTCTGTCGCCATTTACATCAACTAAAATTAAACATGGCACCTTTGTTGTATTATTGGGATTATAAGAAAGTCCATAACTGCCGCAACCGCCACAATTATGGACCTCTAGCGGTTTACCTGTAATTGAGTCATAAACTTCATCACGTATAGAATTGGTATTCGTACATGCCATCAAATCAGACTCATGCAATTTATTTTTACCCTCATACAAACAAACATCAGCACTACCGCCACACAAATTAAATTCAAATCTCATCCCATCTGCCGTATAAAACGCCGCATTGGATTCATTAAAAGCAGTTTGACCCAACCCGTTCGTATAAGTCCAATATGGCACACTTGTTGTCGTTTTCAATACATTCATATGCCTTGTCAAATACCCAAACAAATTCCCGTTATCATAAGGGCTTTCCCCTTCTATCGCTATATTCATCGTTATTGCACTATTCAAAACACTCACCGCCTTTTTCAACCCCGTCTTAAACTCCCTCTGCTGCGAATTACTAATCACACTAGGCACAGCAATCGCCGCCAC
>CALUYZ010000011.1 GCA_944325175.1 Candidatus Gastranaerophilales bacterium | reverse complement strand
CAAAGGCAGATACACCTGATTTAGAAACACAAACAGGCGATATTCAACCCGAAAAAGCACCTGAAATTGAAGCACAAGGAACAAATGCACCTGAAATTGAAACGCAAACAGTTGATACAACTGATTCAAGACCAATAACAGACAAACAAGCTGAAACAACAGGTGAAGCTCCAAAAGCTGACACAAAAACAGCAGAAGGAAAAACAAATGAAACAAAAACTGGCGATACGCCTGATGTTGAAGCACCAAAGGCAGATACACCTGATTTAGAAACACAAACAGGCGATATTCAACCCGAAAAAGCACCTGAAATTGAAGCACAAACAACAGATACGCCTGAAATTGAAGCGCAAACAGTTGATACAACTGATTCAAGACCAATAACAGACAAACAAGCTGAAACACAAACCGCAGAAACTCAAACAGTTCCGACCGAAAACGAACCCGACCAACTTATTGATAACCTTAACAATTTCTTGAGCGGTAAAAAAGGCGCAACAGCAGCAGAAGATGAAATTGCAGAAAATTTAAGAAATAACAGCACAGGCATGATTACAAGCAAAAAACTTAGCGGCTGGGCAAAATTCAAAGGTTTCTTTGGTTTCAACAATTAATATATTCCTTGTATAATAATACTTATGAATGAATTTGGTATATTATCACTTCAATATGAACCAAGAATAAACAACATTGAAAAAAATCTTTCAACCGTCAAATCTCTTTTAGAAAGTTGCAAAGAGCAGCTTGATCTTGTTGTTTTACCTGAATTTTTTTCAACCGGTGTAAGCCACAAGGGGTTTATAGAATATGCGGAAAATGAAGAAAATCCGCACGTTTTAAGTTTTTTATCAGAGCTTGCAAAAGAAAATAAAACAAACATATTAGGCGGCTCCATAATTGAAAAAGAAGGGGATAAATTCTACAATACTTCTTACGTTTTCGACAGATTAGGCAATATTATAGAAAAATACAGAAAAATACATCTTTATTCATATTTTGGCGGCACAGAAAATGAAGTCATCACAAAAGGCGATAATGAGCCTAAAGTTGTTGAATTAGATTTCGCCAAAATAGGCATTGCAATTTGTTTCGATTTAAGATTTCCCCTACATTTCAACAAATTAATGAAAATGGGTGCAGAAATTATAACTTGCCCAAACGCTTGGTGTATTCCAATCAATTCAACATTTTATGATTTTGAGCTTAAAAAAAGAGAAATGAAAGCATTTGCAATTACAAGAGCAGTAGAAAACCTTTCTTATTTTGTTGGCTCATCTTTTGCAGGCAATATAGGCTCCGGATTAAAGTCTTCAGCTGATTCCATAATTGTTTCTCCGACAGGCGAAATTCTTGCAAAATGCGACAATAACCCTTGCGCAATTTACTCTAAAATTGATATGGAAATTTTACACAACTTAAGAAAAGTTTTTCCCGTCAAAGAAATTGATTAATTTTGCAAATTTTAATATACAAAATTTGCATTAAAAAAGCCCCTTAAACACAAGGGGCAATTTATTCAACCGTTTTAATTAGTTGAAATATCTTTTTAATAAACCGTCAAAGCCTCTGCCATGGCGAGCTTCATCTTTTGCCATTTCATGAACTGTATCATGGATTGCATCATAGCCAAGTTCTTTAGCTCTTTTGTATCGCAATTTGCTTTGATTTAAAATTTCCTCTACATTTTAATATACAAAATTTACATTAAAAAAGCCCCTTAAACACAAGGGGCAATTTATTCAACCGTTTTAATTAGTTGAAATATCTTTTTAATAAACCGTCAAAGCCTCTGCCATGGCGAGCTTCATCTTTTGCCATTTCATGAACTGTATCATGGATTGCATCATAGCCAAGTTCTTTAGCTCTTTTTGCAATTTCAAGTTTGCCTTCGCAAGCGCCATGTTCAGCTTCAGCTCTCATTTCAAGGTTTTTCTTAGTTGAAGATGTTAAAACTTCTCCTAAAAGTTCAGCAAATTTTGCAGCATGTTCTGCTTCTTCGAAAGCGTATCTTTTATAAGCTTCTGCAATTTCAGGGTAGCCTTCACGTTCTGCTTGTCTGCTCATAGCAAGATACATGCCAACTTCCATACATTCGCCGTTGAAGTTTGCTCTTAAACCTTCAACAACAACAGGGTCAATACCTTCGGTTGTTGCTACAACGTGTTCGCAAGCGTATGTTTTAGCGCCTTCTTTAACTTCTTTAAAAGTTGTTGCATTGCAAATAGGGCATTTTTCAGGTGCTTTATCGCCTTCATGAACATACCCGCAAACTGTACATACAAATTTCATATTACTTCCTCCTTAATAATTAGTCTTCTGTTTTTTCAAACATATCTTTGCCAACACCGCAAACTGGGCAAACGTAATCTTCCGGCAAATCTTCAAAAGCAACATCGTTGTTTTCTTTTGGGTCATATACCCACATGCAAGCTGTGCAAACGTATTTATCCATAATCTACTCCTTTATATTTGTCATCATGAAATTATAGCATAAATTATTTATTTTATCTTAGTAAATTTATAAAACGCTCAAGCGTTTTTAAACTTTCATCATCCTTGATTAAAAGAGCCTTGTCTAAATATAATTTTGCATTTTTCTTATCTCTTTGCGAATAGTAATAATATGCGTAAGCAACATAGGTTGAATACTGTTCGTCTTTTGTTTTTGCCAACGGCTCTGCTTCTTTTATATATTGAAGCATTTTTTGATATTCTTTTCTCTCTTCATATAAAACAGCCAATTTTAACCTTGAAAGACAGTCTGTAGGCTTAATTCTAATTTCTTCAAGTGCTTGTTTTATTGCTATTACTTCCCTTTCTTCTTCATCGCCAAGAAGAATTTCAGCGCTTATATTGCCTGTTTCCTTTGATTTGTCGCCGTTTGTAATATCCGGTGTAACTTTGTATAAAAGGGTTAGAGTATTTATATCCGTTCTTGAAATAAAAGCGGATTTTTTTTCATCGCCCGCATTTAAAAGAGGGTACATTATACTTGATGCATCGTTTGAATGTCCGCTTATGCCAAGCGCATGACCAAATTCATGTATTGCAATATTTAAAACTTGATATGGGCGGTAGTATTTATTATCTCTGCCTTTATCATAAACATAAATGTACATTTTTTCTAACTTGCCCTTTTTTATAGTTGGGCTTGTATATGCCAAAATGCTGTCTTCATTATTTTCAACCTGTCTTATATATTTTTTATTATTTACAACTTTAAATACAATATTTGCTTCGCTTTCAAGATTAACAAATTTAATGGAAAGAACGTCTTTCATAGCGGTTTTCCAAATTAAAACAGACCTTGCAAATGCATAAACGTAATAGTTAGGTGCATTTACGGTATTTTCAACATAAACTTTTATCGGAAACTCGCTTTTGTTCCATCTTAGAATTTTACCACCGGCATAATACGCTTTTTCTATATAGTTTGTGCCGGTTGCATACAAAATGCTTTGTCGTGCAACCCTCTCTGAAGGAGTTAATTCTCGTGCACAAACATTTTTGACAGCAACGAGAAATAACAAAAATAAAGTTAAATAAATTTTTAGCTTCATATTAGAAATGTTTGCCGGTAGCACTAATTCTTGCGATTGCTTTTTTGAGAGCAATTTGAGCCTTTAAAACTGCCATTTTATCCTGATGAGATTCAAGCTTTGCTTTTGCACGCTCATAAGCTTCTTTGGCACGAATTTCATCTATATCTTGCCCCAGTTCCGCAATATCTGTCAAAATTACCGCTTCATTATCTTTAAAGTGCATAATACCGCCCATTGTTGTTATGTAGGTGGGCTGATTTTCCTTAACAACTTTGGTAACGCCTATTTCAAGAACGCTTGTAATTGGAATATGGTTTGGCAAAATGCCTATTCTACCGTCCATTGTGTCTGTATAAAAGGCGTCTATTTCACCTTCATATACAATTTTATTTTGTGTAACTATTTTTAGCTTTATGCTTTTTTCTGTCATTTCCTAAATCTCGTTAGTTAACAGTGGTTTTTGCTTTTTCAAGAACATCTTCAATGGTGCCTGCCATATAGAAAGCTTGTTCGGGTATATTGTCATATTCGCCTTCAATAATGCCTTTAAAGCCTTTAATTGAATCTTCAAGTTTAACATAAACACCTTTGTTGCCTGAAAATTGTTCTGCAACAAAGAAAGGCTGCGACAAGAATTTTTGAATTTTTCTTGCACGGTTTACGGTTAATTTATCTTCTTCAGATAATTCATCCATACCTAAAATTGCAATAATATCTTGCAAATCTTTATATTTTTGAAGAATTTCAAGAACTTTTTTAGCAACGCTATAGTGTTCAATACCAACAATATTTGGGTCAAGCGCACGAGAGCTAGATTCCAGTGGGTCCGCAGCAGGGTAGATACCAAGAGAAGCAATGTTTCTTGATAAAACCGTGCTTGCATCAAGGTGAGTGAATGTTGTTGCAGGTGCAGGGTCTGTTAAGTCGTCTGCAGGAACGTAAATTGCTTGAACAGATGTGATTGAACCGTCTTTTGTGGATGTAATTCTTTCTTGCAATTCGCCAACTTCTTGAGCCAATGTTGGTTGATAACCAACGGCAGAAGGCATTCTGCCTAAAAGTGCAGAAACTTCGCTGCCTGCTTGAACAAACCTGAAAATGTTATCTATAAATAAAAGTACGTCTTGGTGTTTAACATCTCTAAAATATTCAGCACATGTTAAAGTTGACAAACCAACCCTCATTCTTGCTCCGGGGGGTTCGTTCATTTGGCCGTATATGAGGGCAACTTTATCTATAACGCCTGATTCTTTCATTTCATTGTAAAGGTCGTTTCCTTCACGAGTTCTTTCGCCAACTCCGCCAAAAACAGAAACGCCTGAGTGTTCATGGGCAATATTGTGAATTAATTCCATAATAAGAACGGTTTTACCAACACCGGCACCACCAAAAAGCCCGATTTTTCCGCCTTTTTGATATGGAATTAAAAGGTCAATAACTTTAATACCCGTTTCTAAGATTTCAACATTTGTATTTTGTTCTGTTAGTGTGGGTGAGGGTTTATGGATTGGAATGTAATCTTCTGCTTGTACATCGCCTTGATTATCAACAGGTTTGCCCAAGACATTTAAAATTCTGCCCAAAATACCGTCGCCAACAGGCACTTTGATTGGCTCATTTGTATTGATAACTTTAATGCCTCTTTTTAGACCGTCTGTTGAGCTCATAGCAACGGACCTTACAACATTTTGCCCTAAAAGCTGCTGAACCTCAACCGTTGTAGTAGAACCGTCATCTGCTACAATTTCAAGCGCATCATAAATTTCAGGCAATTTACCTGATGAAAATTCAACGTCAACAACAGGGCCTATAACCTGTACAATTTTTCCAATATCGTTTAAATCAGCATTTTCAGAAGACACTTTTGGCTTCTCCTATCCATTATTATCAATAATACATGCTGATATTAACACAAAAACAAATGTGAGGTTAAAAATTTTTATAAAGAAACAACAAATTGCCCCGTTGTATATTGCTTGTAAAATTCACCGGATGCGCCCTGTTGATGAGCATCTTGAAGGGCAGTATTTTTATCTTCAATTTGTTTTTCCAATTTAGAAATATTATCTTTGGTTTCTTTTGCAATTTTGGAAAAATAACAAGCATATTCTTCTCTGTCTTTTCTTGCTTTTTCAATGCTGTTTTTTATTTTTAAGATAAGTTCTGCTTCTTTTTTGTTTTTGGCAGCTTCTATTGCCTTAGCTGCACGATTTTGATTTATTTTTACAGGCAAAACCTGCTTTTCTTTTTGCTTTAATAAATCTTTGTATAAAAATTCAAAAATTCCCATTTTCTAACCTTTTTATAATCCCATAGGACTGAAATAAAGAGCCCCCTTTAAATGTTTTTGGGTCTTTTCTTCCTGAATAATTTTTTCCGTAAAATTTGCCATTCTGATTTTTGCTTCCAAAGACCTTAATTTAAAATCAATATCAGATTTCAGCCTCATTAAGTTTGAAAATTCTATTTCAGAAAAATTTTCATCAGGCAGTTTGTCTATGAAATTAATGTTTTCATATACTGACATACTATAAACTGTGCTTCCCGTAATATTTATGACCTTAATGATATAAAAACTTTTCTTTAAAAAAAATTGACAAATGCAGATGTAAAAAAATGTAAAAACATTTAAAAAAATAATAAAGTATATTCTAATTCATGTCGTATAGCTAATTAAAGGAAAAAGGTTATTATATGAAAGGCTGTTTTTAATTATGAAAACCGAAATTTTAAAAAACGAGCCGAACCGGACCATATTGGAAGCCGATTTTGCCCAAAAAGAAACTGAATTCTTTCCGGATAACATAGAAATTCTATCATTAGAAAATAATGAACAAAATGTTGAAAATTCCCATATTCTCCCCATTAAATTAAAACCAAATGAAGCAAGAAGAGCGCATGAATATCAAAAAACAATGCTTAATTTTGCCTACTTGCAATATAAAAAAAGTGTAGGAACAAGTAAAGAATCAGCAATGCAAAAAATGTATCAAGAGGCCTTACAAGATTACAACTTATTTTTATGTATATATGAAAAAGAATTATCAGATTAAAATCAAAGTAGTATGAAAAGGAAAGCGCAGACAAGCGCAATGAATATTTATTTTTTTTGGCAGAAATATTATTTTCTGCCTTTTTATTTAGCAAAAACCGCTTGTTATATTTTTAACAACTCTGCCAATTACTTTAAAGCCAAGCTTTTCAAGGTCATCCAATGTATAGTGAATTTCTTTATAACTTGAATTTCTGAAATAAAACCTATAAGTACCGTCAGGAGATTGTTTAATGCCGTTTACAAAAATTAAACTGCCATTTTTTGTTGTGTAAACAAAAATACCGCTTGCTTGTATATTTGTATCTGAAATATCGACAATAAGCATGTCTTTATTTCTAATTGGGGTTTCACCACCATCCATAGTATCTCCCGGCATTTGCAAAGTTCTTAGATTAGCTTCATTTTTAAGCCAAACATTATGAATTAATTCTCTATCAAGCCAAATACTTGTAATAACAGGATTTTTGATTGTTTCAATAAGGGTTGGATTTTCATAATATATAATCTCAACGGCATCAGGAATTTCTTTTTCGGCATTTTCAACAAACATATTACCTTTGCCAATCAAAAGCCAATTTATATTTACATTTGTTTTTTCAATCAACTTAATTAAAAAATCGCAAGAAGGTTTGTTTTCACCTCTTTCATACTTGCTTAGCTGCTGCTGCAATATCCCTATGCTTTTAGCAAATTCACCTTGTTGAATATTTAAAGCTTTTCTTAATTCTTTTAGTCTTTTATGCATTTTTAAAATCCTAATTTTATTTGATTTTATTAAACTTACACCTTAATAGTTTAAAAATCAAGTAAAAATTATATTAATTAAACAAAAAGAACATCATATAAGTTTATATTAAATCAAATTTTAATATTGATATAGACAAGTTTTTATTATAATATAGAAAAGACTTTTGGGCAGGTGGCGAAACGGTAGACGCACCGGTTTCAGGAGCCGGCGCAATAAAATGCATGTGGGTTCAAATCCCATCCTGCCCAAGTAAAAGTCTTAGGTTTTTATTTTAACCGTTTTAATTGCATCACAAAATAATCTCATAGTTGAGTCAGAGCTTCGTTCTTGCGCGAGCCAACAACGTTGTTATTGTTGGTTTTTATTGATTTATTAAATTGAAAAAGCGGTATTTATTTTGTTGTTAAGAAAATAAGCATAATAAAACCGCAAAATGCTGCACATATAGCTCGAATAGTAATTGAAGGCATAAATTTTCCTTTAATCGAATAGTTTAGAAAGCATAAATAAAACAAAAATAAAATAAAATTCACCAAATAGACTATTTACAAAAAAAAGAACACTCTGCAAATTTCATTACAGAGTGTTCAAATTTTGTTTGGTTTACGTCAAAAATTATAATTTTGAAGCAACCATTAATGTTGTTTCAGCTAATCTTGTTGAGTAACCACATTCGTTATCATACCAAGAAATAACTTTAACCATGTTGTCGCCCATTGTCATTGTAAGAGCAGCGTCAACTGTTGAAGATTGGCTTGAACCGATGTAGTCTGATGAAACAAGCGGTTCTTCAGAGTAGCAAAGAATTTTGCCATCAGCTGCAGCTTTAAGAGCAGCGTTAACTGCTTCAGCTGTAACAGGTTTTTCTGTTTCCACAACGATATCAACAACTGATACGTCAGGAGTAGGAACTCTCATAGCGAAGCCGTTTAATTTACCTTTAAGTTGAGGTAATACTAAAGCAACAGCTTTTGCAGCACCTGTTGTTGTAGGAACGATGTTCAAAGCGCCTGCTCTAGCTCTTCTTGGGTCTTTGTGGCCAGCGTCTAAGATTCTTTGGTCGCCTGTGTATGAGTGAACAGTTGTCATTAAACCTTTAACGATACCAAATTCTTTGTCTAAAACTTTAGCAACAGGAGCTAAGCAGTTTGTTGTGCAAGATGCCATTGAAATAATGTTATGAACAGCTGGATCATATTCATTTTCGTTAACACCTAAAACGATTGTTTTGTCTTCGTTTTTAGCAGGAGCTGAGATGATAACTTTTTTAGCGCCTGCATCTAAGTGAGCTTTTGCTTTTGTTGCATCTGTGAAGAAACCTGTTGATTCAACAACAACGTCAACATTTAATTCTTTCCAAGGAAGTTGAGCTGGGTCTTTTTCTGAATAGAATTTAATTTTTTTGCCGTTGATAATAAGACCGTCTTCTGCAACTTCAACTGTGCCTTCGAATTTGCCCATAACTGAGTCATATTTGAAAACATGAGCAGCGTTTGCAGGAGTTAAACCGGGGTCGTTGATTGCAACGTAATTAATTTTGTCATAAATACCTTCTTTGATAGCAGCACGAAGAGTATTTCTGCCGATTCTACCAAAGCCGTTAATTGCTACATTTACCATAATTTTGGCTCCTTTTAAAGTAATACTACTACAAGTCTTTTATATTACAAACAAAGAGAATAAGCAATAACTTATTTAGCAAAAATTATTTTTCATATACATTATAACTATACAAACAAAAGGAGAAAAAATGATTAGCCCGATTTCATTTCAAGGAACATATAAAGTATACAGCACAAAAGGTGACAGTGTCAGAGAATATTTTTATTTAACGGATGAGTGCGAATCACGCGGTATAAAGACAAAAATAGACTATACCGATTACACCAAAAAAAATCAACCTCAAACAGCTGACGGAAAAGAAATAAATGCAACTGCAACAATAGTTGCGCCTGATGATTTTGATGAATATATTGAAACTTACTGCACATCAAACAATATAAGATTTACAAGGTTGAATCAAAAAGAGCTTTTAGAGCCAAGAAATATAGCAGATAGAGTTGTAAAGCCTGAAAGAAGCGATAAAACCGCAACTATAGCATACATAAATACTAAAAAATTAGATGAAATTTTAGCAACACAAACTACCAACAATTTTAAGCATGTTGAGCATGATTACAGGCAATATTTTAAAAAGGATGCTGATTTTAGTTTAAAATCGGGTGAAAATATTGTTGCGCCAACGATTGTTTTAAATTCTAATATGGCAGGCGGAATAGAAGGCGCTATTGAATATGTTGATAAATATGGCGCATCCAACCTAAATAAAGATTCTATATTAATTAACTTAAATCAAATGACAGATGAACCCGACCATTGCAACTATTTTGCCATGAAGGATTTAGGAATGGAAAAAATTCCTGTCTGTGTTGATAGAAATTCCCTTGAATTAGGTCAAAAGCTTGGTTTATTTGAATAAAATTTTTTGAACTAAAACCATTAAAATTTGACGGAATAAAAAGTCGATTTTAAGGTTTTAGTTCATTTTAATCTTATTTTATTAAAAACACTGCGTTTTCATTTTTAGTAAATAAATTTAAGTATATAACCGCAAAATAGCCGTTAATCTTTTAGTACGGCTTTAACAATTTTATATATAATTCGAACTTTTTCAATATCTTTAAGTGATTTAATATCATCTAAAAGTTCAGCAATAAGCTCATTTTCAGGTTTTAGGTGTTCTACTGCAAAAAAATCTTCCAAAGTAATTCCAAAAGAAATTAAAACTCTATTAAGGGTTTCTGCCGTTAAAAAGTTTTCACCCGTTTCAATGCCGCTTAAAGACCTTTGCGAAATACCTATTTTTTGTGCAAGTTCAAATTGGGTCATTCGCCTTTTGGTTCTTAAAATTCTTATTTTTTTACCTACTAATTCTTTGACATCCATATTTTAAATTCTAGCTTTTTTCTTTGATTAATAAAATTGCAAGACTTATTTATGATGTGTTAGCTCTTATATTTTTTATTATAGATGTATAAAAGCTATTATATTAAGTTTTGTAAATAGTTGAAAGTGTTCTAAATTCATAATTTAGCGGATTAGATGAAATTTAATCTCTTAAAAAAGTAAATTCTTATATAGAAAATTTGTTTATATGAATATGAAGTTAAAACACTAAATATAAAATAAATAGAAAAATGAAAGGAACAAAAATTATGTCACTATTATCAGCAACAACTTTGTACCATGGTTTAGAAAATGCGGGAATTACTGAAAAAACACAATGCACGGGTGAAAAAATTAAAAATAACTTAAAAGGTGCCATTGGAGCTACAGCCTTAGGAATAAGTGCCGGTACCGCTGCCGGACTTGCAATTAAATATCAACCTGTAGCAGACAGCTTTGCAAAAGTTTTTGACAAAGGTGCATCTGTAATGAAAAAGACAGGTATGTTGGATACAATTAAAGATATTGGCACGGAAGCCATAAAATATGCAAAAGCAAATCCAAAAACAGCGAAAGCAATCGCCCTTATAAGCGGTTTAGCACTTGTTGGCACATCCGCCCTTCAAATTAAACATATTCACGAAAATGGCAAAGTAGAAGGAAAATATCAGGCAATTACGGATGCTAAGAATAATTAATTCCAACAATGTGGCTACCTTAAATTAAAGGTAGCCATATTTTTCAAAAAATAACAGATTTTACCATGCCTGAAGACAAACAAAATTAAATAACCTTCTTAATTTCATCTTCATTTATATTATCAAAAATTTTAACTTTACCTTTTGAAGTTGGCAAAACAAGCCTTATTTTTGAATTTGAAACCTTTTTATCAGATTTCATTATGTTAATATATTCATCTTTATTACATTCTATTTTATAAACAGGGGCAAGGTTAAATTTATCTATTAATTTAAAAGCATAATCAAGGTATTCCTTGTTTATAAAATTAAGGTTATAAGAAAGTTCAAATGCAAGCTTCATACCCATTGCAACGGCTTCACCGTGGGTGAATTTTTTGTAGTTTGTAATAGTTTCAATCGAATGAGCAAAAGTGTGCCCAAAGTTTAAAACTGCCCTTAAGCCCGATTCTTTTTCATCTTTTGAAACAACGGAAGCTTTAAGCGCAGCTGACCTATAAATAATTTCCTTAAAATCTAAATTATTAGGGTCTGCTTCATCTAAATATTTTGAAAGGTGAATTTTTTCATCATCGCTGCAATTTTTTTCAATAAATGAATATTTAACAACTTCGCCTAAGCCTGTTTTAATTTCTCTAACAGGCAAGGTTTTTAGAAAATTTGTATCTATTAAAACGGATTCAGGCTGATAAAAAGCGCCGATTAAATTTTTTCCGTATTTTGTATTAAAACCTGTTTTACCGCCAACAGATGAATCTACCTGAGCTAATAAAGTTGTTGGGATTTGAACAAAATTTACGCCCCTTAAAACGCTTGCAGCTGCAAACCCTGCCAAATCTCCCACAACACCGCCACCAAAGGCTAAGATTAAATCTTTTCTTTCAATTTTTCTTTTTAAAAGTTCATTTATAATAAATTCAAAAGTTTCAAAGTTTTTATATTCTTCGCCGTCTTTTATAATAATTTTATTTTCAAAACTGTTAACTAAATCAGGGTATAATTTTTCTAAAGTATTATTTGTTATAAGAAATTTTTTCTTATCTCTTTGAAGATAATCTAAAATTTCCGCTATTAAGCCTTCTTTAATAATAATATCGTAATTTTTTGTTTTAGCATTAACCGTTAATTTTTTCATATATTTCCACTATATTAAAAACTGTTTCAACCGTTGTTTTATTTGCATCAACAATAAAATCGGCAGATGTTTCATATTGAAGATGCCTTTTTTCATAAAGTTCAAACAAGGCTTTTTTAGGGTTTTCTTTTAATAATAAAGGTCTTGTTTTATCATCTTTTATTCTATCAAAAATAATTTCAGGGCTTACTTTTAGATAGAAAATTTTACCTATATTTTTTAAAAGAAAAACATTTTCCGCTCTTGTGATTGTGCCACCCCCTAAAGATAGAATATAAGGAGCTTTGTAGGGAAAGTTTTTAATTGTTTCAGTTTCTTTTTTTCTGAAATAATCTTCGCCATCAACATCAAAAATTTCGGTTATTTTTCTTTTTTCATTTTCTTCAATTAAAAAATCAAGGTCATAAAAAGTTAAGCCTAATTTTTTTGATAAATTAAGCCCAACGGTTGTTTTGCCAGACCCCGGCATGCCAGTTAATATAACCGATTTTCTATCTTGCTTCATAATTTCTCTTTGTTTCAATGTAGCTATCGCCGCCAAATTTGTCAAAAAATGCATTTAATAAAATAATTGAAGCCATATTAAGCGCAACAGTAGCGCATGCTTCAACAGCACAGGTATCCGCTCTTTCAAAGTGTGCTTCAACTTTTGTTTTATCTTTAATATCAATGGAAGATAGCGCCTTATTCATTGTTGGAATTGGTTTCATAGCGCATGTTAAAACAATTTCTTCACCATTTGTCATGCCGCCTTCAATTCCGCCTGCATTATTTGTGTGGCGGGTGATTTTGCCGTTTTCATAAAAAATTTCATCGTGAATTTTATCGCCCGTAAAATTAGCAACTTCTTTTCCCATTCCAATTTCAACAGATTTTATTGCGGGTATACTCATTAAAGCTTGCGCAAAAAGACCGTCTATTCTTTTATCCCAATGAACAAAACTGCCAAGCCCAACGGGAACGCCCTTAAATCTTACTCGAACAACACCGCCAAGGCTAACACCAAGCCTTTTTGCTTCATCAATTTTTTCATCAATTTTATTTTCATTTGTTTCATTGCAAATAGAAACCACTTCACAATTTCCAAAAATTCCAAATTTTTGAAGAATATTTTGGCAAATTGCACCAACTGCCACTCTTGTTGCAGTTTCTCTTGCAGAGGATCTTTCTAAAATATCTCTGATGTCATCTGCCCCAAATTTAATGGCGCCTGATAAATCTGCATGCCCGGGGCGAACTTTGGTGATTTTCTTTTCTTCAATTTTTTGTATTATTTCGTTTTTTTCATCTTCGTTCAAATTATCAAAATCAAATTTTGAAATTGACATTGGAATTTGCCAGTTTGCAAAATCACGGTTATTTATTTCTATACAAATAGGAGAACCTGTTGTTTTATTAAACCTTACCCCCGATTTTATTTCAATTTTATCTGTTTCAATTTTCATTCTGCCGCCACGACCTTTACCTTGTTGGCGGTTTTTTAGTTCATTATTTATAAAATCAAAATCGAGTTCATACCCATAGCCAATGCCTTCTATTATTGCATTTAAACATTTCCCGTGAGATTCACCCGATGTTAAAAACCTGATTGTCAAAATTTATCTCCTAAATATAAGTCCAAGGCACATGTTCATTTGCAATTATAACTTCAACGCCCGTTTTTGCAATAAGGCCTTGTAAAATTGGTAAAACGGGAATTTCTGAATCAAAATGCCCGATGTCAGCTGCTGCAAAGTTTCTAACCTCAAGCGCTGCGTGGAATTTAATATCGCCTGTTAAATAAAGGTCAATATCATATTCTCTTAATTTTTTAATAAAGCTTCCGCCTGCACCTGCTGAAATTGCAATGTTTTTAACTGTTTCAACACCTGAGGGGTTAATTAATTTAATTCTTTCAACCCCAAGCGCCACTTTTGCATTTTCTAAAAATTCATCCAGTGCAATTTCATCTTTAAGGTGCGAAATTTTAATGTAATCATCAACAGTAATTAAATTTTTAAGCCCTAAGACTCCAGCTAGAGCATCTGTTGTTGACCCATAAGTTTTATCAAGGTTTGTATGTGCGCTATAAACTGAAATATTGTGCTTAATTGCTTCAATAATAACGGCATCATTAATTGCGTTTAATTTATCAAAAATTAACGGGTGGTGAGTGATGATTAAATCGCAATCGTTTGTAATTGCTTGTTCTAAACTGTCTTTTGTTAAAGAAAGAGCAACCATAACTTTATTTGTATAATCGTGGCATAAATCTATCTGCCAGCCTGAATTATCCCAAGGTTCTGCTAAATCAAGAGAAGCGTATTTTTCAATTTTTGAAATAATGTTTTCAGTTTTTATCATAATACAATCTCCAAAATCAATTTCGCAATTTCTTCTTTTTTAGAAGGGCCGATTTTTGTAATATTTTCGTTTTTATCGATAACTAAAACTTCGTTTGTATCTTTATTTAGTGCAACTTTGGCTTCATTTGCAACAATAAAATCAAGGTTTTTTTCATTTAATTTTCTTTTTGCAATTTCAACTAAATTTTCTGTTGAGAGCGAAAAACCTATAACTTTTTGATTTTCTTTTTTAATTTGGGCTATATTTTTAAGTATATCAGGATTTAAGACAAGTTCAACATTATATGAACCGTTATTAATTTCACTTTTTTCTATTTTTGAATTTTTGTTGTTTTTAACTCTAAAATCTGAAACGGCTGCTGCCATAATTAAATAATCGGCATTTAAAAATTCTTCTTTTGTTTTATTTAGCATATCTTCTGCAGTTTCAACAGGAATTACATTATATGGCTTTTTAACATTAACTGTTGTAATTAAACTTACATCATAGCCCATATTATAGGCTGCATCTGCAAGGGAAATTCCCATTTTGCCTGAAGATGAGTTTGAAATAAACCTGACTGGGTCAATATATTCTCTTGTGCCACCGGCTGTAACAATAATTTTTTTATTTTTCTTATTTATAAAAGAATTTTTAACTTTTTCAAAAATTATATCGGGCTCTTCCATTTTGCCTGTTCCTTCCGTGCCGCAAGCAAGAAAACCACAAACAGGTTCTATAACATTAACCCCTATATTTTTTAATTTTAAAATATTTTCTTTTATGATTGGGTTATTCCACATGCCGTCATTCATAGCGGGCGCTATAAAAAAGGGTTTGTTTTTCCCTAAATAAGCGCAAGAAAGTGAAGTTAAAAGGTTATCTGCAATTCCTGTGGCAATTTTTGAAATGGAATTTGCGCTAATTGGCGCTATAACAAAAACATCTGCCCAATCTGCAAGGCTTATATGTTTTGTTTCTAAATGTTTTTGAAAAGTATCAACGTAAACAGGGTTATTAGATAAGGTTTCAAGAGTTTTTTCGCCCAAAAACAAAAGCCCCGATTCGGTTGATACAACCTTAACTTCCATTCCTTCTTTTTTAAACAGCCTGATTAATTCTGCCGTCTTATAAGCGGCAATGGAACCCGTCAAGCCTATTAAAACATTTTTAATCATCGTTTTTTTCTTTTTTATCCGAAGTTTCATAATCATATACCGCTTGCAATTTATTATAGGCAGTTTCAACTTCATCATTTATTATATTATATTTATAATTTTCTATGCAACAAAGTTCTAATTTAACCGCATTAAGCCTTTTTTGAATGGAATCTTCGTCTTCCGTGTGTCTGCCTCTTAGCCTGTGTTCCAATTCTTCTAAATTTGGCGGTGCAAAGAAAATTGAAATACAATCGGGGAATTTTTCCATAACTTTTTTTGCGCCTTGAGTTTCAATTTCAAGAATAACATTCACCCCGTTATTCATTTTTTCATAAACAAAATTTTTGTTTGTTCCGTAATAATTGCCTGAATATTCCGCCCATTCAAGAAATTCATCGTTTTTAACGGCTTTTTCAAACTCTTCTTTTGAAACAAAAAAATAATTTACCCCATTAACTTCAACAGGGCGGGGCTTTCTTGTTGTCATAGAAACGGAATAACAAACGTTTTCTTTGTTATTTTCAAAAAATTTATTCAAAATAGTTCCCTTGCCAACACCCGATGGACCTGTGACAACGAACAATTTACCTTGTTTTTTTAGACAGTTTTTCATAATTTTTTTAATTATACAACTAAAAAAATATTTTTTTAATACTTTGCAAGGCTTAAAATTTTAACATCTTTTGGAAGTTTTTCTCTTCCTTTAAGTTCTTCAAGCTCAATCACAAAAGCTACACCTGCCAAAACACCTGCTTTTTTTACAAGTTCGCAAGCAGCAGCTGCAGTTCCGCCTGTTGCTAACAGGTCATCGATTATAAGAACTCTTTTGCCAGCTTCAATGGCATCTTTGTGCATTTCAATTTTATCTGTGCCGTATTCAAGTTCATATTCAACACTAAAGGTTTCAGCCGGCAATTTATTTGGTTTTCTTATTGGAACAAAACCGCAGCCAAGAGAATATGCAACAGGCATGCCAAAAATAAAGCCTCTTGATTCAATACCTGCAACGTAGTCAATTTTTTCATCTTTAAAAGCTTCAACTATTTCATCAATCATTCTTTTCATAACGTCTTTATCTTTAATTGCAGTCGTTATATCTCTAAAAAGAATACCTTTTTTTGGAAAATCGGGAACATCTCTTATTGCGTTTTTAATATAATCCATCTTTTTCAATCCTTAATAAAATAGTTGACCGTTAAATATTTTATCAAAAAAAATTTTATAGTAAAATTTCTGTTATGGAAGAAAAAATTGAAATTTTAAAACAAAAAATAAATGAACTTACCCCCCGTTTTAATTCATACAGGGGGTGCCTTTGACCTTGAAGGCAATAAAAAAAGGCTTTTAGAACTTGAAAACCTGACAAAAAACGAAGATGTTTGGCAAGATTCTAAAAAAGCAGCAGAAATTTTAAAAGAACAAAAAGATATAAAAACAACTTTAGATGATTTTTCATTAAATGAAACAAAATTTGAAGATTGTAAAATTTCGCTTGAACTAAAAGACCCCGATTTAATAGATGAAGCCATTATTAAAGCAGATGAACTTATTAAATTTTTAGATAAGTTTGACTTAGAAAAAATGCTATCTGATGAATATGACCAAAATGATGCCATTTTAACTGTAAATGCAGGTGCAGGCGGAACAGATGCCCAAGATTGGGCAAGTATGCTTTTAAGAATGTATTTAAGATATTCTGACATTAAAAAATATTCAACAGAATTATTGGATAAATCAGACGGTGAAGAAGCAGGAATAAAATCTGCCACAATAAAAGTTAAAGGGAAATGGGCTTATGGCTACTTAAAGGCTGAAAAAGGCGTGCACAGGCTTGTTAGAATTTCCCCCTTTAATGCAAACGGCAAAAGGCAAACAAGCTTTGCAAGCATTGAAGTTACCCCTGTTATTGAAGATTTTGAAAATAAAATTGAAATTCCCGCAGATGAAATTGAAGTTGAAACAATGCGCTCAGGGGGCGCCGGCGGCCAAAACGTAAATAAAGTTGAAACGGCAGTCAGAATTTATCATAAACCGACAGGAATTGTTGTTAAATGTCAGCAAGAAAGGTCACAACTTCAAAACAAAGAAACCGCAATGCAAATGCTTGCATCCAAACTTTTATTAATTAAAAAAATGGAGCATGATAAAAAATTATCAGACCTGAAGGGTGAAAACGTTGATATAAATTTTGGCTCACAAATAAGAAGCTATGTTTTTCACCCCTACAAAATGGTAAAAGACCATAGAACGGGTTATGAAACAGGAAATGTAGATTCCGTTATGGATGGTAACATTGAAGGATTTATTGAAAGTTATTTAAAAGGAAAAAGAGAATGATAAAAGCACAAAGAGGAACAAAAGATATATTGCCTGAAGAAATTACAACTTGGCAAGAAATTTATAAAAGGGCAAGTGAATTATTCAAAAATGCAAACTGCAAAGAAATAAGAACGCCTATTTTTGAAGCAACAGAGCTTTTTAAAAGAGGCGTTGGCGATTCAACAGACATTGTTAATAAAGAAATGTACACTTTTAATGTTGGCGGCAATGAAACCTCAATCACTCTTCGCCCCGAAAACACGGCAGGCGTTGTAAGGGCTTTTATTGAACATGGAATGGACAGGCTTTCTCCCCCTGTAAAATTATGGTATATGGGACCAATGTTTAGATATGAAAGGCCGCAAGCAGGAAGACAAAGGCAATTTCACCAAATAGGCGTTGAAATTTTTGGCGTTAAAGAAGCAACAGCTGATGCTGAAGCCATTATTTTAGCTTCAGAATTTTTGAAAAAAAACGGAATAGATGACTTGACTGTTTCTCTAAATTCTCTTGGCTGCCCAACTTGCAGACAAAAATATAAAGATGAAATTAAAAAAGTTTTATCACCATATTTAGATGAACTCTGTGAAGATTGCAAAGTAAGATACCAAAAAAATCCGCTTCGTATGCTTGATTGCAAAAACGAAAAATGCATTGAAATTTTTAATAAAGATGAAATTAAAAACGTTGTTTTAAAAGATTTTATCTGCGATGAATGTAAGGAACATTTTGAAGAAGTTAAAAAATATCTTGATAAAACAGGCATTAAATATGAAATAGATAAAATGCTTGTTCGAGGCCTTGATTATTACACAAGAACAGTTTTTGAAATAAAAAGCAGCCTTTTAGGCGCTCAAAGTGCAATTTTAGGGGGCGGAAGATACGACGGGCTTGTTGAAATGCTCGGCGGCAAACCAACTCCTGCCGTTGGTTTTGCACTTGGTGTTGAAAGGCTTTACGGGTTAATTGAAAAAATTGAAGAAGAAAAACTTGATTATTTTGTTGTTTCAAAATTTTCTGATGCTGCAATTAACTTAACCTTAAAATTAAGGCAAAAAGGCTTTAAGGCAGATTTTGACATGCAAGGAAGAAAATTTGCAAAACAATTAGAAAAAGCCTCTAAAATTGCAAAAAAAGCTGTAATTATTGCTGAAGAAGAATTGGAAGGCAATTTCTACACGGTTAAAAATTTAGAAACAGGAGAACAAATTAAAACAACAGAATTATAATTTTATAATATAATTTAAAAATAAGGATGAGAATAAGGGAAATTTAATGAGGATTATTGCTGAAAATCTTATTAAAATTTACGGGTATCGTTCCGTTGTAAACGATGTTTCATTTGAAGTAAATAAAGGTGAAGTTGTTGGCTTATTGGGGCCAAACGGTGCAGGTAAAACCACAACATTTTATATGATTGTAGGCCTTGTAAAAGCAGATTCGGGGGAAGTTTATTTAGAAAATAAACAAACGGGCGAAAAAACCAACATCACAAAAAAACCAATGAACGAAAGAGCAAAATTAGGGATAGGCTATCTTCCTCAAGAAGCTTCCATTTTTAGAAAATTATCCGTAGAAGACAATATTAAGCTTGTTTTAGAGATGAACGAAAAGCTTGATAAAAACGAAAAGAAAGATATGCTTGAATCTTTATTGGATGAATTCGGCATAAAAAGATTAAGAGATTATAGCGCAATAAGCTTATCCGGTGGTGAAAGAAGGCGTGTTGAAATTGCAAGGGCATTGGCCGCAACACCGCATTTTATTTTATTGGATGAACCCTTTACAGGTATTGACCCGATTGCAATAGGTGAAATTAAAGAAAACATTTTTAAACTTGCAAAAGAAAAGGGTTTAGGGGTTTTAATTACAGACCACAACCCAAAAGCAACACTTTCTATTACAGATAGAGCCTATGTAATTTTTGACGGAAAAATTAAGATTTCAGGCAAAAGTAAAGATGTTGCGGTTGACCCCGTTGCAAAAGAATTTTATTTGGGTAAAGATTTCACGCTTTAAGGTAAAAATTAATGTTTAAAATTTCATTATTTGATAAATACATTTTTAAACAGGTTTTGGTTGCAACTTTGGTTTGTTTGCTATTATTCATTATTGTTTGGATAGCACCCGAAACTTTGGTTAGAATTATCAAAAAATTATTTACAAATGTGATTGATATAAAACAAGCAGGCATGATGCTTTTATATGAACTTCCAAAAGTTTTGGGGAAAGCTTTGCCCGTTGGTATTTTATTAGGTTCTATTTTTACCTTCGATAAGCTTTCAAAGGATTCTGAATTAAGCATTTTAAGAGGCATTGGGCTTTCTTTTTCAAGAATAATGGTTCCTGTTATTGTTTTAGGGGTGATTTTATCTGTTATGTGCTTTTTTGTAGGCGACAGAATGATTCCCTATGCTTCAAAAGCAGAAGGTGAAAATGCAAGATATAAGTCACATTTTGTATACATTAAAAAAGATGAAAAAGATTTACCAAAACAAGGCGTAATAGTTTCGGATTTTTCGCCTAATATGCTTAAAGATATTATCGTTATTGACTTTTCAAAAAGAGTTTATGATGATGCAATAACATTTCAAAGTATAACTTTTGCAAAATATGCAACCGTTCATGAAAACGAATGGATTTTACATGATACAAAAACCTACAATATAAATACAGACGGCATTTACGATAGAATTTATTACCCCGGAAACATCAAACTTTTAGAAGGGGCAGATTCTAAAAAAGTTTATCAGTTAATGGTGGATTCGACAAAAAGAGACAGAACCTTTACAAATCAAGAATTAAAAAGCTATATGAAAGTTTTAAAAGAGCAAGAATTTTCTGATGAATACAGGTTTATGCTATCAAAATATTACCAAAGGTTTTTACACCCTCTAACTTGCATTTTATTTGCAATGATTGGCTGTTTATTAGGGTTTGCGCCACCAAGGTCGCAAAGGCTTGTAGGCTTTACGGTTGCTGTTGGTATAGTTTTTGGCTATTATATAACATTGCCTTTCTTTGATTTGCTTGCTCAAAAAGGCGTTTTGCCGCCGTTTTTGGCTTCATTTTTACCGATTTTACTCTTTATTATTGCAATTATAGTAATTAAAAAATATAAGGATTTATAATGTTGAAAAAAATAATTTTAATGTTTTTATTTTTATTTTTAAGCTTTGCTCCCGCAAGTGCTTTTAATTCAGATATTCAAGTTGAAAAAGACGGTGGGATTTATATTTTTAAAGTTCCTCTCAATAAGTATAAGAAAAAAATCAAACCATACGTTACAGAAGAATTAACAACCGTATCAGATGTTTATAAAAATAACCCAAACTTCAGACTTGTTGTAAATGGCGGATATTTTGACCCAAAAAACGGCGCCCCCGTTTCAAACGTAATTATTGATTCTAAAAAAGAAGAAGATATTTTTGACAACCTTCCTTTAGTAAGGTCACTACAAAAATCAGACAGGCTCGAGCTTGTTTTAAATAGAGCAGAACTAAGAATTTTAGAAGATACTAAAAATAATTTATCTTTTGACATAGTAAACCACTTTTATATCCCTGATAATGAGCATACAATAAAACATTCCATTCAAGCAGGACCTATGATTTTACCTGATTTAAGACTGGAAGAAGAAAGTTTTGTTAAATACAACGGCGGAAGGTCAGTTCAGCTTGCAGGCGATGTTTTAAAAAGAAGAGAAAGAACTGTTATCGGGCTTAAAAAAGGTGTTTTAGGTTTTGATAATTTGTATATTATAATATTTACTAACCAGAATAAAGTAACATTATTAGAAGCAAAAGACTACTTAGAAAAACTAAAACTTGATAAAGCTTTAAATATGGATGGCGGCGCTTCAACTTCAATTAACTTTGGCGACATTGAAATTTTTTCAGATACAGGCACGCAAAGAAGAGTTAAGTCATTTTTGGTTATAGAAAAATAAGGGGAGCAAAATAAATGGCAGAAGAAAATAAAAAACGTTTTAAAATAACACCTGTTGAAATTTTTGTATTATTTTTGGTGGTTCTTGGTTTTAGCTTTTATTTTGTTCCAAAAGCAATGATTAGTTTAGAACAAAAACAATACGGCAGACTTCAAACAAATGCTGCCATGATGACATCAAAAATTTTAGCGGAATTTTCTGACAATTTAAAAAAAGAAAACCCAACTGAAATTGCAACAAAATTAACCGAAGAAATGAACAAACTTTGTAAAAACCCGATAGATAAGAAAAACCCCGCTTTTTCAGTTGACAAAGAATGTTTGGGCTGTGTAGTTTTAAAAGCAGACAATAAAGTAAAAAATGTTATTTTGACAGCAAAGGATAAAGAGGGCAAATTGGTTGTAAGAACAGTAATTCAGCCGCCAAGTTTTGTTACTTTTAATAAGGATTTAGAAAAAAATGACAAAAAGTAGCTTAGAATTTAAGGTTCAATATTCTGATACAGATTCTTATAAAGTTGCATGGCATGGAAGCTACCTTCGCTGGATGGAAGCAGGAAGGGTTGATTGGCTTTACCTTGAAGGCGTTGATATTAAAAAATTGGATGAAGAATTTAATACAGTCATGCCTGTTGTTGACCTTCAAATTAAATACCACAGGTCTGCAAAACTTTTGGAAGACGTTATTGTTGAAACAACGGTGGATGAAATTACAAACCTTTATATAATTTTTGACCAAAAAGTTATAAATAAAAAAACAAACGAAATTTTAACAACAGCCAAAGTTAAAGGCGTTGCCGTTAAAGAAGGCAAGCTTTTAAGAAACTTAAAAACATTATTAAATAAGGAATAAAAAATGGAATTTTTACATAATATGGGGCAATTTTTCAGCCAGTTTGGAGTATGGGGATTATCTTTAAATTCTTTTATAGAAAGCTTTTTCCTTGTTCCGCCGCCTGATTTTTTACTGATTGCAATGGATTTAAACGAACCAAATAGGGCTTTATATTTTGCAACAATGTGCACAATAGCATCTGCAATAGGCGGTGCTGTCGGTTTTGCAATAGGCAAATGGCTCGGTCGCCCCGCATTTGATTGGATTTTTTCAGGATTACAAAAAAAAGGAAACAACAAAGCAAAAGAATATTTTGATAAAGTTGAAGTTTTATACAATCAATATGGCGCATGGGCTGTGTTTTTTGCAGCATTCACACCAATCCCCTATAAAGTTTTTACAATAGCTTCAGGCATATTAAAAATGAACTTTGTAAGTTTTATGCTTGCATCATTTATCGGAAGAGGCATGAGATTTTATATTGTAAGCATCGTTCTTATGTTGTTTGGTGAAAAAATTAAAAACAATTTAGAGCTTGTAATATTGGGCGTAACGCTTTTAATAGTTGTATTTTTTGTCATCTTATATAAAAAAAGACATTCTTTTACAAAAACAAAAAACGAAGCAAAAGTGCCCGAACTTTGCAAAGTGAACAAAAAAGAAGAAGAAAAGGATTTTTGCAAAAATTAGACTGATTAAAAATTTATGCTACCATGGATAATATGAGGAGAAGTTTTTTAAGAATAGCTGTAATTGGCTTAATTTCGCTTGTTTCCGCAAATGCTTTTGCATTTGATGTTGACACAACAACCGTGCCGGATAAGGTTTCCGTTGACAAAGAAGTAAAAGAAATTAAAGGCAGCCTTTTTGTCACAAAACAAGAAACTGCTCAAATAATTATAAATAAACAGCAAGAAAAAGACGTTGAAGACCTAGAAACCATTTGGATGGCAACGGTTAACAAAAACCCGATTATAAAATTTACGCTAGAAAAGCTTGCAATTCCTGAAGAACAAAGAAGAATTCATTCATCTTTAATGGCAAAAAGCATGAGTGCAATTATTTCAGGTGCCTCTATTTTACCCTCATTTTTAGGCATGAATTATGGTATTCAATCTGCTTCTTATGCAACAGCAAGGCTTGCAAACAATTTAATAAATAAAAAAAATACGGATATTTTGCAAAATTCACCACTAACAGATACGGAAGCAATAGAGCTTGCAGGCTTAATTGAAGATTTGCAAGATGAAATTGTTATTGCATATTATTGCTATAAAAATTCTCTTATCAGGCTTAAAAATTTAAGAGAACAGATGCTTCTTAAAAATAAAAACTACAATGATGCAATTAAACATAATGACAACTTAGAAATAACGGTTAATTCAGCCGCTTGGCAAAACAAATTAATTGAAGAATATGAACTTAAACAAGAAGCAAAAAGATATTATTTAATGCTTCAAAGGTTAGCCGGAACAGAAACTATAGATAAATTAAACCTTGTTGTATATGAACTTAAAACTCAAGGGGTTGAACAATCTGACCTTAATTTTGAAAAAAAAGAATTTAAGGCAGAATTTGTGAATGAAAAAAAGAAAGGAAGTAAAAAATGAAAAAATTAATTTTATTTGCCCTTCTTTTAATTTCTACCCCCTCGTATGCAGGCATTACCTATGAAACTCTAAATATTCAAGCACCTTATGCCACAAGGTTTGGAGTTGGAGATAAGCCTGAAATTCAATATGAAGAAGTTAAGGCAAAAACCCAAAACAAAGAGGTTGTTGCAAAAACAATCGAAGACAAAGACGACAATTTAAGCTTAAAAGATTTAAACGTCAAATATCTTTCAGATGAAGTTTCAACAGAAATGGATATGGATTCTGCCGTCATTTTATCTGATTTAAGTTTGCTTTATAACAGCGCAATTCAAAGAAGCGAAACCATAAGGTATGCAATTTATAAGCTTTCAAATCCTGATGAAAACAAACCCGATGAAGGTGCAATTAAAAAAATTTTAAAACCTATTGCAAGTTTTTCTTCTATCGCAGGAACCGCCCTTTCAGATAACCCCTATATGGCAACAGGCGCTTTAATCGGGGGAAGCTTAATAGGGGCTATGACATCAGATGATAAAAAAGTGAACTATAAATTTACCAAAGTAAACGATGCCGATATGGTGGTTTTAGTTCGAAAAATAGATGAACTTCAAAAGAAACTTCTTTTTCTTTATATGGACTATATTACCGCCAAAAAGCTTTACAATATGGCAAGTGATAACGTTCAAAAAAGAAAAATTATGTATGACGCAATTCAAAAAGAAGGTACAAGAGAAGAAATTATTGTAGCAGATGTTTTCTATAGAGATGCACAGGAATATTTAGTAAAAACAAAAGCAAAATTTGACCTATCTAGAACAATTTTAGAAAATTTAACAGGAAAAGAAGCGCTTTTAGAAATAGAAAAAAGAGATAAAAAATAAAAAGCCGAAAAATTAATTTCGGCTTTTTTGTTATTCCATGCTTTGTTTAAGCGGGTTTTTAAATTTAGTTGTTGCCCCTTGAAATAATAATTCAACTTCGCCTGTGGGGCCGTTTCTTTGTTTTGCAATAATAATTTTTGCTTTGTTTTTAACGTTAGGGTTTTCTTTATCGTAATATTCTTCCCTATAAATAAACATTACAATGTCAGCGTCTTGTTCTATTGCACCTGATTCCCTAAGGTCTGATAACATCGGGCGTTTATCATTTCTTTCTTCAACTTTACGTGATAATTGAGATAGCGCAATTATAGGAACGTTTAATTCTCTTGCAAGAGATTTTAAGCCCCTTGAAATTGCTGAAATTTGTTGAATTCTATCAGATGAACTTTTATCATCAATTAATTGAAGATAATCAATGATAACCATTCCAAGGTCAGGTCTTTGCATTTTTAATCTTCTGCATTTTGCTCTTATATCTGAAACAGAAACCCCTGCGGTGTCATCAATATAAAGCGGGCTAACATGTAATTTATCCATACATTCTGCAATTCTTTGCCAATCGCCGGGAGCAATGTCGCCTGTTCTTACTCTTTGAGCGTCAATTTCAGCTTCCGAGCATAAAATTCTTTGTACTAATTGAACTTTTGACATTTCAAGAGAAAATATTGCAACCGGAATTTGATGTTGAATTGCAATATTTTGCCCGATATTAAGAGCAAATGCGGTTTTTCCCATTGAAGGACGTGCTGCCAATATAATTAAATCAGACCTTTGAAACCCTGCTGTCATTGCATCTAAGTCATAATAATCAGAAGGAACGCCTGTATATGTTCCTTTGTTATTATACCTGTATTCTAATTGTTCAACGGTTTCAGGCAAAATTGAACTTAGGGTTTCTAATTGCCCTGATGATTTACTTTGCGAAATTTCAAAAATTAATTTTTCCGCATATTCAAGCGATGTCTTAGATTCAGGATTTTTAAAAGATTCTTCGATAATTAAAGAGCCTGCGTTAATTAATTCTCTTTTAAGAGCGCTTTCTTTTATTATATTTGCATAATATTCAATATTTGAAGTTAAAATTGTGTCTATAACCAAATCATTCAAATATTCTCTGCCACCAATAGAATCAAGCGCATTTTTTGAATTAAAATATTCTGCTATTGATAATGAATCAATAGGTTTATTTTGGTTAAAAAGAAGCATCATTGCTTCATAGATAAGCTTGTTTCTCGGGCTGTAAAAAGATTCAGGTTTTAGAATTTCAACTACCCTATTCATTGTTTCATTAGGGTTAATTAAAATTGCCCCCAAAACCGCTTCTTCAGCTTCAATGCTGTGCGGCGGTAGTTTTGACGAAGTTTTATTAATTGTTTTTGTTTGTGCAACCATAATTATAAATCCTGACTTCAATTAAAAGTATAGAATAAAAGTTAGCATGTAAAAAAGAAATTGTAACAAAAATTTATTTAACCATACTAAAGTATGAAAAAAATCTAACTAAAGTCTGATTCAAAAAAGAGGCGCAAAAGTATATTATTAACCTATGGATTAAATAACATCCTTAAAAAAGCAATTTATATCTAACTGGTGATGGCAATACAGTGGAGCTTGAGAAATCGGCTCCTTTTTTTATTCCACAATAAATAAGTTTATTGTATAATAGTTTAGGTAATAACTTAGGTGGAGTTTATTTTATGTATGGTATTATCTTAGCCGGTGGTTCAGGTTCAAGGCTTTGGCCTTTATCAAGAGAGCTTTATCCAAAACAGCTTTTAAAATTGAATACCGAAAAAAGCCTTCTTGAAGCAACATATTTAAGGTTAAAAGGCTTTATGGATGTTGATAATATCATAAGCATTACAAATAAAAAGCATTATTCGCATGTAAAATCTCAATTAGACAGAATTGCAAAAGAAGCTGTTTTATTATCAGAACCTGTTTCGAAAAATACAGCGCCTGCCACAAGCTTGTGCGTTAAATATATTTTTGATAAAAACGGCGATGATTTAATTCTTGTAACTCCATCAGACCATTTAATTAAAGATAATAAGCTTTTTAGAGAAACTGTTGCCATAGGTGAAAAATATGCAAATGAAGGCAAAATTGTAACCTTTGGGGTTAAGCCGACATCTCCGCAAACAGGTTACGGTTACATTAAAGCAGGAAAAGATTTGAACAAAGAAGCCTTTATTGCGCAAGAATTTAAAGAAAAACCCGATGAAAAGACAGCTAAAAAATATTTTAAATCAGGTAAATATTTCTGGAATTCAGGGATATTCTTATTTAAAGCAAGCGTTTTTATGGAAGCGGTTTCAAAATACGCACCTGAAATTTATTCAATATTGAAAGAATTTAATTTCAAAAAAGATACAGATGTTGATTTTATGAAATTTGACAAAATGCCTTCAATTTCATTAGATTATTCGGTCATGGAAAAGGCAGATAATATTGTTATTGTCCCTCTAAAATCCGATTGGAGCGACCTTGGCTGTTGGGAATCAATTTATGAAATAAATGACAAAGATAAAAACGGCAACGTCTTTATTGGTAATGTAATTGACAAAGACTGTAAAAATTCAATGCTTTATTCCTCTGACAGGCTTATTGCAGGAATTGGTCTGGATAATGTTTTGCTTGTTGAAACCGCAGATGCAATTTTAGTTTGTGATAAAAATAAAACACAAGATGTAAAATTTGTTTATGACAAATTAAAAGAAATGAATAACGAAACCCACAGAATTCACACCACTGTTTATCGTCCTTGGGGTTATTATACAGTTTTAAATCAGGGTGAAGGATATCTTACAAAAATGATTTGTGTTTCACCGAGGGGGCAATTAAGCTTACAATCTCATAATTTTAGATCCGAACATTGGGTTGTTTTAAGCGGAAGCGCAAGAGTTACTTTAGATAATAAAACATTCATTTTAAAACCGGGGTCAAGCATTGATATTCCTGTTAAAATGAAACACTCCCTTGCAAATCCTTATGAAAAAGAACTTAGAATTATTGAAGTTCAAAAAGGCGATAAATTAATTGAAGAAGACATTATAAGGTATAAAGACATTTATGGAAGAGTCAAAGCATAAATTTTCTTCTGCCCTTATAACGGCAGTTTATGCGGTTTTTACCTTAATTTTTGTTCATTTTCATGAAATATGGGCTGATGAAGCGCAAGTTTGGATGCTTGTAAAATATATTTCGTTGCCTGATTTATTTCAGCATCTTGTAAATGAAGGGCATCCGCCGTTTTTCTATTTAGTTGTAATGCCTTTTGCAAAGTTGTTTGATAACATTGTTTGGATGCAATTAATTTGTTGGATTGCAAGCGTTTTAGCCGTTTTTCTTTTATGGAATAATTCGAAATTTAATAATTTAACAAAAACGGTTATTACTTTGTCTGCACCTTTTATTTATTTTTTTCCAACCGTTGCAAGAAGTTATTCAATTATTCCTTTGTTTGTTTTTTTACTTGCAATTTTTCATAATAAGACAAAAGAACATCCTTTTATTTATACGTTTTTAATAGTTGCTCTAACTCATACGCATGTTATTATGGCGATGTTTTGTTTTCTTTTGTTTGTAAGGTTTTTGTATATAAATATTTATTTAAAATATAAAAATAAAGAAAAGCTTGATAAAAAATTTATATTAGCTGCTTGTTTTATGTTTTTAGGGTTTGTGGGGTTATTTTTGCAGCTTGTGGGAACAACTGCAAGCAACAATGAAATAAATTTCCGAAATAATGATTATTTAGGTTCAATTACAAGGGTTTTTGGGCTTTTTATTTTCAATTCCTTCGATTCTTTTTTAATAAAAGCAAAAGGGCTGCAAATAAACATCTACACCATAATTATGACATTATCAATTCTTCTTGCTTGGCTTTTTGCAAATATTCAAATTTTTAAAACCGACAAAAGAATTTTTTCATTTATGTTTCTTTCAATATTTTTTCAATTCTTAATATACATTTTTGCGTACGCTCACCACATATACCCGACAAGAATTTATATTGTCCACACAATTTTTATATTTTGTTGTTGGATTGTTTTGAATGAAAATAACAAAAAAATGTTGAATTTTGCACTGGTTTTTCTTTTTCTTCTCACCTTCATAAACAGCTTTAAAAACTGTTACGGAGATATATTATTTGACTATTCCCCCGCATATAAATTTTCAAAATGCATAAAACAAAATGTTGATTTTAATAATTCTTCAATATATATAGATAATCCAAACGGTGCAATTTCTTTAATTTACTATATTTCACCAAACGAAATTATAAATATATATGACAACAAACCAATAAAATATATTTTCTGGGGAAACTACCCGCTTTTAGATATTTCATACTGGAAGGAAATTTTTCTTGAAAAAAGAAGAAGCGGGAATGAAAAAAATTTATATGTTCTTGTAAATAACGACCAAACACAAAATTTTTCAAACAATCCAAAAATCAATAATGATTTTGAAAAAATTTGCAATACCGGCATATCGCTTGTTGCAAACGAAACTCTTACTTTATACAAATTTAAGGAAAAGAAATGAATATTTTAAATAAAAAATTAGCTATAAATCTTGCAATAACAATTTTATATGCGGTTATTACAATTTTTTCCGTGCTTCACCATGAAATATGGGCTGATGAAGCGCAAGTTTGGATGCTTGTAAAATATATTTCGTTGCCTGATTTATTTCAGCATCTTGTAAATGAAGGGCATCCGCCGTTTTTCTATTTAGTTGTAATGCCTTTTGCAAAGTTGTTTGATAACATTGTTTGGATGCAATTAATTTGTTGGATTGCAAGCGTTTTAGCCGTTTTTCTTTTATGGAATAATTCGAAATTTAATAATTTAACAAAAACGGTTATTACTTTGTCTGCACCTTTTATTTATTTTTTTCCAACCGTTGCAAGAAGTTATTCAATTATTCCTTTGTTTGTTTTTTTACTTGCAATTTTTCATAATAAGACAAAAGAACATCCTTTTATTTATACGTTTTTAATAGTTGCTCTAACTCATACGCATGTTATTATGGCGATGTTTTGTTTTCTTTTGTTTGTAAGGTTTTTGTATATAAATATTTATTTAAAATATAAAAATAAAGAAAAGCTTGATAAAAAAATTATATTAGCTGCTTGTTTTATGTTTTTAGGGTTTGTGGGGTTATTTTTGCAGCTTGTGGGAACAACTGCAAGCAATGTTTATATTAATTACAAAGATGAAGATAAAATTGGCGCATTTGCAAGAATAATATTTGCATTTATTTTTGGCTCAATGGATGCTTATTATATAAAATCCCATGCATATTATTTTAATTATTTCACTTTAACTTACTGCGCAATTTTTGCAACAACCACAATTTTATTGTTCGTTGCACTTTTCAAAAATAATAAAAAACTTTTCTGGCTGTTTTTGCTTTCTTCCTCTTTTCAAATATTTGTATATATGGCAGCATATAACCAGCTTGTTTTACCTACAAGAATTTTTTCATTATATACAATATTAATTTTTGCTTTTTGGGTGCTGTATGATGAAAACAATTTTATGGAAATTGGATTTTTTCAAAAAAGAAAAAATATCAGCATTTTATTTACATTATTTTTTGCCTTAATGTTGTTCAATGGAATTAAAAGCTATTATGCAGACATAGTTTTTGATTATTCTTCATCTAAAAGGCTGGCACAATTTATAAAAAACAGTTACATAAATAAAGGTGAAAAAGCTATATTCTTTTCTGACACAATAAATTATACAGTTGCAATTAATTATTATCTTGACCCTGACAACAATGTCTATTGGCTAAAAACCGGAAAACCTTATAAATACGTAGTTTGGAGTAAAGATATTATTCCGACATTTAAAGAAAACGACTGGAATTATTATTTTAAGGAAATTAGAAAAATAGATAAAAATACAAAACTTTTTGTAATTCAAAACCATAATGCATTTTGGGATATGGGAACCAACCTTGAGTGGAAAAATTTTGAGCTTGTCTATATTTCAGGCGATTCGCTTGAATATTTTGAAAAATTTAGACTTTATAAATATAAATACTAAAAAGGGCTTTTAAAAAGCCCTTTTTAAATTACTTAAATACCATTACCTTTTCTTCCACCTGTTCTAAAACTTCTTTTGCCTTAACTCTTGCCTTTTTAGAACCTTCAATCAAAATTTCTTTCAACTGATTGGGGTTATCCTCATAGTATTTTCTTTTTTCCCTAACAGGCGCCATTGTTTGGTTCAATTTACAAGCAAGCTTTCTTTTACAATCAGCACAGCCAATTAAACCTTTTTTGCAATTATCTTCAATTTCATTAATTTCATCAGAGGAACCAAAAATTTTCCAATAAGGAAAAACAACTTCACACTCATCGGGATGCCCCAAGTCTGTTTTTCTAAGTCTTGAACGGTCCGTAATTGCGGTCATTATTTTTTTGGTTGTATCTTCTTCAGTATCTGAAATTTTAATGTCGTTATGGAAGGATTTACCCATTTTGTTGCCATCTAAACCTTTTAACAACGAAATTTCCGTTAGTTTTGGTTTTGGTTCAACTAAAAGGTCAGTTTTATAGATATTATTAAATCTTCTTGCAATATCTCTTGTAATTTCAATGTGTGCCACCTGATCAATTCCAACAGGCACATATTCGGCATTGAAGGTTAAAATATCAGCCGACATTAAAATCGGATAACCGATTAAACCGTATGAAAGAGAATCTTCATTGCTGCCTTTTTCTTTCATAATTTTTACCATATCTTTTAAGGTAGGGTCACGTTCCGCCCAGTTCATAGGGGTTATCATGCTTAAATAAATGTGCAATTTAGCAGTTTCAGGTATCAAAGATTGAAGATAAACAGTGGAAATATCAGGATTAACACCTGATGCAAGCCAGTCTAAAAGAACCTCTTTTGTGTTTTGTTTAAGAGAATCAGTTTCATCGAATTTTGTAGTTAACGCATGCCAGTCTGCAATTCCATAAAAACAATTAAAGGTTTCATCACTTTGAAGCTTAACCCAGTTGGTTAAAACCCCTAAATAATGCCCCAAGTGGAGCTTTCCTGTCGGTCTCATTAAAGATAGGATGCTTTTTTTAGTCATTTTCTTTGTTTACCTCTTTAATTATCTTTAGTGCATCATCAAAATCCGGAAATTTTTGTAAAGCAAGAGTTGCATATTTTTTCGCACATTCTTTATCGTTCAATTTTAGACAACATTCAGCCAATTTTGTGGCAATTATATGGTTGTCGGGGTAATCTTTGTGAAGTTTTTTAAAAATACCTGCTGCTTTTTCATATTCCTTTAAATTTTGATAAACGGTTGCAAGAAGATTTAAAATTTCAGCGCTGTTTGTATAGCTTATTAAATCTTCTAAAAGTTCCTTTGCAACGGCATATTTTCTTTCTGAATAAACAATTTTTGCAAGTCCGAAATTTGCTTGAATATTTTTTGGATTAAGGCTAATTGCTTTTTTATAATTTTCAATCGCAGCCTCTTTGTTTTGCAGCATAATAAGGTTTTCAGCATAAGAAGAATAGAATAAAGAATCTTTATTGTCCAATTTTATTGCATTTTCAAAATATATTGAAGCTTCTTTGTAGTTGCCGCCTTTAAATAAGCTAAAAGCATAGTTATAAGCGTATTCTGGGTCATTTGGAGATAGCTCGTATGCTGTTTTTAGCTCATCTTGCGCCCAATCAACAAAATTCATATATAAATACAAAATGCCCAAGTCTTTCCTTGCAACCGCATTATTTGGTTCCAGTTGAACACATTTTTTAAGTGCTTCTTTACTTGCTTCAAAATTTGATAATTGAGCATAAGAAATGCCTAAATTATAATATATTTCATAGTCAATTTTGCCACGTTTTACAAGAGTGTCAAAAACTTCTATTGCTTCTTTATATTTTTCTTTCATTCTTAAAACAAAACCTTTTTTCTTCATTAATTCGACAGATTTAGGATTGTTTTTAAGAAGTTTTTCAATAGCTTGCAGCGCATCTTCGTATTTGTCACATTCAATGGCTGAGTGCACTAAATTATTCAAATAGTTTGGTTTATCAGGATATAAAACACTTAGGGTTTTATAATAGTTAAAAGCGGAATCATACCTTTTTATTGCCGCCATGCAGCTTGCAAGAGCTGATAAGGTTGTAGGAATAGGGTCTTTTACATAGGCTTTATTAAAAAATTCAATCGCTTTATTATAATCTTGCTTCAACTGGCAAACTGTGCCCATATTGAAATTTAACTGAGAATTATTTTCATCAAGCTTTAGCCCCTTTTGAATATATTTAACGGCTTCTTCAATTTCACCCGTTGCAATTAGGCAGCTTGCAAGATTGTTTATTATTTGAATATGTTCAGGCACCAATTCATGTGCTAATTTTAACAGCTCGCTTGATTTCTTTTCATCGCCAAGTGCCATATATGCAGATGCGAGAATGTAAAACGACTGAAAATCATCCTTTCCTAAAAGAATAATTTTATTCAAATTTTTAACTATTTTTTCATATTCACCGGTTTTAAGGTATAAAACCCCAAGGCTTTTATAGGCATCATAATATTCTTCTCTAAGAGCAATAACCTTTTTATAAGCCTTTTGCGCCGCATTTAAGTTATCTGCTTTTTCTTCACAACAGCCTAAATAAAACCAAGAATTGGCATCTTCTTTATCAATTTTAACGGCTTGTTTAAAATATTTCACCGCTTCATCGCATTTATCTAAATTAACAAGAGTTAAACCCATTGTTTTGTTTGCTTCTAAATGGTTGGGATTAATCAAAAGCAATTTTGCAAGTTTTTTTTCTGCACTTTCAAAATCCGATTTTGAAATAAAATCACAAGCTTCGTTTAAAAGCAAAGTAGTTTCTTCGTTTTTGTCCTTAATATCTTCCATAATCAAAAATTATATCAAAAAAATAAAATAATGCCCCAAAATTCAACTAATTGTGGGGCATTATTAATTATTAATCTTTTTATAGCGTTCCTGATTCAGGAATTATCATATCCCCTGTAATCAACATAAACAAATTATCTTCTGCCTTTTCATCATATTTAAGAACAGGAACTAATTTTTTATTTGCAAAGAAAATAGCAGCATCTCTTTTTGAATATTTTTTATTTGCGTCATTTTCAATTTTCTTTGAATTTTTTTCTTTCTCAAGAACTACATCGCCCTTGTATGTTGCATATAAAACGCCTGCTATCGGAAATTCAACTCCGTCGGTTAAAATTGCTTTGTTGAACACAATATAAGCTTTATTCTGTTTTTTTAACCAATATGATTTTTCAACCTTTTCAACGTATCCTTCAAATTTTGTACCTTGTGAATACAATTTTGTTCCTTCGGTTGAATAAACATCTTTAGGTGATACATAGGTTAAAATTTCACCTTCAGCAACCGTTTTGGAATTTAATTTTTGAAGAGATCTTACAGGAACGATATTTCCTGCCACGATAACTTTTTTATTGTCATAAAGATTTACCGTATTTTGATAAGCATGTTCAAATTCATTCAAAGTATTTGTGCCGACAAAAACAGGAACATACCTTTCTTCTAAAGAAACGTTGACTTCACCGTTTTCAGAGCCTTCTTTTGGCATATACGACAATTTATAGGCTTCAATAGCCTCTTTAATTTTAACTATTAAAACCGCCGTTTGCGCACGTGTTAAATATTCATTGGGAAGCAATTTGCTTTCATCCGGATAATTTACATAAACATTGTTTATGACATTATTAATATAAGACAATAAAGCCCAATTTGGAATATCGTCTTTATCTACAAATTTATCCAAAACGGATTTATCCCAAAAATCGCTTTTTACAATGTTTGCAATAACACTGCTTGCTTCGCTTCTTTTCATTTCTTTGTTTGGTTTAAATGAACCGTCGGGGTATCCAAATATAATTTGCAGTTGATTAAGGGTTAAAATTCCCTTGTCATATTTACTTGAACCTTTAATATCGCTAAAAGATTTGTCAACCGAGCCTGCTAAATCTCTTTGAATTAATTCATAAACGGCATTTGCAAACTCTGCCCTTGATATTGGGGCATTAGGATTAAATTTATCGCCTTTTAGGGTTAAATAATTGTTGTTAACCGCTTCAATAATTGCATCTTGAGCCCAAAAACCTTGCGGAACATCTTTTAGGGTTTGTGCATCTGCGAAATTTATTCCCGCAAAAAACAAAGTACCAAAAGCACATGTGATAAATAATTTTTGAAAAGTTTTCATATTCCCTCACTTTTACCTACAATTTTCCTAAATTCTGTTTATTTCATCTAAACTGATTCAGGCTAAATTGGTGCAAACTATAAAGAAAATTTTACACTAACGGTTCGCCAAACGCAACAAATAAAGTAACATTACTTCATACAATTTAGAAGGTCATGGGGCTGAAACTTAATGCAGTCAGAATTTTCACAGTTTGTCAATCTTTTATGCCAAAGACAAGGACGGCACTGTATATTTTTTGTAATTACTTTTATATTATCTGCCTTATATACAAGTTTGTTTTCATTTGTGGGTCCAAACAAAACGTAAATTTCTTTCTTTAAGGCAGCTGCTATATGAAAAGGTGCAGAATCGCAGCATATAATTGTTTTTGCTTTATTCATAAGACTTGTTAATTCAAATAAGTTTTTTGTTTTGTTAAACATTGAATAAAAATTTTCATTGTTTTTAATTTCACTGTCAGAGCAAATGGCGGTTATTGTTTCCTTGTCATCAGGTCCGCCTGCAATAACAACATTTTCACCCCTTTGTAGAAGATTTTTAATTGTTTGAGTCCAAAAATTTGTATCAGGGCATTTAAAAATGCCTTTATTTACGCTCATTAAAGAAACACCGGGATGAATTAAAATGAAATTATTTTCATCAAATTTAAAGGGAAGTTCAAAATTTTCATCAAAATTAATTTTTGGAAGCTGAAAACTAACGTCGCCAAAAGGTTTTATTAAATCAAAATACATATTGCCGGCATAAGTATCTTCATTTAAAGGAACTTCAAAATTTAAAAGTTTAGATGTTTTTGTTTTATAACCCACTTTTGTTTTTATACCCGTTAAAAAAAGTATAAAAGACACAAAAGGCGATTTTCCGCTTGAAATTACCGTATCAAACCCCATAAACCAAGTTTTAAAAATTAATTTTAAAATATTTATATATTTTTTAATGCCATAAGCCTTAATATCAACGGTTATAATGTCGTCAATAATGTTTGTTAAGCCTTTTACCCCTTTTGCCCTCGGTTCTAAGCATAAAGTAATTTTTGAATTAGGGTATAATTTTTTAAACCCTTCTATTGTAGGCAAAAAAAGTATTTCATCTCCAATTCCGCCATAATTTATAAATAAAACTTTATTACAAATCTTTTTCATATAAATATTTTATTATAAAATAAATTAAAGACACTACTTTATTGTTGGGAGTTTTATGACATCAACCATTGCTATTGTCGGAAAATCAGGAAGCGGAAAGTCTTCTGTTACATATTCTCTTTGCAATTTAATTAAAAACAAATTCAAAGATAAATCAATTCTTTTGGTAGATAACGACCTTACTCAAGAGCTTTCAGGCTTTTGGGGGTTAACCATAGATAATACAATTTATGGAATACGTTCAGGAAAGCATGAATATAACACAGGTATTCCATCTAAAATGACAAAACAAGAATACATTGAATGGGCGCTTGAAGATATTCTTGTCGAAATAGATTCAAGTATTGACATTATCGTATCTTGGCTTACAGCCTCAAAAGACTGTCGCTGCCCGATTACAAAACAAATGAATGACGCTTTGGTAAAACTTATTGAAAGATATGATTTTGTAATTTTTGATTGCGAATTTGACCTTAAATATCTTCACCAATTAGTTGATTATCCGATTGATACAACCCTTTTAATCACAAATGCGGGGAATAAACAAATTGAACTTGCGGGCAAAATTTTTGAAAATTCAAAAAAATATTCAGCCGAAGGACAGTTTGGAGTAATTCTAAACAGAGCGACAGATGAAAACTCAAACAAAACAGTTGAAGCAATAAATTCTATGGGGCTTAATTTTTTAGGCTTAATTCCTGAATTTAAAAACGGCATAGATTACAGCGAAGTTGAAAACTCGCTAAACACTATTTATCAAAGACTAAATCTTCCACAAGGATAAAATATGGCAGAAATTATTAATGGCAAAGAAATTGCAGAAAATATTTTAAATAACATAAAAAAAGAAGTTGAAAATTTTGATATAAAGCCTGCTTTGGCGGTTATAATTGTTGGATGCAACCCTGCAAGCAAGGTTTATGTTAAAAATAAAATAAAAAAATCGGAATTTTTAGGGTTTAATTCAATTTTAAAAGAACTGCCCGAAAACACCTCAAAAGAAGAACTTTTGACCGTTATAAAAAAGTTGAATGATGATGAAAATGTAAATGGCATCTTATTACAACTGCCTTTGCCCAAAGGTTTGGATGAAAAAGATTTCTTGGATGAAATATCTCCAATAAAAGATGTGGACGGTTTTACAACTTATAATTCAGGCAAACTTTTTAAAGGCGAAAAACCTTATGCTGTCGCTTGCACTCCAAAAGGAATTATAAAGCTTTTAGAAGCTAAAAACATTAATTTAGAAGGAAAATTGGCGGTTGTTGTCGGTCGCTCAAATATTGTAGGAAAGCCAATCTCTGCGTTATTATTGCAAAAAAACGCAACTGTTATTCAGGCACATTCAAAAACAAAAAATTTGTCTGAAATTTTAAATATGGCAGATATTATTGTTTCTGCAACAGGAAAAGAAGAATTTATAAAAGGCGAAATGATAAAAAAAGGCGCCGTTATCATTGATGTAGGCATAACAAGAAATAAAAACGGCAAATTAACAGGCGATGTTGATTTTGAAAGTGTTTTTAATAAAGCCTCTTATATAACACCTGTCCCGGGTGGCGTAGGACCAATGACAATAAGCTGTTTAATGGAAAATACACTTGAACTTTATAAACTTCAAAAAGGCATGGAATAATGAAAAACATCAGAACAAGCATAACAAATAAGCACAGAGATTCTTGGGTTGAAGTTAATTTAGAATATTTGGAAGAAAATATTGAAAAAATTAAAGAACAAATAAAAGATGTTGAGAATAAAAATCTTCTGGCTGTTGTAAAAGCGGACGGTTACGGTCATGGAAGCGTTATGATAGCGCCTGTTTTGCTTGCTTGCGGAATTAAAGCCTTTGGAGTTGCTTCCATTGATGAAGGAATTGATTTAAGAGAAAATAAAATTAATTGCCCTATTTTGGTTTTGGGCGCTGTTCCTGTTTGGGCTTTTGAAGCTGCACTTAATTATGACATTGAAATTTCCGTTTTTAATGAAGAACACTTGGAAACCCTAAAAATGCTTTATGAAAGAACGGGCAAAAAATTAAAGGTTCAGGTGAAAGTTGATACAGGCATGAACAGAATCGGTATAAATTATAAAGAGGCGCCAAAATTTATCGAAAAATTAAGAAATGCTGAATATGCTGAATTAAAAGGTGTTTTCACCCACTTTGCAGACGCAGAAAACCCTGAAATTTTAAAAATGCAATTAGACAGATTTAATTATGTTTTAGACAACATCGACAAAGAAAATTTAATGATACACTGCCAAAACAGCATTGGCGCATTTTTGTTAGATAATAAAAACTACAACACAATAAGACTTGGCATAATAATCTATGGCATGACTCCTCTTACAGAAGGCGTTAAGCCCATTTGTAAAATTCCCGATATTAAACAATTAATGTCTGTTAAAGGAAGAATTACAAATATTCACACAATTAAAAAAGGTGAAGGTGTTAGCTATGGCTATAAATTTGTTGCAGATAAAGAAATAAAGGTGGCAACCATTCCAATAGGTTATGCTGACGGCGTTTCAAGAAATTTATCCAATAAAATTCAAGGTTCAATAAAAGGCAAATTAGTCAATCAAATCGGCAGAATTACTATGGATCAAATGATGTTTGATATAACTGATGTTGACGCAAAAATAGGCGACATAATAACAATTTTAGGTTATGATAATAATAATTTCATTTCAGTTGACAGCTGGGCAAAAATTTTAGATACAATTAATTATGAGCTCACTTGTCGTCTAAAAGTAAGATTACCAAGAATTTATGTAAGATAAGAAGGCGAAAAATGGATAAAAAAACTTTTTTATATGAAGAACAGGAAAAATTAAATGCAAAATTAATTCCTTTTGCAGGATGGCTGATGCCTGTTTCATATACAAGCATCATAGAAGAACATAATGCAGTAAGGAATAATGTCGGGCTTTTTGATGTTTCGCATATGGGCGAAGTTTTTATTTCAGGTAAAGATTCGCTTAATTTTCTGCAAAAACTCGTTCCTCAAGATATTTCAAAATTAAAGAAAAATAAAGCCGTATATTGCCAATTAACAAACAAAGAAGGCGGCATTATAGATGACCTTATTATTTACAAATTAGATGAGCCCGAAAAAGAATATCTTTTAATTGTAAACGCTTCAAGAATTGATGAAGACCTAAATTGGATGGTGAGAAATTCTTTAGGTTTTGATGTTAATATTGTAAACGATTCTCACAACTACTCGCTTCTTGCAATTCAAGGTCCAAAGGCTTCCCTTTTGGTTGAAAAATTAGGCATGAGAAAAGAAAGCCAACCTGAATATTTTTCAATTAAAAGAGGTGAAATTGCAAATGTAAACGTTTTGGTTGCAAGAACAGGCTATACAGGGGAAGACGGTTTTGAAATTCTTGTTAAAAACCCATATTCTGTCTATCTGTGGGATAAAATTTTAGAAGAAGGAAAAGAATTTAATATTATGCCGATAGGTTTAGGTGCAAGAGATACTTTAAGGCTGGAAGCTGCACTTCACCTGTACGGTAACGATTTAGACGAAACGGTTACCCCGATAGAAGCAGGGCTTTCTTGGTCGGTTGCAAAAGACAAGGAAGAAGATTATAACGGAAAAGAAACAATCTTGGGACAAATCGAAGGCAAAATTCCAAAAAGAAAAAAAATAATCGGCTTTGAAATGATAGATAAAATTCCCGCAAGGCATGGTTATGAAATTTATATAGAAGGCAAAAAGGCAGGAATTGTAACCTCTGGCGGTCCTTCACCCGTTTTGAAAAAGAATATAGGCTTAGCCTATTTGGACATCTCAAATGATACAACACTTAACACTATGCAAAAAACTATTGGCACAACAATACAAATTATGATAAGAAATAAACTGTACGATGCAAAAATTGTAAAAAGACCATTTATAGAAAAACGATATAAAAAGGAAAACGTATGACAGAACAAGAAAAAAAAGCTCCTGAAGGAATACTCTGTTCTAACACCCATGAGTGGGTATTAGAAGAAGGAGAATTATGCACAATAGGCTTAACCGACTATGCTATCGAACAATTAGGCGATGTTGTTTTTGTAGAACTACCTGAAATTGGTTCAGAATTTGCTAAAAACGAAGTTTTTGCAACCATAGAATCAGTTAAGGCAGCTTCAGAAATTTACATGCCTGTTGGCGGCAAAATTGTCGAAGTCAACGAAGAGCTTATAAATTCACCTGAAATAATAAATGAAGACCCTTACGAAAAAGGCTGGCTCGTAAAAATAAAATCTGAAACCTTGGCAGATGATACTGTAGGTTTACTTGAATACGAAGACTATAAAGAAGAAGTGGCATAAAATAAATGAGAAATTTTGAAGCACACACAGATGAAATCAGGCAAAAAATGCTTGATGAAATTAATGTGGAATCAATAGATTCCATGTTTGATATGATACCTGAACAATGTTATTTGAAAGAGCTAAAGCTTGACAGCCCTTTAAGTGAGCTTGAAGCGCAAAAAGAACTGTTTAAACTTTCAAATAAAAATAAAACAAACTACATTTCATTTTTAGGCGGCGGTGCAATTAAAAAATATATTCCATCTGCCATTCAATACGTTGCTTCAAGATTTGAATTTTTATCTGCATACACTCCCTATCAGCCTGAAATTTCACAGGGAACTTTGCAAATTATGTATGAATTTCAAAGCTATATCTGTAATTTAACAAAAATGGATGTTGCAAATGCTTCTGTTTATGATGGCGGTGTTGCATGTGCCGAAGCCTGTTTAATGGCTGTCAGAATTAATAAAATTAAAAGAATTTTTATCTCTGACAAATTAAACCCAAATTACATTGAAGTCATAAAAACATACCTTTGGGCTCAAAATATTGAGTTTATGATTGCAGAAGATGCACCTAAAGATGTTGAATTTGCCGGCAAAATTTATTCCTTCCCTGAATATAACGGTGAGCTTAAAAAATTACCCGAAAAAGAAGGAAAAGCACTAATTATAGCATCTGTCGACCTTTCAATTTTACCTGTAATTGAACCGCCCGTGGCAGATATTATTGCTGGTGATTATCAACCGTTTGGTTTACCTTTAAATTTTGGCGGCGCCTATGGCGGGTTCATTGCAGTAAAAGATGCCCATAAAAGACAAATTGCAGGAAGAATTGTAGGTAAAACCGTTGATAAAGAAGGTAAAGAAGCATACGTTTTAACCCTTCAAGCAAGAGAGCAACATATAAGACGAGAAAAGGCAACCGGAAATATATGCTCCAATCAAGCATTAACTGCTCTTTGCTGCACGCTATATCTTTCATTAACAGGCAAAAACGCACTAATTGAATATGCAAATATGTCGTATAATCTGGCGCACAACTTGTCTGAAAAGCTTAATTTAAAAGGCTATAAAACAGTTAACAACAATTTCTTCAATTCTTTTGAAATTGAAATGAAGCAAAACGAAACCTCTGATAACTTTCTTAAAAAACTGAAAGAAAAAAATATTTTAGGCGGCATAAAAACATCAACCAACAAGGTTCTTGTCACTTTAAGCGAATTTAATTCAGAAAGCGACATTGAAGCATATATCGAAGCCGTTGGTTAATATTAAATAATCACAATAAATCTGAAAGTTTACAAACATTGCTTCTTATGAGTTAAACTTTGGTTTGTGAATAAACATCAACCAACAAGGTTCTTGTCACTTTAAGCGAATTTAATTCAGAAAGCGACATTGAAGCATATATCGAAGCCGTTGGTTAATATTAAATAATCACAATAAATCTGAAAGTTTACAAACATTGCTTCTTATGAGTTAAACTTTGGTTTGTGAATAAACATCAACCAACAAGGTTCTTGTCACTTTAAGCGAATTTAATTCAGAAAGCGACATTAAAGCATATATTAAAGCTGTCAGTTAATGTTAAATAATCACAATAAATCTGAAAGCAAACAGCTTCTTAAATTGCAGTATAAAAGCGTTTTGCAATTATATCAGATAAATATTTAGATTGAATGATTTAAAAGCAAGGTTTTGGCTGATATTAAAATTTTAATTATCTGATTACTGATTAAAATAATAATAAATCAGACTTGAAAAGTTTTTAATGAAACCTTTCACTAAAATTTAAAGTTTAAACAACTTTCTTATTTTTCATCCTGAGGAGAGGTTTTATTTTCCTTTTTAAACTTTGTAATTATACCTTTAAAAATTGAGGTATTATCTTCAGCTTTAACCTTTTTTGTCTTTTCCTTCACAGGCTTTAACCAAAGATATTCATAAGGTTTTAAATTTACAACAATTTTTCTTGAAGCAAATAAAGATTTTATATCCATATAATTTTCATCTATTAAATCATAAAATTCAATATGTTTTTTACCTTGAGATAAAACCATATCAATAGGAAGCTCAATTTCAACGGTCACTTTTTCAGCGGATAAATTTTGAATTACAATTAATCTTTCATCTTTTAATTTTCTTTGATAAGCCAAAACAGAAGGGCTGCTTGCTTTGAGCAAATTGAATGTTCCCCTTGAAATTTCGGGCAATGTTTTTCTTACTTCTATTAAATTTTTAACTTTTTTATATATTTTGCTGTTGAATTCATAGTAATTTTTACTGGAACCATAAAACATTTTGGCATTAACTTTGCCCCTGTTTATATCTCTTGAATCGAAATAAGATAATAAACTTATTTTATTTTTCTTTTGCTTTATTTCTCTTGTTTTAGCTGAATCAATAGCATTTGAATAATTGTTCCTGATGCCGATTTCATCGCCATAATAAATAATAGGAACACCTTTTATTGAAAATAAAATGGAAAATGCCATTGCAATTCTTTGCGGGTTATTATCCAAAAAGTTTGCCATTCTGCCTGAAACGCCAAAACCTTCTCTAAATTCAACCCCTTTATTTACAAGTGAATTGTAAATTAATTCCCTTGTATCGGGGTCAATCATCTCTAAAGTTAATTCATCATGAACCCTTAAAAACACTGCCCAAATGGCACTTTGTGGAATTTCAGGCGTTGTTTTATCAATTTCTTTAAAATATTTTGAATCTTTTGTAATCAAGGTTGCCCAAAGTGCCGGCATATATGGGAAATGATACGCAATTTGAAATTCATCCGTTCTTTTAATTTCTTTTTCGCCTTCTTTGTTTGCAATATTTACTTTTCTTTCTAGTCCAAAATAAGGAAGAATTTCTTTTGGCTGCTGACAAGCTTCTGCCTGAATTACAGACCTTGGAGAAACAGCTTGAATGTATGCGCTTAAAAGTTTAATAATGCTGTGGGTTATGGGTTGGTTTTCTGCGTTTGTGCCTTCTTCTTTTGAAAGATATGGAATTGCATCCATTCTGAAAATGTCAACACCCATGTTTGCCCAATAGTTAATGGTTTCTAAGTTGTAATATAAAACATTTGGGTTTAACCAGTTAATATCCGGTTGAAAGGGGTAGAAGGTGTGATAAATATAATAATCGTTACCTTTTACCGTTATTTTTCTGTAATGATTTTCTGAAATTTCAGGGAAAATAAGCCTTCTTTTTGAAATTTTGCCTGATTCTTCAGTATATTCTATAACAACGCCCAATTTTTCATCTTTATATCTTTTGTATTCCGGCATTTTTTCTTTATAGACAAAATAATCAAGTTTAGATAAATCACCCTTTAATAAATCTTGAAACCAAGTGTGCTGGTCTGAAAAGTGGTTTAAAACTAAATCTGTTTTAATTTTAAACCCTCTTTTTTTGGCTTCTTTAACAAAATTTTTGAATTGCGGCATGCCGCCTAAATCTGCACGAACATTTTTTGGGTTTTTAACATCAAAGCCCGCATCATTCATGGGAGATTCTGCAAAAGGAAGAATATGCAAAGTTGTAACACCTAAATCGGAAAGATAATCCAACATTTTTGCAGTGTCATTAAATTGATTGGTTTTGTTGTCGTCTTGAACGCCAAACTGATCAGCATAAAATGTATAAATAATTTCATCTTTATACCAATCATCCGCCCTTTGTATATCTTCTTTTAAAAACTCAGGCGGCCTTTCTTCTTTTGTTTTTTTCGCTATTTCATAAACTTTATTAAAAATTTCATCAACATTTTCTGTGCCGTAAATTTTTCCGATTTCTTGTTTTATTTCTTTTTGAAGTTTGTTTGGAATAACCATATCTTCTTTTTGAAATGCAACATTTTGAATGTTTTCCTCTTGATTAGCTGTTTCTTCAGCCAATAAAACACTTGAATCAGTCAAAATTATCAATGATATTAACAAAAATGAAATTATCTTTTTTATTGTCATTAAAGCCTCTTTAATTGTTTCAAAAGCAACATAATATTTTATAAAAAATTTTACAACAAAAGAAGAGAAAAATAAAAGGAATTAGGCAACCTGTATAGGTTTATTTTTTTTAAAAAGGTTTTAATATAATTTCAAGTTAAGAAAAGGGATAAAAATGGTTTTAGAAAAAATTACAGAGGTCTACCTCGCAATTTGCTTTGGGTTTATATTTTTGTGTACATATTTTATTCTTTAATAAAATTTAAAAGCTCGCAATAATCAGAATTAATTTGCTGTTTTAATTCATCAAGATTTGAAAATTTAATTTCACCACGTACAAATTTTAAAAATTCAACCTTTAACATTTTTGAATAAAGGTTGCCGTTAAAATTTAATAAGTGCACCTCAAGCGTTTCAATAAGATTTTTGTCAACGCTCGGACGAATTCCAAAATTAATCAAAGAAGGAAATTTTTTATCTTCGAAATAACTATATCCAAAATATACTCCGTGTTTTGGTCTTATAAGTTTTGTATCTAAAATTATATTTGCAGTATTATAGCCCAATTTTCTTGCAATTTGTTGCCCGCATACAACTTTTCCCGTAATTGAAAAATTTCTGTTTAGCATTTTGTTTGCAAGTTCAATTTTGCCGTCTGTGATAAATTTTTTAATATTTGTGCTTGAAATTAAAATATTGTTTTCAAAAATCGGGCTAATTTCAATATAATTAAAATTTTTGTTATATGAAGATAAAAGCTTGCAATCACCTTGTTTATTTGCACCAAACCTATGATTAAAACCGGTTACAATATATTTTGGGTGAAAATGCTCAATTAAAATATGATTGATATAATCAACCGCCTGCATTGATTTATATTTATTAAAATCAAGAATATATATATCATCAATTCCAAGCGCTTTGATTAATTCAATTTTTTCATCCGTCAAAGTAATGTATGAAGCTTTTTTTCCTGTCAGAATGTAATAAGGGGACTCCATAAACGTTATAAGAGCGCTTTTTAAACCGTTTTTATTTGCAATTTCTACTGTTTTTTTAATTAATGTTTGATGTGCAAAATGAACGCCATCAAAAAAACCAAGCGCAAGAGCCGTATTTTTATTGTCGTTCAAATCAAAGTAAATGCCCATTTAGTGAATATTATCCTGCTTTGGCGGTCTTTTATTTTTATGATTTTTCTTTTGTGGTCTTTGTGCCGTTAAATCATTTTTTTGCTGCAATCTTCGAACAGATAAAACATCTTGCATGGATTGAAGGTTATTTATAATTTTCTTTAAGGTTTCAATATCATTTAATTCAATTCCAAGGTCAATAATGCCGAATTTTTTGTTTTTTGAATAGCTGTATGCGTATGAAACGTTTGTGTTTGTATCTGCAATTTTAATTAAAACATCTTTTAATAAACCCACTCTTTCTTGCGCTTCAATTCTTAGGTGAGCAACGTATGTACCTTGTGAAACATTATTTGCCCAAGATATATCCATCATTCTGTTTGGGTCTATATCAAACAAACATTTACAATCAAGCCTGTGAACAGAAACGCCTTTTGACCTTGTAACAACACCTACAATGGGTTCCCCAGGGAGTGGCGAGCAGCATTTTGCAAGGCTCCAAACCATATCCTCTAAACCTATAATGTCATTTTTCTTAGATGATTTTTTCTTTTTATAAGTTTCTTTTTCGTGGTCAATTTCTGTTATATCTTGTTTTGTTGGTCTGTGGATTTTATTTATAACTTTTCTTAAAGTAGTTTCGCCATAGCCTAAAGCAGCAAACAGGTCGTCTGAAGTTTTATAATTCATTTCCCTTGCGGTTCTATCTATTTCGCCTGTTTTTATAAGTTCGTCAAAAACCGCTTTTGTAAGTTCAGCTTCTAAATTGCTTCTTCCTATCTCAAGGTTATCTTCTCTTTTATATTTTTTAAACCAGTTTCTGATTTTATTTGCAGTATTTTTAGTTGCAACAAAATCAAGCCAATCTATTTTTGGCATGCATTGTTTAGATGTTAAAATTTCAACAATATCGCCGTTTTGAAGCTTTGTATCAAGCTGCACAATTCTGCCGTTTACAAGGGCGCCAACTGTTCTGTGGCCAACTTCTGTGTGAATTCTGTATGCAAAATCAACAGGGGTGGAACCATAGGGAAGGTCTATAACATCACCTGCGGGGGTGAATGTAAAAACTTGATCTGAAAATAAATCTAATTTAACGGATTCTACAAATTCTTTAGCATCTGTTTCATCTTTTGAAATTTCAATGAGTTTTCTCATCCAGTTAAATTTAATGTCGTTTGCATCTTCAGCTTTAACAGAACCTGATTCTTTATATCTCCAATGCGCAGCCAAACCATATTCAGCCACTTCATGCATTTCTTTTGTTCTTATTTGAATTTCAAAAGGTTTATTTTTTAAACCGATAACAGATGTGTGCAAAGAGCGGTACATATTGCCTTTTGGCATAGCAATGTAATCTTTAAAACGGCCGGGGATTGGTTTAAATTTGGAGTGGATTATACCAAGAGCATTGTAACAATCTTTTTCATCTTTAACTATAACTCTTATTGCCGTAATATCATATAATTGGTCAAAAGAAACATTTTGTCGCTTCATTTTATTGTATATGGAATAATAATGTTTTGCTCTGCCATAAATTGTTGCGCTGACACCGTTTTCTTCTAAATGTTTTTTTGTTATTTCAATTAAGGAATTTACAAGCGCATCTCTTTCGTTTTTGGTTTGAGCAACAAGTTTTGCAATTTGATAATATTTTTCAGGGTCTATATAGCGAAGCGATAAATCTTCAAGTTCTGCTTTCATTTTCCCGATACCAAGGCGGTTAGCTAATGGCGCAAAAATATCAAGCGTTTCTTGAGCAATTCTTTTTTGTTTGTTTGCTGCCATATAATTAAGCGTTCGCATGTTATGAAGCCTGTCTGCCAACTTTAGAAAGATAATTCGAACATCTTCCGCCATTGCAATAAACATTCTTCTAAAATTTTCCGCTTGCCTTTCTTCTTTAGATTTAAAGCGGTATTTGCCAAGCTTTGTAACCCCTTGAACAAGCTTCAGAACATCTTCACCAAAATTTTTAACAATTTCATCAGGGCTTGTATCAGTGTCTTCTAAAATATCGTGCAAAAAAGCGGCAATAACTGTGTGGGTATCAAGTTTTAATTCCGCTAAAATTTTTGCAACTTCAATGGGGTGAATAATATAAGGCTCTTCTGAAATTCTATATTGCCCCTCGTGGAGTTTAGCTGCAAAAAGATAAGCCTTTTCAATTTCTGCAATATCTTCAGGCCTTCTGTTTTGGGACATTAAAATGTGTTTAACTTCAAGAAAGTGTGTAAGATGTGTCATTAAATAAAATTATGCCTTATAATAAACGCATAAAAGATAATACTACTTTTTTATAAATTTTACTATATACCATTGAAAGTATTTTTAAAAAATGGACGATATTACCTTAAAAATTAAAGAAAAACTACAAAAAGGCGAAACGGTTAATTTAAAAATTAAAGTTATTGCAAATGCAAAATTTAATACTTTGGAAGAATATATGGAAGGCGTTTTAAAATTAAGAATAAATAAGCCCGCAGTAGAAGGAAAAGCAAATAAAGCTATCATAGAATATCTTTCAAGTCAATTTGAGGTGCCAAAATCTAATATAACAATATTAAAAGGAGAAAAAAATTCTCTGAAAGACTTGCTAATTAGCCCAAAAAATCATATAATCTAGGTATTAAGGAAGGATGAGAATTATTGAATTATTAAGAATTAATACAATTTCGTAACAAATCATCATTAATATGTCAATTTATTCTATGTTCTTACTTGTAATACATGTGAAAAAATATATTTTATTTGAAGGTTAGAATTAAGTGACACCAAATAATACCCCTAAAGAAGAAATCAAAAACAATTTATATAGCGAAAAGGAAAAACAAACAACTGTAAGAAAGGCAATATCGCCAATCTTGACAAACCCTATTATGACAGGCGCCCCTATAGGCTCAAGAACCTCTGCAAATAAATTGTACTCAACAGGCTCTGCCAGAAATCACCTTATAAAACAGGTTAATGTCGGTTTTCAAGAGGTTATGCGCTTTGTAAACGATGCCTTTTTAATCAAAAATGATTTAGGACAATTATTTTATTCCTTAAACAGTATAATGGTAAACAAGCTTCAAGTAAGCTTTACTGCAATCGGGCTTTATAATAAACATTCAAATTGCGTTAATATTAAATTAATCGATAAAATAGGTTCAACCTATACAACAAAAACAATTATGACAGATGAAAACAACCCTGTCGTAAAAGCAATTAGAACTAAAAAAACGGTTACAACTCAAGATACAGGCTTTTTAAGCTCATGGTATCAAACCCATGCATCAACTGCTATTATTCCTCTAATAGCAATAGATGAATGTATTGGTGTTTATATTGTAGGCAATTATCATCTAAGCGCCACCATTGAATTTTGCCAGCTCATAGCAAACACTCTTGCGCTTTTTGCACAAACCAAAAATTTATTGGAACTTGTTGAAACAAATTCTGATACAGACGCTCTAACCGGTCTTGCAAACCACAGGCACTTACAAGAAGAACTTCACAGGCAAATTCAAGCAGCAGAAGCAAAGGGCGAAACACTTTCTGTTTTAATTACAGACGTTGCAAATATTACAAGAATAAATAGAGACTTAGGTCATGCCAGGGGCGATGAAGTTATTAAAACCGTTGCCCAAAAAATTAAACAAAACATTAGAAATACAGATTTTGCAGGCAGATATGGCGGCGATGAAATTGCCATTATAATGCCAAATACAAGTTTAGATGAAGCAAAATATATTGCAGAATATTTATCATACGTTCTATCTTGCGTTTATATAGATGACGTTGGTCCAATTAAAGTTTCAATGGGCATTTCATCTTATCCGAAATCATCTGAAAACCAAGAAAAACTTTTAGTTTTAGCAGAACAAGCAATGTATATTTCAAAAAGCAAATCTGAAGAAGTTGGAAATTGCAAAGTTATTACAAGTGAAGATTACAATTTCTGGGATGATGAAGCGCTTAAATGCTTTGCTGAAGTTTTAACCAAAAAACACGCTCAAATCGGCGTTCAATTTGAAGAAGAATTAATTAACAAATTCCACAACGAACAAATAATTTCAAGTTCGCATTTATTGGATGTTGTTACATCTCTTGCAAACACGATTGATGCCAAAGATACATACACAAAAGGTCATTCTGCTTGTGTTTCAAGATATTCTGAGGCATTGGCAAGGGCTGTAGGGCTTCCTGAATCTGAAGTTGAAAGAATCAGATTAGGCGGTTTGTTGCATGATATAGGTAAAATCGGTATTCCTGAAAATGTTTTAAGAAAACCGTCTATGCTAACTGATGAAGAATGGGAAATTATGAAGCAGCACCCTGTTATTGGCGCAGACAAAGTTTTGGCGCCAAACGAATCGCTTCGTGATTTAATTCCTATGGTTAAATATCACCATGAACATTATGACGGCACGGGTTATCCTTACGGATTAAAAGGCGAAGAAATTCCATTATCTGCAAGAATTGTAGCAATAGCAGACGCCTACCATGCACTAATTTCAGATAGACCATACAGAAAAGGTTTAGGAATAGAAAAGGCTTGCGAGATTTTGAAATTAGGCGCCAATATACAATGGGATAAAGAACTTGTAAGACAATTTGTAATAATTGCGCCAAGCTTATCTACAAGTGCTTAAATAAAACGAATAAATAAAAGGCTTATAATTTCCTGTAAGCCTTTTATTTTTTAGCCTTTTGCAACGGCATACAACCAGTTTAAATTTTCCTTTTTTGCCTGCATATATTTTTGCATATTAGTTATTTTGCGGTAAAAATTTGCATCAGGTTTTAAATCAACATATTCAATTCCTTGAATATAGGCTAAAAGTCTTTTGCTGCCTGTATCTGTAGACATTATTTTTTTAATTCCCGAAGGAGTAAATTTTTTCTCCATTGTTTTTAATCGTTTTAACTTAGCTTTATCAGAGCCGCCTGTTGCATTTTTATTGACAGTCATTTCAATAAAGTGAGCAGAAAGCGCACCGATTGTCTCGGGGCTCATTTCTTTGTATATCTCAACTGCAGCATCATCTAAATGATATTCAACCGTATTTTGCGCGCTTTTGCCATATTTTCCATTGCGCATATCCAAAATAACAGAATCTATATCAGGAAATTCATCTTTATTTTCATCCTGATAAAATTTTTCAGGCAAATTAATTGATTCTATCTCTTCCAAACCTTCTTGAAGTTCTGAAAGAGATTCATTCAGCATGGCAGAAATTATTTCCAGCTGATTTTTATGAGCTTCTTGAAGTTTTTCTGCACGCTGAGCTTCATCATCTTGATAAAATTGTAAAAAATCATCAGAAGGCAATTTGACTTCATCTTTCATTGTATCGGAACCTTCAATAACAGCTTGTGATGATTTTATAGCGCTTGAACTATCCCTATCAAAAGATACATCAGGAACTATGGCATCTTTTGAAGATAAGCCATTTTCAGGGTCTTTATGAGGCGGAAGCATTAATAGAGGTTCTTTTGCAGCCAACA
>CALUYZ010000010.1 GCA_944325175.1 Candidatus Gastranaerophilales bacterium | reverse complement strand
CCTGAAGAATATAATATCAACCCTGAAGCTTGCAGAAAAATTGCAGAAAATATAGGTGCAAAATTCCGCATTAGAGAATGGATTGAAAACGGTTATTAAAAAGCATAAAAAAAGGAGAAAAAAATGCAAGATACCATTTTGGACAAAATTATGAAACCGAAATCGATTGCAGTTATTGGCGCTTCAACCAAAGAACACACGATTGGTTCAGATATTATGAAAAGGTTACAAGAATATAAATTTAACGGTAAAATTTACCCCGTTAACCCAAAAGGCGGCGTAATTGAAGGTTTACAAGCTTATACAAGCGTTTTAGAAATTCCTGAAACCGTTGACCTTGCAATTATTGTAGTTAATGCAAAATTTGTTTTATCAACAATCGATCAATGCCACGAAAAAGGTATTAAAGGCGTTTGCATTATTACAGCAGGCTTTAAAGAAACAGGCAAAGAAGGTGCTGAGCTTGAAAAACAACTTGTTGAAAAATTAAAAGAATACGGTATGAGATGTGTTGGTCCTAATTGCTTAGGCGTTGTTAACACACACCCTGATATTAGAATGGATGGCTGCTTTGCTGAATCTCTTCCTGAACGTGGCAACATCGGCTTTGTTTCACAATCAGGCGCATTGGGCGGCGGCATTTTAAACATTTTAAAAGACTTAAACCTTGGTTTTGCTCAATTTATTTCAATCGGCAACCAAGCAGATGTTAACGCTGAAACTGCTCTTGAATATTGGGAAAATGAACCTGACGTTGAACAAATTCTTTTATATATGGAATCAATTCAAAACCCATCAAACTTTAGAAAACTTGCTTCAAGAATCACAAAGAAAAAACCAATCTTAGCTCTTAAAGCAGGCCGTTCAGCTGCAGGTGCATCCGCTGCAAGCTCTCATACAGGTTCACTTGCAGGTGCAGATAAAGCAGCAGCAGCACTTTTACAACAATCAGGCGTTATAAGAGAATTTTCATTGAAAAACCTTTTTGCAACAGCTAAAGTTTTTGCAAACTGCCCAATTCCAAAAGGCGATAGAGTTGCAATTATTACAAACTCAGGCGGCCCCGGCATTATGGCAACAGATGCAGTTTGCGAATATGGCATGCAAATGGCAAAAATTACAGATGAAACAAAAGAAAAATTAAGAAGTTTCTTGCCATCTGCAGCTTCTGTTAAAAACCCGATTGATATGATAGCATCAGCTCCAATCGAACACTACAAACAAACATTAGAAACGGTTATTGCAGATGAAAACGTTGATATGATTATTGTAATTTATCTTCCGTTCCTTGGCTTAAAAGATATAGACGTTGCAGAAGCTTTGATGGAAATTAAAGCTAAAAATCCTCAAAAACCAATTATTGGCGTATTTATGACAAAGAATGAATTCTTTACAAAATTATCAGATAAAAATGTTAATATGCCATTCTTTATGTACGCAGAAGAAGCGGCAGACGGCTTAAACAGGTTAAATCAACAAAGACTTTGGATGGAAAGACCCGAAGGTAAAGTTCCTTGCTTTGATGTTGACAGACAAAAAGTTAAAGAAATCATTGCAAAATCTGTTAAAGAAGGCAGAGACCAACTTACAACACTAGAATCAATCGATGTTCTTCAAGCTTACGGCATTAGAGCTTGCAAATACGGCTTAGCAACAAATATTGACGAAGTTGTTACATTGGGTAATTCAATCGGATATCCTGTTGTTATGAAAATGACATCAAAAACAACATCACATAAAACAGATGTTGGCGGCGTTGTTGTGAACATTCGTTCAGAAGAACAATTAAGAAAAGAATACGAAGCCTTGTTAGGCCGTCTTGAAGAAAAAGGCTTACTTGAAGGCTTAGAAGGCGTTATTATTCAAGAAATGGTTAAAGGCAACCGTGAAATGGTTTGCGGTATTGCAACAGACCCGCAATACGGCCCAATGATGATGTTTGGTTTAGGCGGCGTGTTTGTTGAAACCTTGAAAGACGTTACATTTAGAATTGCACCTTTGACTGATATTGATGCAAAAGAAATGGTTCAATCAGTTAAAGCATATAAACTTCTTCAAGGCGCAAGAGGCACAACACCTGCACAAATCAACCAAATTGAAGAAACATTGTTAAGGTTATCTCAACTTGTTAATGATTTCAAATTCATTGATGAACTTGATATTAACCCGCTTTTAATTTCTGAAAAAACCGGCGAAGGCATTGCAGTTGACGGCAGAATTAAAGTAAGAATGAATGAAGCAAAAGAATTCTTAGGCTGCGAAGTAAACTGCTGCTCACAAATGGCATAAGAAATAAAAACAAATTAAAAGCTCCCTTAATCAAGGGAGCTTTTTAATAAATAACCGTGCCACTGTCTATCGTTGCCATTCAATAAGCATTTCGCTTTTCATATCTCCATTTTTTACCAAGTACCCGTTAACATCATCTTAGTGCTGCTATGTTTCCATCCTGACACGGTTCGAAGCATAATCGCCACTTAAATAAAAAATATCAACAATATTCAAAGTTCAATAACAAACTAAATGACCCCTCATAACAGGCTCTGCACCCTGCGTAAGCTTCAGGTCAAGAGTTCGCAACGCCCCGTGGAGCACGGCACATTTATTTTAGCATAAAAAAATTTTTTATAAAACTTCTCTAAATTCATCTTTCGATGCGCCACATTCAGGGCAAACCCAATCATCAGGAAGCGCTTCAAATTCAGTTCCTTTAGGAATATTTTGAACATCATCCCCAAATTCAGGGTCATAAACATAACTGCAAACTACACAAATATATTTTTTCATAGATTTTCTCCTTTCAATTTTTTTTATAAATTAAAAGGGATTTTTTTTAATCCGACATCAGTTTATTTTTTTGTCATATAAAAAGCTTGCATTTAATACAACCAAAATGGATGCAAAATTATGAACAATGGCACCTGTAACTGGAACTAAAATTCCAAGAGCAGACAGCAGTAATGAAATAAAATTGATTGTCATTGAAATTATAATGTTTGTTTTAATTGTTTTAATTGTTGCAACGGATAATTTTCTTAAATATGAAATTTTATTAGGGTCATCGGTTGTGATTATAATATCAGAGCTTTCTATTGCAATGTCAGAGCCGAAACTTCCCATAGAAATGCCGACATCTGCTATTTTTAGAGCAATGGCATCATTCACACCGTCCCCTGTCATGCAAACAATTTTACCTTCTTTTTGAAGTTCTTCAATCTTCATTGCTTTTTCTTTCGGCATAAGATTTGAATAAACCGTTTTAATGCCTGCTTTTTTTGCAAAAAAGCCTGCTGTCAAGTTGTTATCGCCGGTTAAAAGAATAGTTTCAAGGTTTTTGTTCTCGTTTAATTCATTGATTGTTTTAATTGAATTTTCTCTAATTGTGTCTGAAAGAGCAATAAAACCTTTTGGTTCTTTATCAACAGCAACAATGAGAGTGATTTTACCATCCAGCCTTTTTGAATTAATTGATTTTTTCATTTCGCCGGTTAATTCAATGTTGTTATCTTCCATAAATTTTTCATTGCCGATATAAATTCTTTTATTATCAAGCTTTGAATAAATGCCCTTGCCTGAAAACATTTTGAAATCTTGAGTTTCATTTAATTTAAAATCTTTTGATAAGGCATATTCAACAACGGCACAACCAATCGGGTGTTCAGATTTCATCTCAGATGAGGCAGCAAAATATAAAATGTCATCAACAGAAACATCGGAAAATTTTTCAATATTTGAAACGGTTAATTTACCTTTTGTCAATGTGCCTGTTTTATCAAAAGCAAAAGTTGTGCATCTTCCGATTGTTTCAAGCCCAATGCCGTCTTTTACGATAATTCCTTTTTTTGTTGCATTTCCGATTGCTGCCATGATAGATGTTGGCGTTGCAAGAACAAAAGAACAAGGGCAAAAAACAACTAAAACAGTTACTGCTCTTGAAATTTCACCTGTTATTATATATACAATAATTGCAAATAAAATGGCAGAAGGTATTAAAACTGTCGCCCACTTATCCACAATTCTTTGTGTAGGGGCCTTTTTATTTTCAGCTTCTTTTACAAGAGCAATTAATTTTTGAACGGTGGAATCTTTATATTCTTTTGTAACTTCAATATCGATAACGCCATAGCAATTTGTAGTTCCGGAAAATACAATATCTCCTTTTTGTTTGTCGCAAGGGATTGATTCCCCTGTTATAATTGCTTGATTAATTGATGTTTCACCTGAGATAATAATGCCATCAACAGGTATATCTTCACCTGCTAAAATTCTTATTACGTCACCTTTTTGAATAGTTTCTGCGGGAACAATTTCTTCAGCTAACAAGTTATCATCAATATTTAATTTTCTTGCCACCTTTGGCGCAAGATTTAAAAGTTTTGTTATTCCTTTTTTGGCTTTATCTATTGTAAGGTCTTCTAAAATTCCACCGAGTGCCATAATGAAAGCAACTTCTGCCGCTGCAAAAATTTCATTTGTTAAAATTGCAGCCGTCATAGCGATTGAAATTAAAAGAGAGGCTGTTAATTTTTTATTTAAAAATAAATTCTTTAAGCCAAAATAAATTATAGGAACGCCTGAAATTATAATTGTAAAAACTGCAAAATCTACAAAAAAAGCTATCTTAAAAAATGCCATAATAGCACTTAAAATAAGAAATACCATTGAAAGTAGGGTCATTTTAAGACCTGATAAAAATTTGCAGATTACATCCAATTTCATTTTTTATGTTCCTTGTTTCCAGCTGTTTAAGTATTCTTCCTGTTCTTTTGTTAATGTATCAATTTTTATTCCCATTGATTCTAATTTAATTTTAGCTATTTCAACATCAACGGATTTTGGAAGACAGTATAACTTATTTTCTAATTTACCCTTATTTTTTAAGATAAATTCGATGCCAAGCGCTTGATTTGCAAAGCTCATATCCATAACACTTGCCGGGTGTCCTTCCGCTGCAACTAAATTAACAAGCCTGCCTTCGCACAAAACATAAATGCTTTTGCCGTTGTCTAAAACCCATTCATCTAAAGAAGGACGAATATTTTTATATTCAACAACGTGATTTTTTAAACCGTTTACATTAACTTCAACGTCAAAATGCCCTGCGTTACCGACAAATGCGCCGTCTTTCATAGTTAGCATGTGGTGAACATCAACAACATTTTTATCACCCGTTACGGTTAAGAAAATATCACCTATTAAAGAGGCTTCTGCAATAGGCATTACTCTAAAACCGTCCATTGCAGCTTCAAGCGCCTTCAGGGGGTCAACTTCAGTTACTATAACATTTGCACCTAAGCCTCTTGCTCTTGTGGCTGAACCTCTGCCGCACCAACCATAACCGCAAATAACAACGGTTTTACCTGCAAGAAGAATGTTTGTTGCTCTGATAAAACCGTCCATTAAAGATTGCCCTGTACCATAGCGATTGTCATATAAGTGTTTTGTTAAGCTTTCATTAACACCTAATGCGGGAAATTCCAGAGAACCTTCATTTTCCATTGCTTTTAATCTTATGATGCCCGTTGTTGTTTCTTCGGTTGAACCTATGATATTTTCCAATAAATCTCTTCTTTTTGAATGAACCGTTGCAACAAGGTCACAGCCGTCATCTATAATTAAGTGGGGCTTGTGAGCCAAAACAATATCAACGTGGTTTTGGTAAGTTTCTTTATCCTCGCCTGCAATAGCATAGACAGGCATATTCCAATATTTTACAAGGGCAGCTGCCACGTCATCTTGAGTAGATAGCGGGTTTGAAGCAGCTAAAACGGCATCAGCGCCGCCTTCTTTCATTGCAATACAAAGAGCGGCGGTTTCTTTTGTAACATGAACGCAAGCAGTCAGCCTTAAACCTTTAAAGGGCTGCTCTTTTTTAAACCTTTCTTTAATTTTGTTTAATACAGGCATGTCTTTCATTGCCCATTCAATATTTTTTTTACCTTGCTCGGCTAAATTTATATCTTTTATGTCATATTTTGCAACGGTTTCCATTCATTTGCTCCTTTTTTTAATTTAATTTGATTCTACCATAAAATTTTTATGGTAGAATAACTTTGGTGTATTGCATCAATACAAAAAAGGAGATTAATTTATGAGCACAAAAGAATTTTTCACAAACTCCGAAGAATTAAAACAGCTCTATTCAGCTGCTCGTGCAACAATTACTGCACCATTTTTCGGTAACAATGTTGAACATGTTCAATCTGTTTCAGAAGCTTACAAATTAGCTTTAAACAGCCCGGGAACGATTGAACTTACAGGCATGCCTGTTTATGAACCTGAAAAAATCGGTTTACCAAAAGGCGCTAACCAATTATTATTCAACGACGGTACAGTTGTTGGCCGTTGCGCTGCAGCAAGAAAAATCGTTGGCGAACCAAATTGCGACCTTGGCTATTTATTGCCTATCATTCGTGAAGCAATTTACAATACACGTGACAGATTAATGTATAGAACCGAAGTTGTTGTAGGCTTAGAAGAAGACTTTATGGTTAAAGCTCATCTTTTAATTCCTGAAGGCTTTGAAAATATTATGTATTCTTGGATGTTAAACTTCCAATACATTAACGAATACTATTCAAATATGTATGCAAATTCAAGAGAAATCAACGAAGGTGACCTTTTCATTTTCTCAGATCCTGATTGGACACACCCTGATTTCCCATACGGTTTAACATTCTTTGACCCTGTACACAACTGTGCAGCAATTTTAGGTATGAGATACTTCGGCGAACACAAAAAAGGTACATTAACACTTGCTTGGGGTTGCGCTGCAAGAAACGGTTACGCTTCATGCCATGGCGGTATGAAAAGATATAACTTGGGCAACGACAAATCATTCCAAGTTGCAGTGTTTGGCTTATCAGGTTCAGGTAAATCAACAATTACTCACGCAAAACACAACGATAAATACAATATCACAGTTCTTCACGATGACGCATTTATCATCAATATTCACGATAAATACACAATCGCTCTTGAACCTGCATACTTTGACAAAACTGCAGACTACCCAATCGGCTGCGCTGATAACAAATACATTTTGACTCAACAAAACGCAGGCGCTATTCAATTAGCAGACGGCAAAGTTGTTTCAATCACGGAAGATATCAGAAACGGTAACGGCCGTGCAGTTAAATCAAAACTTTGGTCACCAAACAGAGTAGATAGAATTGATGAACCTATCAATGCTATTTTCTGGTTGATGAAAGATCCTACAATTCCTCCTGTATTAAAATTATCAGGTGCTTCATTAGGTTCTGCTATGGGTGCAACCTTAGCTACAAAAAGATCATCTGCTGAAAGATTGGCAAAAGGTGTTGACCCTAACGCATTAGTTGTTGAACCTTACGCTAACCCATTCAGAGTTTATCCTTTGGAAATGGATTATACAAGATTTAAACAATTAATCGCAGATGGCGTTGATTGCTACATCTTAAATACAGGTGAATTTATGGGCACAAAAGTTAAACCGGCTCATACACTCGGTATCATTGAAGCTATCGTTGAAGGTACAGCTAAATTCCACAAATGGGAAAACTTCACAGACATCGAAATTATGGATATTGACGGCTTCGATGCTTCATTTAGCAATAAAGAATATGCTGAACAATTTGCAGCAAGAATGCAAGATAGAATTAACTTCGTTAAATCAAGAGAAACAGAAAAAGCAGGTATTGATAAACTTCCTGCTGACGCTCTTGAAGCTCTTGAAAACGTTGTTAAACAAGTTAACGTTGCAAAAGTTTAGTTTAAAATTTGCATAAACTAATACAGCCCTTAAAATTAAGGGCTGTATTTTTATTTATTTAAAAGAAAAAGAACTTTTATTCTTCTTCTTTATTTTTGTTTAATTCATAGTTAAAGATGTCAACAACAGGCGGTTTTCTTAAATTAGAAATAGCTTCCATTGCATTATCTCGAACTTTTTTATCGGGTGATAATTCAAAGACAAGTTTTAATATATCTATTGTGCCGTTTATAACCCTCAAAAAGTCGCCGTTATGATATATAAGCTCTTTTTCTCTCATTTTGTTGATAATCTCGCCCCAACCTTTTATTGCCTCGCTTCTGTTTTCAGGAAGTTCAGAGAATTTAACAATGTATGGCGTAAGATTGGTACTTACAGGCGTTACTTCCTCTTTTAGACCATGGGCAATTTCAAAATAATCCACTTCATCAATTAAATTTAATATAGGCATAAGGGCGCCATTCAAATATGCAACATCACCGCTAAATTCCCTTGAAGGATTTTCATCTTTTGTATCAGAAAACATTGAACAAATTGCAATTAGTTCCTTTGGTGACATATCAGCCAAATATTTTGGGTCAGACACAAGCTCTGTCATTATAATTTCATTAATTCCAAACACGCTTTTTGCAATTTCGCCCTTTTGTGTTCTAACATAGGTGCCATCGTCGTTTTGATTAACATAACCAAAAGATTTCAATACATTCAGTCTTGCATTTACGATATTTTCGTTTTTATCTAAGTTTTTGGAATTTTGATGAGCCGCAAACGAGCCCAAAAGCATTTCTTCGTAATTGTTTAAGTTTCTATCCGACAATATGGAAGCATAAGAAATTTGATATTTACTTCTTATGGCAGTATCTTTTGAAGATGTCTTTTGAACATACTTTTGATATTGATCAATATCAAAAGGAATAACAATTACATTTCCTATTTCATCTTTGCCTCTTCTTCCTGCACGACCCGAGCCTTGCTTAAAGGAAGCATTTGAAATTTCAGTTACTTCTTCACCGTCAAATTTTTCCATTGAAGGGAAAACAGTTGTTCTAAAGGGCATATTAATTCCTGCAATTAAAGTATCTGTAGCAAAACAAGCCTTTATAAGCCCCTTTCTTGCAAGATTTTCAACAAGGCTTTTATAAGCCGGCAGTTTTCCTGCATGGTGCACGGCAAAACCCTTCATTAAGCGTTCTAATTCTTTATCATCAAAGTCAGAGCCAAGATAAACACCTTTTTCTTTTGCCCTATGAACTTCATCATATACCATTTTAGATTCTTGAGGTGTTAAAAGGCTTTCAGAGTGATCGGCAGCTTTTTCCATTTCGTGGTTGCAACCTTTTTTTGAAAATACATAAAATAAAACAGGAGTCATTTTCTTATCATTCAAAAGTTTTACCACTTTACTGAATTTTGGACTGTCTATAAAACCGCCTTCGGGTTCTTTTTTAACGGTTGTTGAACCTTTATTTGATAATATAAGCCCAATAGATTCAGCTTTTTCTGAATCTGCACCCGCTTGCTTCAACATTTGCGAAAAATAGGCAGAATTGAGTTCATTTCTTCTGCCTGCAAGCCCTCTTAAATATTGAGCTAAGGCGTCATAATCTTCTAAACCTAAAATTTCGCATGCTTCTTCAACGGCTTTCATTTGTCTGTCTGAGGTATTAATTTTATTTTCAAACTGATAAAGGTCAATTTTATATGTCTTTGCCGGTTCTAATTGATATTTGTTATTGTCATTGTATGTTAAAATGTATTCTCTTAAAGGAACATGTCTTTCTGTTTCAGGGACACTTACAAGGTGAGTTGGAATTTCGCCGTTTAATTCAGAAAGCCAATTTTGAATATCTTGAGCATTTGAAGCAGTTGCAGACAGCATCATTTGTTTCATGTGGCTTGGAGTAAACATGACGGATTCTTCCCAAACGGTACCTCTTTGTTTGTCGCCCATATAGTGAAATTCATCGTAAATAACACCGTCATAATCTTCATAATTTACATCTGCTATATTTTTATCTTTAGATAAAAGTGAATTTCTGTAAATTTCAGTTGTCATAACAAGAATTGGCGCATCAGGGTTTATTTGTGTATCACCTGTTAATAAGCCGACATTTTTTGTATCAACTAAATTACCTTCTTCGTCATAATTTCCAAAAAGCTTGGAAAATTCTGTATATTTTTCATTACTTAAAGCTTTTAGGGGAGACAGATAGATTAATTTTTTACCCTTATCCAGAGCATCTTTAATTGCATACTCGGCAATTAAAGTTTTTCCGGTTCCGGTTGGAGCTGAAACTATTGTTGTAGAACCGTTTGCATAGGCATCAATAGCCTCTTTTTGGTATTTATCAAGAGCATATTTTCCATGGGATTCTTCAAAAGGAAGAGGTTTATCTTCAGGTTTTTCTGTTTTTGGAAGGGATAAAAGCTTTTTCATATCGAAATATGAATCGCTGTAGGGATGTTCACTTTTTGCCGTTTTTAAAGGCGATGCAAAAAACGGAAAGTCTTCTCCTTTTAATTTTGAACCGTATTCATAATAAAATTCAGGTGTCCAGCTCGGTCTTTGATATTTTTCCTCGTCTGTTCTTTTTTGTCGCTTTTTTCCATTAAAATTAATTGAATTTAAACCAAAATTTTCTAATCTTAAAATCCTCATTTTTCAACCTTTGAATAATCTAAAATCAATGCTTTCGAATAAAAGGCAATAAAGAAATTAGGGACAAAGCCATTGCAGAAAATGCCAATCCTGCGCTAACTTTGCCCGCATTTAATGAATTTTCACCCCCCAATTTCATTGAATCTTGGGGGTTTTCATAGCTTGTAATGGTATCTCTAAGGGAGACATTAGGCAGCTTATCTGGCGGCGTAACGGCTCCAAAATTCAATTTCGTATTCTTCATAGAGTTGCTTTCGGTCCCAAAACCGAAATTAATATTCGAAAAAGAATTATTCAAACCACACTTCATTAACTATTATAGCCTTTTATTTGATTTTAGCTTGAAAAAACCGCTAAATAAATTTTATTGCTATTTTATGAAGGTTTTGTAACAAATTTGAAATTAACAACCGCAAGTAAGCCCTGCACAAAGGTTGATATTTTGACCGGTTATTCCTTTTGCCTCATCTGAAATTAAATATTTAATTAAATTAGCAATTTCGACAGGCTCAATAAACCTTCTTTGAGGAATTACATCAAGAGTTACCATTTTTTCCTCTTCGCTTAAAGCGGCGTTTGTTAAAGGTGTTTCAACCCAGCCCGGGGAAATTGAATTAACCGTTATATTATATTCTGCAAGCTCTAACCCCAAAGACTTTGAAAACCCAAAATATGCAGATTTTGTAGCACTATATAAGCTTGCGCTTGCTTCTCCAACAACGCCTGAAATTGAAGCTATATTAACTATTCTTCCAAATTTATTTTTTTTCATATAAGGAACAACAAGACTTGTTAAATAATAATGCGAAATAAAGTTTGAATTAAAAATTCGAACGGTTTCATCAAGCTTCATTTCATCTATCGGAGAATAAACACATTCACCAGCATTATTTATAAGTATGTCAATATCGCCAAAGTTTTTTTTGACGTGATTATAAAGTTTATTAACATTTTTCGGGTCAGAAAGATCAACACTTATATAATTTTCAATATCGAGTTTTTTTCTGCCCGTTTGAAAGACTTGGTATCCTGAAACTTTTAGTTTTTCTGCAGCAATTTTGCCAATGCCTGAGGAAGAGCCTGTGATTAGTATTTTTCTCATTGTTCTTTTAATTTCAGCCCCGTTAAATCAAGCTCTGTAAATTGTTGCATGATTTCTTGAATGTTCACATAAAGCATTTCACGCTCTTCGGTTGAAAGTTGTCGAATTGATTCAACAACCTTGTGGATGTTGGGATTTTTGTCATACCAGCGGTTGTATTTTCTCGGATCGTTTTCTTCAACAATCTTTAAAAATGCAACACAATCCATGCTTATAACCTTTGGAATTGCATCCAAAATGTTAAGAGCAACTTCTGATTGCACACTTTCATCTAAAGTTTCAAGAAGCGTCATAAAAGCGCTTAAATACCTGTCTTTGTCATACCACCTAAGATTTTTCATATACTAATTATAACAAGTTTTTAATAAAAATAGTATAATTTTTGTATTTTTTTTAGAAAAAACTTGCCAAAGATGAGAAATTTCAATATAATCAGACACATATAGAAAGGGGTTCTACAATGAACAAAGAAGAATTAGTACAAGAAGTTGCTAAAAAAGCAAAAGTTACACAAAAAGAAGCAGTTGAAGTTTTAAACAGCTTCATCGAAACAGTACAAAAATCAGTTTCAAAAGGTCAAAAAGTTACATTAGTTGGCTTTGGTACTTTTGAAGCTCGCAAAAGAGCTGCAAGAACTGGCCGCAACCCTCAAACAGGTAAAGAAATTAAAATTGCTGCAAAAACAGTTCCTGCATTTTCAGCCGGTAAAAAATTCAAAGAACTTGTTAACAAAAAATAGTTTTTTAGAATTTTTTGAAAACAATTTAAGCGGTATGGTTTCCATATCGCTTTTATTTTTATATTGCAACCATATAAGAAAAATTATAGAATATAAAAAGATAAGGAAAAAATGATGCTTGAACTTTTAATTTTATACATATTAAACAAATATGATTGCACGATATATAAAATTCAAAAATTAATAGAAGAAATGTTTTTCATATTCTCATGCCCTTCATTAGGTGCAATTAACCCTGCCCTTAAAAGGTTGGAAAATTTAGGCTGTGTTGAATATTCTTCCTTTATGTCAGACGGTGGGAAATTATCAAAAACTTATAAAATAACACCTTTTGGGCTTAAATATTTAAAAGAAACAATTTCTTTATTTGATTTTAAAAATAATGCCCACATGCTAAATAATGCAAAGGTTTGTATAAGTATATCAGATGTTTTGGACAACAAACAAAAAGAAGATTTTTATTTTTTAATTGCAAATAAATTAAAAATATTAAAAAAAGATGTTGAAAACAAACTTAAAGACCCCTACATATTATATACGGATATTCAAAAAAAAGTGCTTGAAGCAACTGTAAGGGAAATTGAAGAGCTTATTTTAACAGTTGAAAAATAACATTTTAATCATGGTATAATTTCCTTATGGAATTAAAAAAGCTTTTGATTATTACAGGCTCGCTTTTATTAGCGTTTCTTATTTTTATTGTGGGGTTTATGTTTATTTTTCAACTAAACCACAAAAAAGATTCTTCTACTTATTATAAACAGGGCATTGAATATTATAATAAAAACGATTTTCAAAATGCCTATTATAATTTTTCAAAAATTTACCCAAATTCTCCCTTATTTTTAAACTCTCTCTACAAACAGGCAAAAAGTGCAGAAATGCTTGAAGATTATAAAACGGCGCTTAAAAAATATTCATTAATGAATAAATTAATAAAAAATGAAACAATTTCACCCTTTATTTTATGGCGCATGGCAATAATCAATTTTGAAAATAAGAATGAAAGAAATGCAAAAAAATATTTTTTAACTTTAAAAAACGAATATAAAACATCAGAATATGGCATTGCCTCTAACTATTATCTTTCCAAAATAACAAAAAACAAAAAAGAGAGAAAAGAATATCTTTTAGATTATATCAAATATTCGCCCAAAGGCAGATATATTAAAGAAGTAATATCTGAAATTTTAAACGATAAAGAAATTATAACCAATGACTATGAAAAATTAATCATAGCAGATGCCCTACTTCAAAACGGGCTGTATAAAAATTCGATAAACATTCTAAAAAATGTGCCTATTAATTTGTCTTGGGTTTGTTTAATTAAAACTTTGAACGAACTTAATTCAGGCAGAAATATTATAAAAGTTGCAAATAAAGGCTTTAGTTTTGATAATTCCAATTTTGATGAAGAAACACTTCTTGAAACAATTAAAATATATTTAAAATATACAAATTCTCCCTTGGTTTCATTAAATGAAATATACAAAATAGCGCAAGACGAAAGAATAAAAGGTTTAGCGCTGTATCTGAGCGCAAATTATGTTGATGAAAACGAGGCCATAAAAAGAAAAATTAAATTCAATGAAAGTTTTCCGTCGTCAAAACTGGCTTCAAGCGTTTTGTATGAACTTTTTATGGAAAGTTTTAAAAACAATAAAACAGTTCTTGCAATGAAATATGGCAAAAAATATATGGCGCTTTATAAAAATAAAAATGAAAGCCCTGCCATTTATTACTATATGGCCGTTATGAAAAAGAAAATGCTTGATAATTCTTACAAAGAAGTTATAAACAAGCTGTTTGCAGAATACCCTGAAAGCTATTATTCATATAAAGCTTATTCAACTTTTGTCGATAAAAACTTTTCAAACAAAAGAAATTTAAAAATTACAAAAAATTCTTATATTCCATACCCAAACAAAGAAAATAAAAAAGAAAGACAATTTTTTGAAATTTTAGCAAAGACCGGCGATTTTAAAAGTTTTGAAGATTTTAGAATTCAAAACCCCCTAATTTCATCTTGGGTTGAATATAAAAAAGGAAATAGGGCCCTATCAAGCGTTCTTGCAAGAGATTACATAAACAGCTTTGAAACCGCACCAAAAAGAGGAGATGTTGCATACAAACTGGCATATCCGATTTATTACGGCGAAAATATAAATAAAGAAGCAAAAAAGAAAAATTTGAATCCGTATCTTATTTTGGCTTTAATGAAAGAGGAAAGCCATTTTGACCCTGAAATAAGAAGTTCGGTAGGCGCAACAGGCTTAATGCAAATTATGCCGACAACTGCTCAAATGATTTCAGGCAAAAGTTTTAGTATTGAAGAATTGCAGAATGAAAAATTAAATATCATTTTAGGAACCTCTTATTTTAAATATTTAATGAACGAATTTTTAGATAATGAGCCATTGTGTGTTTTATCATATAATTCAGGTCCAAATGCCGTCAAAAAGTGGCTTGATGAACACAAAGGAAATTCAATGGATGTTTTAGCGGAAAGCATACCTTATTTTGAAACAAAAAACTATATTAAAAAGGTTTATACCGCCTATTGGAACTACCTTTTAACTTATGAAAAAATAAAAATTTAATTTATATATTTTTGAATTAAAAGTTTTTTCAGGGCTTTTGCATTTATTGCATCAGGCTCTATTTCAAGCAATTTATCAAGATAAGATAAGGCTTCATTATATTTTCCCTGCTTCTTTTTAGCTGCAGCCATTGCAAATAAGGCATCTATAAATTTATTGTCTAATGAAAGCGCCATTTCAAGGTCGTTAACCGCATTTTCAATTTTTGGGTTTTGAATATCTTTTCTTGTTAGTATAATTCTTGCCCTATTATAATAGGCATCTGTCATTTTAGGGTTTAATTGAATGGCTTTTGTATAATCAAGCATTGCATCATCCCACTTTTCAAGTGCTTGATAGCAAGCTGCACGGTAAAAATACGAAACTTCAAAATCGTTTTTAATTTCTATTGATTTATCTAATTTTAAAATAGCATCATCGAACTTGCCCTTATAAAAATCGCTGATTGCTTCATCTAAATAAAACTTATACTGAAAATTTTCTTCCATATTTTTATCCTTTTAAAACGGCAGAATGAATAAAATTATATTAACAAATAAAACAAAAATAACACCAAAAATAATGCCATAAAAAAGAAAATCGCTTTTTTTAACTGCTTGATTTTGGGTTTTCTCATTTTTAGCTTTTGATTCTTTTTTTGTTTTTGTTTTTTTATTCCTGATTACTTTTTTCTTTTTAAAATCTGCCTTTAAAACTTTGTTTTCATTGGTATTTTTGGCAAATTCAGCTATATTTTTAACTTCTTTTTTTAGGTCTTCGTTTTCTTCTTCTCTTATTTTTTGATATTTTTCGCTGAATTTATAGGTTTTTCCGGTCATTAAAAGGTCTATGCTGTAATGACTGTTTAAAATTTTCTTATTTGCACCGTTTTTAACCGCATAATTTAAAGAAGCTTCAAACGCCCTTTGAAGACATTCAAGGGCAATGTTGCCGTTTAAGGGAGTGGCGCTATCGTGGACTGCTAAATTTCCCTGTTTTTTTAAGAAATACATATCATCCAAAAATTCTTTTTCAACCGGGTTTTCACCCATAATATCTTTTAGGGTGCCTAAAACCTCATCAAATGTTTCTTCTGTTGTTCTTCTTATTCCAAGAACGTTTTTTGCCATTATTTCCGCAAACTTTCTTGTTTGTGCGATTGTTTGCTCAAAATAGCCGTCTCTATAAAGCTTTTCGGCATCATCTATTATATTAAAAAGTTTTTTATCTTTATTTTTTAAAAATTCAAAATTTGATGTCATAAAATGATTATACAATTAAAATCACGCTCCTAAAATAATTTAAGAGCGTGATTTTTTAATAAGGTAATCATGAATTATGATTTTGGAACAGTAAATTTTGTGCCGCATTTAATACAATAAATTTGCTGACCTTCTAAGTTAGGGTCAATATCATTGAAGCCTGCAATTACAGTTTCGCCGTTTTCATTTACTCTTGCTTTGTATTTGGCTTTACAATGCGGGCATAAAACTGTTTTTGAACCGTCTTTAGAATCTTTTATTTCGCCTTCTTCGATTTTTTGAGATGTTGCATCAACTGCATTATCTTCAATGCAATTATCAACTTTACCTAAAATTCTTGGAAGTTCAATTCCTGCTTGGCTTGCAAGGTCATGCATTGCAGGAAGCGCTTTAATTAATTCTTTCATAAAATTTGCCGTTGTAGAACCGTTTCCTGTGCCTGAACCGCCATCCCAAACGGTAATTTTATCGAATTTAATATTTTTAATTGCTTCAACTTGTTTTGCAACAATATCTTCAATTTTTTCAATCATCAAAAAGCTTGTAGCAATTTCAGGTTTATTATTTGATATTGCAACCAACCTGTCATAACCTGCGGCTTTAGCTTCTAAAACAGCTTTAACACCTTCTGCTTCTGCAAAATATTTTGCTTTAATAGCGTCTGCTTCACCGTTTGCAATTCTTCTTAATCTTTCAGCTTCAGCATCTGCTTCAACTTGAATTTTTAATTTTTCAACTTCTTGTTCGGCAAGTTCTTCTTTTTTAAGTCTTGCTTCTTCTTGTTCTTTTTGAGCAATTAAAATGTCACGTTCTGCGTTTGCTTTTGCAACTTCACCAAGTTTCAGAGCTTCTGCCTGTTTAACTGCTAAAGTTGCGTTGTATTCAGCAATATTTGCTTTTGAAATGTTTTCGCCTTCAACAGCTTGAGCTTCAAGTTGTGCAGTTTGAATTCTTTGTTCTTTTTCTGCATTTGCTTGCCCGATTTGAGTTTGCGCTTTTTGGTTTGCAACTTGAACTTCTTTTTCCCTGTTTTGGTCAGCTTCACCGATTGAACCTAATTTTTCTTGTTGAGCAACTTCAACTTTTGCTTTGTTTATAGCTTCAGCTGCTGCTTTTTTACCGATTGCATCGATATAGCCTGATTCATCTGTTATATCTCGAATGTTTACGTTAATAACGGATAAGCCCAATTTATTTAACTCGGCATCAACATTTATGTTAATTTGTTCCATAAATTTTTCTCTGTCTTGGTTAATTTCTTCAATAGACAAAGTTGCAATAACAAGCCTTAATTGACCCAAAATAATATCTGATGCCATAGAAATGATTGTTTTCTTATCGCTCATAAGAAGCCTTTCTGCGGCATTTTGCAACAATTTAGGGTTTGTTGAAACTGCAAATGTAAATGTTGCAGGAACAGCTACCCTTATGTTTCCTTTGGATAATGCGCCACGAAGATCAATATCTGTTGTCATGGGTTCTAATGACAAAACGCTGTAATCTTGAATTAAAGGCCAAACAAAAACACCGCCGCCATGAACACACCTTGCCGTGGCAGAACCGGCTATTTTACCATAAACAACAATAACTTTGTTTGAAGGACATCTTTGGTATCTGCTTGCAGCAAAAACAAGCGCACCAAACACAATGATAAGAAAAATCATGCCCGCAAATGAAAATAATTCCATTTTTCTTTTACTCGCTTTCTTTAACTATATAAACAACACTATTTTCAACTTTTGTAACTTTTATCGGCTTAAAAGCTTCTATATATTCTTCGCTTTCATTAACGGCATCGATTGTATCTAACCTTGAATTAAATTCAATTTGAATTTTCCCGCTGCCTTTAGGGTCAAAATGAGTGTAAGCCTTGCCAACTCTATCTTTTAGCTCTTCCAATGAAACCTTTGGAGCATGCTCCAATTTTTTGAGCAATGAAACAAGAAAGCTGAATAATGCCATACCCAAAACCCCTGAAATTACTGAAATTAAAACAGCTATTTTAATTTCATAATGAAGATGCTCAATAGCACACCAACCCATCCAGCCAAAAGACATAAAAAATGCCGATATACTTTCTATGGTAAAAATTTGAAAAGAACCGTCAGTATCCGTAATCGAGTTAAAATCGCCCCCAACTTCCGTTCCTGTGTCTAATGGAAGTGAAACTTTTAAAATAAAAACTATCGTGCCGATTAGGGCTAAATACCAATACAATGTAATGATTTTTTCAGGGTTTAACAACATACAATGCTCCCATTTTCGTCATAATGCAAAATTGTAATGGAATTTTAAATTTTTAACATCATATATATAAACTAAACCGGTTCAAGACGCCATTTTAGAGGCGAATTATCAAAACTAAGCTTAATTTCACGATTTTCATTTTCTCCTAAACCCACATTCCACATTTTACATAAAGGCTTTGGAATTATTATTGCGAAACTTTTGCCATGTTTTTGAAATTTTTTCTCATCAATCGCCATAACATTTTTGTCTAAAATCACGAGAAAAACTGCACCTGTTTCATCCTGACAAAGTTTATATTTAATTAACTGAGGGTTATAACCCAAAAAATCAAAAATTTCATTTGGAATAGTTAATGTAATACTGTTTCCAATTTGCCTTATTTTACGCACTAAAGCCATACTCTACCCTAAATTATAAATTTTTGTAAACAATGTTAGTATTTAAAAGGCTAACATGTTGACTTAATAAATACTAACGTGTATTATAAAAATGTACTTACGCACTGTTTTCATCTTAGCAGGGTTAAGGCGGTATATCAAGCACAAGTTATGGAAGGAATTTATATGAGTTTATATAACTGCAAAACTTTGCAGGGTTTGACCGATAACGAAAAAGCCGCCGCCATTAACCTTGCTTTTACTTTAGAATTAAATTCATACGATGATAAAATTTTGGCTGAAATTTCAGAAAAATTAAGCGAAATTGAAAAATTTAAACTTTGCGATTTTTGGCTTAATTTAACCGAAACAACAGCAAGGGCAGCTTTTTGCCTTTTAGAATTCGAAGGAAGGTTATGGAAGAAGAAATAAAAGAAGAAGAAAATTGCACACCGGAATCAAAAGAAAGAGAGGACAAATATCATTCAGCAAGTTACAACTGCAATAATTGCAACCAAACAGATTGTGTATACTGGATTTTATACAATGAAAGCATAATATAAATGTTTTTGTTATAATTTTTTTATGGAATACATTTCAATCGGAAAAATTATAAATTTTCATGGCATAAAAGGTGAAGCAAAGGTTGGCTATTCAAACCTTGAACACATTAAAAATGCAAAAACCGTTTATGTAGATAAAAATTCTGAAAAATTTGCCCTAAATATTTCAAACATTCGCTTTCACAAAAATTTTGCCATAATAAAATTTATGGAAATTAATTCTATTGATGAATTAATTGAATTTAAAGGCAAAAACATTTATTCAACAAAAGAAGAATTATTAAAAAAATTAGAAAAAAATGAATTTTTAATAGATGACCTTATTGGTCTAAAAGCCTTTGACAATGAAGAAAACTACATAGGCGAAGTGGTTGAAATTCAAAAAACACCCGCCAATGATATTTTATGCATAAAATCTGAACATAAAAAAGATTTAATTTTAATTCCTTTTGTTTCAGAACTTGTCCCAATCATTGATATAAAAACAAAAAAAGTTATCATAAAACCAATCGGGGGGCTGATTTGAGGTTTGATGTTTTAACCTTATTTGAAGGAATTATTAAAGACTACTGCTCCTATTCCATTATAAAAAGGGCGATTGAAAAAAATTTAATTGAAGTAAACACAATTAATTTTAGAAACTTTACCCATGATAAGCACAAAAGAGTGGATGACACGCCCTATGGGGGAACAGCAGGCATGGTGCTTATGGCGCCCCCTATTTTTGAAGCTTACGAATCAATCGAAAAAACAGACAATTTTGAATTCATCATGCTAACCCCTCAAGGGGAACCTTATAACCAAAAAATATGCACAGAACTCGCCCAAAAAAAACAATTAATTCTTCTGTGCGGTCACTACGAAGGCTTTGATGAAAGAATACGCCTCGGTCTAAAACCCAGAGAAATTTCCCTCGGCGACTACATTCTAACCGGCGGGGAACTTGGCGCACTTTGCATCATAGATAGCGTTTCAAGACTAATAAATGGCGTCTTAAACAAATCCGACTCCCCTCTTAATGATTCCTTCTCCATTGGTCTAAACGGTCTTTTAGAACACCCCCAATACACAAAACCACGTGAATACAGAGGCATGAAAGTGCCCGAAGTTTTATTAAACGGCAACCACAAAGAAATTGAAAAATTTAAACAAGAACAAAGAATTTTAAGAACAAAAACCAAACGCCCCGATTTGCTGGGGTAATTTACCCTAAAAACAATCAATTTTCCCCATTTTATGGTAGAATAAAAACGGGCGGTTTGAAGTATGAATCCTGAAGAAAAAGCAAGATTAGAAATAGATAAAGAATTAATTCAAGCGGGTTGGCTCATTCAAGATAGAGCCGATTTCAACAGAAATGCTGCTTTGGGCGTTGCTGTCAGAGAATTTTTAATGCAAAACAATAAAGAAGCGGATTATCTTTTATTTGTGGATGGCAAAGCCTGCGGCGTTATTGAAGCAAAAAAAGAGGGGGTTTCTCTAAGCGGGGTTGAAAACCAATCTATGGGCTATTCCAAGCTTTTGCCCGAAAAAACCCGCTCTTGGCAAGTTCCTTTACCTTTTATTTATGAAACCAATTCAAACGAAATACATTTTACCGATTTAAGAGATATAAACGCTCGTTCAAGAAGAATTTTTAATTTTCATAAGCCCGAAACCTTGTTTGAATTATTAAACCAAAATTCAACATTAAGAAATAATTTAAAAAATATGCCGCCAATCAATGCGGAAGGTTTAAGAGAATGCCAAACAGAAGCAATAAAAGGGCTTGAAAAATCTTTAAAAGAAAATAAAAATCGTTCCTTAATTTATATGGCAACAGGGGCAGGCAAAACTTTTACCGCATGCAATTTTGTATATAGACTTTTAAAACATGCAAAAGCAAAAAGAGTTTTATTTTTGGTAGATAGAAACAACCTAGGCAAACAAACCAAAAAAGAATTTGATAATTTCACCTTGCAAGATGAAAACCGCAAATTCACAGAAGTTTATATAACCCAACAACTGCAGCACAACAAAATTGATAAAGATGCAAAAGTTGTTATAACAACAATTCAAAGGCTATATTCAATGCTTTGCAACGAAGAAGATTATGATGAAATAAATGAAGAAGTTTCAGCATATGAAATAGGCTCAATCGGAAAACCAAAGGAAGTAAATTATAATTCAAAAATTCCGCCTGAATTTTTTGATTTTATCATTGTAGATGAATGTCACAGAAGTATTTATGGCGATTGGCAACAAGTGCTTAATTATTTTGATTCTTTTATAATCGGTTTAACCGCAACACCTTCTGTTTATACACTTGGTTATTTTAATAAAAATGTAGTTTCAGAATATCCATTGGAGCGCTCTATTATTGACAATGTAAATGTAGATTGCCAAATTTTCAGAATAAAAACACAAATTAGCGAATGTGGCAGTAAAATTGAATCAGGCTTCACGGTTCCTGTTCGAGATAAAAAAACAAGAAAAACAATTTATTCACAATTAACAGATGATATTGTTTATACCAAAAATGAACTTGATAGGTCTGTTCTTGCTCCAAATCAAATAAGAACTGTTTTGGAAGCGTATAAAAACGCAATTTTTACACAGCTTTTCCCCGAACGTGAACCCACTTGGATTCCAAAAACTTTAATTTTTGCAAAAGACGACAATCACGCAGAAGAAATTGTAAACATTGCAAGGGAAGTTTTTAACAAAGGAAACGATTTTTGCAAAAAAATTACATATAACATCAAAAAGCCGGAAGAAGTTATAAAAGACTTTAGGGTTGACCCTAATTTTAGAATTGCAGTAACTGTTGATATGATTGCAACAGGCACAGATATTAAACCTCTTGAAGTTTTGTTATTCATGCGTGATGTAAAATCGCAACTCTATTATGACCAAATGAAAGGCAGGGGCGTTAGAACAATAAACCCAACCGATTTAAAAGGCGTTACTCCAAATGCAGAAGTTAAAAACCACTTCTATTTGATAGATGCCGTTGGCGTAACAGAAAGCAAGAAAAATACTTCTCAGCCGATTGAAAGAAAAAAATCAACATCTCTAAAAAAATTAATGGAAGATGTTGCAGGCGGTGCAATAGATGAAGACACCTTATCTTCTTTAGCGGGAAGAATTTCAAAAATAGAAGCCAATCTTGAAATTCAAGATATTAAAAGGGTTCAAGAATTAACAAATAACAAAACATTAACCCAAATTGCAAATGAAATAATGGATACAATTGATTATGATTTAATCGAAAATAAAACAGAAAAAGAAATTGAAAAAATAAGAGATGAAGCCGTGAAACCTTTTAACCAGCCTGCTTTAAGGCAGCTTTTGCTTGATTTGGCGGCAAAATCAATGCTTATTATAGATATTTTTTCAAACGATAAAGTTATTCAAACTGATTTTAGCAAGCAAGAAGCAGAAAAAACCGTTGCGGGCTTTTCAAAATTTATTGAAGAAAACAAAGATAAAATAGACGCACTTTCAATAATTTATAACACTCAATATAAAACCCGCCACTTAACATATGAAAAAATAAAAGAATTATCAAACAAACTTGCACAAGAAATGCCCCCGCTTGAAATTTCAAATATATGGGGCGCATACAGGCTTATTAAACAAGACAAAGTTAAAAATGTTAAAAACCCCGCCAAATTGCTTACAAATTTAGTTCAGCTTGTAAGGTTTGCAATAGGCAAAGATGAAATGTTGGAAGATTTTTCATCTGTCGCAAATTCCCGTTTTGAACTTTGGAAAGGCCGCCAAATTAAAAGAGGGGTTAATTTTACAAAAGAACAACAAGAGCTTTTAACAATAATTAAAGATTACATTGTAGCAAATGCTTATGTAAATGCCAATGATATGCAAGATGCGCTTTCAGACAAAGGCGGCATTTTTAAAGCCCGTGAAGCCTTTGGGCAAGAACTCGATTCAATTCTTGATGATTTATCTTTGGCACTTGTGGGGTAAAAATGGACAATAAAGATATTGAGTTTAATTTAGAAATAGCCAAATGTAAATTAGGTTTTAGTGTATCAAAAAACTTAGTTAATAAAATAGCTAATGCCACATCTACATTATTTGCTCCAGCTACAGCATGGCTGCAAGGCAAGCAAGCTCAAATTTCTTGTTCCTATTTACCATTTTATGATAAGCTTGCTGAAAGAAAAAATGAAAATTTGCAAAAACTTTTTGTAAATGTTTTATCAGCTCTTAATGAAAAAGAATTACGTGGGGAGAAAATACCTGACCAATTTGAAGATACAGACAATTTACTGCTTATTCAAGATAATGCGTCAACCACATCAAATGAAGATTTTTTAAAACTTTGGGCTAAGTTATACACAGAAGAAGCTTGTAAACCTGGCTCTATAAGTAGAAAAACAATTAAATTGTTAGAAACTCTAGATACTAATATTGTCAAAATTTTTGAAAATGAAGTATTACCCTATTGCGATGCAAATGGTTACTACTGGGGGACAAAAGATGATATTACCAATATAATATTATTGATGGATTATGGTTTAATTGAAAACAGTTCAATTATGGCAGGTTCAAAAGCAGCAAATGTAATGATGAACATACGATTGAACAAAAATTATACACTTTACATATATCCAAATTACGTTTATGGTGCAAATTACAATGGTGCCATGTTTCGATTAACTGTATCAGGCGTGGAAATATTTAATAATTTAAGAAATGATATAAGTCTTCCAAATAATGAATTATTATTTAATAACATAAAAAAAGCAAGTGAATACTGGGGCTTAGCCGAACTATTTAAAGGCAAATTTAAAATAAAAAAACTGATAAAATCTGAAGAAAAATTTATTATTTGTGATAATGATAACAATGTTGCATATCCAAAAAATTCACCACATAAAACTTATATGGAATTTTATGAGTCAGCCATGTCTAATATTGAGGAAGTATAAATGCCAAATAAATTACCGCAAGGGTGGGTTGAGTGTCAGCTAGATGAAGTGTTTAATATTGTCAATGGAGATAGAGGGAAGAATTATCCAGCAAAAAACAAATTACATGCTTCAGGAATACCTTTTGTTAGTGCTATAAACATTCAAAATTCAAAATTATTTATAGAAAATTTATTATACTTAAGTGAACAACAATATGATTTATTAAGAAGTGGAAAAATTAATAAAGGAGATACATTATTATGTATTAGAGGGTCAATAGGGAAACATTGTATTTATCCATTTGATAAAGGTGCAATTGCTTCTTCTATGGTCATAATAAGAAAAATTTTACCAAATATTGATAAATTTTTATTTTATTACTTAGAAAGTTTTTATTTTAGACAAGAAGTAAAAAAATATGATAATGGAACTGCTCAACCCAATTTATCTGCTTCAGATTTAAAAAGATTTAATTATCTTTTACCACCACTGAATGAACAAAAACGAATTGTGGAAAAGATTGAAAGTGAATTTGCAAAGATTGATGAGGGGTTAGAACATCTTCAACAAGCAAAAGAACAAATCAAACAATATCGCCAATCCGTCTTAAAATCGGCCTTCGAGGGTAAACTATACAAAACTTCAGAGTGGGAAATATTCAATATTTTAGAGTTATGTAGCATTATAAATGGAACAACGATTGATAAAAGCTTAGAAAAGCAATTTGGAGAAATCCCCTATATAAAGGTTAGTGATATGAACTTACCAGCAAATTCTGTTAAAATAACTACTTCATCTCGTTTTGTTAATAAGAATGAAATCAAAGCAAATACAATAATTCCAGAAAATTCAATTATATTTCCAAAAAGAGGCGGAGCAATTGCAACTAATAAAAAAAGAAAAGTCATTTTTCCGATAATAATTGACCTTAATATAATGGCACTTATTCCGAATAATACTAATATATTATCACATGAATATTTGTATTATTGGTTACAAAAATTAGATTTATCAACCATAAGTAATGGTGGAGCAGTACCTCAAATTAATAGGTATAGTTTTGAAAATTTATTTTTGAAATTGCCAACACTCGAAGAACAAAAACGAATAGTAGAAGAAATTAAAAAAAGATTTGCTGTTGCAGATGAGGTTGAAAAGGTTGTTGAAGATAATATTGAAAAAGCAAAACAGTTAAAACAATCCATATTAAAAAAAGCGTTTGAAGGGCGTCTTGTTCCGCAAGACCCAACAGATGAACCCGCTTCAAAATTACTTGAAAAAATTAAACAGGAAAGATATAAAAATGACAGAAAATAATTTAATAACAAAAGTTTGGAACTATGCGACTATTTTGAAAGATAGTGGTGTTGCATATACAGATTATGTTGCACAGCTTACATATTTATTATTTTTAAAAATGGATGATGAGTGCACAAAAATATTAAACCAAAAGTCATTAATTCCTGTAAAATATCAATGGAAAAATTTAAAAAGCCTTGACGGGGCTGAACTTGAACAAAGGTACAATAAAGCTTTGGAAGACTTATCTAAAACAAGCGGAATTGTTGGCACAATATATTCAAAAGCGCAAAATAAAATTGCAGAGCCTGCAAAATTAAAAAAGCTTATTTCCATGGTTGATGAACAAACTTGGATGGGACTTGATGTTGATGTTAAGGGGGCAATTTATGAAGGACTTTTACAAAAAAATGCAACCGAAACAAAAGCGGGCGCAGGGCAATATTTCACACCAAGGCCTTTAATTAAAGCCATTGTAGAAGTTATGAAACCAACCCCCGATGATACAATTTTAGACCCTGCTTGTGGCACAGGGGGCTTTTTGCTTGAAGCTTATAGTTATATGAAAAAACAAACCAAAGACAAAGAAAAATTAAAAGCCTTAAGAGAAGAAAAGCTTTTTGGTGTTGACATTTCACCGCTTGTTGTAAGCCTTTGCGCTATGAACCTTTATTTGCATGGCATAGGCAATGGTGAAAGCCCCGTTAAACAGGGCGATTCGCTTTTATCTGCAGGAATAAAACGCTATAATATGGTTTTAACAAACCCGCCATTTGGCAAAAAATCTTCAACAAAAATTATGGGGGAAGACGGTTCTGTTAAGTCTGAAAGTGAAGAATATCAAAGAGACGATTTCACGGCAACCACATCAAACAAACAAATAAACTTTTTGCAGCATATAATGACCGTTTTAAATATGGGTGGAAGAGCAGCTGTTGTTGTTCCAGATAATGTTTTATTTGAAGGCGGCGCAGGTGAAAAAGTCAGAATAAAACTTTTAAAAGATTTTAATTTGCACACAATTTTAAGACTTCCCACAGGCATTTTTTATGCACAAGGAGTTAAAGCAAATGTTATTTTCTTTGATAAATTATCACCGCTTGAAGACGGCCACAGAACAAACGATGTTTGGGTTTATGATTTTAGAACAAACATTAATTTAACACTTGTAACAAATTCCCTGAATGATGAACACCTAAAAGATTTTGTTGAATGTTACAAAAAAGATGACATTTCAAAAAGAACAGAAAGCGAAAGATTTAAAAAATTTAGTTATGATGAAATAATTAAAAGAGACAAAACAAACCTTGATATAACTTGGTTAAAAGATGAAAGTTTAGAAGATTTAGAAAATTTACCGGAACCGGATGAACTTAAAAAAGAAATTATAGAAAACCTTGAAATTGCGCTTAATTCATTTAAAAAACTTGATATATAAAAAGAACCCTTTTATTAGGGTTCTTTTTAATTAGCGGACGACGAGGCTCGAACTCGCAACAACCTGCTTGGAAGGCAGGGACTCTACCAGTTGAGTTACGTCCGCAAAGTTGTTAGCATTATTTTATTTAAAAAAAGAAAATTTTTCAAGGAATAAATTTAAAATTGATGTGATTTATGAAAAAAGTTTTCTTTGGACGGGTTCGGCTTCTAAAAGGTCGCCGATTGAACAGTCTAAGACTTCGCATAGTTTGTCCATGTTTTCATAAGAAGGTTGTGTTCTGCCGTTTGCCCAGGAATAAATTGTTTGCTGGGGCATGTTTAAAACTATTGCCAGGCGATATAGAGAGTAGCCCTTTTGTTTTTTTGCAGTTTCTTTAATTTTAATTTTCATACAAAAAATACTCTACAAATTCAATAACAAAAAATAAATTACTAAATTAATTGTATAATTAAATGTTGAAATGCAAATCATATATACGGATTAGAGATAAATTAAAAAGAAGGGGTATAATTTTATTGTAAAATCATTGCAATTTTACTTAAAAACATTATAAAATAAGTATATCTTCTAATTGATAGGGGTTAAAAATGAACTTAAAATCATTAATTTCAGGTTTAATAATTTCAGGAATTGTATTATCCACAGGCATTGCATTTGCGGCAAACAAAAATGTTCAAGTGCCTACAAGCTTTGTCTATCAAGCGATAAGCAAATATAAACATAAAAATTACACAGGTTGTATTCAAGATATGGATTATATAATTCAAAAAGGCAGACCGTCTGACATTGTTTATTACTACAAGGCAATTTCATATTCACAGTTAGGATTGCCCGATAAAGCAAGGGAAGCGTATGAATCTGCAAGAAATATAAGTTCAAACAGAGTTTTAATAGATTATGCAACTCAAGCTATAAATTGCATTGATGATGCCACAATGTGCGATGCAAACCTTGATGAAAGCGATATAACAAAATTCATTAAATCAAATGAATTTATGCACAATGATGTAAAAACAAAACTTGAAAATCAAGCCATAGAAAGAACAAAACAAGAAATTAATAATGATGTTCAACCGTCAGAAGGCAATCTTAAATATATTAACCAAAACGACCAGCCAACTGATAAAGAGATAGCTGATGCGGTTAGAACCCTATCTAAACTGGGAATTAACCCCTTATCCAATATGGGAAACTTTGGTCAATTTGGCGCAATGAATTCTGAAATAGCTCAAATTAATGCAATGTTTGGAAACAACAACAATAACAATAATATGATGAATTTTATTCCAATGATAAGCGCAATGAGCCAAAATGGCGGCAGCAATTCAAATATAAGCAAAGAATTCGTGCAAGCTTATATGATGAATCAAATGCTTCCCGGGTTCAATTTCTCTAATAACGACAAATAACAAAGACATTAAAACGTGAATGACAAAATAAAAAGTGCTGTAGAATTGTTTTATAACAAAGATTATTTGAGCGCTAGAGAAATTTTTGTGCCAAACGGTTTATATTATGAAGCAGGGCTTTGTTCACTATTAATTCAAAATTTAAAAGATGCAAGAAAATATTTCAAGCTAAAAGAAAATAATTGTCCCGCATCAAATTTTGGGCTTATAATTTTGGATATTATTGAAAACAAACCTAAAAAACAGCCAAAATACTTTCAAGTAAGGGCGTTTTTAGAAGTTTATATTAACCTTTTAATTGAAAACGGGCTTTTTCTTTGGGCTCAAAAGGTTATAGACGAATACAGATTTTTTACAAATTCAAACCTTGAAACTCCAAAATTTATTGCCCGAGTATTAAATGCCAATAATCAAAATAAAGCAGTGCATTATTTTGCAGATATAGCAAAACAAATTTGTTATTATGATGCAGAAATTCACTATATAGATGCTTGTCTTTATCTTGAAGAAAATAATATAAAAAAAGCGAAAGAAATTATTGATGAAAGCCTTCGCTTTGCAAGCGAGTATTATCCCATTTTAAGATTAAAAGAAAAAATTGATGCTGTAAATTTTTAGCTTTGATAACTCAACAAAAAATTTTAAATTTGCAGTTTTTAAAATTAAAAAGTAATCACGGGCTAAAATTTCAAGGCGGCTAAAAACGGCGGTAATTTTGCATTGTATTTAAAAACTGATATATGATACAAGCCAGAATAAATAAAAGACAGGGTTAAAATATAAAAAAACGCAGATGAAAGCAAAAAATGCAAAATTAGATTTTACAATTTTTGGTTTTTTAAATTCGATAAAATTTCAATATAGAATAAAAATGCTGATGAAAAGATAATTAAATATTGGAATGATTGGTGAAACATCTGCAAAATTTAATATTTAAAAAAGATGAAATTTACTAATTCATAAATTATAAAAATTACAGTTAATATTTGTTTGAGGAGTTAATGACTTAAAACGTTTAAAATACGGATACAAAAGGTTGAAAAATGGCAAGGGAAAGGAAAAATGGATTTTACAATTTTTAGTTTTTTAAATTCGATAAAATTTCAATATAGAATAAAAATGCTGATGAAAAGATAATTAAATATTGGAATAATTGGTGAAACATCTGCAAAATTTAATATTTAAAAAAGATGAAATTTACTAATTCATAAATTATAAAAATTACAGTTAATATTTGTTTGAGGAGTTAATGATTTAAAACGTTTAAAATGCGGATACAAAAGGTTGAAAAATGGCAAGGGAAAGGAAAAATGGATTTTACACAATTTTTAGTTTTTTTAAATTCGATAAAATTTTAATGTATAAGAAAAATGCTGATGAAAAGATAATTAAATATGGGAATGATTGGTGAAATATCTGCAAAATGTCATAAAAAAAACAAATTTGCATTTATTTCACAGTTATTAGAGTGAAAAATCAAGTTAGCAAAAACAGGGGGTGTGCTTTTTTAAGCAAAAATTACTGTTTTTGTCTTAATTTTTTAATAAACCTATCAAGCCTTATCATGGCTTCTTTAAGGTTTTCCATGGAATATGCATAAGAAATTCTTAAATAACCTTCGCCTGAATCTCCGAAAGCATTACCGGGGATTGCTGCCACATGTTCTTCTTCCAAGAATTTTGTTGCAAATTCTTCGCTTGTCATATTAAATTCTTTAATTGAAGGAAAAACATAAAAAGCGCCGTAAGGCTCAAAACATTCTAAGCCCATTTTTTTAAAAGAATCAATCAAAAAACGCCTTCTTTGATTATATGCATTTCTCATTTGTTTAATATCGTTATCGCCTTTTTTAATGGCATCTACTGCGGCATATTGGCTTGTTGTAGGCGCACACATTATTGCAAATTGATGAATTTTTGTCATTTGACGAATAATTTCTTTTGGAGCGCATGCATACCCTAAGCGCCAGCCTGTCATGGCATAAGCTTTTGAAAAGCCGTCTATCAAAATTGTTCTTTCCTTCATATCAGGAAGAGAAACTATTGAAAAATGTTTTTCTTTATATGTTAAGGCAGAATATATTTCATCAGATAAAACATATAAATCATGCTCAACAATAATATCTCTGATTGCTTCCAGGTCTTTCTTTTCCATAATAGCGCCTGTCGGGTTATTTGGATATGGAAGAATTAGAGCCTTTGTTTTATCGGTAATTGCCGCTTTTAATTCATTTGGAGTTAATCTGAATTCATTTTCCGCTTTGAGTGGAATAATAACAGGTTTTGCATCTGCCAAAAGAGCGCAAGGAGTGTATGAAACATAAGAGGGCTCAGGAATAATGACTTCATCGCCTTCGTTGATTATTGCCCTCAAGCCAACGTCAATGGCTTCTGAGCCGCCAACAGTAACTAAAATTTCAGATGCAGCATCGTATTTAATATTTCTTGTTTCTTCAACCTTTTTTGAAATTTCTTCTCTGAGTTCTTTCAAGCCTGCATTTGAAGTATAAAAAGTTTTCCCTTTTTCAAGGGCATAAATGCCTTCATCTCGAATATGCCATGGGGTGTCAAAATCAGGTTCGCCAACACCCAAAGAAATAGCATCTTTCATTTCATGAACTATATCAAAAAACTTTCTTATACCTGACGGTTTAAGACTTAATACCTTATCTGAAAGAGGTTTTGTCATGGTGTAAAAATTTCCCTTTCATCAACGTGTTTTTTACCCAAAATTGTGCCATGGTCTTTATATTTTTTTAAAATAAAGTGAGTTGCTGTAGATAAAACAGAATCAAGAGTGGATAATTTATCGGTTACAAACATGGAAATTTCTTTTAAAGATTTTTCTTCCAAGGTAACTAAAAGGTCATATCCGCCTGAGATAAGGTACACAGCCCTTACTTCAGGATAGTTATATATTCTTTCTGCAATTTTATCAAAACCTTGTCCTCTTTGGGGAGTTACCCTAACTTCAATTAGTGCATTAACTTTTTCCGAACTTGTTTTTTCCCAATCAATTAAAGTGTGGTAACCGCAAATTACGCCTTCTTTTTCAAGCTTAGCCAATTCGTCAATTACTGCTTCTTTGCTAACGCCTAAAATAACGGCTAATTCGTCCAAAGGTATTCTGCTATTTCTTTCAATAACAGAAAGTAATTCTTCTCTCATTGTTTCTCCTTTAAATATAGCGGAAATTACTTAGTATTTGGTGCTAAAATGGCAACGACATTTTTGCCTTCCAGCATAGGCATTTTTTCAACAATAGGATTAGCGTCTTTAATATCTTCCAAAAATTTATTTGCAAGATCAAATGCAAGTTTATTGTGTTGAATTTCACGACCTCTAAGCATAACAACCAATTTAACTTTGTTTTGTTGAGATAAAAACTTTCTTGCAGCTTTCATTCTCACTTCATAGTCATGGGTATCTATCTTATAGCGCATTTTTACTTCTTTTATTTCAACAACATGCTGTTTCTTTCTTGCTTCTTTTGCGCGCTTTTCGGTTTCATATTTATATTTACCCCAATCTATAATTTTTGCCACAGGAGGCGATTGGTTTGGCGAAACAACTACTAAATCTAAATCTTTTTCTTTTGCAAGTTCAAGTGCCTTTGATGTAGGAATTGTACCGTGATTTACTCCTTCATTATCAATTAATCGGACTTCTCTTGCCCTAATGCCTTCATTTACAAGTTCACGGGTCTTGTTATCTTCTCTTACTATTGCTTTTTCTCCTTATATAACTATTGTTTTTAGTGTAGCATCAAATTAAAATACGAGCAACAGTCAAAATAAAAAACCGCCCTTTGATTAAAGAGCGGTTTTTTAAATTGTTGAATCTAATTAAAATACAATAGTAAGTTCTTCGTTAGGATTCAAGCTTGATGAATTAGAAAGTGAAGGAACAATTACATAAACAAGTTCGTCACCAACTTCATAAATTACACCAAACACACCTGACACACAGATTTTTGTAATGTCATAAGCGCCTTTAAGAATTGTAACTACTGAATTTCCAAGGCTGGCAGCACCACGACCGGGGTGAAGCGTAAAGGTTTCAACAAGAGTGTTTGCAAGTTCATCGCCCACTTCTTCAATGCCATTGCCTGTAACATTAACAATAGCACCGCCTGATCTGCCTACAACACCTGCTGCACGACCAACAATGGTTAACGGTGCGCCTGCAAGTCTTGCTAAGAAGTTTGGATTTCTAAGATCATCAACAGAAGCTGAGGCAACTTGTTTTGGTAAACATTCTTTCTTATCGCCGTTTTTAATATATTTGAATTGTACTTTAATATATCCGGGTTCTTTAATTCCGGGTCTTTGAACAGCGATAACTTCGCCTCTTACAATCGAGCCAACAGGGAAAATTGTACCGTTTAGAACAACTTCTTCGGTTGTTTTTGCAGTAAACCATTCACCTATATTTGAGGTTTTTGCAGAAAGTCTGTCTAACAATTTAACTTTAACGGTTGTAATACCGCAAGCATCAACTGCACCTGCTTTAATTGCTTTACCGCTTTGAAGTGAAGATAAATTTTTTCTAAGTGAAGCAACTAAATATGCAACTTGTTCTTTTGAAAGATATTCACTGTCAATAACTTGTTTTGTGTTTGGAACAGCATCAAGCAAGTTTGAAGCTATAACTTCGTTTGTTGCTGAATATGCCCAAGAAGGGATATATTGCATTTTTTGACCTTTGTATTCAGGAACTTTTGTTGCTGAGTGGTCAATATTGATTAATTTTGCTACTGTAGCAAAAACTTCAGCTTTTGTGATTGGTTGATCGGGTTTAAATACACCTGAGGGGTAACCTATCATGATGTCTTTTTCAGTTACCTTATAAATCCAATCTTTTGCCCAGTAAGCATCATTGATGTCTGAATAAGGTTTATAGCTTTCAGGTGTTTTAACATTCAAGCCTTCAGCTAAAATTGTTGCAACTTCTGAACGAAGTGTCGGAGCTTTTGGGTTAAATGATGTTGTGTAGCCTGATTTTAGCTGGCTGTCTTTAATAATGTCTAAAACATCTTTTGCCCAAGATTTAACGTAAACGTTGTCTTTGTTGCCCACGGTAATTTTGTTTTTTGATTTTAAAATTTTACCGCCTGTGACATACACAGATTTTGAATCAACAAGTGTTTGAGCTTGTGATTTAAAAAGTGTGGGGTGTGCATAGCTTTCTGTTTTGCTTTCCAATTCGCATGGTTTTGCCAAAGCAACTGAAGAAATAGCACAAAGTGCAACTGTTGCTGCAAGAAGTTTTTTCATAACTTTCATCTTTTCTCCTATCCTTTTTGTATAAAATCACAACTGACCTTATACCATCCCATTTAAAAAGAATATTAAAAATACAGCTAAATGTCAACGCTAAATTTTGCCATATTTACTTATATTAAAAGGAATTTCACCAATAAAAACTAAAAGGTTTTTCGGTTGCTTACACGAGGGATAAGAGTAACTTTTTTTGTCTCAGCTCCTCTTTTATAAGTTAATGTAATTGAATCATTTATACTTTTTGCAAAAAGTGCTGTTGCATATTCATCTATTGGCATTTCGGAAATAGGAACGTCATTAATTTCTATAATAACATCTCCTGCCTGAAGCCCCTTTTTTAGAGCATCATATTTAACTGCGGTTATTTTTATGCCTGTATTTTTACCCTTAGGTGCCTTTATATTTCCTTTTGATGTTGAATAATTATCAAAGTCAAAACCAAGACCATACAAAAATCTTCCTTGCATGCTCTGTTTTATTAATTCCATTAACTTTGCTTCCATAACAGGGTCATTGCCTGAACCTTGTTTTATTGCAATCAAATCAAGCCTTGTGCCGTTTTTCATTGGGGAAAGATTAAAGGCATATTGATATTGTGCAGTTGAATATTGACCAACCCTAACAAGTTCAACCGCCTGAAAAGTGTTTGCCTCATAAGATTCGTTATGAAAAACTTTAGCGCCTCTTATCAGCAAAAATTTTGAAACGCCTGCTTTTAGACTGTGCACATCGACGTTTTCAAAAAATTCCTGTGTCATCGAATATGATGCTTGTGAAAAAAACAGTGTCAAAACAATAAATATTGCTTTTAAATTATAAACTTTCATATACCTTCTTAATTTCCTTTATATCCTGCCACATTTGCCATTTTGGAGAGCCTACAGCTTTTGAATCATTCCTTAAAAGATAAGACGGATGATAAATGGGCATCATTTTAGCGCCATAAGGACCTATGAACCACTTTCCCCTTGTTTTTGTTATTCCATAAGGAACATCAAGCAAACTTTTAAGGGCAACATTACCGCAAAGTAGAATTATTTTTGGTTTTAAAATTTCAAGCTGCGCTTCCATAAATTCTTTGCATGCTTCTTTTTCAACAGGCAGAGGGTCACGGTTATTTGGAGGGCGGCATTTTATTGTATTCATTATATAGACATCTTTTTTTCTTGATAATCCGACAGATGCGAATATTTTATCCAATAATTGTCCTGCTTTTCCTACAAAAGGAACACCTGTTTTATCTTCATAAAACCCCGGTGCCTCGCCGATGAGAACAAGCTTGCTGTTTGGAATACCGTCTGAAAAAACAACATTTGTTCTTGTTTTTGACAAGGAACATTTAGTGCAATTTAAGCACCTTGCCTTTAGTTTTTCCAATTCTTCTTCCATAAAGTTATTATATTATTTTTACCTTTTCAATACAATCCTTCCTATTAAAACATCTCTATCCGTTCTTATTATTGAAACATCGGCATAAGGTTTTATCATCTCGACAAATATAGGAAAGCGTTTAAATTCCATTCTTGCATAAATAACATCTGCATCTGATTGAAGAATTTTATCTATAAAATAGTTAAGATGAGCGGCAAAAGGATACATAATAATGGTTTCATCGCCTTTTAAATACTTTTTATAAAAAAGCTTGTAGTTTTCAGTATCATGCAATGCTATTCCTATTTTTAAGCCCTTATTTCTATATTGCAAAGAATCATAATGAGAATATTTTATTATATCGCCAAACCTTATTAACATAAGTCCGTTTTTTTCAAAATAATTATTGCCTGAAAAATAAGTAATCAAAAAGAAAAGTGAGAAAACAAGCCTTAAACATTGATTTTTAAAAGGCAAGAAAACAATTAAAGAGATTAAAATTACAGCATAAGGCAAAACATTTATAAAATAAAAAGATTTTATAATTGGTCTTACTTGAGAAATTAAAAAGGCGGAAAAATAAACAAAAAGAACTATATAAAAAGAATAAAAATAAATATTGAATATTTTTTTATCAATTTCTTTAAAGAATAAATTTCTTACTTTTGGCGTTAAAAGTAAAATTGTAAAAATTAAAATCAAACAGGGAGTAATTGAATTTGTAAAAAGTTTTGAAATTATATTGAATAACCCTTCTAAATTTATTGCGCCTATTGAACCGTTAAAAGAGCTGTCTAAAAGCGCACGATTAAGTGAGGTTGTAAGAAAATAGGGTAAAAATAAAATTGCACCTAAAAGATTTGCAAAAAAGAATTTAATAATCTGTTTTTTGTTCAATTTAAAAAGAGCAAACACAAAGTTGCCAAGCAAAACAAGAATTTGAAAATAATGTGTATTTGCCATTAAAATTGCCAAAACACCGTATAAAATAAGATGCTTATTTTGATTTTCTTCAATAATTTTAAATAATAAATATCCTGAAATAACGGAAAAAAGTGCAGCTAAAGAATATGTTCTGAATTCTTGTGCAGATTGAATTGAATAAAAACTAATCGCAAACAAAAAAGAAGCAAAAAGAGCCGCATTTTTTGAAGCATATTTTTTTACAAATAAATATATCATTCCTATGGTTAAAACAGAAAATATACAAGGCAAAAGCCTTAATAAACTTTCATTTTGACCAAAAATTATTTGCCAATATCTTGCTAATATAAAGAACAATGGCGGGTTACCGGGGTCTGTTAAAACGGCGCTAAATGGCAGCATGGGGTTTCCTGCAACAGTTGCGCTGTACAGTTCATCACTCCAAAAAGCAAAGCCGTTGTCGGCAATTCTTAAAATCAAGCCAAATAGAATAATCCACCATATTGCATAGTTTTTAAATATATTAAACCCAAGATTAATCTTATTTTTATTGTTCAAATATATTAAAAGCGCAACAAGAAAGGTTGAAATTGGAAAAATAAAATATTTCATACAATAAAAAATTGCAAGAAAGCTTACCGTAAATTGTTTCAAAAGACCTTTGTCGGTTATATATTTTGAATTTTTATAATATTTTACGCTTTTTGGAAAAACAAATTCTCCATTTTCATCTCGTTTAAAATTTAAAATATCATCTTTTGTAAAATAATAAAAATTGTTTCCTATGGAAATTACAATATTGTTTATTTTGTTTATATACTGTTCAGGGTTTTTATCATCAATTTTTAAACTTAATTTAAAAATAGGAATTTTGTTTGTTTCGTATGAAATATAAGAATTTTTGGTTTTCATTATGTATGGTTTAAGCTCAATTTTGCCTGCCATTAAATGAATATTATTCGTATATTTTTCATTCATTTCAATGTTTATTCTTGTATCTGCATATTTTCTGCCCAATAAAAGAATATTAAAATCGCTTTGATGAACAAAAAATGTCCACAAAAAAGAAATAAAAGAAAGAATGAAAAAAATCGCAAAAATTAAATTAACAAACCATTTTGTCTTATAAAAAACAATCTTTTCTTCTTCCATTAATCACTTTCCTTTTTTACTTTAGCAATTATAACATCTTTATCAAGCCTTATAAAAGAAACTTTATACAATTTTGCAATTTCAATTAAAAAATCGGGCAATATATTATATTCAACTTTTAAGTATATATTTTTCTTATCCGTATTTTTTATTAATTCTATAAGCTCGGTTTTTTCTTGCGGTAAATTATAAACAATAAGCTCGTCTTCTTTTAATTTGTCATAGATAACAAGCAGCATTTCTTTTGAATGAGGAATAATTAAAGAGGATGAACCATTTTTATCTTTCAGATAATAAGAAACAATATTATCAAAGTTCAAAAGCCTTGCTCTTTCCCTTTTTATGTAATTATTTGTTGCAAAATATGAAATTAAAACCAAAACAAGCAATACTATTTTCAATTTTTTATTTTTAAAAAGAAATGGTATTAAAAACAAGGCAATCAGAAAGAAAGGTAAAATTGTAACAAAGTAAAAATCTTTTGTAATCGGTTTTATAAAAGAAAAAATAAATGTAGAAATAAACATTGAAATAATTAAGAATATTGAATAATTAAAATGTTTCAAGTTTTCGTTATTTATAAATTTATTTTTTAACTTCGGATAAAAAACAAAAACTAAAACAAGCAATAAAATAAAAATTGAAAATCTTCCCATATATTTTTGAACCACATCCAAATAAAAATTGAATGTAGGGAAATTAAACCTGTTAAAATTATTATTTAATAAACCGTTTTTAAATCCTGTTATTAAAAGGTAAGGAAGAAGTGTTAAAAATGAAATTAAATTCAGAATTAAAAATTTAATTTTATTTTTGCTATCAAGAAAAATTTCTCCATAAATAAAGTTTGAAAAAAGAATAAAAGAGATATAAAAATGGGTATTAACAGCTAAAATTGAAATTAAAAAATAGCATAAAAAATTTTTATTCACAGGCTTTGATATAAGCTTAAACAAATATATTGCAAGCAAAAGTGCAAAAAATATACATAAAGAATAACATCTTGCCTCTTTTGCAGTTATTAAAGAATAAATATTTATTGAAAAAATAAAAGCTAAAAACAAAGCGGTTTTTGTTTTATCTAAAAACAGATAAATTAAATAAATTGAAAAAACAGAAAAAATCAAAGGCATCAACCTTACATTCAATGGCTCCACTCCAAAAATTCCTGTCCAAAATTTAGATAAAATAAAATACAAAGGCGGGTTACCGGGGTCCATACAAACATTTAAAAAAGGCGCATCAAATTTGCCTGCCATATAAATTGTGTAAAGCTCATCACTCCAAAAATTTGCCGTTAAATCAGAAAGCCTTAAAATTAAACCCAAACAAATTATTATCCACAAAACGGCACTATTTTTAAATAAATTGAAATTGAAATTCAGAATAATTAAAATCAGGCAAAAAATCGGCAAGATAAAATAATACGGGTTATAAAATATTGAAAGAAAAAATATAAAAAAATTATTCAAAAAACCCTTATCTGTTATATATTTTGAATTTTTTGAATATTTGACAAAGTTTGGCAGAACATAATTTCCCACTGTATCTTTTTTAAATTTTTTAATTTCCGGAGTTGAAAAATAAAAAAGTTTATCTCCGCTTGATATAACCATTTTTTCAATTTCATTATCAGAAAAAGAAATTTTATACACAGGAAAATTATTAACTTCATAATGCTTAAAAGTATTAAATTTAAGATTATTGGAAGGTTTTATTTGAATATTATTTATAAAAACTTCTACATCACCCCCAGCCTCAAGATTTATTCTGACATCTGAATAAACGCCTGAAAACAAAGGAATATCAAAATTTCTCTTATTTATAATAAAACTAATCATAAACGAAAAAACAGCCAAAATAGAAATTAAAACTAAAACAATTTTTTTCATTTATTTTTTCATCATCCTTATTAAAACAACATTTTTATCTGTTAATATTGCTGAAATTTTATATTTTTTGCCGAAATAATCAATAAATTCTCCAAGCCTTGCAATATGATACATTAAATAAAAAACATCCGCCTTAGAATTTAAAAGCTTTTCTTCATAACTTTCAAAAGTGTCATATCCGAAACGAAACATTATCAGCTGCGTTTCATTTTTATAGAAATTTTTATAATAATCTTTGTATTCTTTTATATTATCAAACATTAAAAGAGCAATTTTTTTATCTTTGAATTTATCAGAATCAAAGAAAGAATATTTATAAGCTTCTTCGGCCCTTATAACAAGAAGGTCGTTTTTATCAATATAATAACCTCTGCCTGAAAAACAAAATACACCGTTATAAATTAATATTAAAACTGCCGCCCATTTAAAAAATTTATTTTTAAAATTAACAAAAAATGTTAAAGAAATTAAAATTGAAATAAAAGGAACGGCAAAAACAAAATAATAGCTTTTTATAATCGGTCTTATTAAAACAGAAAAAAGATAAGAAAATAAAAATAATGAAAAAATAATCCAAAAAGAATATAAATAACAACTTTTTAATTTTTTATCTTCAACAATCAACTTTTTTGACAAAAATAAAATAACAACAACAGCTAAAAGAATTGGGATTATTTTATTTGAAAAAAGAATGTTTATCATCATCCACATCATTTTGTGGTTATAAAAAGGAAGATTATTAAAGCTTGAATCTAATAAACCTTTATTTAAAGCCGTCATCAAAAAATACGGCAAAAAAGAAAAAGCAGCAAATAAATTGGCATATAAGAATTTTAACCTTGAATTATTATCTAACTTAAACATTGCAAAAATAAAATTTGAAAACAGAATTAATATTTGAAAATAGTGAGAATTTGCCATTAAAATTGCTGTAATCGAATAAAAAATAAAATCTTTATTTTGCCTGTTTTTTATTATTTTAAAAAGAAAATATGCACTAATTAAAGATAAAAATATCCCTAAAGAATAAGTTCTGAATTCTTGAGCAGAATGAATTGAATATATATTTATTGCAAACAAAAAAGCAGCCAAAAGTGCTGCCTTTTGGTTAAAATTATCTTTTACAAAAAGCCAAATAAGATAAATTGAGGCACAAGAAAACAACGTAGTTAAAAGCCTGCATATAACTTCTTTTGAACCAAACAAAGTTTGCCAAATTTTAGCTAATATAAAAAACAAAGGCGGGTTGCCGGGGTCTTGAAATGTTTTTATAAAAGGCGAATCTATACCGCCTGCATAAGTTGCACTGTATAATTCATCGCCCCAAAAAGGAATTGAATTATCCTGAAGTCTTAATAATAGCCCGATTAATAAAACCCACCAAATTGCATTATTTTTAAATAAATTAAAACCTAAATTTATTTTGTCTTTATTTTTTTGATAAATTAAAACCGAAATAAAAAGCATCAAAAGAGGAAAAATATAAAAATTTGTATTATAAAAAATTGATAAGAAATATATGCAAAATTTATGCAAAAGCCCTTTGTCATTTATAAAAGATGAATTTTTTGCATATTTTACAGAAAGCGGTAAAACATAATATTTTGATTTTATTTTATCAAATTTTTCAATATCTTTTTTTGAAAAATAATAAAAATTTTTATTTAGATTTATTACTATATTATCAAGGTTTTTATACGAAATATCATCTGCATAAAAGCTAATAGTTTGAGTATCTTTTAGAGTTTGATAAAAAACATAAGAATTATTTTCAAACAAAAGGTTTGGTTTAAGTTCATAATTATCTGCAAAAAGGTGAAAATTGTTTTCTTTTGGGGAATTGTTAAATTCAACATTAATTTTTAAAGATGCATTAACTTTTTCAAACAAAGGAATTAAAAAATCATCATTATGAAGAAAAAAAGTAAACAAAAAAGAAAAAGCCGATAAAAAAACAAAAAGAAAAAATAGAATATTTACAGCTATTTTATTTTGAAAAACGGATTTTAAAAACATTTTTCATTGCCTCAAAAAATATATCTTTGCTCATTTTTGATTCACCAAGTTTTCTATCCGGAAAAATTATCGGAAATTCAACATATTTAAAACCTTTTTTGTAGGCTTTATATTTTAATTCAATCTGAAAACAATAGCCTTTTGAAATTATATTATCTAAACCGATTGCATCTATAACTTCTTTTTTCCAACCGTTAAAACCGCCTGTTAAATCGTTTATAGGGCACCATAGAACAATTTTTGAATATAATGAACCCATTTTTGAAATTAAATTTCTTGCTATACTCCAATTTTCAACAGAGCCGCCTTTTATATTTCTTGAACCTATTACAAAATCATATTTTTTTAAGTTTTCAAGCATGATAGGTAAATATTCAGGTTTATGGGAAAAATCCGCATCCATTTCAATAAAAGCATTAAAAGAAAGATTTATTCCATGCCTGAACCCTTCAATATAAGCACTTGCAAGCCCGCCTTTTTTAGCTCTTTTTAAGATATAAATTCTTTTATCGCACATTGAATGAACAATTTCTGCCGTATTATCGGGTGAATTATCATCTATTATTAACAAATGAATATCCGGACAATATTTAAAAATTTCTTCAATAAAACTTTTTATATTTAATGCTTCATTATAAGTTGGTATTAAAACCAAAGGTTTAAATTCGTTTTCCATTTTATCTCACCATAAATTCTTCAACAGTATTTTTAAATAAGAAAGAAACCCTTTCAAATTCTTCATCTCCAAATGTTTTTGCATTTAGGTAAAAAGCGTTTAGATGCTTAGATTTTTTAAACCTTTGCAAATAATACTTTTTAATTTTTCCTTTTTGTTTAAACATTTCACTAATTTTTTCAAACGATTCATAATTCAAAAGATTAGATACAACCGTTGTTCTAAATTCATAATCAATTTTATTTTGAACAACAATTTCAAATGTTTTTTTCACATTTTCTACATTAATATCTTTTGAAACTATGTTTTTATATTCATCAAACGGCGCTTTTATATCCATTGCAATGTAATCTATAAGCTTATTTTTTATTAAATGTTCTACCATTAGGGGGTTTGAACCATTTGTATCAAGCTTTACCAAAAAACCCATATCTTTTATATTTTTTATAAAATCGGGCAAATCTTTATGCAAAGTTGGCTCTCCGCCCGTTATAACAACAGCATCCAATAAACCTATTCTTGATTTTAAGAAAGAATAAATCGTGTTTGTATGAATCGGCTCAACAATATTCGATATAACAAGCTCAGGATTATGACAATAAGGACAATTAAAATTGCAACCTATTAAAAAAACAACGGCTGAAATTTTTTTTGGAAAATCTATTAATGAACTTTTTGTAATTCCGCCGATTAGCATTTTGTTTTTTTATCCTCTGTATTTATGGTAAATGTTTTTCTTGTTTTAAATTCAGATATTTTACCTTCATTCCATTGTTTTATCGGGCGAATATAGCCTACTACCCTTGAAAAAACCTCTGCAACTTCACCGCATTTTGGACAATTAAAATGTTCCCCTGCAATGTATCCGTGGGTTTTGCAAATTGAAAAAGTCGGTGTAAAGGTGAAATATGGAAGTTTATAATTATTGCATATTTTCTTCACAAGGTTTTTCATAACCTCGAGGTCATAAATTCTCTCGCCTGCATAAATATGAATAACCGTTCCGCCTGTATATTTTGATTGAAGTTCATCTTGCAAATTAAGCGCTTCAAAAATATCGTCCGTATAATTGACGGGTAATTGGGTTGAATTTGTATAAAAAGGTTTTGCACCTTCTATATATTCTTTTTCGTTTGCAACGATAATATCGGGGTAATTTTCTTTATCTTTTTTAGCAAGGCGATAACCGGCGCCCTCTGCCGGAGATGCTTCCAGATTATAGTTATTGCCTGTTTCTTTTTTATATTCTAAAATTACTTGTTTCATAAAATCCATAATTTTATTTGCAAATTTTAAACCTTCACTATCTGCAATGTTGACGCCAAGAAGGTTTAAACAGGCTTCATTTGCACCTATCAGACCAACTGTTGAAAAATGGTTTTTCCAATATTGATTAAACCTTTTTTTAATATCTCTCAGATAATATTTAGTATAAGGATACAAGCCTTGTTCTGTAAGATGTTCAATGATTTTTCTTTTTTCTTCCAAACTTTCCTTTGCAATATCCATTTTTTGCTTTAGAATTTCAAAAAATTCTTTTTCGTTATTCGCAAGATAAGCTATTTTCGGAAGATTTATCGTAACCACACCTATTGAACCTGTCAGGGGATTTGAACCAAAAAGCCCGCCACCTCTGTATTCCAATTCTCTATTATCTATTCTTAATCGACAGCACATAGACCTTGCATCTTCAGGGTTCATATTCGAATTAACGAAGTTTGAAAAATAGGGCACGCCATATTTTGCCGTCATTTCCCATAAGCCGTTTAATTCAGGATTATCAAAATCAAAATCTTTTGTAATATTGTAGGTTGGAATGGGGAATGTGAAAACTTGCCCTGTTGCATCGCCTTCCATCATAATTTCAAAAAATGCCTTATTTATAAGGTTCATTTCATTTTGAAAATTTGAATAAGTTTCTTCTTTAACTTCTCCCCCTATTGTTACAAATTCATCTTTAAAATAATTGGGAACGGTTAAATCCATTGTTATATTTGTAAAAGGTGTTTGAAAACCGACACGGGTTGGAACGTTTAAGTTAAAAATAAATTCTTGCATGGCTTGTTTTACTTCATTATATGAAATGCCGTCATATTTAATATATGGTGCAAGCAATGTATCAAAATTTGAAAAAGCTTGTGCGCCTGCGGCTTCGCCTTGCATTGTGTACAAAAAATTTGCCATTTGCATAAGGGCAGTTCTAAAATGTTTTGGCGCTTTTGATTGAACTTTCCCTTGAACACCCCTAAAACCGCCACTTAACAAATCTTTTAGGTCCCAACCTACACAATATCCTGCAACTATATTCAAATCATGGATATGAATGTCGCCTGATATGTGGGCTTCTTTAACTCTTTTTGAATAAATTTTATTCAACCAATAACTTTTTGATAAATTTGAAGCAAGATAATTATTCAGCCCCTGAACCGAATATGTCATGTTTGAATTTTCTTTTACCTTCCAATCAAGCTTTTTCAGGTAATCATCAACCATATCTACATTTGCACTTTGAATAAAATCTCTTAGTCTTGAATGTTGTTCTCTGTATAAAATATAATTTTTGGCTGTTTTTTTATATTCTGAAGACAAAAGAACAGATTCAACTATATCTTGAATTTCTTCAACGGAAGGAATTCTTAATTCATCTTTTTTTTCTTCAACAAGTTTTTTTGTAATCTCTAAAACCTGACGAGTCAATTTTCTTGCAGTTTGAATATCAAATTCTTGAGTTGTTTCTGCCGCTTTTTGAATTGCAGAAGTTATTTTTTCACTGTTAAATTCTTCAAGCTTGCCGTCACGTTTTAAAATTTTTTCCATAAATTAAACCTTCTTAATTCATACACAATTCTCTAATTTTTAACTCGACATGTCAAATAAGTTAAATTAAAATTCAATTATTGAAACTTTTATTTATTTTAACTGTTGTAAATATTTTGTTACTTCAAGTTTATTTTTTATTAAGTGATATAATCATGAGTATGTCAAAGATAGTAATTGATGAATCAAAATGTAAAAGCTGCGGAATTTGTATCACGGTATGTCCGAATAAGCTTATAAGATATTCAAAAAATACAAATGAACAAGGGTTAACACCGGCAGAATTTATAGATACGGAAGGTAAGTGCACAGGGTGCGCCATGTGTGCAATTTCATGCCCTGAAATTGCAATTAAAGAGGTTTTGAGATGAGTGAAAAAATCCTTATAAAAGGTAATTTAGCAGTTGCAAGAGCCGCGATTGATGCCGGTTTGCAGTGTTATTTTGCATATCCTATAACTCCTCAAAATGAGATTGGCGAATTTATGAGCGCACAAATGCCAAAGCTGAATAAAACATACATAAATGCAGAATCAGAACTTGCAGCAATTAATATGGTAATTGGCGCATGCTCAACCGGCATAAAAGCTATGACAAGTTCGTCATCTTGCGCCATTGCTCTTATGCAAGAAGCAATTTCAGCCATGGCAACAGCTGAAATACCGGGGGTTATAATTTCTGTTATGAGATCAGGTCCCGGTTTAGGAAATATAACAGCTTCACAAGGCGATTATTTTCAAGCAACAAAAGGCGGTGGGAACGGCGATTACCACACGATTGTCTTAGCACCATCCACCATAGATGAATCTGTTGAATTTACCCATAGGGTTTTTCACCTTGCTTGGAAGTACAGAAATCCGGCAATGCTTTTAGCAGACGGCTTTTTAGGTCAAATGATGGAACCTGTTGAATTTAAACATTACGATTTTGGTGAAGTTGATTCAAAAGATTGGGAATTAGACGGTGTCAATAAAGGTGAAAATAAACGTCCGCCAAGAAAACTGGTTTCCCTTCATATGGGCGGAGATGACCTTATTGTATTAAATAATAAATTGCAGCATAAATACAGACAAATCGAAGAAAATGAAGTTTTATACGAAGAATATTTAATGGATGATGCAGATATCATGATAACAGCGTTTGGAACCGTTGCCAGAGTTTGCAAAAGCGCTATTATGGAGCTTAGAAAACAAGGTATTAAAATCGGCTTATTAAGACCAAAAACCTTGTGGCCTTTCCCCAAAAAAATTATCAACGAATATGCTAAAAAAGTTAAATTAATTTTAGATGTCGAAATGAACGAAGGTCAAATGGCGCAAGATGTTAAAGCAGCAATAGATAACAAGGTTCAATTTGAATTATTAACAAAGCTTGGCGGCGATATTATTAAAGCGGGCGATGTTGTTAAGAAAGTTATGGAATTAAATATATATGCAGGAATTAATTAAAGAAGAAAAATTGGTTTTTAAAAGACCAAACACTATAAAAAAAGATTATGATTACACATTTTGTGCCGGTTGCGGGCATGGAATTGTTTTAAGATTAATTGCAGAATGTATTGACGAATTAAACGTTCAAGGTGATACCATTGCAGTTGCATCTGTCGGTTGTTCAATTTGCCTTGAAAAATATTTTGACTTAGATGTCGTAGGTTCATCTCATGGGCGTGCACCTTGTGTTGCAACGGGTGTAAAGCGAGCAAAACCAAATAAAGTTGTTTTTACATATCAAGGCGACGGCGACGCTGCAACAATCGGTATGAATGAAACAATCCACACAGCTCTTAGGGGTGAAAATATCACTGTCATTTGTATAAATAACACAAACTTTGGTATGACAGGCGGACAAGCAAGTGCAACAAGCATTTTAGGGCAAAAAACAGCAACAACTCCATTAGGCAGAGATTCTAAAATGTTTGGCTATCCTATCAAGATTTCCGAAATGGTTGCAATGTGCGACGGCGCTTGTTATGTTGAAAGATGCGGTATATATAATGTCAAAAGCATAATTCAGACAAAAAGAGCAATAAAAAAAGCGTTCGAAAATCAAATAAAAGGTTTAGGATTCAGCTTTGTAGAAGTTTTATGCACTTGTCCCACAGGCTGGAAAATGAAACCTGTAGAGGCTATGAAATTTATAGAAGATGAAATAACAAAAACCCACAAATTGGGAGTTTATAAAGATATAACAAGGTAGTTTGCAAATGACCAACAATAATAAAAATATAATAGTATCCGGCTTTGGCGGACAAGGAGTTTTATTTTTAGGAACAGTTTTATGTCATGCCGCCATAGTTGAAAATAAAAATACAACTTGGATACCAAGTTATGGCGCAGAAATGAGAGGCGGTTCCGCTAATTGCTACGTTGTAATTTCAGACAATGAAATTGCTTCACCCATTTTTGACAATGCAGACTATGGCATATTTTTATCAAAACAAGCTATGCATAAATTTGAAACCATGATAATTAAAAATGGCGCCATATTTGCAGATTCCTCTTTGATAAAAGAAGAAAAAAACAGAGATGATATATCTTACTTCTTTAAACCCTTAAACGATTTAATCGTCAAAGAAAGTTCAAAATTGCTGTTAAACATTGTCGCCCTTGGTTACTTTATTAAAAAAACAGGCATTTTGACAAAAGAAAGTGTAATTTCCGCTTTAAAAAAAGTTTCATCCATGAAAAAACCCGAGTTTTTAGACCTTAATTTAAAATCTTTCGAATATGGCTTTTCGCTTGAATAAAAATAGCCAAACAGGGTAATATAAATAAAGAACAATTTTTGATACTTTTCATTTATGGAAAAGATTAGAAATTTGTTTTTATTGCTGTTATTTTTTAATATTCTAATTTTGCCCGTGTCTGCAAAAAGATTGTACAAAGAAGCAGAATATAATAAAAGGTATTGCGCTAATATAGGGGGTATAACAGAATATAGAAATACAGATTCCACAAGAGTTGACTGTTTAACAAAAAATAATGCAATAGAAATGGATTTTGCCGAAAAATGGGCGGAAGGAGTTGGGCAAGCATTATATTACGGGCAATTAACAGGCAAAAAAGGGAAACTTGTATTAATTATGGAAAATCCTGAAATTGAAATGAAATATTTTGAAAGAGCTAAATTGTTATCTGGAATTTATAATTTTGATATTGAATATATAACTCCTGTAATTTTTGTTTCAGATAGCAAATAGGCTGAAAGACCAAAAGTATGGCAAGAAATGAATTAAAAACTAAAAACTTTAATTGTTTTTTATAAAATTGTTTAATGAAGATATTTTTAAAAAAGCTAAAATATCAGGAATTTATAATTTTTTTATATAACTCCTGTAATTTTTGTTTCAGACAGCAAATAGGTTAAAAGACCCAAAATGTGGCAAGAAATGAATTAAAAAACTAAATGCTTTAATTGTTTTTTTGCAAAATTGTTTAACGAAAACATTTTTAAAAAAGCTAAAATATCAGGAATTTATAATTTTTTATATAACTCCTGTAATTTTTGTTTCAGACAGCAAATAGGTTGAAAGACCAAAAGTATGGCAAGAAATGAATTAAACAACTAAATGCTTTAATTGTTTTTTATAAAATTGTTTAATGAAGATTGAATATATTGCTCATCTAAATATAAGTATTAAATTTATCATTATTGTTAACATTAGCTAAACATTCTTATAAATATGCAAAATGCTTAGGCGAAATTATTACTCCCGCTTTTAACCTTTGACAGTTTTACACTCTTTCAAAATTACTGAATCAACCGCTAAACATAAGGGTTTAATTTGTCCCATTCTTTGTTAGCATCATCCACAACGCTTTCAAAAACATCTAATATATTTGGGTCAAACTGTTCGCCTCGTTTTTCTTCAATTACTTTAAGAGCTTCTTCAGGGGTAAGACCATCTCTATATGGTCTAAATGAAACAAGAGAATCATAGGCATCTGCTATTGCAATAATTCTTGCGCCTAAAGGAATTTCTTCACCTTTTATTCCAAAAGGATACCCTGTGCCATTGTAAAATTCATGATGATACCTTATTATATCAGTCACTTTATCCAACTGCTTTATATCTTCTAAAATTTTAATTGAATAAAACACATGTTTTCTTATTTCATCTCTCTCGGCATCTGAAAGTTTGTCAACTTTGTGTAAAATATCTTCCTGCACACCAATCATGCCAATGTCATGAAGAAGTGCTGCAAGCTCTATTGTGGCTTTTTCCGTTTTTGTTAAATCCATGGAAGCAATTATTTTGCTTGTATAAAATGCAACTCTTCTTGAGCGCCCAAGAGTGTATGAATCTTTTGAATCAAGCGCATCCATAATTGCATTAATTGTGCCTGAAAATAAATCTTTTAAATCTACAATTAATTTTTTGTTATCTTCCTTCAGCTGATAATATTCAAGTGAAAGCTGAACAATATGAAGCAATTCTTCAGGCGAATACGGCTTTTTAATATACCTATAAATTTTTGCATAATTAATTGCATTCATTAAAATTTCTACATCAGAATATGCCGTAACCAAAAGCCTTATCGTGTCGGGATACATATCAAAGGAACGTTTTAAAAATTCAACACCGTCCATATCGGGCATTTTATGGTCAGATAAAATACAATTAAAAGAATTTTCCTTTAATATATCAAGTGCTTCAAGAGGACCTTGAGCCTTTACAACATCATAATCACGCCTTAGGGTTCTGTATAAAAGCTGCAAATTATCCGGCTCGTCATCAACAATTAAAATTTTATATCTTTGATTATCCGACATTAATTATCACCGCTTTCTTGTTGCTGCTGTTCAATTTTATGATTAATAGGAAGTAAAATTGTAACCTTCGTGCCAACACCTTGTTCTGATTCAACGGAAATTTTACCGTTATGCGCTTCTATCACCCTGTATGCAATGCTCATGCCAAGCCCTGTGCCTTGACCAACGGGCTTTGTTGTAAAGAAAGGTTCGAAAATTTTATTCAAATTTTCTTGCTTGATGCCACAGCCTGTATCTTTAAATTCAATTTTGATATTTTCGCCTTCTTTTTTGGCAGAAATAAAAATATCGCCCGTTCCTTTGATTGCGCCTTGTGCGTTATCTAAAATGTTCATAAATACTTGATTAATCTGCCCGCCATAGGCTTCAATTTTAGGAAGATTTTCTTCATAATCTTTATGCACGACGATTCTGTTTTTAATTTTATTATTCAAAATATTCAAGGTTGTATCTATTTCTTTTGGTATATTGCACTCTGAAAATACCATTTCATCCATTCTTGAGAAATTTTTCAAATCTAAAATAATATTTTTTGTTCTCTCAACGCCTTCTAAACAAGACCTTATAAGATCGGCAATATCGTCTTTCAGAAAATCAAGATCGATTGTTTGTTTAAAATCATTAATTTCTTTTACACAATCAGGGTTCATTGAAGATTCTTGCAAAGTATATTTATCAATTAAAGCAAGAAGATCTTTTTGATAGTTGTCTAAAATCATTATATTGCCATATATGAAATTAATAGGATTATTAATTTCATGGGCAATGCCTGCCACAAGTTCACCCAAAGAACGCATTTTTTCAGAATGAACCATCATTGTTTGAGTTTCTTTTAATTTCTGGTTTGCTTCCTCTAATTCTTTTGTTCTTTCTTCAACTTTCTTTTCAAGAGATTCGTATAAATCTAAAAGCTGAGCAGACATGTGGTTATAGGCATCAACAAGTTTATCTATTTCTTCAAATCCCGAGTCTTTTAATTTATAATCAAAGTTGCCCTTACCAAACTCTTGAACACCTGAAACTAAATCCATTAAAGGTTTGTTTATCATTTTACTCATAAAAGCGCTTATTATAACGCCCGCCATTAAGAATAAAATTACAAACAATTTCAAACTATCAAACATTCTTTGATAGCCTTCAGCTTGAAATTTATTTTCAGCAAGCCCGATTACAACAGAATAAGTGCCGGAATATAATTCTCTTGGTCGTATATTTGAATTTTGACCAACTAAAGTAAGTATATTTTTTTTAATGTATGAAGCTGATTTATCCAAAAAAGAAGGCTGGGTAGACCAAAAAACTTTGCCTGTTTTAATATCGTATGCGTAAGCATAAGCAACATAGCCGGTTGATTTTAATAATTGCATCATATCGTCTGTTTCGCTGTAGTCGCCTATTTCTTTGTCCCTTGCAAACGATTTAAACAAACTTGTCGTTATAAAACTGTTATAGGTTATTGTGGTTGATTTGTAATCTTTCATTAAATAAGTAATGCAGCGCATTGAATAAAAGGTTGTAAAGATAATTGCAGCGGCTATAAGCAAACTTGTAGCGATTGCAAAATAAAACCCAAACTTTTTACCTCTTTTTTCAGGTCTGGTTACAGCTTCTTCGTTTGCCATAAAAAACTCCTAAATTTTATGCTTTATTTTCCAACTCCGAGATTAATCTTAGTGAATATTGCATCAGGGCAATTCTATCAATACTTCTTATCTTTTTAAACTTTGCTGATATTGAATATGGAAGAAGGTTTGCATCTTCTGTTTCTTCAACTCTTATTGGCTGCATTGTACAATTAATCACAAGATTATTAGACAATTCTACCTTAATTTCATACTCATTACCTACCATAAAAGGAGTATCTGATGTAAATTTAAGACCACCGGCTGAAATATCTTCCGTAATAATTTTAATGTCGGCTTCACCTTTTATCACAAGTTTGCCGTCATAAGGCACACGAGAATATTTTCTTCTTTGAATTTGTTTAACATCAACGGGGAATTTAATTGTCAGATTTTTATTTTCTTTATCAATAATTTCAGAGGTAAAATATATAAGACCGGCTTTTCCAAGCCCAAACATTTCAACTGTTTCGCCTTTATTGTAATCTTTTAATTCAATATCTGATGCAAGAGGTAAATTAATTTTTACCTTATCATTTTCTATATTGACTATGTCAAAAATTGTAGAGCTTTCATACCTTTCAGGCACTATTTTTAAATTTTTTGCATCTTCGAATTTAATTTCCATTTTTACCTCTTTTTATTGAGCAAAAACACCAAGAGCTCTGAATTTATTATATCTGTGATTTTTTAATTCATCAGGTGTCATATCTTTAAATTCATCCAATGCTCTTAATAAAGATTCTTTCAAGTTGGCTGCCATTAATTCAGGGTCGTAATGCGCACCGCCTATTGGTTCTTTAACTACTTCATCAACGATTTTAAATTTGAGCAAATCATCCCCTGTAATTTTAAGCGCATTTGCTGCTTTGTTTGCCATTGAAGCATCACGCCAAAGAATTGAAGCACATCCTTCAGGCGATATAACAGTGTAGTATGCATGTTCCAATATCATCACTTTATCTGAAACAGCCAACCCTAAAGCACCGCCTGAACAGCCTTCGCCTGTAATAACGGAAACAACGGGAACATCTAATTTTGCCATTTCTTTTAAATTTACAGCGATTGCAATGCCTTGCCCTGTTTCTTCTGCTTTAATACCGGGGTAAGCACCCATTGTATCAATTAATGTAATTATAGGAAGATTAAACCTTGAAGCATGTTCAAACAACCTTAATGCTTTTCTGTACCCTTGAGGTTGGGGCATGCCGAAATTACATTCTAAATTTTCTTTTGTTGTTTTACCTTTAACTGTTCCTATAATCATAACAGGAATACCGTTAATTCTGGCAACTCCGCCTGCAATAGCCCTATCATCGGTTCCTTCTCTGTCACCGTGAAGCTCGATAAAATCTTCAGTCATAAAATTGACATAATCGTAAAAATTAGGGCGCATCGGATGCCTTGCAATTTGCAACTTTTGATAAGGCTCTAAATTTTCATAAAGTTCCTTTTTATACTCTTCAGTTTGTTTTTCAAGAGTTTCAATTTCAGAGTTATAGTTCATATTTGTATCCATGCTTATTTTCTTTAATTCCTCGATTTTTTCCTGCATTATATAAATTGGCTTCTCAAAATCAAGTATTTGAATTTTTTTATTATCTGTTTCTAACATTATAAATTACTTTCTTTATTTTTTTGTGTGCATCGAGATTAGTTTTGAAAGTTTTTCTTTCATTTCTTTTCTTTCAACAATAAAATCAATTTGACCATATTTTAACAGGTATTCTGCCGTTTGGAAATCTGCGGGGAGTTTTTGTTTAATTGTTTGCTCAATTACCCTTCTGCCTGCAAAACCAATTCTTGCACCTTTTTCAGCTATCATAATATCGCCCAATGTGCCAAAGCTTGCAGTAACACCGCCAAATGTAGGTTCACATAAAACTGTTATGTAAAGAACTTTTGCTTCGTTTAATCTTGCAACGGCACAGCTTGTTTTTGCCATTTGCATTAAACTTAGAGCTGATTCTTGCATCCTTGCGCCACCTGATGCGGTAAAAGCAATCATGGGTATTTTTTCTTGAAGTGCAAGTTCCATAATTCTTGTAACTTTTTCACCGACAACAGAACCCATTGAACCGCCCATATAATCAAAATCCATAACGGCAACAGCAACCCTTTGACCGTCAATATTTCCTGTGCCTACAATAACAGCCTCATCAAGACCTGTTTTTGTGTGTGCTTCTTCTTGCCTTTTGTGATAGGGCTTGGTATCAAAAAATTCTAAAGGGTCAACACCTTTAATATTTGCAAATTTTTCTTCAAAAGTTCCTTCGTCTATTACAAGCTTAATTCTGTCTCTTGCGCTTATTCTGAAATGATAATCACAATTAGGGCATACCATTAAATTGTGTTCCAAATCTTTTTTTGGAAGCTGAGAATTGCAGTTATAGCAAAGGCTCCACAATTTGCCTATTGAATCATCTATATTTACTTCATTTTCTCTTAAAGCCTGTTTTTGTTCTTGCTTTCTTTTATTAAACCAATCGGTTAAACTCATAAGGCATTTTCCTTAAATACAATCTTTTCCATTTATCATAAATATTATAATATAATAAAACATATAGAACAAGTAAGTTAAAAACTCTTATATATTGTTAAAATAATTCCGCCCGCAATGGAATTTTTTTTTTAATTTGATATGATTGTTTTGTTATGAGGGCACAAGTTTATAAAATTCATTCCGATTTTTATTATGTAAAACCTTTAGATACAGAGGGTGAATTAATTGAGTGCAAATTAAGAGAAATTTTAAAAAAACAAAAAATCAAAATCAAAACGGGCGATTTTGTTGAAGTTGAAAATAATGCAATTTATAACCTTTTAGAAAGAAAAAATACCGTTGATAGACCGGCTGTTTCGAACTTAGATATGGTTGTTGTGGTTTCTTCGCTTTTAGAGCCTGAAATTGATTTTATCCAGCTAAACAGATATTTAACCTTTTTTAAATATCATAAAATTGATGTTCTTTTATGTTTTAACAAAGACGATTTAATGAATGAAAAAGAACTTATTGAAATAAAAAATATAATAAAAAATATATATGAACCATTAGGTTATAAAATTATTTTTACATCAGCCTTATATAATGACGGCTTAGAAAAATTTTTCAACCTTATTAAAAATAAAACCATTGCTTTTTCAGGTTTATCGGGTGTAGGGAAAAGTTCAATTTTAAATGCACTGACAAACGGTAATATAAAAACAGGAAACGTAAGCCTTAAAAACAAACGTGGCTGCCACACAACAAGACACTGTGAAATTATAGAATTCAAGGGAACAAAAATTATTGATACACCGGGGTTTTCACGGCTTACTTTCGATTTTTTGCTTCCCAAAGACTTGGATATTTTATTTGATGATATTTACCATTTTGCAAAAAACTGCAAATATCAAGATTGCCTTCACACCAATAATGATGAAGATTGCAATGTTATCAAAAATTCAGATAAAATAAACAAAGAAAGATACGAAAGCTATCTTAAATTTTTACAAGAAGCAAAAGAATATAAACAAAAAGTAACCTACGAAAGCCAAAAAGAAGAAGGGACAAGCAAATTTTTTCAAGAAAAAACTTTTGCCAAAATAAGTTCCAAAAAAAGAAGTTATTCAAGAAAAAAAATAAACCAAACCACAAAAAACCTTCATTTAAAAGAAATCGGAGAAAAAGATGATTAAGGGATATAAAAAAATAGTTGATGAAACGCTTGTTAATTATTTTGATGAAATTTTAAATAACAAAGAGCATTTTTTTGCAAAAAAAACAGCTGAAGCAATGAAATATACAACCTGTCTTGGCGGCAAAAGATTAAGGGCAATTTTGTGTTTAGAAGCTTGCAGAATTTTTTCAAATGATTATTTTAATGCACTGCCCTCTGCCTGTGCCCTTGAAATGTTGCACAGCCAAAGTTTAATCCATGATGATTTACCTTCAATGGACAATGACGATCTAAGAAGGGGTAAACCCACAAACCACAAAGTTTTTGGTGAAGCAGCAGCAATTCTTGCAGGGGATGCATTAATAAGCTTAGGAGTACAAATTATTGCAGAAAAAACCTCAAAAGCAGTTGGCGCAGAAAGAATTTTAAAAGCCATTAAAGAATATTCAATAGCAGCCGGAATTTTTGGCATAGTAGGCGGTCAAACCGCAGACATTGAAGCATCAAATTCAACATTTAATTTAAAAAACAATGAAAACATGCTTCAATATATTCAAAAGTACAAAACAGGCGCACTATTTGCTGCAAGCCTTTCAATAGGGGCAATTTTAGGCGGTGCCGATTCTAAAAAAACAGAAATTTTAAGAAAATTTGCATACGAATTTGGCATAGCATTTCAAATGGCAGACGACATTTTAGATGTTATCTCAACAACGGATGAAATGGGCAAAAAAACAGGAAAAGATAAAGACGAAAACAAATTAACCTATGTTGAAAAATATGGTCTGATAGGCGCTAAAGAAAAATTGATTAGTCAAAAGAAAATCTGTTATGATATACTAAATTCAAACGGAATTGAATCAGAAACTTTTTATGAAATTTTAGATTCCATAACAAATAAAATATTTTAAATTTTCAAGGGGGCAAAATGTATAATACAGGTTTAGAGGCAATGTTTGCAGGCATACTTTCGGCTTGTATTGCGCAAATTCTAAAAGTAATAATTTATATTTTTGTTCATAAAAAAATAAATTTCAAAATTTTCACAACAACAGGCGGCATGCCGAGTTCTCATTCGGCAGGCGTTGTCGCCCTAACTACGAGCGTTGGCTTAATTGAAGGCTTTACATCCATTTCATTTGCTGTTGCCTTAGGTTTTTCACTTGTGGTAATTCAAGATGCTCAAGGTTTAAGACGTGCAGCCGGAAAAACAGCAGCAACATTAAACAGATTAGTTAGCGAATGGAACCTTCACAATGAAACAACAAAGCCTTATGAAGTTTTAAAAGAACTTTTGGGTCATACACCCTTAGAAGTTTTAATGGGAATACTTTTGGGCATTTTAATTTCTCTTTTTGTGCATTTTAAAATGCCCGAACTTATTGATTTTTCAAGCTTTATAACAAGCTTAACCAACTCTTTTTAATAAGCCTGTCAAGCTTGTTTTTTCAAATGTTTGAACATCTTTTTTAATTTCAGGTTTTTTATTTTCAACAACCTTAAAACTTGAAAGGCCAATGTATTCATTTTTAGATTCAATATTAAAAATATTAGAGAAAAAATTTAAAACAGATTTCATAATTATTTCCTTATAAATTTGTAAACTTAATTATATTTTAACCTATAATTTTTAAGGCAAATTAACGGTTCAGGTTATAATATAGCTTATGAATAAGTATAACGATTTTTCAAATATAGTCCAAACAGACGACAACTTTAATGTTGAACTTAGAGCCTATGAAATAAGCCTGAAAGAGTACAACAAAAAAGATATCATCCGTATTTTAACAGAAAATGACGATGAAAAAAAGATTGTCGCCATAATTAATTTAAAAAGTATAGATAACCAATTTGAAGCCGACTTAATTTTGTCGCACCTGACAGGGCAAGACGGCAGAATCAGAGAAGCAGTTTCTTATATTTTAAACGAACTAAATCAAGAAGAATTTTTTCTTGATGAAAATTCAACCAAAATCATAATAAACGGAATTTTAGACATTAACCCGAATGTTGTTAGAAATTTGCTTAATTTCATAGATAAAAACCAAAAACTAAAACAAAAATTAATTAAACCGGTTGAAATTAAAACAAACGAGGTTCTTTTAAGCTTAGCAAAATATATAAAAGCCGATTCGCCTTTTTTTGAAAATGAATCAAAATCAAATAAAAACCATGCAAAAAATAAACTTACATTTAATTTATACTGGCTTTTAGAAACAATTTCCATTTTAGATGTAAATAAAATTGAAAATTTAGAAAATATTTTAACAAAAACTTCAAATTTTATAGACTATACAATAAGGGAAAAAACGGCTAAAATTCTATCTAAAATGGAAACTAAACCGCCTGAATTGTTACGGAAATTGAAAAATGATGAAAACATTTATGTAAAAAATCAACTTTTATGTTAAACTCATTCTTGATAGTAGTTAAAAGGTGCTTTTATGATTTCAGTAAACGATTTAAAGACAGGTCTTACACTAGAATTAGATAACGGCTTATGGTCAGTTGTTGAATTTCTTCACGTTAAACCGGGCAAAGGTGCTGCTTTTGTTCGTTCAAAATTAAAAAACGTTGAAACAGGACAAGTTGTTGAAAAAACCTTTAGAGCAGGTGAAAAAGTTGCAAAAGCAATTTTAGACAGACGCGAAATGCAATATCTTTATAAAGAAGGTAATGATTACGTTATGATGGATTTAGAATCATACGAACAATTACCCGTACCGGCTGATCACATCGGTGATGGCATTAAATACTTAAAAGAAAATATGAATGTGCAAATTTTAATGCACAACGGCAAAATTATAGGTATCGACCTTCCTAATTTTGTTGAACTTGAAGTTATTGATACACCACCGGCTGAAAAAGGCAACACTGCTCAAGGCGGCAGCAAACCGGCAACTTTAGAAGGCGGTGCCATTGTCAACGTGCCATTTTTCATTCAAGTTGGCGACAAATTAAGAATTGACACCAGAACTAACGAATACTTAGATAGGGTATAAATTTATGAATTTTGAAATAGAATATATAGAAAAACTTGCCAATTTGGCAGATGAAAAACAATTAACAGAAATTACCGTTGAAGATGGCGACAAAGCTATCATTATTAAAAGAGGAATACAAGGCGCTCAAGTTGTTGCACCAAGCACAGTTCAAGCGGCAGCTCCAATAGCTCAAGCTGCAGTACCAAGCCAAGCAGCCTCAAATGCTCAAACTGTTGAACAACCAAAAGGTACAGCGATAACTTCACCTATGGTTGGTGCATTCTATGCAGCACCTTCACCCGGCGCAAAACCATTTGTTAAAGTTGGTGACACGGTTGCTGCCGGACAAGTGGTTTGTATTGTTGAAGCTATGAAACTTATGAACGAAATTGAATCTGAAGTTTCAGGCAAAATCACTCAAATTTGCGTTGAAGACGGTCAATCCGTTGAATATGGTCAAGTTTTAATGTATGTAGAATAAAAAACCACAAGCTATCATCTATTTAGGACATAAAGTATGATTGAAAAAGTATTAATAGCAAACAGAGGGGAAATTGCCCTTAGAATTATAAGAGCATGCAGGGAATTAGGAATTGCAACGGTTGCCGTATATTCGCAAGCTGATGCAGACAGTTTGCATGTTTCATTGGCAGATGAAGCTTATTGCATAGGGCCTCATCAGAGTTCAAAAAGTTATTTAAGTATTCCTGCAATTATAAGCGTAGCCTTAACTTCAGGCGCAGACGCAATTCACCCCGGATACGGCTTTATGTCAGAACGTGCAGATTTTGTTGATATTTGCGATGAACACCACATTAAATTCATCGGCCCATCAGCAGCTGCCATGAGAGCAATGGGCGATAAGGCAAGTGCCAGAAAAACAATGATAGAATCAGGCGTTCCTGTTACCCCCGGAACCGGTCTTGTTGAAAATGTTGATGAAATCAGAGAATTTGCAAAAAAAGTCGGCTACCCTGTTATTATCAAAGCAACAGCAGGCGGCGGCGGCAAAGGCATGAGAATAGTTAATAAAGAAGAAGAACTTGAAGATGCATTTAACTTATGCCGTCAAGAAGCTCAAAATTCTTTTGCAAACCCTGAAGTATATTGTGAAAAATATTTAATCAACCCAAGGCACATTGAAGTTCAAATTTTGGCAGATAGCTACGGCAATGTTATTCACTTAGGCGAAAGAGATTGTTCAATTCAAAGGCGCCACCAAAAATTATTGGAAGAAGCACCAAGCCCCGCTATTACAGAAGATATAAGAAAGAAAATGGGCGAAGCTGCAATTAATGCTGCAAAAGCAATTCATTATGAAGGTGCCGGCACTTTAGAATTTTTGTTGGATGAATCTGACCCTGATAACAAAAAATGGTATTTTATGGAAATGAATACAAGGGTTCAAGTTGAACATTGCGTTTCTGAGATGATTTCAGGTGTGGATATTGTTAAAGAGCAAATAAGAGTAGCCGCAGGCGAAAAACTTTCATACACCCAAGATGATGTCACTCTAAGAGGTCATGCGATTGAATGTAGGATAAATGCAGAAGACCCTTCAAGAGATTTCATGCCCTTTGCCGGAAAAATTGAAGGCTACATTGCCCCTGGCGGTTTTGGTGTAAGAATTGATTCTCATGCCTATACAGGCTATAAAATTCCGCCATACTATGATTCAATGGTAGGAAAATTAATTTGCTGGGGCAGAAACAGAGAAGAAGCAAGAAAAAGAGCTCTAAGAGCCTTAGATGAATACATTATTACAGGAATTAAAACAACAATTCCTTTCCACAAGGCAATTTTAAATAACGATGTATTTATTTCAGGCAACTTTGACACAAGCTTTATCGAAAAACATTTCTCAAAGGAAGAATTAAAATATTAGCATTTCAACTAATTACTATTGAAAGTAACCGCATGTTTTTTCAATAGTGTTATCAAGTGCTTCTTCCCACTGTTCTTTTTCGGCTCTTATAACCTCAAGCTTTGTTTCAACGGTTTCTTGCTGAGTTTGCATTTTTTGTTCAGCAAAAACATTTCTCAAAGGAAGAATTAAAATATTAGCATTTCAACTAATTACTATTGAAAGTAACCGCATGTTTTTTC
>CALUYZ010000009.1 GCA_944325175.1 Candidatus Gastranaerophilales bacterium | reverse complement strand
GGTTCTTTTGCAGCCAACATTTTTTGCCCGTTATAAAATAATTCCGCTTTTTTATCTTTGGAGTGGTTTTCTTTTTTAAAAGAAGGGGTTTGTTCTTTATCTTTATTATCAAAAAGTGCATCAGGAACTAAGGCATCTTTTGAAGATAAGCCATTTTCAGGGTCTTTATGAGGCGGAAGCATTAATAGAGGTTCTTTTGCAGCCAACATTTTTTGCCCGTTATAAAATAATTCCGCTTTTTTATCTTTGGAGTGGTTTTCTTTTTTGAAAGAAGGGGTTTGTTCTTTATCTTTATTATTTTTTTCTTCAGGCTTTGAACTTTTAGAAGAATTAGGCTGCATTTTTTCATTTTCGTTTAATTTTTTGCTTGAAATAACAACGGCTGCTGCGCCTAAACCTGCAAGCCCCGCAAGAAACAATGCCATTTTTTTGGCACCTTCTTTTATTTTTTCTTTTTTAGAATGTTCCTTTTGAACTTTTTTCTTTCTGTCGCAAAAGGCGGTATCATCAAAAGCTCTGTAGCTTATTTTAGAAGCATCCATAGAATTTCCTTTTAACTCTTATATATAAAAAACCTGAAGCACAAATTTTGCCCCTCATGCAAAAAGCAAAAGGGGCAAAAACTTTTTTTAAAATTACAAATTCATTAATTTAACAATATCTTTAATTTCAGAAGATGTTTTTTGAACTTGTGATTTTGCATTTTTAATTGCGCAATCAGGGTCTTTTAAGCCATTGCCCGTTAAAATGCAAACAATTTTTGAATTAGGTTTAATTTCATTTTTCAATTTAATTAATCCTGCAACGCTTGCAGCGCTTGCCGGTTCACAAAATACACCTTCCAAAGATGCAAGTAAACCGTATGCTTCCAAGATTTTTTCATCATTTACCATATCAATGGTGCCTTTTGATTCATCTCTTGCGGCTTCTGCTTTTTTCCAGCTTGCGGGATTGCCGATTCTTATAGCGGTTGCGATTGTTTCAGGGTGCATGATTCTTTCGCCTTTAACAATAGCGGCGGCGCCTTCTGCTTGAATACCCATCATTTTTGGAAGTTTTGAGCATTTTTTAAGGCTGAAAAATTCAGTATAACCCTTCCAATAAGCTGTAATATTGCCCGCATTTCCAACAGGAATAAAGTGGTAATCAGGAGCATCTTCAAGAGCCTCAATTATTTCAAATGCACCTGTTTTTTGACCTTCGATTCTGTATGGATTTAATGAATTTACAAGAGTAATCGGATAATTACTTGAAATATCTTTAACAGCTTCCAGTGCTTCATCAAAGTTGCCGTTAATTGCAATAACTTCAGCACCATACATCATAGCTTGCGATAATTTGCCAAGTGCAATATAGCCATCGGGAATTAAAACATAGCATTTTAAGCCGGCTCTTGCACCGTAAGCTGCCGCTGCAGCTGAGGTATTACCTGTAGAGGCACAAATAATAGCTTTTGAGCCTTCTTCTTTTGCTTTTGAAACAGCCATTGTCATGCCACGATCTTTAAAACTGCCTGTTGGGTTTGAGCCTTCATATTTAAGATAAATTTCACAACTTTCTAAACCTAAATATTTAGCAAGATTGTCTGCCTTAATTAATGGTGTATTACCTTCTGATAATGTAATAACAGGTGTTTTATCCGATACGGGTAAATATTCTCTGTATTTATTGATTAATCCGTTGTATCTCATCTTTTTACTTCCTAAATTACTCTAATTAAATTTGTAACTTTTATATTTTGTTCATTCAGTTTTTTAACTGCATTTTGTATATCAGCCTCAAGTGTTGCTTCGGTTATTACAACAATTAATGCCGTATTATCTTCTTTAATGCCTTTTTGCAAAATACTTTGAAGATTTATATTATTTTCTGCACAAACAGAACCTATCACACCTATTGTACCTCTTGCGTTTTGAGCATTGATTGCAATAAAGTATGAATTTTTGGTGTTCAAAATATTTGCTTGCTTAGCTATTATATCGGTTTTAACCCTAGTTGAAGGCAAAATTGTATCTGTATAGGAAATTTCAGCAGCAATAGCTAAAATATCACCTACAACAGAACTTGCGGTAGGACCTTCGCCTGCACCGGGGCCTGTAAACATTACAGAGCCGACAGGTTCACCTTCTAATTGAACCGTATTTATTGCATTGCTTATTTTTGCAAGCATTGAATTTTCTTCAACCAAAACAGGGTGAACTCTTATATCAAGCTCATCATTTTCCGTTTTTTGCGCTAAACCGATTAATTTTATTTTATAACCCAATTCTTTAGCGCATTTGATGTCGTCTTGGCTTATTTTGGTAATGCCTTCTCTATATATTTTTTTATAATCTATTTTTTTGTGGAACACAATGTTTGATAAGATTGCAATTTTAAACATTGTATCAAAGCCTTCAACGTCATTTGTCGGGTCAGCTTCTGCGTAACCCAATTTTTGAGCGTCTTTAAGACATTCACTATAGCTGACACCATTTTCTTCCATTTTGGTTAAAATATAGTTTGTGGTGCCGTTTAAAATGCCCATTACTTTGTTAAATTCATTGCCTCTTAATGTTGTTTTGATTGGTCCTATAATTGGAATACCGCCCGCAACTGCAGCTTCATATAAAACTGTAACATTGTTTTCATTTGCAAGAGAAAAAATTTCATCTCCAAATTTTGCTAACAATTCTTTGTTAGCGGTTACAATGTGTTTTTTATTTCTAATTGCGGTTTTTAAAACCTCTAAACAAGGGTCAACACCGCCTGCCACTTCAACCACAACATCAATTTCAGGGTCGTTTGCAATTTCAAAGGGGTCATCTGTAATATATTGAACGTCAATTTCCCTTTTTTTATTTTTATTTCTAACGGCCACTTTTAAAATTTTTATGTTATCAAATTTTGATAACGCTTTAACCACACCCGTACCGACCACACCGAGCCCGATTATTCCGATTTTTAAAATATTATTTTCCATAAAATGAATTATACAATAAAAAAATGCAAAATTATAATTTTGATGTATTATTTTCTTATAAATATTTTATTTAGAGGAATTAAAAAAATGACAGACGAAATAAGAGTTAGAATTGCACCTTCTCCAAGCGGTAATTTGCATATAGGAACCGCAAGAACAGCTTTATTTAATTATTTATTTGCAAAAAAAGAAGGCGGAAAGTTTATTTTAAGAATTGAAGATACTGACGCTGAAAGAACAAAACAAGAATATATTGATAATATTTTTGATTCACTTAAAGCATTAGGCTTGAATTGGGATGAAGGCCCAGATGTTGGCGGCGAATATGGCCCATATACACAATCTGAAAGGTTTGATATTTACCCGAAATATGCTCAAATTCTTTTAGATAAAGGCTATGCTTATGAATGTTGGTGCACAAACGAAGAACTTGAACAAGAAAAAGAAGAAGCCGTTAAAAACCATAAAGCTTATGTTTATTCAAGAAAATGCCTTAATATAACACCTGAACAAAGAGAACAATACATAAAAGAAGGCAGAAAACCATCAATCAGGTTCAAAGTTGAACATAAAGAATTAATTTTTAACGATATGGTTAAAGGCGAATTAAAATTTGATACAAGTTTGATTGGCGATTTTGTAATTATGAAATCAAACGGCACACCAACTTATAACTTTGCCGTTGTAATTGATGATATGTTAATGAAAATAAGCCACATTATAAGAGGTGAAGACCACATTTCAAACACACCTAAACAAATTTTAATTTATGAAGCACTGGGCGCAAAAGTTCCTGAATTTGGGCATTTAGGAATGATTTTAGCACCAGATAGAAGCAAATTATCAAAAAGACACGGCGCAACCGCAGTTTCAGATTTTGTTAAAGAAGGCTACCTAACAGATGCTCTAATTAACTTTGTTGCACTTTTAGGCTGGGCACCAAGCGATTCAGTTGAAATTAAAACAGTTGATGAAATTGCAAAAGATTTTAGAATTAAAGAAATTTCAAGCTCAAATTCAATTTTTGAATACGACAAATTAAACTGGATGAACGGTCAATACATTAAAAAAATGGATATTTCAAAATTAACCGATATGATAATTCCGTTTTTATCAGATTATGACCTTTCAGAATTATCGAGAGAAAAGCTTGAAAAAATGGTTGAAATTACAAGAGAACCTTTAACCACCCTAAAAGACATTCAAAAAGATGTTCCGTATTTCTTTGGCGAAGATGTTCCCTTAGATGAAGTTAAAGAACTTTTAACAACAGAATTATCAAAAAATGTTTTGAATAAATTTATTGAACTTGCTCAAAAATGGGATTTTACTAACGAACAAGAACTCCATGATGACCTTCAAAAATTAAGAGATGATTTCAAAGCAAACTTTGGCTACAAACCAAAAGAAACCATGTGGGCAATAAGGGCTGCTGTTACAGGCAGAACAAGAGGTGCTGATATGGTTGGTATTTTAACCATTTTAGGCAAAGACAAAGTTTTAAGAAGAACCAAAAAAGCAATGGCACTTTAGTCGGGAGTATAAAATGAAATTTTTACATTCAATGATAAGGTCATTTGATATTAATAAATCAATGAAGTTTTATACTGAACTATTGGGCTTAAAATTAAGCTACAAGGCAGATTTAGAAGATTGCACGCTTTATTATCTTAAAGATGAAATCACAGGCGTTGAAATTGAACTGACCGAAAACTTTGAAAAGCCTGAAAATAAATATGTAAACGGTGAAGCCTTTGGGCATTTTGCTTTTGAAGTTGATAACTTTGAAGAATTTACAAAGAAAGTAAATGAACTTGGGTATAAATATTTATACGAACCGTTTGATATTGTTTTAAAGGGTGAAAATGATGTTAAAAAAATGAAAATAGCATTCATTGAAGACCCTGACGGAAACGAAATTGAAATAATTCAAAAATAAAAACTAAGGGCGCCAATAAAAAGGCGCCTTTTAAATATATAAAACAAGTAAACTTTTTTTATTTAATATTTCTTGAAATGCAGCTTTTAGCAAGCTATAGCAATATATAATCAATTATTTGTAAACATTTGTAAAACTTTTGTTAAAAAACTTGCCCCATGACGCAAAAATTGTTTTTGAGGGTTATTATAGATGATGTAAACTCCTCTATAAACTCCGTAATACTAATTCTATCCATCACGGCTAATCTAAAAAGATTGCCGTTTTTTTTATACTTCTTTTTTTAGAATTTCCAAAATTTCAGGGTAGTTTTCAACCATTAAATTGAAACCGTCTTTGCCTGATAATCCTTTATTTTTTCTGTTATTTAACTTACAAAGCCCTGAATTTTGAGTATTTTCAACGGTTAAAAGATTACTTGCATATCCTTTATTTAATTTAATTTTAGTACCCTTTAAAACCGCCATTGCCCACAGCCAAATATCATCTTGAGTGGGAATAATTTTTGTAAAAATATCTTCATCCAAAACTCTTTCATCAAGAGAATTTGGAGGATACAAAACACCGCCGCAGCCTATAATTGTATTAAAAAAGCTTGGAGTTCTGTAATTTTCTTCATTCCAATATAAAAAACTTTTATCCAAAGGTATCACTTTGTTATCATCAAGTTTAACATGCCAAACTCTGTTTGCCTGAATAACTTTCGGGTTTCTTTGATATGAATTATATAAGGTTTCAATCGTATCTTTTTCATAATAAATATCATCATCAAAAGTTATTATAATATCATTTTTATACTCCTTTAAGGCAGGAATAATTTTTTTATAAGATTTTATATCGTTGCAAAATTTTATTTTAAGCCCGTAATCTTTTAGTTTTAAAAGCTCGGTTGGAAGGTCGTTTTCTTTGTTTGGAAACTGTTCAACAGCTAAATAAAGGTTTATTTCATCCGCTTTAACGGTTTGATTCATTATGGTTTTTATTGTGGTTGCAACCGAGTTAATTCTATCAGGAAAAGTTGTTAATGAAGCGATAATTTTAACATCTCTTTTTGCACAATTAATGCCTGAATCACTAATAATCGGAACCTTAGTTTTTGCTTTATATTTGAAATTCAACCTCAAAAAAAGGAAATAAAGCAAAATGTGAGAATCAATGTTGCTTATTGAAAAAAGTCTTTTAAAAAATATCTTAATTAAAGTCAAATTTGTTTGTTTTATATAAAGAACGGGCAATATGTTAAATAAAAGAAAAAGTTCTTTTTTTGTTTTCAAATTTTCTTTTATTTTTAATATCGGAAAATTAAACAAACTAAATTCGCTTTTTTTAATAAAATACTCACGTGAAGGAATTTTAATATTATTTTTAATTATTACCTCAAGCGCATGTTTTTTATTGTTATAAGAGTCTGAAAGTTTTTTCTTTGTTTGCTTGCTTTTAACTATCGAAGCTCCGTCGTTTACCATATAGTAATAATTTGTACCCGTAACCGTTGCAAGCTTTTTACATTCAACCAAAAGTTTTGATTGCGCTAAAACATCCTCATAATAAACGCCTTCCATAAATTCAAAATTAATTGAATCTAAAAATTCTTTTTTGTATATTTTGTTCCAAACATAAGACTGATTAGGGTATTTAACCAATTTAAACATTTCGTTTTTATCGGTTGTGGTTTTATTCAAATCATAATTAACTCGCCACTTTTCAAATGTCCCATGGTGCCTTACAATGCTTGCAGCTGCAATATCGGCGTTTGTTTCTTTAATTCTTTTATAAAGTTTTTCATAAAAATCAAGGTCAATATAATCATCTGAATCAACAAAACCGATATATTCACCTCTTGCAATTTTCAAACCTCTGTTTCTTGCGGCGCTCAACCCCTTATTTTCGGTTTTAACATATATAACTCTATCGTCGCCTAAAAATTTTTCAATTTTTTTAGATGAATTATCTTTCGAACCGTCATTTATAATTATTATTTCAATTTCTTTTAATGTTTGTTGAATAACACTTTCTAAACACCTTTCAACATATTTTTCAACATTATAAACAGGGATAATTACTGAAACTTTTATTTCTTTCTTTCTGATTAACTTTTTAAAAGCACTATTTTCCATAGAGTTTAAAATATCATAAACACATAAATAAATAAATTCTGTTATTTTTCTTAAAACGACAAGATTTTTTACCATTTAAGTGTTATAGTAGAAAAAGCTTTGTAATAGGTTTATATGAGGAATTTGAATTTAAAGATGAGACAAATTGATGAAAAAACAGTTAATGCAATGAGAATTTTATCTGCCGATGCTATTCAAAAAGCAAAATCAGGGCACCCCGGCATGCCGCTTGGTGCTTCTCCTATCGTTTTTTCACTATATGCCTATCATCTGAACTTTAACCCCAAAAATTTAAAAATGCAAAACAGGGACAGATTTATATTATCAGCAGGGCATGGTTCAATGCTCTTATATTCAATAAATCACCTTTTTGGATTTGACATTAAAATGTCCGATATTAAAAATTTTAGACAATTAAACTCTATTACTCCGGGGCATCCTGAATATAAGCAAACCCCCGGTGTTGAAGCAACAACAGGTCCTTTGGGTGCAGGAATTTCAATGGCCGTCGGCATGGCAATGGCGCAAGCTCATTTAGCATCCGTTTTTAATAAAGAAAATTACAAAGTTATAGATAACTACACCTACGTTTTAGCCGGTGACGGATGCCTTATGGAAGGCGTTTCAAACGAAGCCCTGTCTTTAGCAGGCACTTTAAAATTAAATAAATTAATAGTTCTATACGATTCAAACAACATCACAATCGAAGGTTCAACAGACCTTGCATTTACGGAAGATATTAAGAAAAAAATGGAAGCATTTGGCTTTTTTGTTCAAGAAGTAGCGGATGGAAACGACATCGACTCAATAAATGAAGCAATTTCAAACGCTAAAAACCAAAAAGAAAAGCCTTCCTTTATTAAAATAAACACAAAAATCGGTTACGGTTGCAAACCAAAAGAAGGTACGGCAAAATGCCATGGAGAGCCTTTAGGTGAAGACAATGTTTGTGATTTAAGAAAAAATTTAGCTTGGGAATACGACCCGTTTGTTATTCCTCTTGATGTCTATGAAAACTGTGCCCAATTTTTAGATAAAAAGATTAAAAAACAAGAAGAATTTGAAAAACTTAAAGAAGAATATTTTACTAAATTCCCTGAAATGAAAACCTTATGGGAAGAATATTTTAATCCCGATTACACAAAACTTATTGAAGATGAAGAATTATCAAAATTTGAAGATAAAGCAAATGCAACAAGAACATCATCCGGTGAAATTTTATCTAAATTAAAAGATAGAGTTAAAAATTTGTTTGGAGGTTCAGCAGACCTTGCCCCCTCAAATAAAACAGAAATGAAGGGTCTGGGTGATTTTTCAAGCGAAAATTACAGAGGACAAAATATTCACTTCGGCGTTCGTGAAATTGCAATGGCGGGCATTGCAAACGGCATGGCTTTATATGGCGGTGTTAAAGTTTTTGTTTCAACATTTTTTGTATTTAGCGATTATCTAAAGCCTATGGCAAGATTATCAGCTTTAATGCAATTACCGGTAACATACATTTTTACCCATGATTCAATAGGTGTGGGCGAAGATGGTCCAACCCATGAACCTGTTGAGCATATCGCAATGTTTCGTTCAATGCCAAACTTTATAACCTTCCGTCCGGCAGATTATAAAGAAACTTGGGCAGCTTGGAAATACATCTTAACTCACCAAAAAACACCGGTTGCTTTAATTTTATCAAGGCAAAATTTACCGCAATTAAAAAACACGGGCGATGCTGCCCTAAAAGGCGCTTATATTGTTGAAAAAGAAACAAAACAAGAGCCTGATTTAATCATGATAGCAACAGGTTCTGAACTTAACCTTGCAATTAGTGCAAGAGAAGAACTTTTAAAACAAAACATAGATGCAAGGGTTGTTTCAATGCCTTCTATGGAACTTTTTGAAGAACAAACGGAAGAATATAAAGAAAGCGTGCTTCCTTCAAACAATAAAAAACGTCTTATAATTGAAGCTTTAAGCAAATTTGGCTGGGGCAGATATATGGGCTTTGAAGGCAAATCCATTACAATGGATACCTTTGGAAAATCAGCCCCCGGTGACATTTTATTTAAAGAATTTGGCTTTACTGTAGAAAATATCGTAAAAACAGCTCATGAACTTTTAAAATAATTTGTTAAAATAAAAGAATGGAACAACTTGAAAAAGCAATCAAACTATTTAAAGAGAAAAAGTATGATAATGCGCTTTTTCTCTTGGACGAAATTTTAAAAGAAGATGAGAATAACCCTTCTGCACTAAGATATAAGGGGTTGTGCTTTATTGAGCTTAAACAATTCGAAAAAGCTTTAAAATACCTTGAAAAAACCTACAATTTAGAAAAAAGCCCTACATCGGAAGGGGAGCTTGGTGTTTGTTATTATTTGCTAAAAAAATATGATTTAGCACAAATTCATTTAATTCAATCGGTTGTAGAAAATTATAACGATTATTTTGCAAGAACATTAGAAAAAGCATTGCTTTCTAAACATAACGATGATGCTATGCTTGGTCTAAAACTTTTAATGCATGAAAACAACCCCAAAGATATATATATTCTAAGAGATATAACAAATCTTGCTCAAAAATTAAAAAAATTCGACATAGCGATAGAATTTTTTGAAATTTTATTAAAACTATGCCCAAACGATTATGTTGCTTGGAATAATTTCGGCTTGGTTTTAGAGGAATTAAACAGATGGAGCGAAGCCTATGATTGCTATAAAAAAGCACTAAATCTTAAAGATTTCTTTTCGCCAAACTTTAATTTAGGCATTATGTCAAGAAAATTGCATCTTTTTAATGATTCAATTAAATACTTAAAAAAAGCGGTTTTACAAAATCCAAACTCACCACAACCAAAATATTCGCTTGCGATGAGTTATTTAATGGTTAAAGATTTTGAAAGAGGCTATCCCTTATACGTTAAGCACATGACAAAAATCATGCCTGATTTTTACAAAAACGAATGGGACGGAAAACCCCACCCTGATTCTTCTTTATGCATTTTTGCAACAGGCGGCTTAGGCGATATGATTATGTTTGCAAGATATTTTGATTATTTAATTGGCAATTTTAAAAAAATTTATGCCCTTTTGCCAAAAACACTTCATTCTATAATAAAATCAAACTACCCCTTTATTGAAGTAATTGATTCTGATATTGTTTTCACCAATTTTGACTACGCAATAACCCCTATGCATATTTTAAAATTTTTCAACCTTGATTTTACAAATTTTGTGCCGGGGCAAAAAGGCTATTTAGAAATTAGTGACGAACTTATAAATAAGTTTAAGTTAAAATTTTTCGATATAAGAAAACCAAAAGTTGCGATAAACTGGCATGGTAATCGTGAAGGCACAAGAACTTTTTTCAACAGATCTATGCCAATCAACAAATTTGAACCTATTTTTGAAAAGTATAAAGACAAAGTTATGTTTTATTCAATTCAAAAAGATGAAGCCCATAGAGAAATTGAAAATTATCCTTTTGTTGTTGATATGTACAAACAAATCAACACTTTTGAAGATACCGCTGCCATATTAAAAAATTGCGACTTGTTAATTTCAATCGATTCTTCTCCGGTTCATATGGCAGGCGCGCTGAATGTTCCCACCTATGTCATGCTGCCATATTCAAACGAATGGCGCTGGTTTATAGAGGATAAAAAATCTATTTGGTATGAAAGCGTTGAAATATACAGACAAGATAATGAAGGTGATTGGGAATCAGTCATAGATAAAGTTTTAAACAAACTTAATGAAAAATTTTAAACATTCTCTTTTATAATTTCTTCTTTTACAACCTTTTGCCTTTTAGGTTCATTTTTCATTGCAATCCATAAAATGTATTTTACAGGTTTTACAAGAACAATCGCCGCAAAAGAAAAAACAGTATCGTAGGTTATATGGCTCAAAAGTGTTTTAAAATTTGGTGCAACGCCTGAAAATTTAAAAAGCTCCAAAATTAAAGAATACAAAATGCCGCATATATGAATGGATAAAACGCCAATCACACTTGCATAAAGCATATGCATTAAACTATATTTATGAGATAAAATTCTTCCGACAAAAATATTTGCAATAAAAAAGCCCAGAATGTAGCCGAAAAAATAGCTTTTAACATACCCTATACCGCCGCCAAAACCAAAAACCGGCCACAAGAAAAAACCGATTAAAAGATAAAAAAGCATAACTAATGTGCCAAACCTTGCACCCAAAATTGCTGCAGTCGCCATAATAACAGGAATTTGCGGCACCAGCGGATATTTTTTTAAAACAAAAGTTAAGCCTTCATCACCAAAAACAGGCCACCAATAGTTGACATCAAGTTTGGTAAATGTTGCAACTATTAAAAGAACGGTACAAAAAACCGCAACAGCAAGAGCACCTAAACTAAAAGGTGTTTTTTCACCCTTAAAAATAAATTCACGGTATTCTCCAACAAGCCTTTTGTTCATATTTTAAAGTTCTTTTCCAAAAGATATTCTTTATTTCTATTGTAAATATCTTTATATTTTTCACTAAAGATATTTTCCGTCCACATTATAATAGCATCTTCATTGTTATCTTGATAGTATTTTTTTCTTATTCCAAGAGATTTAAAACCAAACTTATCATATACGTGTTTGGCTCTTTCGTTGGATTTTCTAACTTCCAATGTCATATATTTAATTTTATCCTCATAACATTTTTTTAAAGAAGACAAAATTAAAAAATGCGCCAAACTTTTACCTTGAAAATCAGGATGCACGGCAAGGTTTGTAACATGCGCTTCATCTATTATTCGCCACACACCCATATAACCGACACACTTTTTATCTTCATTTATGACGGTTAAATAAACTGCGCAAGGGTTATCCAACTCTGATGCAAAAGAAGCCCGACTCCAATGATGTTTACCATAACACTTTGATTCAATTTCCATTACATCATCAAGATGCCCTAAATTCATTTTTTCAACGTAAAAGTTTTCCATTTGAATTAAATGGTATCATAAAAAACTTATTGCATACAATTTATTAAGCAATTTTAGCTTTGTACGCTTATATAAAAAGGTGTATGTTCAACGGATAAATTTTTGCCGTCAAGCACACCTCTATTCAACTGCGAATATGAAGCATTTTTAGAGCTAAAACATTTTTTAAGAAATTCATAGGCAACCTTAGGGTCACATTTTTCACCGCAAGTGAAAAGGTCTACTGCTGCATACCCTAATTCAGGCCAAGTGTGAATTGCTAAATGGCTTTCTGATATAATAATGACGCCTGAAACACCGTAAGGGTTAAACATGTGAAAACATTTTTCCACAATCGTTGCACCACATTCTAAGGCGGCATCTGTCATAAACTTTTCAATTAACTGGGGGTTATTTAAAATATTGGGGTCACATTCAAAAAATTCTGCTAATACATGTCTTCCAAGATAGGTTTGATTTTTGCAATCACTAAAGCCCATAGGTGTTGTTACTGCCAATTCATATTCCTCCTAAAAAATTTTCTCTTTAACCTTGCTGAAAAAATTTTCAACATTTTACACTATATGCAAAAAACAAAAACATGTCAAAAATTTGTTTTTGCCTGAATAATTTTAACATTATTTTACAAAAAAAGTATAATACTAATTAACTATTTTGTTATAAAATTTTTCTATGATAAAAATTCTTGCAATAGATGATGACAAAGCCATTTTGGAATTAATTAAGGTTAACCTTGAATTATCAGGATACACTTGCTTAACTGCATCTGACCCGATTAAAGGTTATGCAATTTTGAAGCAGGAAGATATTACCTTAATTATTTTAGATGTAATGATGCCTGAAGTAGATGGCTTTTCTTTAGCTATGAAAATAAGACAAAACAAAGAAACAAAAGATATTCCGATTATCATGCTAACAGCACTTAATGCCTTAGATGACAAATTAAAAGGCTTTAATTCAGGCGTAGATGATTACTTAACAAAACCGTTTGAAATAGAAGAATTAAAAGCAAGAGTTCTTGCCCTTTTAAACAGGGTTAAAAAAGCACCTGAATCAACCAGAGTAAAAGAACTTTTAACAGCAGGGGATATAACATTAATTCCTGAAAGCTATACAGTTAGAATTTTAGACAAAGAAACAAAGTTAACCCCCATAGAATTTGAAATTTTGAGCGTTCTTATGCAACATAATTCAACAATGGTGTCATCCAAAACTCTTTTAAAAGAAGTATGGGGCTATAGCGATAATGAAGATGTTGATACTATCAGAGTGCATATTAGACACCTGAGAGCAAAAGTTGATAAAATTTCAGAATATAAAAATAAATACATCGAAACAATATACGGCGGCGGATACCGTTTGATGCCAAACGGGGTCAATAATAACAACGATACAAAATAATTAAAAACGAAAAAGAAAATGCTTTCAAAACATGCAAAAAAACAATATATTTTACTTATTTCAGCCTCATTTTTTCTATTTTTGGTGCTAAATAACCCATTTTTTATAAAAGAAGAAAAAACAGAAATTAAGCCAAAAAATGAAATAGCAAATGAGGAAGTCAGCCCCACTGAACTTTTTTTTGATTCATACAGAGTGATTAAGAAAAATTATTGGGATAAAAATTCCGCAGAAGATGAACTCTATCGCTTCAAAGTACGCTATGCAGACAAAATTAAAGACGAGGAAGATGCCAAAGTTGCAATAAACACAATGCTTGCAAGTTTGAATGATCCATATTCAAGATTTTTGGATGAAAGAGAATTTGAAGAACAAAATTCAAGCATCAATTCTAAAATTTACGGTATAGGCATCAATATAGCCTCAAGTGCGGGGAAAATTATAATTATAAACGTCATAAAAGGCACCCCCGCCGATTTTGCAGGGTTGAAATCCGGCGATATGATAACCAAAGTAAACGGCAATAATGTTCAAGGCAAAAGCTTGGTTCAAATTGCAACATATATTAAAAACCCTGAAATGGAAACAGTTAATATGGAAGTTATGAGGGGTGATAAAAAATTTATAAAACAAATTAAAAAAACAGAAATTAAAATTAAAACCGTCAAATCTGAAATTATTGACAAAAAAATCGGCTATATTAAGATTTCAAGCTTCATTTCAAATGACACTCCGATTGAATTTATTGAAGCACTTGATAAAGTTAAAGATACAGACGCCCTTATTCTTGATTTAAGAGGCAACACCGGCGGCTTATTTCAAAATGCGGTTTTTGTTGCAGATTTATTCTTAAAAGATAAAGATATAGTTTCGGTTTTAAGCCGAGGCGGTAAAAAAAATATTTATAAAACCCACGACAAAGGCTACACCTACGAAAAACCAATGGCAGTTCTTGTAGATTCAGAATCAGCCTCTGCCTCTGAAATTGTTTCAGGCGCACTAAAAGATAATAAAAGAGCGCTAATTATAGGCACCAGAACGTTTGGTAAAGGACTGGTTCAAAAAGTATTCCCAATGCCAAACAACACAGGGTTAAACCTAACAATAGCAAGATACCTGACCCCATTAAACATAGACATCAACAAAAAAGGCATCCAACCCGATTATCTGATTCAAATAACAAAAGAAGATCAAATCTCAAACACAGACAGCCAACTAAACTTTGCAATCAAAACCCTTCAAACAGAAATTGCGAGAAGTAAAATTGCACAAACAAAATAAAAACCCGAAAAAATAACAAATATAACCAACAAAAATGCACCAAAATGAGTAATCTTGGTGCATTTATCTTCTTTTTCTCAATATATCATTATTTTCATCTTAATTCAAGAGGGAAAAAGTTTGAATTATTAATTTCTTTCATGCCAAAAACAGGCGAATGGCAAGACTTTTAACCCATTGCATCAAACTTACTCAAATTGGTGCAAAGTTGAAAGGAAAGCAGAAAATATGAAAAAGAAAAAAGGGTTTACACTTGCTGAAGTTTTGATTACTTTGGCAATTATAGGTATTGTTGCAGCAATTACTTTGCCAAGTTTACTTGTGAATGTAAACGAAAAAGCATGGGATGCTCAAAAGAAAGCACTTCATGCAAGACTGGCTCAAGCAATAGGGCAGATGAACGCCCTCGGTGGGTATGGAACGTATACGGAAGATGAAGACGGAACCGCAACAACAGATACCGCAGCTGAAAGTTTCATTTTGGATGCGTTGTCGAAGGTTTACAAAATAAATAACGTTTGTGGACCAGATAAGCTTTCTTCTTGCGGTATTCCAAGTAAAATTACAACATTGGATGCAGTTTCTGAAATTAATTTTCCAACTAAGATGAAAGAGTTGAACTCTAAGCTATTAAATGGAAGCCATGTATCAGGTGAAGACGGTGATATGGCAGACACAAAAGCTGCAGCATTTGAAACAGTTAATGGTGAATCAATAGCAGTTTTTTATAACCCTTTATGCAGTTCAGATACTTTAACCGCACATTTTACTCAAAATAAAATGTGTGTTAACTTTGTATATGACTTAAATGGTGAAGAAGGACCAAACCAAGTAGGTAAAGATGTTGGCTTCATCACAGCTTTTTATAACAAAAGCCCAGTCGTTGTAGCGCCAATTCCATATAGTTCAGATTATACATCAACTGTAAAACAATATACAGAAACAGAAGGTCAAATAGATGCACCAACAGCATGCAAAACCATGGGAGAAGACCTAAGGCTTCCTGATAGAGATGAACTTGCATCACTCTTTGTAAATGCCCCTCTTATCAACTTAGATAAAGGCACTATCGGCTATAGCTATTGGTCGGGCTCGGTCATTTCGCTGGGCACTTCTGGGTTAGCCTGGGACCAGCGCTTCGATACTGGCTACCGTAACCGTGGCGGTCGTTCTAGTACGCTCTACGTGCGCTGCCTCAGGAGATAAAAAATTTGTCATTTTGCTAAAATGTGACAAGACCAAACAAAAAGACTCTTTTTTGTCCAATGAATAATAAGTTTCTTTTCAACTTTATTATTTTATCTTTGGCGTCACTTTTTTTAAGTGGCGCTCTTTTGTTTTTCGATGTTTCAATAAAAACGGCGTGATGATGTTGGGCTGAAAGCCCAACCTACTTAATTTTAAACATGAAAAATGCACCAAAATGAACGATATTGGTGCATTTATCTTCTTTTTCTCAATATAGCATTGTTTTTAGATTAGTTCAAGAGGGGAAAAGTTTGAAAATTTTAATATCTATTGTAGCGAAAACAATCAAATGGTAAAGCTTTTAAGGTATTGCAACAAATTCGTTCAAATTGGTGCAAAGTTGAAAGGATAAAATCCACATAACACATTGAAGGCAATATAAAATAATGATAAGATTAGAATATGTGAAGTATTACTTACCATATATTCCTATTGGAATTATTTAGCAATAGAAAGGTAATTATTTATGAAAAAGAAAAAAGGCTTTACATTGGCTGAAATTCTTATTACTTTAGCTATTATTGGCATAGTCGCCGCAATTACTTTGCCAAGTTTACTTGTAAACGTAAACGAAAAAGCATGGGACGCTCAGAAAAAAGCATTGCATGCAAGACTAGCGCAAGCAATAGGACAAATGAACACCCTAGGGGGCTATGGAACCTATACAAAAGGTGAAACAGATGCAGAAACCGTAGATACTGCCGCTGAAAGTTTTATATTAGATGCGCTATCTAAAGTTTATAAAATTAACAATGTTTGCGGACCTGATAAATTAAGCTCTTGTGGTATTCCAAGTAAAATTACAACCTTAAACGGAACAACAGAGTTAACTTTTCCAACAAAAATAAGTGAATTGAATGAAAAATTGACAAACGGAAGTTATACAACAGGCGAAATTGGCACTGTTGCAGATACAAAAGCTTCAGCCTTTGAGACAGTTAATGGCGAATCAATAGCAGTTTTTTATAATCCGTTGTGCGGCCCGGATTCATCAACAAATCACTACATTCAAAACAAAATGTGCGTTAACTTTGTATATGACTTAAATGGTAGCGAAGGACCAAATCAAATAGGTAAAGATGTAGGATTCATAACAGCTTTCTACAACAAAAACCCTGTAGTTGTAGCTCCCATTCCCTATAATAAAGATTACTCTGCAACCGTACCTTTGTATAGCGACAATGCAAATACAATAGATGCCATAAGCGCATGCAAAACAATGGGAGAAGATTTAAGGCTGCCCAACAGAGATGAAATAGGTTCGCTATATATAAATGCACCACTAATAGACCTTGGCGAAAGCATAAACAACTACTGGTCAAGCTCCATAATATCATCAGGCGCTTCAGGGCTTGCATGGAGACAACTATTTAACGGCGGTTATCGCGCAAGAAATGCGCGCTCTGTAACATACTCCGTACGTTGCGTAAGAAAATAAATTTTCTTATTTTCAATACAAATTAATTAAATACAAATAATAAACAAAAGGTAAAAAGGGTATTAAATATTATGAAAAAAACAGGCTTTACACTTGCTGAAATTCTTATTACTTTGGCAATTATAGGAATTGTTGCAGCGATTACTTTGCCAAGTTTACTTGTGAACGTTAACGAAAAAGCATGGGATGCACAGAAAAAAGCTCTCCATGCAAGGTTGGCTCAAGCAATAGGGCAAATGAACACACTTGGTGGTTATGGTACCTATACGGAAGACACCAGCGGAAAGGCAACAACAGATACGGCAGCTGAAAGTTTTATCTTAGATGCTCTATCAAAGGTTTACAAAATTAACAATGTTTGCGGACCTGATAAATTAAGCTCTTGTGGTATTCCAAGTAAAATTACAACGTTGGGTGCAGTATCAGAAATTAATTTTCCAACTAAAATGAGCGAGTTGAACGAAAAATTGTTAAATGGTCGTCATCAAGCAGGTGAAGATGGCGATATGGCAGATACAAAAGCTGCTGCATTTGAAACTGTTAACGGTGAATCAATCGCCGTTTTTTATAATCCGCTATGCAGTTCAGATGAAACCATTGCTTACTACACTCAAAACAAAATGTGTGTCAACTTTGTATATGACCTAAATGGCAACGAAGGTCCAAACGAAGTTGGCAAAGACGTTGGCTTTATTACCGCTTTTTACAATAAAAACCCTGTTGTAGTTGCACCTGTGCCATATAACAAAGATTACACTTCAACAGTACCTCAATATTCGGAAGATACGGGAAGCATTGATGCCTCTGCCGCTTGTAAGGCTATGGGAGAAGATTTAAGGCTTCCTAACAGAGATGAACTTGCATCAATTTTTATAAATGCACCCTTAATTAATTTAGGAGATAGCAATAGCATTTATTGGTCATCTTCAATTATATCATTGGGCGCCAAAGGATTAGGTTGGTGTCAAGACTTCCCTCAAGGCGGTCGTAGTCGCAATACTCGAACCAATCCTTACTATGTACGTTGCATTAAGAATTAAATATTTTATACTTTTTAACTTCATTTTCAAACAAGCGTCATTTAAAAATGGCGCTTGTTTGTTTTTCAATATTTCAAAATTGGCGCAAAAAAACAGCTTGATGATGTTGGGCTGAAAGCCCAACCTACTTTTGTGGGGGGGGGGGGGAATTTGATAATAAAAAATGCACCAAAATGTTTAAATTTGGTGCATTTCAGGTCTTTTTATTAATATAGCATTGTTTTGGTTTTTGTTCAAGATTGGAAAAAAGAATTTTGCAGTTATTTGAACAAGTAAAAAGTGTTCCGGGTATTAGACTTTCATTGGATTGCACCAAATTTAAACAAATTGATGCAAAAGTTGAAAGGAAAGCAGAAAATATGAAAAAGTTTAGAGGTTTTACACTTGCTGAAGTGTTGATAACTTTGGCAATTATTGGAATTGTGGCAGCGATTACTTTGCCAAGTTTACTTGTGAATGTTAACGAAAAAGCATGGGATGCACAAAAGAAAGCTCTCCATGCAAGACTAGCGCAAGCTATTGGGCAGATGAATACGTTGGGTGGTTATGGAACGTATACGGAAGGTGAAGACGGAAATGCAACAGCAGACACAGCTGCTGAAAGTTTTATTTTAGATGCTTTATCAAAAGTTTACAAAATAAATAACGTTTGCGGACCCGATAAGCTTTCATCTTGCGGTATTCCAAGTAAAATTACAACACTAGATGCAGTTTCTGAAATTAATTTTCCAACTAAGATGAAAGAGTTAAATGCTAAGCTTTTAAACGGAAGACATAATTCAGGCGAAGATGGCGATATGGCAGATACAAAAGCGGCTGCATTTGAAACTGTGAATGGTGAATCAATAGCGGTATTTTATAACCCATTATGTAGTTCAGATACAACAGCTAACCACTACACTCAAAACAAAATGTGTGTTAACTTTATATACGACCTAAACGGTGCGGAGGGACCTAATCAAGTAGGTAAAGATGTCGGATTTATCACGGCTTTCTACAATAAAAGTCCTGTTGTCGTAGCGCCAATTCCGTACAATACAGATTACACATCAAAAGTAAAACAATATACAGAAACAGAAGGCGAAATAGATGCACCAACGGCATGTAAAACTATGGGGGAAGACTTAAGGTTGCCTGATAGAGATGAAATTGCATCATTATTTGTAAATGCACCACTTATCAACCTAGGTGAAAGTACTAGCGGCTATTGGTCTGGCTCGGTCGTTTCGTTGGGCACTTCTGGGTTAGCCTGGGGGCAGAACTTTGAGTTTGGTTACCGCGACAGCAACTCGCGTTCTTTTACAACATACGTGCGCTGCCTCAGGAGATAAAATTTGTCATTTTGTTAAAATTTGACAAAGAAAACTTATTTCAGATTGTTGTTTTTAATTCTGCACAAACAGTTGTATACAATAAAAATAAAACATGACATTAAAAAAGAAGCCTCCCTCAAAGGCTTCTTTTTTGCTAAATCTACATAAAGAATGAGCCGACAAAATCATTTTTCCTGTTCAAAATTTTTAATCGCAACCCCGAATAAGATAACAGTGGTTTCATCGACTCACAATATTATGATAGCGTACTTTTTCAGGCATTTTATCGCCCATTGGTATTAATACTTGAGAATTAGTTCAAAACACCTTTGGATAAAGGGTTTGGATAAAAAGCTAAAATGCTTGTTATGGTTGAATTTTGGGCAGTTTTTTAAATATTTTATATTTTTTTTTAAAATTTTTTCTTTAATTATGCAAAAATTGGCATGCTAGCCTTTAATAGCACCTTCATTTTCACCTTTAATAAAGTATTTTTGAAGAGAGATAAAGAAAATTAAAATAGGAATAATTGAAACAATGGAACCTGCTGCAATAAGCCTGTAATTTGCGCTAAATGCACCTTGAAGTTCATTGATACCGACAGGCAAGGTAAATAGGCTTTGTTTGGTTAAGATAATGCTTGGCCATAAAAATTCGCCCCAGCTTCCAACAAATGTAAAAATTGCAAGAACGGAAAGTGAAGGTTTTATTAGGGGTAATAAAATTTTAGTGAAAATTTGAAAAGAATTGCACCCATCAATAAAAGCAGATTCTTCAAGTTCTTTTGGAATGGTTAAAAAGGCTTGCCTTAAAAGAAAAATACCAAAGGCATTAACACAAAAAGGCAAAATCATTCCAAGATAGCCGCTGAAATCTGAAATTGAATCAATTAAATTCATTTTTAAAATAATTATATAAAGAGGGAGCATGATAGCTTGAAAGGGAATCATAAGGGTTAATAAAATAAGGAAAAACGCCGCATTTTTGCCCTTAAAATTCATTCTGGCTAAAGGGTATGCAGCAAGAGAAGAAAAAATTAAATTTAAAATAACGGTAAAACTTGCAACAATAAAGCTGTTTATTGCATATTTTATAATTGGAACCGCTTTTAGAACTTCATAAAAATTATTAAAAGTCGGGAACTTTGGAATTAAAACAGGCGGGTATTGAAAAATGTTTTCACTTGCACCTTTCATTGCAGTTGATGTTAACCATAAAAAAGGTAACAAGCAAAAAAGTGAAATTAAAATTAAAGTTAGGTGAATAAAAACCCCTTTTATGTTTTTCATAGGCCGTATTTATCCCTTTCAAAACACAAAATGTTTATTGTTGAAAAAATGGTAACAAGAATAAGCAAAATAACACAAGCGGCACTTGCCATTCCAAGTTCCAAACTTTCAAAAGCGTTTTCATAAATATAATAAACAATGGTTTTTGTTGAATTTAATGGTCCCCCTTTTGTCATAACATAAATTTCAACAAAAACTTTAAGCGCAGAAATTGAACTTATTGTCGTAACAAGGGCTATTACAGGCATTAAGTGTGGAATTGTTACTGTTAAGTGTTTTTTAAAAAAGCCTGCCCCGTCTATATCTGCTGCTTCATAAAGTTCTTTTGGAACACTCATAAGGGCGCTTAAATAAATCATCATATAATAGCCAATGCCCTTAAAAATTGTAACAAGGGCAACAGATAACATTGCAATGTTTGGGTTTGTGAGCCAATTAACAGGTTTTATATGAACTAACCCCAAAAAATAATTTAATAACCCTTCAGGCTGATACAGCCACTTAAAAGCTATTGCAACAACAACAATCGAAACAACAACGGGGATATAAATTATTAATTTATAGAGATTTGAAAATTTAATTTTTTGGTCAATCAAAATTGCCACAAATAATGGAAAAATAACCAAAAAAGGCACACATAAAATTAAAAACCAAAATGTATTAAAAACAGATTGAATAAAAACTTTATTTTGAAAAACTTGAATATAGTTTGAAAAGCCTGTAAAAACGGGGGTATAAAAATCTTTTGAATAATCAAAAAAGCTCATTAAAACCGTTTGAAAAAAAGGAAGAAAGAAAAACAAAGCAAGGCACAAAAATGCCGGAAAAAGAAAAATATAGGGTGTTAAAAAATTGTTTTGTTTCATCAAACCTATAATAGAATAATTTTATCTTTGGGTAAAGTTTTTTTGTTGTAAAATTAAACTTATGAGGAAGTTTTTTTGGATTTTATTATTTATTTTTGCACTGATTTCACCTTCTGCTTATGCTGTAGTTGGTGAAAAAACAACTGTCAGAGTGGGTATTTCAAACAACTCTTTTTCAACTTATGAATATATAAATGCCACATTTATTCCAAACGGAAATATAAGCATCATCGATATGACATCAGGCGAAAAGTTTGATGCAAACCCTTATTCCACGATAGATGCAAGAATTGCCAACGGTCTTTTTTATATCAATCTGGACGGCAAAAACATTTTAAAAGAAGCAAAAGGACCTATTGTATTATCAGGAGAGGGTAAAATAGGCATTAAAAATTTAAAAAGAAAAGGAACACCCGCCTATTACAACGGCATAATTGAACTAAAACAAATTAAAGACAACAAATTTAATATAATCAATGTGCTATCAATGCAAAGCTATCTAAAAGGCGTTGTGCCAAACGAAATGCCTGTTTCCTTCGGGCTTGAGGCACTTAAAGCACAAGCTATTGCAGCAAGAGATTATGCAAACCGTGAAAATACCGCTTATAAAAATTATGACGTTTGCGATTCAACCGCATGTCAAGTTTATTATGGGGCAAACAGTGAAACCTCAATTTCAAATAAAGCGGTAGATGAAACCCTTGGAATTTATGCGCTTTATGATAACGATATAATTTTAACTCTATATTCTTCAACTGCATCAGGCATAACAGAAAGCTATTTGAATACATACGGCAATGGCACAATTAATAAGCCATATTTAGTTTCAATTCAAGATAATAAAAATCTGAAAGAATTAAAAAGCGAAAAAGATTTAGAAGAATATTTTAAAGAAAAAGTCCCTTCTTTTGATATGAATTCGCCAAAATACAGATGGGAAAAGAAATTTGACAGATTTGAACTTGAAGAAATCTTAGCAAAAACTTTATTGGAACAATCAAAAACAGGGGCAGTTTTTCCAAAATATACAGGTGAAAAAGAATTTTACGGCTTAGAAGATATTAAAATCACAAAAAGGGGTAATTCCTATAAAGCCCTTGAAATTGAAATAAAATCTCTTTCAGGAAACTATATTGTTTCAAAAGAACTTCCCATAAGAAGGCTTTTCAAGCAAAACGGTTCATTTTTGCCGAGTGCAAATTTTATTGTTGAAAAAGATGCAGATAAAAAAAATGACGATGAACAACAAGAAGACAACGCCATTTTTAAAATGAAAGAAACAAAACCAAACGGCATTATTTCAGAAGAAGACCATAAAAAAGTATACAGAACAAAATTAGGCAAAATGCTGCCAACCTCATTTACAATTTATGGCGCAGGCTTTGGTCATGGAGTTGGAATGAGCCAATATGGCGCAGGGTATTTAGCAAGTTATGGCGTTAACTATCAAAATATTTTAAAACACTATTATAAAGGAATTTATTTAGGTACAATTCCAAAAAATGTTTCATACAATGAAATTAATATGAACTATGTTCAAGAATTTTATTTTAAAAAGAGAAATGAAATTTCAAAAAATGCGCTTGACCCCTCAAAAAGCCCTTTAAAAAATGAATTAAAAGAGCTTTTAAAAGAAGATAAAAACCATTGTTATTTAATAATTGAAAACCCGGATAGAGTTTCCAACCTTGCATTTTTTATAAACGATTATTATTTTAACCCTGAGGTTTCAGGCTTTAGCAAGAAATATATCAAAACAGAAATTACAAACTTTTTACAAGACGGCAAAAACAAAATTACATTCAAACCGTTAGATGAAAAAGACAAGAAAAAAACAGTTAAATTTTATTTAATTTTTGGAGCAAAAGAGGATGAGTGAACCCGCAAATCAGGTTAAAAACGGAGAAGGACAAGGGCTTTTAAAGGCAGCGAGTTTTATTGCAATTATAATTTTACTATCTAAAATAGCCGGTTTTTTAAGAGATATTGTTGTTGCAAATTATTATGGCGCAAGCGTTGTTTCAGATGCTTATTTTTATGCATATCAAATTCCTGCCCTTGTATTGGTTATTTTAGGCGGGGTTGGCGGACCTTTTCACAGTGCCACGGTTGCTGTTTTTTCAAGAATAGTTAAAGATTTTACAACCAAACCCGATGAAAGCGTCAAAAAACTTTTTAACACGTTTGAAACATTTTCTATAATTTTATTTTTAATTTTAACTTTAATTTGTTTCTTTTTTCCTCATCAGGTTATGCAATTAATTATAAATGGCGATAACCCTGAACTTTTAGGCTATGCATCATATCTTTTAAAAATAATGTCGCCGATTATTTTAATAGGTGCTGTTATTGGTTTATATTACGGCATTTTGGTTACATATAAAAGGTTTTTACTGCCCAATATTTCGCCATCTATGTTATCTGTTGGTGTTATTATTGTTCTTTTAATTACAAAAGGCGATAAAACAGGCTTTTACCTTGCAGTCGGAACATTATTCGGCGCAATTTTACAGTTTTTATTGCAAGCGCCCGTGGTTAGAAAAATAGGTTATTCATTTAAACCTTCATTTGATTTTTTCAAAAATAAAAATTTTAACGAAATATTAGAGCTTTTATTTCCCGCTTTTTTAAGTTCAACTATCGGGCAATTGGGCGTTTATGTTGATATGTTCTTTTCATCTAACTTAAAAGAAGGCGCTTGGACTGCTTTTGGCTATGCGAACAGAATTTTTCAATTTCCTGTGGGGTTATTGTTAACGGCAATTTTGGTTCCTTTGTTTCCTCTATTTTCAAGGTTAGTTGGGCAAAAAGATATAGAAGGCGTAAGGCATTATTATAAAAAAGGAATTGGAACCTTAATTTATGCAGGTGCATTTTTGATGGTTTGCATTTTTGTTGTTCGAACAGATGCAATAAGGCTTGCACTTCAAAGGGGCGCATTTGATTATGATGCGACAATTTTGGTTTCAGACATTTTATTTTTTATAACTTTATCAATCATTCCATACGTTGTAAGAGATAGTGCAACAAGGCTTTTTTATTCTTATGGCGATTCTAAAACCCCATTTTTAATTGCAATAGGGTGTATTATTTTAAAAATATTTTTAAACCTGCTTTTGGTAAAACCAATGGGAATAAACGGCATTGCCCTATCAACCACTCTTGTAACTTTGTTTAATGCTTCAATGCTCACTATTTTATTAAAAAGAAAAATAAGCATTGGCTATAAAAGTTTAATTTCAAACTGCTTTAAAATTCTTGTTGTGGCGGCAATAACATTTTTAATTGGTTCATTCATTTCAAATATTTATTCAAAATATATTGAATGGAATTTTATTATGGGCTTAATTAAGCTTCTTTTAGTTGGAATTATTATGACAATTTCATATTTTAGTTTGTCGCACATTTTAAAAATTGAATATATGGAAGAATTAATTTCAAAAATTAAAAATAAATTTAATAGGGCAAGTAAAAATGAAATACAATAAAAATGATATTTTAGGCTTTGAAACAGACACCGTTTGGGGAATTGGCTGCCACCCTTTAAATGAGGATACGGTAAATAAAATTTATGAACTTAAAGGAAGAGATAGAACTAAGCCCTTAATTTTAATGAGCGATGATATTCAAAAGTTATATCCTTATATTAAAAATGTTCCTGATTATGCTAAAAATTTGATAGATAAATTTTTCCCAGGGGGGCTTACGCTTATTTTTGAAAAAACGGAAATTTGCCCACTTTTTATAACATCAAATAAAAATACTGTTGGAATAAGAATTCCAAACCATAATGGTTTTTTAGATATTGCAAAAAACTTTGAAGGGGGAGTTTTAGCGACAACTTCTCTTAATTTATCAAACAAGGAACCAGTTCAAAATTATGATGAAGCAATAAAACAATTTGGCGATAAAATTAAAATAATTAAGCCAATAGATAACATTCCCCCAAAAGGAACAGCTTCAACCGTTGTTTTATGTACAGGTGAAAAACCGATTGTTTTAAGGCAAGGGGAAATTATTATTTAAGGTTTAATTTTATATGCTTTTTTGCAAAATTAACCGCCTCTTTTTCTGTGTGGAAAACATTTTCTTCCCCTATTTGAGAAATGATGTTTAAATCTTTTAATTGGTTTAAAACAGCTTCAGATTTTATAATAAGCATTAAAATAATGTGCTGAGCTTTTAATCTTATAATAATATCTTCAAGCGCAAAAACCGCAGAAATATCAAGCAAAGAAGTTGATTCATAGTTTATAACCAAATATTTTGTTCCAAGCATTTCATCAAACTGAGAAACAATTTGAGTTGCAGAACCAAAGAAAAATTGCCCGTCTATATGAACAACCCTTATTTTATATTTATAATTTTTGGTTAATTCAGCCTCTAATAGAAGATTTTCAGGTTCTATATTATATGTTGTTTTTGTTAAATTAGTTTTATCTGCCACCCTTTTAGCGTATAAAAGCGCAGCTAAAGTTATTCCTGCACCAACTGCAAAAATCAAATTATAAAATACCGTTAATAAGAAAACAGTAAATAAAATAATAAGGTCATCTTTCGGCGCATATTTTATAACTTTTAAAAGTTTAACATCAATTATATTAAGCCCTATTTTAATCAAAATGCCCGCTAAAACGCACAAAGGAATTTCTTTTACAAAAGATGAACAAATTGTGATTAATAAAATTAAAATAACAGGGTTTATAAAAGCGGCAAGCCTTGTTGAGGCACCTGAATTTATAGCGGCAACGGTTCTCATGGTAGCTGCAGAACCTGTCATAGAGCCTGTTAGAGCGCAAAATAAATTCCCTAAACCTTGAGAAAATAAGGTTTTATTTGCATTTGTTCTTTCCCCTTTTAGAGAGTCAGCAACCAAACCGGTCATCATTGTTTCGGATGAACAAATAACAGCTAAAGTTAGAGCATAAGGAAATGCTTTTGAAATTAATTCAAAATCAAAGTTTGGAATTATAAAACTTGGAAATGAAATTGAAATATTTGAAATTTTATCAACATTTGCACCAATTTTTATTGAAATACAAGTAACTAAAATTAATGCAATTAATTCTGATGGTATTATTCTTGATATTTTTTTTGGAATAATAAAAATAATAAATAAGGTTAAAACCCCCAAAATAAGGGCTGTTTTATTAATTGAGCCTAAATTTAAAATTAAATATTTAACACTTTCAAAAGAATTTGATAAAGTTTTATTCCCGACAAGCGGGTTTAATTGCATTAAAATTAATATTGTTCCAACACCATTTAAAAAGCCTGATATTACAGGATATGGAATGTATTTAACAACAGAGGGCGCATTTGTCAGGGAAATTAAAATTTGAATTATTGCAGATAAGAACAAAACTAAAATTATTGCAGATAAATCACCCTGAAAACCGGAAGCAACCGATGCCGTTATAATTGTAACAGGGCCTGTAGGACCTGAAATTAAAGGAACCTTGCCCCCAAACAAACCTGCAATAAAACAAAGAATAATAGCACCCCAAACACCGCTTGAAGCACCTAAACCTACTGCAACACCAAAAGCAAGCGCTTGCGGAAGCGCTACGATTGAAGATATAATTCCGCCTTGGATGTCGCCTTTTAAATTATTCAAAAAATTCATTATATTTATACTAACATAAATTTTAATTTTTTAAGATTTCATAGTTATAATTATTTTTCAAAATTTGTTTAATTTTTCTTTTAACTTGAACATTGTTTGGCTCAATTACAAATATAGCGTAGTATTCGTTATTTGACCTTAAAATTTTAGGATAGATTAATTTTGGTTCAATTTTTACAAATTCCCCGATTGGAATTATTTTTTTTACTTTATTTGAATAAATGGCAAGCGAATTAATATCAACGAATTCTCTACCTTTTAGAACAACTGGAATTTTAACATCATCTTTAAAATAATACGTTAAAGTTATACCATTATAAAAGCCGTTTAAAAAATTAAATATCTCAACCGGTGAAATGCCGTTTAAAACAGCTAAATTTTCATTAACTTTAATTCCTTGCGAAAAGGTTTCACTGCCCCAATTATCTGAAAAAAATGCTATTTCACTAACTTTTTCCAATTCTTTTTTTAAATTTTCTTTTTGTTTTATAAAATTATCAAAATTTCTGTTTGAAATTTTAACTTTGATTGGGTTTTTATAATTTGTTTTAATTTGAATTATTGCAAAATTATTCTTGAAAAAATTTTCAAATTTTGTTTTTATTTTATTTTTATCCTTTGTTTTTATAACAAATGCGGCAAAGTTTGGTTTTTCAACGCCTTCAAACACTTTTGAATTAATTTTTGGCGGAAAATAGCCCACAAAAGCTGTATAATTTTTAATTTTGTTTTCTTGAAGAAATTTTTCACCCTTCATAACAATGTTTTTTGTTTCGGCAAAACTTGTGCCATTATTGGCTAAAATTTCAAAATACAAAATGTCGTTTTGAAATAATTTTTTATTATAAATAATTTCAACCCCGCCATATTTTTCATTCAATTTTTTTACAAGCTTTGAAACTTCTCTGTTAAATAAAAACCCGTTTGCACCTTTTGTTTTTGAAACTGCAACAATTAGCCCTCTTTTGCCGTTAATTAGGGTTAATTTTGTTTTTGGAATTTTAACCGTTTTTTCAATTTCGAAAATATCTTCTAATTTAATTGGCTTTCCTTCAATATTTATAATTCTTTTTTCAATATCTTCCATAGATTGAAACTTATTTAGAGAATTCAGTTCAACTATGTTATTTTCTGTTTCATAATACCCGCCGCCAAAGTTTGCATTTATGTTTGAAATTTCTTTTTTAATTGCATCATTTGTTAATTTTAAATTTGAAAAATAAGGGCTTTTGTAAAAAAGATAAAGTGTTTGTTCTTCATCTCCTTTAATTTTCACTTTATTTCTTCTTTTCAGTTTTAAAAATTCATCTTTAATGTTTTCCGCTTTTTTATATAATTCACCATAATCTTTGGCATTATTGTCAGAAACAACGCCAATCAAAACGTCATAAATTTCATCAAAATTTTCATCAAATAAAATTTCCGCTCCTGTTCCTATTTTTTCTTTTTCCAAAAGAATATCACGCATAATTTCATCTTTTATTTCTCCTTTATTTAAAAAGGGTTTATTTTTCAAGTAAATATCAATTATATTTTTTTCATAAACAGATTCTGACTTAATATCTTCAATTTCGCCAATTTGAAAAAGAATTTTTTCAATGGGTCTTGTTATTTTTTTATCTACGGATGCAGCGGTATTATTCATTAAAAAAGAATTAATTCTAATATCAGGCGTTTCGTTTTCTTTTTTATACAAAAGAAAAATGAATACAAAAATTAAAATAAAAACTAAAAATTTATTCATAATATTTTAATTTTTCTCCGTCTTTTATATTTAAAACATTTTCTAAAACTATGAATTCACCTGAATTCAAACCATTTAATACAACAAGCTCGTCTTTATAAATTTTTCCTGTTGTAATTTCTTTTTTTGCTACATTGCCTTCAAATTCATTAATTTTATTGAATTTTAAAACATATTTCTTATCCCCTTCAATTAAAACAGAATTAATGGGAACCAAAATTTCTTTTTTAATTGGAGATGTAATTATTTCAATATTTGCGCTCATGCCTGTTAAAAGTTCGGGGCAATCTTTCTTAAAGCCAACCGTAACCTCATAACTTCCCTTATTCAAACTTGTTTTTATTATATTTAAAATGTATCCTTCAAATTTTTTACCTTGAAAAACATCGCTTGTTAAAAAAATTTTTTGACCGCTTTTTAAATTCACAACATTTTTTTCAGGCACAAATGCCTTTGCTTCCAATTTGCCTAAAGCTTGAAAAATGGCAAAAATTTCCCCTGCGTTTATAAATTCCTTTTCACTTTTTGTAACATCAATTATATATCCGTCATTCGGAGCATAAATTTTTCTATAAGCCTCTTTATCTTTCTCAATTTTTAGTGCATCTTGCAAAATGTTTATCTGATTAATACTTGATTTTAAGTTAGTTTGGGCTGATTCCCATTCATTATAAGAAATTCCGCCTGCTTCATATAATTTTGTAATTCTTTCAAAATAACTTTTTGCTCTATCATATTTTACAAGCTGATCATCCAAAGCACTTTTTGCTTTTGCGATTTGAAGATTATATTCTTTATTGTCCAAAACACCGAGTAACTTTCCTTTTTTAACATAATCGCCATCATTTACATATAATTTTTCAACAATGCCTGATGCCCTAAAAGCAAGGTTTACCGTTCCGCCTCTTTCAATATACCCGGGGTATATTTGATTGTTGTCTATATTTTGAAATTTGACTTCTTTAATTTTAACAATTTTAGGTTCTTTAAATTCTATATTACAACCTGTTAAAAAAAGCGGGAAAAATAAAAATATTATAATCAAAATTTTTTTCATAATGTTATTTTGAGGCTATTTTTTTTGAAGATATATAGCCTGATTTACCTAAGACAATTATCATTGTTTATTTGAAAGTAAATTATAAAATAGCTTATGAAAGCAAAAGTTTTAGGAGCAGTATTTTTATGAATAACGACACAAGAGATTTTATGAAATTTGCCGGCACTTTGGTTCTTACAGGTATAATAGGCGGTTTCATCGGCGGTATATTTGGAAATTATTATTCCATGGTAACAATGAAACCACACCATTGCAACTGCCACCATAGAATGAAAATGATGATGAATGATTGGCAAAATGATTTTTCAAGAGATTTTGAAAAAGAAAAAGAATTTGATATGAAAATGAGAAAAAAAATAATGAAGACAATTAATGAATTCAAAAAAGATATGAAAAACAACGATGATTATGATAAAGAAATATGGGAAGAAGAATATATCATTATTCCAAAAAGCTTTATAGATGAAATAACAAAAAATCCTAAACCCTTTATGGGACCAAAACCAAACAACAAAAGATAAACAAAATTAATATTTTAAAAAAGCCAAAATAGACATTAATTTGTCTTTTGGCTTTTTTAAGTTTTATTTATTCCTATTTGGGTAATAATTTATGATAATTTCATCTTTTGGCGTAATTTTACAGTGTCCGCCTTTAATAAAATTGGTTAAAGAGCCTGTTGGCGGCAAGAATGTAAGCGCCCATTTGAGAGGATATACAATATAACCCCTATCCCAGCCTTGTTTATAATATTCATCCTCTAAATTATTAGGGCTTATTCCTTTTATAATAAAATCTCCAACCGTCAAACTGTATGGAATACCGTTCATGCCGCTTGTGACGATAAATTTCAACTTACCCTCTATAATATCGCCTTTTTTTAAAATTAATTTTCCCTTATCATAAACGTTTTTATCAACAATAAATTCAAGCTTCATGCCCTCGTATATATTTTCATCTCTTGTTGATATTGTTTCTTTTATATGCAAATAAATTGGAATTTTTTTTGTATTTTCATAATTATATTCAAGGTTAACCAATGGTTTTTGAACTTGTTTTAAATCAATATAATCAACCAAAAAATCATCCGCTGCAAAAGCCGGAAATTTTATCAGAAAAAGAGCAAGAAAAATAATAAATACAAATTTATTCATAATGAATTTTACCCGTACTTCTTGTTTTTATTTTTTGTTCTAAAAGCCTTCTGTTTTCAGTTGAAGTTAAAAGAAAATTTTGATAGTAGGAATTATTAATATATGAATTATTTACAAGAAAATAAGGATAGTTAAAATAAATTTTTTCATATATATACATTAACCTTTTTGATGTTAGGTTTTTTCTTGAAATAACATCTTGCCTTGCTTGCGGACATGTTTTATTAATAAATGTTATAAGCCCCAAAGGGTTGTAGCCGGCTTTAACCATATAATCAACAGCTCTTTTATCTGCAACTATTTCAAACTTTTTTGGCGCCATTTTAACATGCAAACTGCTGACAAAACCGCCCATAGCACCATCAAATGTTTTAATTGCTTTAGATGTTTCTCTTGCAATTAAAGCAGCCATTTCATCGTCAGATTCTATATATTGAAGGTCTTTATCATAAATAACAACCTGTCTTTTTACGACAGAAGGGTCGCCTTTTATTAAAACATCTTCATCATGGTATAAAAATGTAATATGTTTATCTAATTTATTTGCATTTAAAATTCTAAATCCGACTTCATTAATTCTTTTTTGAATTGATGTATTTTTTTCAAGATTAATATTAGTTTCTTCTTTTGCATAACAATTAATGCTTGTAATTAAAAGCACTAAAAACAAAACTAAAAATTTTTTCATAAACTTCTCTTCCTTTTATAAAATAATACTACAATAAAATAGACAAACTGTAAAAAATAATGTTAAAATAATATTGCTTTATGCGGGCTGTAATTTTGTTCCTACATTTTTATAAAACGGGAGAGCAGCTCTTCATTAAAGGTAATTGAAGTATACCTTAAAGGTTAAACCTTTTTAAAGGAAACGGATTTACCGAGGCACTCACCCCCCTGTGGGAGCATCCGCAGGTAACAAAATTTGCCCGTGTAGAGCAATTATTTTTTTTAGTTGGGGTTTTATGAAAAAGCTTTTCTATATTTTTATAATTTTTATTTTTTTCATATTGCAGCAAAATCAAGCTTATGCACAAAATCAAGTCAGTTTTATATATCTAAACGGTTCAAATACAAATTCAAAAGAAAGCAAAGAAGAATTTTTAAAAGGCGTTAATTATCTTCACAAAGAAATAATTTATCAATTTTCAAATGATGAATTAATTAAAACAAAATGGCTTGATAACAGCAATTTAACAATTAACAAAAACGCTATTCCTTTTTATTGGGGCGATTTCAGCAAAAATGAAATTGAAGTGATGAATGAAGAATTTGATTTCCTAAAAGCAATCAGCCCAAAACCTGCAAATTATGTAAGAAAATTTATTGCAATGTGCCTTCATGATGCCATTTGGGTTTCAAAAACAGAAAACATGCACCCCATTATTCAAAAATTGCACAATATAGTTATAGATGAATATTCAAAAGGAAATAAAATTGTATTATCAGGCTATAGTGCCGGAACTTTTATTGTACAACAATATTTAGCATTTAAAGCACCCGTCATAAACCTTAAAGAAGCTATTTTAAAATCCAATTTGCCCGATGAATTTAAAACGTATATTTCATATAGAAACTATGAAAACAGCTGCACGGATGCCATTTTTAAATCAAAACTTGTTACTTATGACGTTGAAAACGATTTTGTGTTTGAATCTGACCTTGAAAGTTTTAGAGAAAAAATAGATTCAATTAATAATTATACAAAAACAAGCTGCGCGCCAAAAGATGCAATTATTGGCGGAATAAACTATGCAAGCCCTTATGCTCTTTTTTACAGTGATATGTATGATAAAAGCTACAAATTAAGCGAACTTATGGCATATACTTATAAATTTATCGTTGAAAATAACATTTTTTGGATAACCGTTAATTATTCAGATGACCCTTTAGGGTTTCCTGTCAGCAAGAATATAACTTTCGATGAAGTTGAGAAAAAAACAAATCTTGAAATTCAACCAAACGGCGGCTTCATTTTTGATAAATCAAATAAAAGTTCAAGAAGAACATTTTTATTAGCCCACCTATCATATTATAAAACCGCCAAAAGATACGCAAAAATTCTTGTTGAAGCGATAAATGAAGGTTACGATTATTTTTACTCAAATAATTAATCAAACTTAAATAATTTGATACATTTAAAATACTAATTATAATTTAATTATGGATGAAGAAATAGAATATAAAATACATAATACAAAAATTAAAGCGCTTGAAACATTAGAAAACATTCCTTTGTACAAATATAAAGGGGTTGTTTCAAAGTTAATGGGTTTAACTGTTGAAGTTAAACTTCCGGGGCTTAAAATTGGTGATTTATGCTACATTCAAACCTACACAGGCGAAAAAAAAGCAGCCGAAGTTGTTGCCTTTAAGGGCGATATGGCACAATTACTGCTATTATATGACGGTGAAGGCATAGGGCAAGGTTCCTTGGTAGAAACAACAGGTGGTCCTATTATGCTTCCTGTTGGCGATTTTTTACTTGGAAGATTAATAAACCCTTTAGGAGAACCAATGGACAGCCGCCCTTTAGATTTAACAAACGCAGAATATGTTAATATAAATGGCTCTGTTCCTGATGCATTCCACAGACCCATTATCAAAAACACAATTTTTACAGGAATTAGAGCAATAGACGGGCTTTTAACCATGGGTGGCGGTCAAAGAATGGGGCTTTTTGCGGGGTCAGGTGTTGGTAAAAGTACAACATTAGGTATGATTGCAAGAAACTCTGAAGCAGATGTTAACGTTATGGCATTAATCGGAGAACGTGGCAGAGAAGTTAAAGAATTTATGGTGGATTCTTTGGGCGAAGAAGGCATGAAAAAATCTGTTGTTGTTTGCGCAACGGGCGACCTTCCCCCCTTAATCAGAATGAAATGTCTGCTTGCTGCAACTTCAGTTTGTGAATATTTTAGAGACAAAGGCAAAAAAGTTTTCTTGATGACAGACACGGTTACCCGTTGTGCTATGGCAGGGCGTGAAGTAGGCTTATCAATCGGAGAACCGCCAACTATGAAAGGGTATCCGCCTTCAATTTTTTCTTGGCTTCAAAGAGCGTTAGAGCGAACAGGGAACTCGGAAAAAGGTTCAATTACGGCGCTTTATACCGTTCTTATGGAAGGCGATGACATAACAGACCCCATTGTTGACATTGTAAGAGGTATTGTTGACGGGCACATTTTCTTATCAAGAAAAGTAGCTGAGATGAACCATTACCCCGCTATTGATGTTTTAGGTTCTGTTTCAAGGCTTTTTACAACAATAACCGACAAAGAACATCAACAAGCCGCAAGCAAAATGCGACAATTAATGGCACTTTATAGAGAAAATAAAGATTTGATTGACGTTGGTATGTATCAAATGGGCTCAAACCCGAAACTTGATATTGCAATTAAAATGATGCCTCAGATAAACGCCTTTTTACAGCAAAAAGCAAGTGAAAAAGTTACAATGGACGGTACAATCAAACAATTAAAAGATATGATGAGAGATGTTCAATTATAACTATTGCTCAGAGTAATATTTATCAACACTTTCAGATAAATGTCCGATAATACCGATTAATTCATCTTGGCTTTTTTGGTCTTTCAGATAGTCTAAAATTTCTTTTTTCGTTCCTTTTAAAATGTAGTTTGAAGTTAATCTGTCGCTATTTATATGGTGAACACCAACGGATAATCTTCTTAAATTTTTAGGTTCAAGTTCATCGTGGCTGATTATAATTCTTGCTTTATTTTGAGTATCAGGAATCTTAAAAGAAGCAGACACACTTGAGAATTTACCGTTTTCAGGCACTTCCATTTCAGCTCTTTCAGCTAAAACTTCACGAGTTTTATTTACAAAATAATCCATTTTATCTTTATTATCTTGCACGTTTGTAGTTCCTGACCCTTTTTGTACGCCTGTAAATTTTATATTTTGAAATTTATAAATTTTTGATATATTCATTTTTTCTCCATTGTACCATATTCAAAACCAAAGAATAAAAATTCTTGCCTTTTTAATGAATATTGCTTAATTCTATTAAACCTTGCATGCTAAGTTTTTCTATATCTTGCAGAGAAATTGCGCCGTTTATGTAATCTGAAATAACAGGCATGGTTGAATCTTGCGGTAAAATGCCCAATTCTTTCATTCTTAAAGCCTTATATGTATCTGCAAGATAGTTATTATAATTTACATAGGTTTTATTATCCATATTTGTAATTAGTGAATAAATTTCAGAATATTTTTTATCGTTTGCAGTAATTTTGCCTGTTCTTATGTCGTATGGAATGTGTTCAACATCTGCAAAACCGTTAACCTCACAGCCTCTTATTTGAAGCTCGCCATTTGCGATTGTACCGTTTGATAATTTATGTTTTGTATTCATTTGACTTGATGTATAGCCTGATTCTTTAATAGCGCCTTTTGTTTTTTGCTTAATTTGAATAGAAGATCCTTCAGAGGTTTTTGAAGGATATTTTACTATATCTCCTTCCAAAATTTCACAGTCGTTTGTATCAACAATTTTAGATTGAGTAACAATTTCAAACGGTTTATTTGCTGAAATAATTCCATTCGATACTGCATCATCGTATGCATCAACAATTTCTTGAATTTGTTTATTGGTAAAATATGAAGTTAATTCGTCGCCATAATTGTTTAAACAGGTAATTTCAATGTTTCCCGAGCGTATGCCTTCCGTTAGTTGATTAACAACACTTTGCATTTGCTTAGTTTTAAGAGCATTTAATATTTCATCTCCTGCACCATTTATTGCTTTTATGGTGTCATAGCTTAAATCTGAACTGCCTTGCATAAATTTTACAAAATCATCGTATGAGGCATTTATGCCTTTTTGTTTAAATATATCTTCAACAACTTCCAATGCATCTGATTGGCTTAAACTTTTCATCTGAATTCTTACGCCCAAAGCATCGCCAATGGCATTATAACAATCTTCCATTGTCAAAAGCTCATTTCCGTCATATAAATTTTTCTTTGCCAATTTTGAAAAAGTAGACTTTTGGCTTTTTGATCTTGCGGTCATAATTTCTATATCAGACATATCTTTAAATGTTTCATTTAACTGACCAACCGCTTCATCCAGCTGAGCATCAAATTTTGCCGCTAAAGTTTCTGATTTTTTTGATAAGTCAACAAGTTTATCTGTTTTTTCAGCTAATATATTGGGGTCTGTTATTGCTGAATTTCCGTTTTTCATATTATAGTTTTCAATATAGCTTGTTGCTTGCAATTCATTATCAACAACAGTGGCAGAGTTTTTTGCATGGGATATTTTTACTTTATCCGTATTATCTGATGCATTTTCAAGCATTTTTATTTCAGATTGAGTTTCAGGGTTTTTATCAATAATATTTTTTTCAGATAATAGTTCGGATTGAACATCTTTTGCAGAATTATTAAGTTTGTTTTGGCTTATTCCACCTGTAAAAGAACCTAATACACCGCCAAAAATAGCGCCTGTAGCAGCATTTTGAGCTGTTGATGACAATAAGCCCTCAAAAGTAAATTCTTTGCTATCTGCAACCGTATTTACTGTATAATCAGTAGCACCGGCAGCTGCCCCTGTTATAGCACCTGCTTTTGCACCTTGAATTGCACCTTGTTTAACTGCTTCTTTTACCGTTTGCCCTGCGATAGGGGCTTTTATCATGCCCATAGTTGCAGCTGAAACCATACCGTCAATGGCACCTGTTATAGAATCTTTTAGCATTTCTTTTGCATTTAAAGCGTCGCCTTCGACGTTGTTGGTTGCCCTATCTATGGTTTTAACTCCGGCTTTTGCTATACCGCCAATTAAAGCCCCGCCTAAAAGTGCGCCTGCACCGCCGGTTGTAACCGTAACACCCGCAGTTAACACACCTGTTATAGTATTTGTAATTATATTAACAGCGCCTTCTTGCTTATTTGAAAAAGCTTCAATGCTATCTTGCGCTTCTTCGTATGTTATTTTGCCCTGCTCGTATTGTTCTATTTTTTCTTGAACATCATTAGATGAAAATCCAAGACCGGTCAGGTTTTTAAAACTATTCCAAAGTTTTCCAAGCAAGCCTTGCTCATCTTTAACTTGTTCAAATGCATCATTTAGAGAATTTACATAATTTGAGTTTGTATTCAAAGCATCATCTGATGCAAAAATTGAAGCTTCACTATTTGAAGCAGCTAAATTTGCACTGTAAGCATCATTGGTTTTGGACAATGACAGTTTATTATATGCATCAAAATTGATATTAAAATTATTCATACTCTCTCAAATAATTCTCTATATATAAATAAAGTATATATCTTATATATAATTGCTAAAATTCAAGAGATTAAGTTAAGAATGTTAATCATTTTTTAAAACATTCAAGCTTTTTGTAGTAAACTTAACATACAAAATTAAAAGGAAAAAACAATGCAGATAAATAAAATAACATTTACAGGAATCAGCCAATTTAATACATATTCAAAAAGCGAAACCGCTTATTATCAAAAACCGCCAAAAGAAAGCGCAAAGAAAACAACTGAATATTTTTATAATGTTGACAGAAAAATGCGCTCTATTCCAACAGGCTGGGATTATATTTTTGCTATGAATGACCAATCAAGAAGAAATTTTGCAGATTTAATCAGTTTAACATTTAAAACAACGGATGAAGTTAATTCTTATTCGCCAAAACAAAACGAAGAAACAGCAAAATATGCAATGGGAGATTTTAAATCACTTATAAATCAAGACGGCATTTTATCCGAGGATGAAAAAAGTCGATTAACGGATAAAATAATGGGAAGTTTTGAAATAAAAGAACTTGATAAAATACATTCAAGATTGCCACAGAAAAAAGAAAGCGCAAAAGACAATTTAAGATTTCTAAAAGTTTTAATGCAAGAAGAAAATAAACCCTATTTTGATAAAATGAGCCCAAAAACTGCAACTGCAATTTTATCTGAAGAATATTTAGACTTTGATTATTATATGGGAGCACTTTCAAATTTAAAAGAAGATAAGGTTCTTGAATACCCTGAAGATGAAATAAGAGAAACAATTCACATTTATTTAACAGGCAAAAATCTTGATTATGACGATAATGTTGAAACTTACGACAGAAATACTTCAATTTAAGCAATAAAAAAAGCGGGCAATAAACCCGCTTTTTATATTTAATTTTTGCTTATTTACACATTGAAAGCAAAATACCTGCAGCAACCGCTGAACCGATAACGCCTGATACGTTTGGACCCATAGCGTGCATTAATAAGTAGTTTTGGCTGTTTGCTTCCAAGCCTACTTTGTTTGCAACCCTTGCTGCCATTGGAACCGCAGAAACACCTGCTGCACCAATCAATGGGTTAATCGGATTTTTAGAGAATTTATTCATAATCTTACCGAAGATAACACCCATTGCAGTAGCTAAACCAAACGCAACGATACCTAAAATAAGAATGAATAATGTTTGAACAGTCAAGAACTGTTGTGCTGAAAGTTTTGAACCAACAGATAAACCTAAGAAAATAGTTACAATGTTGATAAGTTCATTTTGCATTGTTTTAGATAATCTTTCAACAACGCCACATTCTTTGCATAAGTTACCAAAACCAAATGCACCAACAAGAGGGCAAGCATCAGGCAAGAACAAAATGCAAAGACCCAAAACAACAAGCGGGAAAACGATTTTTTCTCTTTGAGAAACTTCTCTTAATTGAACCATTTCAATTTTACGTTCTTCTTCCGTTGTTAAAAGTTTCATAATCGGCGGTTGAATTACAGGAACAAGCGCCATATATGAATAAGCAGCAACTGCAATAGCACCCAATAATTCAGGAGCTAATTTACTTGTAACATAAATTGATGTAGGACCGTCTGCACCGCCAATGATACCGATTGATGCAGCTTGTGGCATTGTAAAGCCAAAAACACACAATGCTAAAAGCAAGGCGCCAAAAATACCAAACTGTGCAGCACCACCCAATAATGCAGTGATAGGGTTTGCAATAAGAGGACCAAAGTCTGTCATAGCGCCAACACCCATAAAGATAATCAATGGGAACAAACCTTTATGAATACCGGCTTCATAAACAATTCCAAGAAAACCTGTGGGTTCAGCAATTCCTGCTAACGGAATGTTTGACAACAAACCGCCAAATGCGATAGGCACCAAAAGCAACGGTTCAAATTGCTTTTTAATACCGAGCCACAATAAAAAGCAGCAAATAACAAGCATTATAGGATGCCCGAATTGGTGTAAAATTTGTTCAAACCCATTCAAGGAAGGGTCAGCAGGCAGTATCATATTAGCAATGCCTGTTGAGTTCCAAAGAGCTTTTAAACTTTCTATAAAATTCATATAAGCCCCCTTATCCGATTACAACCAATGTTTGAGAGTTTTTAACCTGTTCGCCTACTGAAACTTCAACTGATTTAACAGTACCTGATTTAGGTGATTTAATTTCAGTTTCCATTTTCATAGCTTCAAGAACTAAAAGCACGTCGCCTTCATCAATGTAATCACCTTCTGAAACATTAATTTTAAGAACAGCGCCGGGAAGTGCCGCTTTAATAGGTGTACCTTCAGATGGTGCTACGCCTTGTTTAGCTTCAACGCCTTCTTTAACGGTAATATCATAAGATTTTCCGTTAACAACGGCTTTTTGACCTTCAATTCTAACAGAATATTTTTTATTATTAACTGAAACTGTGTAGCCTTCGGGTTTTTCACCTGAATCACAGGTTTCTTTTTTAACATCTGCATTTTTTCTAACGCCGATTTGACCTTTGCCTTGAAGGAATAAAATACCTTTTTCTTTGCAAGTTGCAGCAATGAAGATATTTTCATCATTAACGGGCAATCCCGCATCTTCAAGCATTTTTGTTGCAGGAGCAATACCTTTGTTCGGGTCTTTTTCGTTAATTTCAAGAACTGTTTCTGTTGTAGGTTCAAGTTCTAATTGTTTGCTAGCTTCTGCGATAATTTCTTTATCTGGTTCGCAAGGTGTTTTACCAAAGTAACCAAGAACCATTTTGCCATAACCTTCTGTAATTTTAGCCCATTTACCAAACATAACGTTTGAATAAGCTTGTTGGAAATAGAATTGTGAAACAGGAGTTACACTTGTTGCAAAACCACCTTTTTCAACAACTTCTTTCATAGCGGCAACAACTTCTGGGAATCTATCCATTGTGCCGTTATCTCTCATCATTTGAGTGTTAGCAGTTAATGCACCCCCTGGGAGCGGAGATGAAATAATCATTGGATTAACTGCCATAGCTTCTGGAGGCAAGAAGTAATCTTTCATGCAATCTTTAAAGATTTCTTCTGTTTCTAAGATTTTTTCAACGTCAATACCCAAATCGTAATCTGTTCCTTTAAGAGCATGCCACATTGAAACGATATCAGGTTGGCTTGTTCCGCCAGAAACCGGTTTCATAGCAAGGTCAATACCATCAGCACCGCCATCTAATGCTGCAATATAAGCTTGTAAGCCTGTGCCTGCTGTTTCATGACTGTGGAATCTGATATGAGCATCGTTGCCTAAAATTTCACGTGTTCTTTTAATTGTTTCATAAACTTTTTTAGGAGCCGAAGTACCTGAAGCATCTTTAAATGCTAATGAAGTGAACGGAATACCCGCATCTAAAATGCTTCTTAAAACTCTAATGTAAAATTCAACGTCATGTGCGCCTGTGCAGCCAATAGGAAGTTCCATCATAGTAATTGTAACTTCGTGGTTTAAGCCGTTATCTACGATACATTGACCTGAATAAATTAAGTTATTAACATCGTTTAGAGCGTCAAAGTTTCTGATTGTTGTCATGCCGTGTTTTTTGAACATTTTTGCATGAAGGTTAATGATATCTTTTGGTTGAGAATCAAGACCAACAACGTTAACGCCTCTTGCTAAAGTTTGAAGGTTAATATCATCGCCAACAGTTTTTCTGATTGTATCCATCATATCAAATGCATTTTCATTGCAATAGAAGATGGGAGATTGGAACCTTGCGCCGCCGCCAACTTCAAAGTGACGAATACCGGCTGCAACTGCTGATTCTAAGGCAGGCAAGAAATCTTTAGTGAAAACTCTTGCGCCGTATACGGATTGGAAACCGTCACGAAATGAGGTGTCCATAACTTTAATTTGTTTTTTTGTCATATTTTCCTCTTTTCTCCTTATTAAGATTTAGTGAAAACAAATAAATTTATTTAATGTATGTAAGTTCCTGTTCTAAGCCAAATTCAAGAAACTTATCATAACAATTTTCAAAATGTTCCATAAAAGAAATTAAAAATTCATCCTTTTGAACATTTTTCTTGGTTTCGTTAAATATTGAAGTTGCGGGAATATCAATATTTGAAAGCTCATTTTCATCTAGGTTTAAATTAATACCGATACCAACAATAACGCCCTTAAATTCAGACCCCAAAAAAACAGATTCCGCTAAAATTCCGCATATTTTTTTGCCGTCTATTAAAATGTCGTTCGGAAATTTAAAGTTAGATTTTATTCCGTATTCAGCTAAAACATCAGATGCAATTTTGGCTGAATATCTTGTTAACTCGTTTAAATGTTTAATATTTATTGGTTTTAAAACTATTGAAATATAAACGTTTCCGCCATTATTTGAAGATGAAAACCATTTTCTTTCAAACTGTCCATGGCCATTTAGTTGTATATCGGCTGAAACGACATCAAAGTCATTAAGTTCGGCAAGATGCTTTCTTGCCCACACATTTGTCGATTCAACGCTTTCTAATTTAATAATATTTGCATGCATACCAAGTTAATTATATTGCAAACAAATTTTTTTGTACAAGAAAGCTTAAAAAGTTTTTCCAAAAGGAAGAATTATGTTGTTTTTAATATGTCCTATATTTTTATTTATTTCATAAGGGACATTTAAAAAAGAAGCAAATTCAAATTGAATTTCATCTAAATATTTGCCGGCACCTGTAAATTCGCCAAAAATTATTCCTTTAATTTTATTTGATAAAGCTTTATTTCTTAAAATTTGATGAAACATTTTATCTATTTTATAATCAGGCTCATTTATATCTTCTAAAAATAAAATAATGTCATCTTCGGGGATGTAATTTTCATTCATTGAACCAAATAAAGAAACTATTGAAGCTAAATTACCGCCCCAAAGAATACCCCCTTTTAATTTTGTTTTAAAAGAATTATTTTCTATTTCATTTTTATAATTTTCAAATTCAAAATCATTCATATTAATAACGCCATTCACTGCCATTGGCGCATGAAATGAAGTTAAATTTGCACGTTTTAAAAAAGAAATTAAAAGAATTGTAATATCTGAAAAACCAATAAAAGGCTTTTTATTGTTTTCGATAATTTTATAATCAATTTTATCAATTAACCTGATAGCCCCATATCCGCCACGAGCGCAAATTATTGTATCAATAGTTTTATCTGAAAAGGCATTTTTAATATCTTGAACTCTTAAATTGTCATCTCCTGCCATATATCTAAAACTTGAATAACAAGAAGGAAAAATAACCGCTTCAATATTTTTACTTTCAAAAAATGTTATAACTTTTTTATCGTCAAAATTTTCTATTGAGCCTGATGGCGCTATTATTGCAACTTTTTTCATAAATTAATTTTAACAAAAAATTTTTATAATATAATAGTTCTATGGATTTAGAAACAAAAAACGAGTATTTGCCTTTATTTAGAAAATATCGCCCTCAATCTTTTAAAGATGTGATAGGGCAAGATTTCACCGTTAAAGCATTATCAAACGCAATTAAATTAAATAAAATTGCAAATGCTTATCTTTTTTGCGGTCCAAGAGGAACAGGCAAAACTTCAAGTGCAAGAATTTTTGCAAAATCTCTAAATTGCATAAATGGTCCAACGGTTGAACCTTGCCAAAAATGCCAAAGCTGCCAAGATGTTACAAATGCATCAGGCTTAGATGTTATTGAAATAGACGCAGCTACAAACCGTGGCATTGATGATGCAAAAGAACTTATAAACAAAGTTCAATATGCACCAATGAACGGAAAATATAAAATTTTTATTATAGATGAAGTTCATATGCTGTCAAAAGAAGCATTTAATGCGCTTTTAAAAACTTTTGAAGAACCACCCAAAAACGTTATTTTTATTTTGGCAACAACAGAACCTCATAAAGTTATAGAAACTATTGTAAGCAGGTGCCAAAGGTTTGATTTCAGGCGAATTACAATAGATGACATTGTTAAAAGATTAAGAGAAATTTCAGACATTGAAAAAATCAATATAACAGATGACGCCCTTTATTCAATCGCAAAAAATGTTTCAGGCGGAATGAGAGATTCTCTTGCGCTTTTAGACCAAGCTTCGATTTTAGGAATTGAAAAACAAATTACAAAAGAAGTAATTGAAGATTTAATCGGCAAGTTAACTTTTGATGTTTTATTCGATTTAACAAATATTATTTTAAAAGGCGATATTGAAACATCAATTAAAGAGGTTGAAAAAATTTACGAAAAAGGGTCTGACCCGAGGAATTTTGTTGAAAATTACATTGAATTTTTAAGGAACGTAATTTTAATTTTAAGTTCAAAAAACGAAACAGATGCCTCGAACTTAACTTTAATTTCAAAGGAAAATATTCAAAAAATTAAAGAAAATGCGCTTTTTGAACAAAAGAAATTAATTAAAATTTTAGATAAGGTTATTGATTTTTATAAAGAAATTAAAACCGCTACAAACCCTTATATTTGGGCGGAATTAATGATAATCAACATATCAAATATTGATATTTTAACTGAAATTGCACCTATTCAAATTCCTAAAAATGTTCAATCAGCACAAAATATTCAAACGGCACCAATTCAGCCAAAAGTTGAAATTAAAAAAGAAGAAATAAAACAAACGGAAATTAAAAAAGAAATTGAAATTGAACAAAAAAATGAGCCTGAAATAAAAATTGAAAAAGAACCTGAACCAATTCAAGCCGAACCGGTTTCAAGTCAAGCAGAACAAACGGTTTCAATTTCAGATGACCCTTCTAAAATTTGGACTGAAATTTTAAATAAAGTTGAATCAATTCCTGCAAAATTCTTTTATTCAGGAGTTGGTAAGTTAATCAGCATCGAAAATAATAAAATTACATTAGGTTTTGTTAACCAAAATGCGCTAGCTCAAGCTAAAAGCGACAACAAATATAACCCTCTTTTAAAAGCAATTAAATTAATACTTGGCGACAACGGCTCTATAGAATTTATAACGGTAACAGACAAAACAAAAATTATTAACACAAAAATAAATGTTAAAATTTCAAACCCTGCCCCTAAACCTAAATACAATGAGCCACAAGCATCTGCTTTTGAAAAAGAAGAGCAGCCTGAAATAAAACAAAAAGAAACCGTTGAAACAGAAAAAAAAGAAGAATCGGAACAACATACCCCAAAGCAAGATTTAAGCCACTACACAAGAACAACAAGAGAAATGCTTGAAACATACAACGGCAGACTTATTGAATAAAAAATAATACTTTTGTTTTTGTTTTGGCGGATGACTTTTTTCATATTGTTTTAAAAAATATGAAAAAAGGAGGAACTTATGTTTTATAATGTTTTAAACGCCAAAAATGAAATTAATTTAGACGGGAAAGAATTTAAAAAAGAAACTTTACTGGAAAATGAAGAATCTTCTGTTAATTTAGTTGTAATTAAAAAAGAAGGAATAATAGACACCCACACATCTGAAAAAGACGCAATGGTCTACCTTATTGAAGGCGAAATAGAGCTTCATTTTGATGCAGAAAAATTCACCCTAAAAGAAAAAGACTTTTTAATGTTCAAAAAAGACAAAGAACATAAAGTTTTAGCCAAAAAAGATTCAAAATTTTTATTAATTAAAATTTAACCCCCGCTAAACTGTTTCTTAAAGAAAAATAAAAACTGCCATAAACTTAATAAATAGCTCTTATTCAGTATAAGAGCTATTTTAATTTGTTCTATTTAAGCTTTAAACACCATAATTTGTGCCAATTTTAATCTTTTATAATTCTTATATTATGGTTTCTAACCCAACAGACATTATAAAAACAAGCCACCCAATCAAAATTACAAAACAAATAATCTGATTTTACTCTAACCATAACTAAATGTAGGTTGAAGCAAAAACCCCAACCTACAAATTTATTTTAAAATGCTTTTCAATAGCCTTTTTAAATATTTGCAACAACAGAATTCTTTTCAACTTTTTCTAATGTAATTGAATAAGCATTTTTTGCATAATTAATTGCTTCATTAAGCCTATCTTTACTTACATTGTTGAAATACAAGGTTGCTAAAGTTTCATTATGCTTAACAACATCGCCTACCTTTTTATTTAAAACACAACCGGCGCCAAAATCAATTTTATCTGATTTTTTATCTCGCCCTGCACCCAATAATTTACAAGAATGAGCAATGTCAAGCGCATTGAGGTTTGAAATATATCCGCCCATATCGGCTTTAATTTCATACGTATTTTGACCTATTTCAAACAAAGAATAGTCGTTAATTACGTTTTTATCACCACCTTGTGCTTCAATTATTTCAGACAATTTCATTAAAGCACGACCTGACATTATTGCATCATCTATATAATTTTTTGCCATATCAAAATCAGATGCCATATTTGCAAGCATAAGAGTTCTTGCAGCAATTTCAACGGTTATTTCATACAAATCGGGCGCCATTTTTCCTTTTAAAAATTCAATAGCTTCCATAACTTCCAAAGAATTTCCGACGCAATTACCCAAAGGTTGTTCCATAGCAGAAATTACCGCATCGATTTTTTTATTTAATCTTGCACCTGTTTCTATCATTAAATCTGCCAAAATTCGTGCATCTTCTTTTGTTTTAATAAAAGCACCTGAGCCATACTTAACATCTAAAACAATAATATCAGCACCTGATGCAATTTTTTTACTAACAACAGAAGCACAAATCAAAGACATATTATCAACAGTTGCAGTTACATCACGAAGTGCATAAATTTTACCATCCGCAGGAACAAGATTGGGCGTTTGAGATGAAATTGCAGCATTAATTTTTTTAATTTGATTTTTAAAGTTTTCTTCACTTAATGCACAGTTAAAACCTTTAATTGATTCAAGTTTATCAATGGTTCCGCCCGTCATACCAAGGCCTCTGCCCGATAATTTAGCACAAGCAACCCCCAAAGACGCAAGAAGCGGAATTAAAACAAGCGTAACCTTGTCGCCAACGCCACCTGTTGAATGTTTATCTGCAATATGGGTATTAAATTCAGAAAAATCTAATTTATCACCTGAATTAATAAAACTTTCTGTCAAATATGCCGTTTCATCAAAATTTAAGCCTTGAAAGCAAACAGCCATAAGCCAAGCGGACATTTGATAGTCTTCAATATAGCCTTCTATATAACCATTTATAAAATAGTCAATTTCTTCTTTTGTGTGACTGTATCCTTGCTTCTTTTTTTCAATAATATCTACTGCACGCATTTTATATCTTCCTTTATTTATGGTACGGTTCGTTTTTTAAAATTTTGAATACTCTATAAATTTGTTCAATTAATATTAAACAGGCTTCTTGATGTAAAAAAGTTAATTTTGACATTGAAAACTTAAAATTTGATTTTTGTTTTACATAATCAGATAAACCTTCGCTTCCGCCAATTAAAAAAAGAATTTTATTATAAAAGCCGTCTGTTTCAATTTCTCTGATTTTATCTGCAAATTCAGGACTTGTAAGCATTTTGCCTTCAATTTCAAGGGTCACGATGTAGTCTTGTTTTTTTGTTGTTTTGACAAATTGATTCATATCTGAAACTTCAACAAGTTTAAGGTCAATATAGCCTGTTAACCTCTTTTTAAATTCGTCAAAACCCGTTTTAAAACAGCTTTCTTTTAATTTACCTTCAAGAACAATTTCTATATTCATCTAAATTATTTCTTTTTGAAGCTCAGGATTATTAAAAAGCTCATAGTTTATTTCATTGGCATTATCTGCAATTATAGCAGCTACAACAGTATCAGACACAACATTTGCCGTTGTTCTTAACATATCCGTAAACCTATCCAATGCAAACAGGAATGAAAAACCAACTATCATCTGTTCAGGTGTAAGACCAATGCCATTTAACACAAGGGCGATTGTAATTAAGCCGGCACCGGGAATTCCCGCACAGGTGGAAGAAGCTATTGCAGCCAATAGCGCAATTTGAACAATAACAACCAAAGGAAGCTCAATACCGTAAGCCTGTGTTAAAAATAAAACAGCTATTGTTTGAACAAGGGCGGTACCATCCATATTCAATGTTGCACCCAAAGGAAGAACAAATGAGCAAATTTTGCTTGAAATTCCTCTTTTTTCACAACAAGTTATTGTTAAAGGCAAAGTAGCAGAGCTTGAAGCCGTACCAAAAGCAACCATTGCAGCTTCTGTCACTGCGCCATACAATTTTATAACAGAAACTTTTGAAAATATTTTCAACATTAACGGATAAACAACCGCAAACTGTAACAAAATACCTATTGTAATTGCAAGAAAATATTTTCCCACTCCTTGAAAAATTGAAACGCCAAAGCTTGAAATAGATGCTGCAACAAGGGCAAAAATACCGGGGGCAGCTAAATACATAATCCAATCCGTAACCTTCATTGTAGCAGCAAAAATGCTTTCAAAAAATGAAACAACGGGGCGGTTAATTTCTCCGATTTTAGAAAGTGCGATAGAAAATATAAGAACAAAAATTATAATAGGAATCATATCACCCATAGTTAATGAATAAAACGGGTTTTTGGGAATTAAATTTAAAATTATTTGTGAAAAACCGGAATGATTATCTGTAATCATATTGGCAACAACACCCTGTAATTCACGGGCAATATCCGGATTAATGAATTCTCTTGCACCTTCACCGGGGTGTATAATAATACCTAATATAGCGCCTATTGTAACTGCTGCAAGGGTGATTATTGCATAATATAAAATCATTTTTTTGCCAAATCTTGCAAGCTGTTTATTGTCACCAACACTTGAAATGCCTATTACAATAGCACTTATAACAAGCGGTATTACAATCATTTGTATAATATTAATAAATGCTTGACCTACAAAGGCAAACACCTGATGAGCAATGGGATAATGTTCTTGCGGAAAAACAAGACCGCAAATTATACCGAGTAAAAGACCGGCTATAATGTGCCAATTTCTCTTAAATGCCAATAAAACCGCTATTAATACTTGCATATGTATTCCCATTGTTTTTCCCTTTTAATTAATAAGATATGATTTAGTTTATAATACAACTATTTAACTTTGTTGGCAATATATGAAAACAGGCTTACACCATACAAAGTAGCTTGTTTTTATGTTTTTTCAAAAACATAAATTCTCCAGCTTTCATAGGCAACAACATCAGACAAACTGAGTAAAATTTCAGATTCATTAACAATATAATTTCTTATGTAAGAAAAAACCAAATACAAAAAAGGCGTTTCTTCATATTTACTTTGGCTTGTCACCCTTCTTTGCAAAAGTTGAGGAGAAAATAAGGTGACGGGAGAAAAATCTACAAGAAAGAATTTATCTCCTTTTTTAATTGTTGAATATACGTTTTTATTTAAGAAATTTTTTAAAGGAATATTTTCAAGAGATAAAAAAAGCTTTCTGTAGGTTTCTTTGCCTTCTTTATAAGTTTCTTTCATTGTTTCGTCTTCATCTTTTATGAAAGTAAAATCGTATTTTGAAATATCGCTCGTATTTTTACTTTGAGCAATTTCTGAAGAATATTTTGAAAACCTTGTTTTAGGGTAATAAAGAAACACCACCTTGTCTGTTTCCTTGTAATTAAGCACTTTTAACATTGTAACGGGAATATTTTGCCCTTCGCTTCTAACAAGCTTAACCGGCGAATACTCGGAAACTATAATAAAAAATACCGACACAACAAAATAAATTGTGCCCAAAACCACTCTTAAACCTTTTTCTTTAAAGGACATAAGCCCATACACCGCAAGCAAAATTAAAAGCGGGTATATTTCTATCATATATTTTGTCAAAAATAGAATTTTGCCGTAAAGCGAAGCAACAAAAACCGTTAAATAAACACCGATTGAAGTTAATAAAATATACTTCACTTTGCTGTCCATAATAAAAATGCCCCTAAGCATTGATACAAGAGAAATTAATAATGGTATAAATGCAAATATGGTAAAGCCGAAATTTATATTTTTGCCGTCATAAACCATAGATAAAAAGCTTGGCGGTGCATTTGTTATATTAACAAGATAGGGTGAGAATAAATCCGTAAAAAAGAAAGCCAATTTTGCAAAGCTGAATGGCGCCCACCACTGGCTAAAATATTCTTGATTAAACATAACATTATAAAGAAAAACAGCAACCGGAATAAAAACAATAAATGCAACCAAAAGAGAGGTTAAAAAGAATTTTTTAAATTTAGATTTTTTAGATGCAAATAAAATAACAGAAATTGATGAAAAGAAAACAAAAACAAAGCCTATCGTATGTTCCAGCATAACGAGTAATGCAGATAAAACAAAAAAGGTGCAGTGCTTTTTGGAAGGATTATCAAGCGTTTTTATTGCAGCAATTAAATGTATTGAAGAAAGAAGAAAAAGAAGCGAATAAATTCTAACCTCTTGAGAAAAATAAATTAAAAAAGAACTTATGCCACAAAAGGTTGCAGCAACCAACCCCGTTGAATCTGAAGCTTTTTTGCCCAATTCCCTTCCTAAAAAATACATAGAAATAACAGATAAAACCCCCGGCACCAAAGACGACATTCTAAGAGAAATATCCGTATCGGAAAAAGCATACATCCAAACCTTCAAATACAAATAATGCAAAGGCGCATGGCAATTTCTCATAACAGCTTCAAAAAATTCCTTTGGAAAAGCCGCTTTTGCAATTTCCCAAGTCAAATATTCATCATTCCACATGCCTTCTTGTTTATCAATATTAATTAGTCTTAAAAGAGTTGAAAAAACAATAATAATAAACAATATCAAAAAAACTTTTTTCTTATCCATAGACTATCCAAACTAAAACTATCTCAAATCTAATATAAAATAATTTATACTTTTTTACAAATTAGTTATTATTGCTTATAAAAACTTTAACAATTTGCCATGATGCAAAATATATTGTATCTTTTGAATATATTGAAGGATTAAAAAATGAGTTACAATAACACGGTTGCAATAATTTCTAATAACGATTTTACTCTCAACGAAATAAAAAACATGCTTGTTTTATTGAGAGATATTGATAAAATTGAATGTTTTGATTACTACGATGCAGATGAATATATTAAAAAAATTAATCCAAACGTTATAATTTTACATTCAACAGAAAGCGATAAAAATTGTTTAAGGCTTTTAAAAAAGCTTAGAAGTAATGAAAAAAGCAAAAATGTGCCGATAATTTTATATCCTGAATTTTCAAATGCAGATTATATTGTAGAAGCCTTTGATTGCGGGGTGAGCGATATTTTAACTTCTCCGCTTAAAGATTATGAACTTGTAATAAGGGTAATTTGGGCAATTCAAAAAAATGAAGCTGCACAAATTATGGAAACAAAAGACAGCTTTCTTGCAAAATTGGGCATAATTGATTCTAAAACAGGCTTTTATAAAGAAGATTTCAGCTTAAAATATTTAGAAAGTGTTATTTCAAAAGCAAAAACCAATAAACAAAAATCTTGCCTTGCTTTAATAAAAATTCTTTCTGCGACAGGCATGGATTATGACAGAGATTTGCTTAAAGATGCCCTTAAATCTTCCGTCAGAATTAACGATACAATCGCTATGAAAGATGAGAATACCTATTATCTTTTCTTGTCTAAGGCAAAATTAAACGGTGTTTATTCAGTATATGAAAGAATTACATCAAAGTTAGGTCCAATGACATCTATCAGCGCAAGCGTGGTTGAAATTCAGGATGAAATTTTTGATGACATCATAAACGTGCTTGAATATTCCATTAACAATGCGCCTAAAAACGGTGAATTAGAGGTGGTTTCAAAACAAGATTTTCTTAACATGTATAATAAGGAAGAAAAAGAAGAATTAGGCATATCTAAAATTTTAAAAGAAGAGCCGAAAGAACTGCTTGAAGATGAACAAATCGAAGAAAGCAGCGAAGAAAAAATCGAAGAAGATAAAATTAGCCTCGGTATTCAAATTATGAAAGAAAAAGTTAAAGAAATAGGCAAAAAAGGCGAAAAATTACTTCTTAAACACAAACCAAAGGCGCTAAAAGAAGCAGAAATAAAAGAGGTTGATGAAAGAAATGCAACCTTATACAAACAAGCGTACGCTAAAAAATTAAGGTTGATAGTTGAACCTCTTCTTGAAAAATATGCTGCCAAAACTCAAAGCGAATTTCCTGCGCTTGATGCCAATGTAAACGTGACACCAACAATAACGGTTATGAATTTTGACAAAGATGATGTCAAATTAGATTTTGAACTTGTTTATGACGAGGTGAAAACATTAAAATTTAATATCAAAATAACAGCACTAAACACAGAGCTTGAGGAAGATTCCTTTGAATTAGACGTTATGGATTTTAACCACCAAGCGCTCGAGGTTATTTTAAAAACCGCTATTGATGAATACAAAAACTATCTATTGGAAAATTAGTTGTTGCTAACAAGCATTTTAAATGCAACAAGTCCTCTTGCTGAAATTTCACCTGTTATTGCTTTTTGACTTTCAGTTATATTAAAAATGCGAACAAGTCTTTGAATTTCTGCTAATTGTTTTTTGTCTTTAATATCGTATGCGTTTTTAATGGGGTCAGAAACTATATTAAAAAGTGTGTTAATAGTTCTTTCATTCATTTTAGTCATTTTCTTTTTTGCTCCTCACATTTTAATAAAGAAAATGAAGCTAAAATAATTGCCCGTATTTTTTTAAATATTAAGAAATTTTAAGCATATTTTAAATAAATTATATATAAATAGTATATTAAAATACAAAAAAGGCAGTAGGTTAATACTGCCTTTTAAAATATATATTATTCATCCTGTTTTTTGTGCCAAATATCGGCGTATTCTCTTTCTTCACCGTTAATTTTAAATGTAGCACCTTCTTGATACATTATTTGATTGCCTTTGTCATCAAAGTTATCAATCAAGGTGGTTTCATCTGTTTCAGCAAGGTTAATTTCAGTTATACCGACATCAAGTAAAGATTGCGCTTCAGAATTATACCCTTCGGTTTTAATTTTTAAGCCGTATTGTTCCTCTAACAGCTTAATGTCATCGGCATCTATTACCATATCATCTTTACCGTTAATAACTCCTGCTTCTGTTGCAAGAGCTTTTAGGGCTTCAAAACCGTCTTTATAGCCGTCTTTTTTACCGTCACCGTCTATGTCGGTGTTATCGCCAAAACATTCTGAACCGTCTTCGCCTGAAATGCCGTCACCGTCTTTATCAAATACAAGAACTGCATCTGCTGAATTATTAATTTTATCCATGATGCCGTCACCGTCTATATCATAGTCAATAACATAATCTGTCGTTGTTATGCCATTGCCGTCAAGGTCGAATGAAAGAGGGGAACTTGTTGTATAACAAGCTTGAAAGCTTCCTGCTGTTCCGCAATCGCCAAGATAGTAGACCGTTTCGCCTTCATTTGAACAATCATCAAGCTTTTGAAAACCGTTAATATAGCCGTTACCGCACTCAACAATATCAAAACCTTGACCGTCAGCATATAATCTTGCTAAAGTTGCACCTTGTTGAATGTCATATATGTGGAACTTGCCGTCAGATTTACCTTTTGCAAAGACATATCTGGGGCTGCCGTCTTCCATTTTTTCAGTTAAATCAACATTATTTGCTTCAACAAGTGCCATTTCTTCTTCTGAAATACTGCTTGTTATTGCTTCCATTATTTTATTTCTAACCGTCTGAATTGAAGTTTCACAAACACTAACGGTATCTTGAAGAGATTTAATGTCGGCTTTTACGCTATCTACTATTGCTTTAGATGTATTCATCATTGTTTTTTGGCTGTCAGCTTGAACTTGCAAGCTGCCCAATTCTCTTGCTGCCGATTTTGAAGAGCCGCTAAGATCTGTAATTAACGTTTGAAAGGCACTGTCACCAACAACCCCTTTTAGTTGTTTTTGAAGATAGCTGTTCCAATCACCGTCTTCTTGTTCATTGTATTCAGACATTGCTTTATATATTGCTTGTTGACGATTATGGGCTTCTGAGTCTTGATAATCTTGAGTTGCTTTTTCTATTGCTTCTTGAATTTCGTTGTATTCATCCTGTTTATCGTTTAATTCTTGCAAGGTTTCATTGTATCTTGCATTTTGTTCATCATAAATTGCTTGTTCACTCTGTAAAATTGCTTTTCTTTCTTCAAGTTCTTCAAGCGCTTTATTGCCTGTTTCAATAAGTCGCTCAAGTTCTTCATTAAGTTCATCAATGTTATCTAATGTAAAATCGCCTTCTGATATATTGGCGTCAATTCCTGCTTCATCCGCCAGTTCTTTTGCTTCTTTAGCATTTTCTGTAGCCTCATAAAGCATTTCCATATCTTCAAGGCTTAAATCATCACCAACTGCACCGGTTCCTTCATCAAACAGACCTTCAACTTCACCTTCAATTTGTACATTTTGAGCAACTTGAGCTGCTGTTGCTTGATTGTAGATTTGTTTGTTGTCAATACCGATAGTCATTTTATCCTCACATTCTTTATATATACATGAAGGATAATCGGCAATATATAAGGGAAAATTTAGGTATTATTAACAAATATTAATGTATATTTTAATTCGAGGTTAAATCGTTATATGTAATACCGTTACTATGAAGTATAAAATCGCAAAATTCTCTGACAGCACCTCTTCCGCCGCCATAAGAAGAAACAAAAGAAACAGACCTTTTCACTTCATCTATTGCATCATTTGGAGAACAAGAAAGCCCAACTTCATTAATAACACACAAATCAGGGTAATCATCACCCATATATGCAACTTGTTCTTTTGTTAAATTAAATTCGTCCAAAAGTTCTAAAAGGGCTTTTTTCTTATTTTTTTGACCCAAAAACAATTTTGTAATACCTAAAGTTTTTGCCCTTTCTCTAACGGCACCTGAATCTTTGGCGGTTATAATTGCTGTTAAAAAGCCCGCTTTATTAAGCATTACAATTCCTTGCCCGTCTTTTGCATTAAATGTTTTTATCTGCGAACCGTCAGGAAGATATGTTAAAGAGCCATCTGTCATAACACCGTCAACATCAAATGCAACAAGTTTTATATTTTTTGCTTTTAATTTCAAATTCAAATCGGTAATCATTTTATGCAACCTTCGCTTTTAATAAATCATGGATATGAATTAAACCAATAGGAACATTATTATTATCTACAATAGCAAGTGAAGTTATTGAATGTTTTTCCATTAAAGCAAGAGCTGAGGCTGCCAATTCATCTTTTTTAATTGTTCTTGGTGTTTTTGTCATAACATCAGATACAATAAGGCTTTCTGTAACTTTATGATTTAAAATTGTTCTTCTTATGTCGCCATCAGTTAATATGCCCGCTAATTGACCCTTATCATTTATAACAAGAGTGCAGCCCAATTTCATATCAGATATGAATTTAACGGCATTTTCAAATTTTTCATTTTCTTTCACAATGGGTAATTTTTCACCCGTTATCATTAATTCTTCAACCCTGTATAAAACCCCTTTGCCCAAAGCGCCGCCCGGGTGGAACATAAGAAAGTCTTCTGCTGAAAAACCTCTTTTTTTAAGCAAACAAACAGCAATAGCATCACCCATAGCTAAAGTAACCGTTGTGCTTGCAGTAGGTGCTTTATTTAACGGGCAAGCCTCTTTTTCAACAGATATATCTAAAACAACATCTGATTTATCAGCTAATGTTGAATGACAACCGCCCGTTAACCCCACAATGGGAACTCCAAACCTTTTAATCAAAGGCAAAAGATTTAAAAGCTCGCTTGTTTCACCACTGTTTGATATTGCAATAACGGCATCTTGTTTTGTAATAATGCCTGAATCGCCGTGGGTGGATTCTGCCGGATGAAGAAAAACAGCGGGAGTGCCTGTTGAACATAAAGTAGCAGCAATTTTTCTGCCTATAAGACCGGATTTTCCCATGCCTGTCACAACAACTTTTCCCTTGCAAGAATACAAAATATCAATCGCTTTAATAAAATTGTCGCCAACTCGATTTTTTAACTCTAAAACCGCACTTCCTTCAATTTCAAAAACATCTCTTGCAATTTTAATTAATTCATCTTGCCTGATTAAACTTTCCTGCATAAACTTCTTCTCCTGAACATTGAAAATTATACAATAAAAAGTGTATTTTTAAAATTTATAATTAAATCAAAATAAATTTCAGCCGAAAAAGAAAGCATTACAGGTAAAATAAGGTTTAATTTAATGGCATTAAACGAAATAAATTTTCAAGAGGAAAAAGTTACAAAAAAGATTGCAAGTTTTTTATGTTCGACACAAAATGAACTTACAATAAATATAAGCAAATTAAATTTTATTGATGCTTCAAGGTGCGCTCTTTTAAATTCAACAAAATGCTACGTTCAAAACCCTCACAAAAAAATTAATTGGATTGTGGCAGATGAAAGCATAAAAAGAACAATAATGCCTTTTAAGCTTAGCAATATGGAAATTTTGACACACGGTTAAGGTAAAATAAAATGACAAATGTTATAAAAGAGATTAAAGAAAATAAACTTATAGGAATTATAAGAGAAACAAATGAAGACAAAGCTGTCGAAATTGCAAATGCCTACATTGAAGGCGGTATAAAAATTATTGAAATGACAGCCCCTATAGATGCCATTAAAACAGTTGCCAAAAATGATAACGTAATTGTTGCAAGAGGCGGTATTATTACAAGAGAACAAGCCATAGATGCAATTAAATCAAATGCAAAATTTCTTGTATCCCCAATTTTGCAAATGAATTTAGTTAAATTGTCAAGCGCATTTAAAACACCTTTAATTTTAACCGCAACCACCCCAAACGAAGCTTATCAGGCATGGAAGGCAAGGGTTCCTTTAATTAAAATATACCCGATTAAAGACTTAGGCGGTGCCAATTACATAGAAGAGCTTTTAAGACCAATGAATTTCTTAAATGTTATGCCCACAGGTTCAATTAAAAAAGAAGACATTAAATCTTACCTTGATGCGGGAGCCATGGCTGTTGGCTTAGGCAGAGAACTTTATTTAAACAAAACTTATGAAGAAATAAAAGAAGTTGCTAAAGAAACCGTAGAAATAGTTAAAAATTTAAAATAATTATTTATTATATAATTATTAAATGAAAGTTTTTTTCTTAAAGAAAGAAAATTTTACACCATACGATAAAAGGTTTTTGTTTGGCAATTCTTTTAAAACCGAAAAAAGAAATGTTGAATTTGCACTTTCAAGATTTCTTTTGGATTTTGTCTTAAAAAATGTATACAACATAAAAAATTATGAAATTGAAACAATAAATAAAAAACCAAAAATAAAAAACAGCAATGTAAATTTCAGCATATCTCATTCAAAAGAGGTTGTATTAGTTGCCTTTAGCAATTTTGAAATTGGCGCTGATGTTGAATTAATTAAAGAAATAAAATTAGACAGATATTCAAAATATTTCAAAAAGAATTTTGAATCTTTAAACAATTTTTACGATTTCTGGACAAAATATGAAGCAGAAATTAAACTGCAAACTAAGGCAAACTTTTTTAAATCTTTAATTATTGAAAATGAATATTATTTATCCTTATGCGCAAAAGAAAAAATAAAAAAAGTTGAATTTTATAAATTAATAAAAAATAATAATAGTATAGCTATAGAGGAGTTAAAAATTGAAAATTAAATTTTTGTCAGGGCTTTTGATTGCATTTTTAATTTGCCTTTTTGTTCAAAATGAAACAAAAGCTTTTTGGTTCAAGAAAAAAGAAACCGTCCAAAATCAAGCAACTTTTGTTCCTGTTAACAATATAAAAGATAACAAAGTTTGGATAGGTACATTTCAGCTTGTTTGGAACGATTTAGTTAACGACATTGTAAAAAAACCCGTCGTATTTAAAGGCGAAAAAAATCTGCTTGCAGAAAACCTAAATAAACAAGGTTTTTCAATAAAAGACTTGGATGAAACCTCTTATTATAAAAAATACGGCTTTATGACACCCAACCTAAAACAAGAAATGGAAAAAGCGATTGAAGAAAAATTTAACACAACAAGCGATATTTTAAATACACTTGATTGGAATTCAAACCAATTATTAATTTATGCAATGTTGAAAAAAGATTTTGAATATTTAAAAGAATTTAGAGAGCTTGGCTTGATGCCGTTTTCAGACAACAAAAACGTAAAATTCTTTGGTGCTAAAGGCTCAAATGACAGTGAAACCTTTGATAATATTGAAATTCTTTTTTATAACAACGAAAACGATTATGCCGTAAAATTAAACACCAAAGGAAATGACGAAGTTATTTTATACAGAACGGAAAACGACAATTCACTTGAAAATTATTTCATGGAACTAAACAAAAAAACATCCTCATTTAAAGGTGATAAAAAATTTAGAGAAAGCGATTCTCTAATGGTTCCATACATTAAATTTAAAGAAAATTTTGAATACAAAGAATTAACAAACAAAAAAATTAAAGGTTCCGATTATATAATTTCAGGCGCAATTCAAACAGCAGAATTTAACCTCGACAATAAAGGCGGCTCTCTAAAAAGTGAAGCTGCATTAATTATGAAAATGAGCATGCCAATTCTAAAAGATGCAAGAAAATTGCATTTTGACAAACCCTTTGTTTTATTCTTAAAAGAAAAAGATAAACAAACTCCATATTTTATTATGGATGTTAAAAATTCAGACCTTCTTTTGCAAGAATAAAAACTATAACAAAAAAATGTACAGGGGCCGGATATAAGCCCCTGTTTTTTTATTAAGAAATGTAAACAAAAAAAATTAAAACATGCAATTTCAAATGCAAAAATTACTTTATTAAATTGTAAGGTTAATATGAAGGTTTAAATTAAAAGTTAAAAAGGTTTAAACTTTCAACAAGTGGAAGAAGTTAGTTTAAATTTAGGTTAGGAGGCAAACAAAATGACTTGGATTATGCTATCCATGAGAAAAATGCAACTGAAACAAGAAGTTTCAGATTTGCAATACCAAGATGTAAGAATTTCTCAACAAATTCAAGACTTGGCAAATTATACAAATAATATTGCAGACGGTACAATCACATTTTCAGAAATGGCAAGCTGCCCGTCATCACTTTTTGGCACACAATTAGATTTTATGGCAAATTCTGCAAGTGCCGCTTATCAATCAGCAACCGTTAAAACAAATGCTTATCTTCAACAATTATCTCAAACAAACGGTTTAACAGGCAACCAATACGGTTATGCAATGGGTACAACCGATGGCACCAATTTTGATGCAACTACCATTTTTAACGAAATTTACAAAGAAGAACTTCAACAGTATTCAGAACAAATGCAAGAATATATAAATGAATACGAAAAAGAATTACAGGCTGAACAAACAAGAATTGAAACTCAATTACAAGCAAAACAAGCAGAGCTTCAAACATACGAACAAACAATCAGCCAAAACATTCAATCTGACGCTATTAAATTAGCATAAAAAATTAAACTCCTATAATCCTAAATAAACTTGTAACCTTATGCCGGCAAAAAACCGGCTTTTTTTTATTTATCTTTTTTTAAAAAAAAACTACTTTTAAAATTTATTAAGGTATGTTAATATTGTTTAAGAAATTAGTTTTAGTTACAAAAAGGGTAGTTAGTGTATGACTGATGATATTCAAAATGAAACCACCGACAGCAAACAAAGAATTTTAGTTGCCGATGATGAAGCCAGCATCAGAAGAATTCTTGAAACCCGTTTAAAAATGCAAGGGTATGATGTTGTGACGGCAGAAGACGGCGAAGAAGCCGTTGAGGTTTATAATAAAACCAATCCTGATTTAGTTATTTTAGATGTAATGATGCCAAAAATGGACGGATACGGTGTTACAAGAGAAATAAGAAGAACATCGGATGTTCCAATCATCATTTTAACAGCACTTGGAGATGTTTCAGAAAGAATTACAGGCTTAGAACTTGGTGCTGATGATTATGTTATTAAACCATTCAGCCCAAAAGAGCTTGAAGCAAGGGTTAAAGCTGTTTTAAGAAGAACAAACACAAAAGAAACAAGTGCGCCTATGGGCAAAACCGCTAAAAATGTTATTACAACAGGCAGCATAAAAATTGACACGGCAAGGCGCCAAGTTTACAGGAAAAACGAAAGAATAAGATTGACAGGCATGGAATTTTCACTTCTTGAACTTCTTGTAAATAATTCAGGTCAAGCTTATTCAAGAAATGAAATTTTACAACATGTTTGGGCATATCCGCCTGATCATAGAATTGACACCCGTGTGGTTGACGTTCACATTTCAAGATTAAGAAGCAAACTCGAAGCAGACCCGACAAACCCGGAATTAATCTTAACAGCAAGAGGTATCGGGTATATGTTCCAAAGGATAACCTAAAAATTGGATATTAAACTTTATAAATTTTTAAATAACACCAACACTAAAACGCCAAAAAACGTTCTTATTGTTGGTGTTATTCATGGTGACGAACCTATCGGCGAATTTTTAATTGAAAAATATCTGAAAAATAAAACAAAAACGCTAAATAATAATCTATATTTTATTCCAAGGCTAAATTTTTCAAATAAAAGAAAAAACAAAAACAATGTTGATATAAATAGAAATTTCCCTTGCAAAAATTGGGAACTTAGCACTTTTGATGACGATTATTTTGGCGGGTTTAAACCAAATTCGGAAAAGGAAACGCAATTTATCGTTAATCTTGCAGAAAATATAAAATTTGATGCAATAATTACAATTCACACTCCATATAAAATTATAAATTTTGACGGCGCAAACAACCAAAACACATTGCCTTTAGCCAAAAAAATATCAGAATTTTTAAATTATCCCATTCAAGAAGATATAGGATACCCCACCCCCGGAAGCATGGGCACATATTTTGGAATAGAAAGAAATATCCCGATAATTACTATTGAATGTGACGAAAACGCTGAACCTGAGGCTTTATATGAAAAATTCGCAAACCTTTTCAACTATATTGAAAAAGATTTTTAATACAATAACAATTTTTTGCTATGTTTGGTTTTGTTTGTGTTAGGATATAGTTAGTTATGAAAGTCATCAACAGCACAAATAACGCCTTCAAAAGTTTTCACACTCAAAGGCAAGATATAGAAAATAAAACCGAAGCAAAAGAAGAAGTATTAAAGAAGCAAAAAAGCAAAACTGCAAATGCCGTTGCTATTGCCTCTTTAGCGGGCGCTATTGTTCCGCTTGCAATTTATAATGCAAAAAACGGCAAGCTTGATAAATTTAAGGACGTCTTTCAAAAAGAAGGCTCAAATATAAAAGAAAAAGCAAACGCAATAACAGGTTTTATTGAAGTTAAAAATATTAAACAAATTGCAATTTCTGTGACAAGCTCAATTTTGGCAGGTCTTGGCGCAGGCTTTGCCGTTGATAAAAATAAAGAAAACAGAACAAAAAAAGTAAAAGAAGGAATTTACGGCTTTCTAAACTGTATGGTGCCTATGGGAATAATTGCAGGCACTGAGCATGTTGCACAAAAGCATAATGTCAAAACAAACATTTTGGGTAAAGCTTTAATGGTTGCAGGCGGTATAGTTTCCGGCATGTTTATTTCAAACAAACTTTCAAACGGAGTTAACAAAGTTCTTTTTGGAAAAGAAGATAATGAAGCCGAAAAAAGAGAAATGAAGCTGTCTGATACAATCGTTCATGCAGATGACATTATAGGCGTCATTGCGATGAGCAAAGTTCTTTTTTGCAAAACAAATGGGCAAAGTAATTCCTTTAATATATTCTCACGTTGGCTACGAAACAGGAACACAAGAAAATAAAACAAGCATCTAACCTAGCTTAATTCTACGCCATAAAAGAGTTATTTAAAAAGAAGCTGTCTGATACAATCGTTCATGCAGATGACATTATAGGCGTCATTGCGATGAGCAAAGTTCTTTTTTGCAAAA
>CALUYZ010000008.1 GCA_944325175.1 Candidatus Gastranaerophilales bacterium | reverse complement strand
GATGCAATTAAATAGAATAAAAAAAGAATGTGATTTTGCCCTTTTGTATGAAGATATGAAAGGGCAATTTCCAATTTCGGAATTAAAAAGTTATGAACATTTTTTGTCTTATTTAAAAAACCCTGATTATTACATTTTAAAATGGGAAGATTTTGGCTATATTTTAATTTTGGATATTTTTGACTACATTTGGGTTGATTATCTTGCAATTTTTAAAAAGTACCATTCAATGGGCTTTGGTTCAATAATTTTGGATACCTTAAAAGAAAATTTTAAAAATAAAAAAGGAATTATTTTTGAAGTTGAAAAAATTGATGAAAAAAATATAAATACAAAAAGAAGGCAAAATTTCTATATTAAAAACGGGGCAAAAAAGCTTGATATAAACTATATTTTTCCAAATAAAGAAGGCGGATTAAATATGGATTTATTTTATATTGATTTAAAAAAACAGGAACCAAAAAAAGAAAAAATCATGCAAATTATTGCTTCTGTTTTTGGTATAATTCATTTTGATATTAAAAAAGAAGCTAGTGAAATTTATTCAAAAATTAAATAAAGGGTAGAATTTATGCAGGAATATTATAGAGTAGTTTTTTCAATAGATGATAATTTTGTTGATTATCTGGCTGTTACAATTCAATCTTTGATTGAAAATGCCGATATAAACAAGAAATATATCGTATCAATTCTTGCAAACGGTTTTTCTGCCCGTTCAAAAAGAATTTTATCTTCCTTTGAAAAAGAAAATATTAAAATTGAATTTTATAATGTCAAAGAAAAATTGGAAGAATTAAACATCGAAACATTAAGAGAAACAATGCATTGGAGTGTTGCAACTTATTATAGAATTTTAATTCCGTTTCTTTTTTCAGGCGATAAGAAAGTTTTATATTTAGACTGTGACACTGTTATTTTAGACGATGTTTCAAAAATGTTTGAATGTGACTTAGAAGGCAATTCAATAGGCGCTGTTATTGATTATGACACTGAATGTTATTCAAAAAGACGCATTAAATATATGATTGAAGACCTAAAGCTAAAAAATTACAAAAACTATTTTAACGCAGGCGTTATACTTTTTGATATTGAAAAAATTGAAAAAAATGAATATCTTAATCAGTTCATGGAATTAATGAAAAGGAAATTCAAATTTTTAGATCAAGATATTTTAAATATCATGTTCGAAGACAAAACAAAGTTATTAGATTTAGAGTGGAATTATCAGTATCATTTTATTTTTCCAAAGTTTAAAAAATTATATAACTTAAATACAAAAGAGCCTAAAATTATTCACTATACAACAAGCACAAAACCTTGGAATACTCCTGAATGTATTTTATGTGACTTGTGGTGGAAATTTGCAAGAAAAACACCAAGCTATGAATCAATAATATATAAAAATGCTTCTTACGAGGTTATTGCTGCACTTGATATACCAATCAGATTTTTATACAGATTTTATAAAATCGCCAATCTTTTTACTTTTGGCAAAATTAAAAAAGGAATAAAAGGTAAAATCAGAAGAATTAAACCTTGCTATGACAGGTTAAGAAAATAAAATAAAATTTAAACTTTTAAGCTGTTTCTTCGCCTTCTTCTTCTAATAAGGGCTTTTCAGGTGCTATGATTTTAATTTTAACAATTCTTGCACCGTCAACTTCAATAACTTTAAAGGTGAAATCGTCTATTGTGCAGCAATCGCCTTCTTTTGCAATGTGCCCTAAGTTTTTAATAACAAGACCGCCTATTGTTTCAATGTCTTCGTCTTCAACTTCGTTTTGTGCTTCTAATTGGAAGTAATCATTGAATTCATCTATTCTCATCATTGCATTTGCAATATATTCATTTTCATAAATTTGTCTTATGTCGGCTTCTTCTTCGTCAAATTCGTCTTGCACTTCACCAACAATTTCTTCTAAAACGTCTTCCAAAGTTACAAGCCCTGAAACGCCGCCAAATTCATCTATAACAAGAGCCATTTGAGCCCTTTTTGTTTTAAATTCATGAACTAATTTATCGATTGTTAAAGTTTCCGGTATTAAAATTGCAGGGCGCAAAATATCTTTTAAAACAATTTCTCTTCCTTCAATAATAAGGGGGTATAAATCTTTAATATGAAGAATACCAACCACTTTGTCCAAATCTTCTTCATAAACAGGGTATCTTGTATATTGATTTTCGATTGTTAATTTTTTAAGTTCGTCTGTTGTAATGTCAATCGGAATACTAACAACATCGGGCCTTGGAACCATAACTTGTTTTGCCATGATGTCTGAAAATTTGAAAACATTTTGCAAAATGTTTTTTTCCGTGTCGTTTAAAACACCTTCTTTGTGAGATTCATCAATAATCATATCAAGTTCTTCAACCGTATGAACAAGATGCCCGACATGAGCCGGCGGAATTTTCATTAAAGACAAAAGCCAGTTGCCAAAGCCGTTTAATAAAAATATAAACGGTGTGAAAATTTTTGTAATAAAAGACATTGGCTTTGCAACAACAAGTGCTGTTGTTTCAGGGTGTTGAATTGCAATAGATTTTGGCATTAATTCGCCAATTACAACATGCATAAAAGTTATAAGCGCAAAAGCTATTGAAACTGCTAAAGAATGTGTTGCAACAGCTTGCATTGAATCGGGCAGAAAATTAAAAAGAGGTTGAATTAATTTAACTAAAGCGGCTTCTCCCACCCAACCAAGACCAATACTTGCAATAGTGATGCCTAATTGAACCGCAGCTATTGACCTATCTAAGTGGTTTATTGAATCAAGTGCAATTTTTGCTAACTTGTTGCCTTCTTTTGAAAGTTGTGCAAGCCTTGTTTTTCTGACAGATACAAGCGCAAATTCCGTTGCAACGAAAAATGCGTTTGCAAAAAGCAAAAGTGCTACTACAAGTAAATTTAAAATAAGCGCAGCGTTCGCCATTTATCTCCTCTTTTTTATTTCTTTTTCAGTCTATTATACTAGAAAAAAACTATTTTTTCAAAAATGTTAATAAACTTCAGGGCAATGTATTTAGGTTTTTTGATATTTAAAATTAATTTATAAGATTAAACAGGTTTTTAATATGAAACTAAATGCATTTTTTACTTTTATTTTAATTTTGTTATTTAATACTCAAGCTTTTGCTTATCAAATATATGACGCTGAATGGTGCAGAAATAATGGCGGCAGTGTTGAATTTGATATTGATTATAATATTAATTTTAACTGTACAACAATAAACATTTTCTCAACTCCTTATGTTGAAAAAATTTATAACATAGTTTGTCTGCCTTGCTATTCTTCAATTTTAAAAAACAAAGAGCCCATGTTCTTAAAATTGGTGGGTGAGCCTGAAAATGCCACCTCTACAATGTTTGATAAATATAATTTTAAAATGACGGAATCAGACCTTGTCAGGTATATTTAATTTTTTTATTTCTTTTTTCCAAGTTATGTAAAAATATACGGATAAAATTAGATATATAAGCCACATAAAAAGTGTTGCATAAGTTTTTGCGCCGTTTGATATTGCATTTTTCCACATAAAAAGCGAAATTAAATTTACAAAAAACCAAAAGTACCACTGTTCTATACATCTTTTTGTAGTCAAATATTGTCCAAAAACGGAGAAAACAACGGCGAAGCCGTCTAAATATGGGTTTTTCCCGCCTGATAACTTTAAGATATAAGATAGAATTAATGAAAGAATTAAAGAAGCTGAAATAATTGCCATTTTTTTGAAAACGGGAAGTTTTGTCTTAATAATTTCTAATGAATTTTCTTTCAAATGCTTTTTCCATTTAAAAATGCCTATTATTTGCATCGGAAAAAAATACAGCCCGTACAAAGCCATATTACCAAAAAAACTGTTTTTATAAGCCAGATAAACATAAAAAAATGTTCCGATAAGCCCTATAAAAAAGCAAAAAATCTTTCCTTTTCCCGCAAAAACCGTATATGTAAGCCCGCATAAGGCAGAAATTGTGGCAATCGGTGTATCGTTTTTGTAAAGAGAAATTAATAACACGGATAACACGAATATTGGAAAAAATATTTTTTCCAATATTGTAAATGTTTTAAGTTCATTTTTGATTAAATTAAATATTTTCATTTAAAAATTATGGTGCAAACTTTTGCCGATATTTTATCAGTACAGCTTTTTAATTTCAGCTTCAAGCCCAAGCATCCTTTTTAATTCGTCCGGATGATGTGATTTTGCAAGTGCGTCTTGAACATCTATTTTCTTAGCCAGAACTAAATCTCTAAGCGCCATATCAAGCGTTTGCATGCCGACAGCAGTTCCTGTTTGCAGTGCTGAATATATTTGTGCGGTTTTTTGTTCACGAATTAAGTTTGCAACAGCTCCTGTTACAAGCATTATCTCTTGCGCCATTACTCTGCCTTTTTTTGTTACACCGTCATTTGACAGTTTTTGTAACAGTGTTTGAGAAAATACCGCAATTAAGCTGTTTGAAAGTTGAAGTCTTATTTGTTGCTGCTGTCCGTCAGGGAAAACGTCAACAATACGGTCTATTGTTTGTGCAGCACTTGAGGTGTGCAAGGTTCCCATAACTAAGTGACCTGTTTCTGCTGCAGTCAGTGCCAAACCGATTGTTTCTAAGTCCCTCATCTCGCCCACCAGTATAACATCAGGGTCTTCACGAAGGGCTGACCTTAGCGCATTTGCCATGCTTCTTGTATCTTGTCCTAATTCCCTTTGATGAACAATACTTTTTTTAGAGGTGTGAACAAATTCTATAGGGTCTTCCATTGTAAGGATATGTTCTGTTCTTGTTGAATTGATATAGTCTATCATTGCAGCCAAAGTGGTTGATTTACCTGAACCTGTCGGACCTGTTACCAAAATTAAACCTCTTGGTCTGTTTGAAACGGTTTTAACTACTTCAGGAAGCCCCAAACTTTCAAATGTAGGGGGAGTTGAATTAACGGTTCTGAAAGCTGCTGCATAATTACCTTTATCTTTATAAATGTTTACCCTGAAACGTCCAACACCATGAAGCCCGTATCCAAAGTCCAATTCCCAAGTTTGTTCCAATGTTCTTCTTTGCTCGTTTGTTAAAATAGGAAACAAAAGCGTTTCAACATCTTCAGGTGACAAAACAGGAAGATTTGTTCTTATTAATTCACCGTCTATACGCAAAACAGGCGGCAAGTATGAGCTTATATGAAGGTCAGACGCCTTTTTTTGGACAGTAAGCTCAAGTATTTCTTCTATAATCATATTTTTGTAATTTATCCTTACATAATTTATGCTAAAAGTATCTCATATATATACCTTTAATGCAAATAAATAAGCCTTAAAATCAATCATTCAATGCACTAAAGATTTAATTATTAATGCTTGTCATCTGCTTTTTTTGTATCAATGTTGAATTTTGTTCGCTATTTTTCAAAACTGTTTTTCAAAAATTTACTTATTTGTAAAGAAATGTAACGATATATATCGAGTATTGAAATCGTATATACAAAAAATACTTTATATAAATGTAAGTTGAAAAACATTTAAGTAAAACGAGATATTAAGAATTACCTAACACACATTATAACAACCTAACTTCCTAACCTTCCCTTCCTATTTAAAGATTTACTCCCGATTTCGGGAGTTTTTTTTATGTCAAAATTTTATGGTATTATTAATTGTGGAATGTATTGGAGTTTTTTTATGAAGAAGAATTTTTTTATTATATTTGCTTCTGTTTTTATTTTGACCGCATTAAGCGCTCCTTCTTTTTCTGCTGAAGAAAGAAGGGTTTTAAAATCGGATGAAAAAGAAGCTGTTATGATTGACGACAGCAAAATGCAAGATATAAGCGATATGCCGACTGCAAGACAAATTAAAAAAAATAAAAAAGAACAAGCAAAGCTTGAAAAAGAAAAGTCGGAAAAAGAGGCAAAAGAGCTTAAAATAAAACAAAAAGAGCAAGAAAAGCTTAAAAAAGAACAAGAAAAAATTCAAAAAAAACAAATGAAAAAAGAAATCAAAGAAGCTCAAAAAAAACAAAGTGAGCTAAAAGAAGATGTTTCAAAAAATGAAACAAATCCTGAATCCATTGAAGAAAAAAAACAGGTTGTTGAAGTTTCTGACAGTGAAGCTAACAAAGAAGAAAAAACAATACAAGAAATTAAAAAAGAAGAACCTGTTGAAATAAAGGGTCAAGAAGCAACGGATGAAGCCAAGCTTCCTGTTTCTAAAAAAGAAAATATTAATGCAGATAAAAAAGCGCAGCTTAGAAAAAAAGAAATAACTTATGAAGATATTGAAAAAAATGCAGTTTCAATTAATGAATTTTTGCAATTTACAGATAAACAAAACGAAAAATTTAGTCTTTTCTACTATAAAACAACTTCTAAATTAAGCGAGATGACAAAGCAAATTAAAAATAAAGAACAAGAAAAAGAAATGGTTAAAAGAATGAGAATAGTTGAAAAAGAACAGCTTGCAAAAATAAAGAAAATAGACAGTGAATTAACCAAACTGTATAAAGAAAGAGATGATTATTACAATAAAGCTTTAGATAAGTTTAATTCCTTATTAAATAAAAGACAGCAAATAAAATGGGAAATATTGCAGCAAATGGGATACAGATTTTTCCCTGAATTTGAATAGTTTGATAAAATAAAAGCGGCATTTATAAGCCGCTTTTTAATTAAATTTAAAAGTAAAGGGAAGAAAATCTTTCAGCGTATGCTCAATAATTTCTCCTTTTTCGTTTTCCAAAATAATCGAAACATCTTTATTTTCAGCCCTGAATTCTGCCATCCATTGAAGACAAGCACCACATGGAATACACATTTTTTGCTTTGGTGAATAAATTGCTATTGCAATTAAACCTTTTCTTTCTCCATTAGCGCAAGCGGTAGATAAAGCATTTCTTTCTGCACATAAAGTAAGCCCGTAGCTTACATTTTCAACATTCACACCTAAATAAGTTTTTCCGTTTTCAAAAAGACAGCAAGCGCCGACCGGAAAATTTGAATAAGGTGAATAAGAATTTTCGCTAATCTTTTTTGCTTCCAAAAACAGCTCTTCTTTAGTTTTCATTTTTTAACCTCATTAATAAATTGCTCTTAATCCAAAGTATGCGTTAAATTCTTTCTCATGGGCTATATCAGAATTATCGCCATGCCCCGGGAAAACTTTAACATTTGAATCTAATTTAAAAAGTTTTTCTTTAATTGAATTTTTAATATCTTCAAATGAACCTGTTGGAAGGTCACATCTGCCGATTTCTTCTCTAAATAAAGTATCCCCTGAAATTAAAATGTTATCTGCTAAATAGCAGGTAGAGCCAAAAGAGTGTCCGGGGGTTGAAATAATTTTAATTTCAACATCATCTATAAAAAGTTTTGAATTTTCATCAATAAATTCATCAACTTTGAAATTATCAACCCTTTTAACTCCAAACAAATCGCATTGTACCATAAGGTTTTCATACATTGGTTTGTCGCCTTTTGGAACAACGGTTTTAATATTTTGAAAATTATCCTGATATTTTTTAATATCTCCCAAATGGTCAAAATGAATGTGGGTTACAATTAAGGTTTTTAAATTAAGGTTGTTTTCTTTAATAAATTTTGTTACTTTATCATAACACCCCGACGGGTCGAATAAAACCGCATTTTTGGTTTCATCGTTATATAAAAGGTAATTATTTGATGCAAATTCTTCAGGTATAAATTTTTCTAATTTTAACATTTTGAAAATAACTTTCTGATTTTTTTCACTGTTTTGTATAATTCGCACTTTGAATAAAGGGTTTGCAAAATTATATCTTTTATTTCGTCTTCACTTAAATCAAAGTGTATTTCTAACTCCTTAATATACTTTAAAAGATACTTTTTTGCACTCTCTTTTTTTATATTTATTTGTTCATTTTTAACTGTTTTTTTCATTTTATAAAGCTCTTACTAATAAAATAATAATCAATTAAAAATGAAATTTCATTAACTAAAAAGGTGCATTAATATTGGCTAAAGGTTGTATAAAAATTTTAGTCTTCGCCTTTAATTTCAGATAGAATTCTATCCATAACGGCTTTTTTGGATAAATCCCATTCTCTTTTAACAACCCTTATAACCTTAAAACCGCATCTTTCTAAGATGGATTGTTTTTTCATGTTAGAATATCTTCCTTTTGTTTTATCAGGGACGCCATCTATTTCAATATCAATTTTATCTATTGTAATATCGGCGCTAACCCCGCCTATTTCAAGCCCTGCTTGAATGTTAGTATCAGGAAGATATAGGGCAAGTTCCATATAAACTTCTTTTTCAAAATCATTTTTGAAGTTTAATTTGTTTGATGTTTCAAAAGCTTTCTTTGCTCTTTGAACGTATTCGATATAATCTCTTAAAAGCCCTTCAGGAATTGTATTTGGCGCTTTTGAAATAAAGTTTATAAGTTTTTTTCTTGCTCTTGTTATTGCAACATTGAATAAATTCGGTTTTTGCAAAAATGTTAATGATTGCGGCCTTGAATTATCCGCTATTGCCCAGCTCATAAGCATTATGTCTTTTTCATCACCTTGGAAAGTGTGGGCAGTGCCTATTTCAATTTGATGTTTTTGTATTGTTTCAAGTGAAAAAATTTGCATTACATCTTTTTTAATTAAATCCACTTGCCCCCTGAACGGTGAAACAACGCCTATTGAAATCGGGTTATCGGGGTTTGTTTTTTCATTTTCTGCAATAATATCTTGCATTTTTTTAATAACAGCTTCTGCTTCAACCGTATTTCTTGTAATATCAACATCTACTTTGCCGCCTTCAACCACAACAAGTTCAATCGGGCAATCAATACTATCTGTTGTTTTCATCACTTTAATTCTGCCGCCGTAAAATTCATCTGATGAGAATTGAATAATGGGTTTCGGGCTTCTAAAGTGTTCATCCAATAAAACAGGCGAAACGGAATAATAATTTGCAAGGTCAAACATTGAATTTGTTCTAAAACGCCACATTAATTGGTATTTATCGTCAATGTTATATTGGTTTAAAAATGATTGTTCTTTTGCTTTTTCTAAGAATGATAAATGAGGCAACTGTTTGTCATCGCCCACTATAACCGCTTTTTTTGCTCTGAATAAAATAGGAAAACAAGAAGCTATATCGCATTGGCTTGCTTCATCTATAATAACAACATCAAATAAAGCAGGTTTTAGAGGCAGCGAATTTGAAATTGCATAAGTTGTTGCCGCCCAGCAAGGAAAAGCATTAAGAAGCGGTTTAAAATCTTCATTTTCAAGAAGCCTGTTTTGAAGCATTGCTTTTTTTGAAACAAGCGATTTTGAATGAATTATAAGTCTTTGTCTTTTCTTTTGATCTTGAAGAAGTTCTTTTATAGCAGCTCTTCTTTTGTTTTTTAAAATTTCAACGGCAAGTTTTTTTTGTTTTCCTTTTAAAAGCTTAATTTTATTCATTAAAAGGTGCAAGTTGCCCGTTGCCATTATCTCTTGTTCAATTTTTCTTGCTTTTGCACTTAATTTTTCAACATCAAGCTCAATTTCGAGGCGAGATAACATTTCTTTTGCTCTAAATGCTTTTTTCAATCTCAAAATATCTTTAATTTTTTTCAAATTAAAATGAATAAGAACTCTATTTATAAAACCTTCGTCTTTTTGAAGTCTTGTTTTTAATTTTTCAACAAGTTTTTTTAGGGTTTCAACTTCATCTTCATCCAGTTCGTGGTTTATATATCTTAATTCACCGATTGCACCCTTTGAAGTTTCTTTTTCAATTTCATTTTCCGTGAATTTTTCTTCTAAATTAATAATTTTTTCTGCGTTATTTTCTAACCTTTTAATTTCATCCAAAAGGTCTTTCATATCAGGTGTATCAACCAAAATTGAATCCATATAAGATTCATCATTCAATTCAACTTTGCCTGAAAGTAAATCTTCTAATTGAAAACATAATTGTTTTTGGTAATTTGCTCTGCCTGCTCTTAATGCTAAATACGGAGCGCCAAGCTCATTTAGCCTTTCTGCCACAACATCCACCGCTTTATCCATTCGAGATGCCACAAGAACGGTTTTATTGTTTGCAATTAAATGTGCTACAAGGTTTACTATTGTTTGGCTTTTTCCGGTACCCGGAGGGCCATAGACTGCTAAAAGGTCGTTTGTTTCAATTTTTTTCAAAACATCTTCCTGTGAATCGCTTAAGGATAGGGGCGTTACGGGGAAAAACGTTTTATTTTCATTTTCTTTAATTTTAATTTCTTTATTTTGTTTGTTATATTCATCCAAAATAACGCCAAGAGATGTTTCTTTTATTGTTCCAACCGGTTTTTCAGAGATTTGAGTTAATTCATGCAAAACGCCTGCTGTTACCGTCGGTCTTTTTGTTAAAATAACCGATTGAAGCCTTTTTAAAATCAATTTATCAACATTTACTTTTGGTTTTTGTTTAACTATATCTATTGAATCCATTTCATCAAAATTAAATTCATCAATAGATTCAACTGTTTTAGAATAAAATTCTTCTTCGTTTTGGTGTAATTGTTCATTAACCGTTTCATTTGTTTCAATTTCAACATCGGGCAATAAAGATTTTAGAGTTGATAAAAATATTTCAAGCTTTTCTTCATTTAATGGAAGCTCAGGAACAACATCAATTAACCCTTGAAGCATTGCATCAATTTCTTCTTCATCGTCTTTTTTCATTAATTGCGCAAGGGCGCCCGTGTTTAGAGAAAGCGTTTCTTCTTGAATTGAAATAGAAAGGTTTTTCCCCATTCTTTCAATTTTGCAAGGGGAATATAAAAGCGGGGTTAAAAATTCGTTGTTCTTTTTAGCTCTGCCGTTTTTGCCGACTAGAAAAAGGTAGCCGTATAATAAATATTTTTCTTTTTGGCTAACTTCCGCTTGAATCATTAATTCTGTTAAATAGGGGTTATCCCCTGTTACAATTAAGGGGGTGTCATAGTTTGTAAAAAGTTCTTCTCCGCCTTCTAAAAACACCCATTTGTTCTCTTTATCGCCTTTAAGGTTTCTAAAAGTTGAGCTTTGAACTTCTTCCCTTATACAATCGTGCAGATATTGAGAAATTCTTTTAATAAAATTTCCCATAAAAACTTTATTTACTGCTTTTGGTAATGTTTGAACCGTTGTTGGCATAATTATGAATTATACAGCTAAACAAAAATAATTGCGCTCAGTTAAACGTAGGAAAAATTATTCATCAATATATATTTCTTCTATATTATGATAAACGCCGCCAAGTTCCGTCGGGAAAACATTTTTGAATTTTTTCCTTATTGCAACTATGTTTATAGGGCTGTACAGATAGATTAAAGGGTTATATTCAGCCACAATTTCTTGATATTTGTTATATAGTTCATGCCTTTTAGCTTCATCAAGCTCAACTGCTGCCTTGTCAAAAATTTCATTTAATTCTTTTTCAAATGGTAGCAATTTATCTGTTTTTTTATCGTCGTTTTCGCTTCTTTGGTTAAAAAGGTGTAAGGCACCTTCTGAATTCCAAACATTGTAGCCTGAATGAGGTTCCAGGGGGTTTCCTGTCAAAGCTATTATAATCGCATCCCAATCAAGCGAATTTGTTAATTTATTAACCAAAGAATTAAATTCAATGGGCTTAAAATTCACTTTTATTCCCAATTTTGATAAATCTTCTTTAATTGAAACGCCGGTCGCTTCCCTTTGTGTGTTTCCCGCATTTGTTAAAAGCTCAAATTCAACTTTGTTTCCTCTTTTGTCGTACAAAATGCCATTTTTTTTATAAAAACCGGATTTTTTTAACAAATTTTCGGCATATTCAAGGTTTATAGGGTGCCCTTTTGCAATTTCTTTATTCAGGTAAATGGATGGAATTCCTTCCGCTGTATACAAAGGCTCTCCCACTCCTGATAATACATTTAAAACCAAATTTTCTCTATCTGTTGCATAATCAATCGCGCTTCTAAAATTTTTATCGTTAAACCAAGTTTGTTTGATTGGGTCAACATAATATTTTCCCGTATTTTTATTTTTTCTTGAATTTAGATTAAAGGCAATGAAATTTGTATTTGTAGTCGGACCTAAATTGTATAAAATATAATCTGATTTTTTTTCGTCTTCTCTGTATTTTGAAATTAAGCTTCCTGGGATTGTTGTTGTATCTGTTTCTTTTGCTTCAAATTTAATAATATCGTTGTTTAAATCGCCCACGATTAAAACTAAAAATCTGTTCAAATAGGGAAGTTTTTCCCCGTTTTTATTCATTATGTAATAGTTTGGATTTTTTTCATAAACAAGCCTTTGGGCGGGAATATATTCTTTTAATTTAAAAGCGCCTGATGTTACAAGATTTTTTGGCTTAATATCAGTTGAATGGAACGTTCTAAAGAAATTTTTTCCTTTGTCGGTTGCAATTTTATATATATGTTTTGGCGCAATGGGCATTGTAAGGTTTCTTAAAAACGGCGCAAAAGGTACGGGTGTTGTAAATTTTACGGTATATTTGTCAATTTGTTCAACCGTAGGAAGCTTACCTTCCACTGTCATTGAATCTCTTGCGCTTGTATCTCCAAAGCCGCCAAAAATTATGGTATTATATGTAAAATAAACGTCATCTGCGGTAATTTCCTTGCCGTCTGACCATTTTAGACCTTTTCTTAATTCTACGATGTATGTTTTTTTGTCAGGTAAAATTTTAACGGATTTTGCGAGTTTTGGCTCAATTTCACCTGTATAAGGGTTTGTGTAGAAAAGTCCGTCATACATAATGCCTGATAAAAGTGTTGAGGTTGCATCGTTTGAATTGAACGGGTTAAATGTTTTTGGACCTTCCCCTATGGTTGAAACGGTAAAATCTCCGCCAAATTTGCCAATTTTGGCGTTTGTTATCAAATAATCAACACCGTTAATTGTTTTTGTATAACCGGGTTCCATTTCGTATTTATTTACATTTAAAGGTCTTAAATCGGTTTTAAAAATTTCTTCTCTATAGCCTACATCCTTGTTTATGCAGGATTTTAAAAGAAACCCGAAAATTAAAATTATTACAATTATATATATTATTTTTTTCATAATTATTGATTTTACCATAATTATTTGATATAAAAACTGTATGGTAAGGTAAAATTTGTTACCCCCCTTACAAGAAAACGAAAGAAACCGGATGAAAATTTTAGTTACGGGTGCATCGGGGCTTTTAGGTCAGGAATTATGTCCGATGCTTGATTCAATAGGCGCTCAGTATTGGGCAACGAACAGCAAAATTTTTGATATTACAAATGCCAAAATGGTTAATGAAATTATGAACAAAGTTTCGCTTGATTTCATTATTCACTTAGCAGCTTTTACAAATATTGACCAAGCTGAGGTAAATCAAGAAGAAGCTTTTAGAATTAATCATATCGGAACAAAAAATATGGCAAAAATTGCCAAAAAATTAGATGTCCCAATAATTTATATAAGTTCCGCAAGTGTTTTTGACGGTGAAAAGTTAACCCCCTATAAAATAACAGATGCAGCAAACCCTATTAATGTTTACGGCAAATCAAAATTAATGGGCGAAGAAGAAATAAGAAAAATTACCAAAAAACACTACATTATAAGAACAAGTTCATTGTACGGTAAAGGCGGAAGCAATTACGTTGATGCAATGCTTACATATTCAATGTTTAATAGTTCAATCTCTGTTGTTGATGATCAAATTTTATGCCCAACTTGGACAAGAGATTTATCTAAAGAAATAATAAACATTTTATCAGGCGGTAAAGAATACGGAACATATCATATTTGTTCATCCGGCAGAACAAACTGGTCGGATTTCACAAAGAAAATTTTTGATATTAAAAGAAGAAGTGTTTTTGTACAGCCAATTTTAAAATCAGATTTTCCTCGTCCCGCAAAGCGCCCAAAATTCAGTGTTTTGGATAATGGTAATATATTGCCCAGCTGGGAAGAATCTTTGGAAAAATATCTTCTGCAAAAATAATCAGTTGTTTTTAGTGTCAAAATATTTTTTTTACAAGTTTTAAAAACCGTATTGGTGTATTAAAAACCATACTAAAACTTGCAAAAACAAGTTTAATAATATAAAATCGTTCATATTACTATGGGAGAACAGTTGAAATCATGAAAAAGTTTTTAATAAAATTATTCGGTATTATTGCCATATTCTTTGCTATGTCTACCATGCAGACATTTGCAACCGAAGAATTTCCTGACGTTGGTCCTGATTATTGGTCGTATGACGCTATTATGTATTTTAAAGATAAAGACGTTCTTGCAGGCTATCCTGACGGTTTATACAGACCTGATCAAAAAGTTACGAGAGCTGAATTTGCAACCATTGTAACAAAAGCTTTAGGACTTCGTGATTTAAGCGAAATAACATACACAACATACAAAGACATAGACGAAAACCACTGGGCATATTATGATGTTATGCTTGGTTCATATTATGGCTTAATTCATGGCACTCCCGATAAAATGTTTTATCCTTCAAACCATATTACAAGGTTAGAAATTATTATGGTTATTATGAAAGCGCTTTCAATTAAAGAAATAACCGAAGAACAAGCGCTTCAACAATTATCTGTTTATAAAGACGCAAAAGACGTTCCTTATTGGGCAACTTTAACAACGGGTAAAGCTCAGGAATTAGGCTTAATAGTTCTTTTACCGGGGTATGAAGAATATATTCTTCCAAATCAAGATGCTACAAGAGGCGAGCTTGCAGTTTGGCTTTATGGCATGCTTCAAAGGGCAGCTGTTCAGCCAAGTGAAAAGTTACCTAAAGAACAAGGTCCAAGAAAAGCTGACGGTTATATAATTAAAAATGTTATTTTTGACGGACGTTATGCAATAATTCCTGCCGGCACAACAATTCCTTTGGGTGTTATGGATTGTATGTATACCAAAACAACCAAAGAAGGAACGGAATTTTTAACCCGTGCACTTACTAACTTTGTTTCAGAAGACCGCACATTGTTAATTCCTATTGGAAGCGAAATGACAGGCGTTATTGATAAAGTAAGCGTTGGCAGAACTTTAATTAAAAATTCACAAATGGTATATAGAACAGAAAATTTAATCGATTCAGAAACAAGACAACCCATAGCTCCATTTAAGGCGGTTGGTGAATTAAGACCTCAAGTTAGAGAATTTACTCACAATCCTTATTTGCAAAAAATCGGCTTTAAGGGCTTTAAGGGGCATAATTTCTATACACATAAATCTCAACAAGTTGATTTTACCTTGTTAGAACAAATTAAAATTGACTTAGAAGATGACTTAAAAATTGTTCAATAAGAAAAATTAAAATAAATGAAAGCCCTTATGTAAAATAAGGGCTTTTTTAATATAATGATTTTATGGCTAAAGTTAAATCAAAATGGGTTTGTCAAAATTGCGGATATGAAACCGCTTCATATTTAGGAAAATGCCCCGATTGCGGCAGGTTTTCAACTTTTGTTGAAGAAATTATTCAAGAAAAAAGCGAAGTAAAATCTAAAAATTCTTCTATGAATTTAGCAAACAGCGAAACTTTTTCTTATACAAAAATAAATGAAGTCAAAGTGGATAGCTCAATTCGAATTTCAAGCGGAATGGAAGAATTTGACCGTGTTTTAGGCGGCGGTTTTGTTGAAGGTTCACTTTGCCTTTTAGCAGGTGACCCCGGCATTGGTAAATCTACCTTAATTTTACAAACGGCAAAAAACATTGCAAATCAGAACAAAAAAATTCTATACATTTGCGCAGAAGAATCTACATCACAGGTTAAATTAAGAGCGGAAAGATTAAATGCAAATTCAGACAACATTTATGTAACTCAACAAAATTGCTTAGAAGAAATTATAAAGCAAATTGAAGACCTAAAACCTCAATTTTTTGTTGTTGACAGTATTCAATCTGTATTTAGCTCTCAAATTTTAAGTTCAACGGGTTCAGTCAGTCAAATTAGAGAATGTACAAACATTTTAATGCGAATTGCAAAACAGTTTAATGTAACAACCGTTATAATAGGTCATGTTACAAAAGAAGGAAACATTGCAGGACCAAAAGTTTTAGAACATATGGTAGATTGTGTTTTAAATTTTGAGGGCGAAAAATATAAAACAACAAGAATTTTAAGAGGCATTAAAAACAGGTTTGGCGCAGTTTCTGAAGTTGGTGTTTTTAATATGGAAGATGTTGGTCTTGTTGAAATTAAAAACCCTTCTGAATTATTTTTATCTGACAGGGAAAATTTAACAACACCAGGAAGCACGGTTATTGCAACATTAGAAGGCACAAGGTGTTTGTTGTTAGAAGTGCAGGCGCTAACAGGTTCTACCCCATATCCAAACCCAAGAAGGGTTGCAAGGGGAATTGAATATGACAGGCTGCTTCAAATTTTGGCGGTTTTAGAAAAAAGAGTGGGCTTAAATTTATCTAAATCAGATGTTTACATTAATGTTATAGGCGGTATAGATATAATTGAACCGGCAGCTGATTTAGGCGTTGCGCTTGCAGTTTTAACAAGCGCAAAGGATTCTGTTATAAATAAAGATACTGTTTGTTTGGGCGAAATTGGCTTAAATGGTGAAATACGTTCTGTTGATAATTTGGAAGCAAGGCTGAAAGAAGCATATAAATTGGGTTTTAGTCGTGCAGTTGTTCCAAAAATAAATAACAAAACAATAAAAGAAAGAATTTCAAAAATAGGAATTCAAATTTTTGAAGCTTCAAAAATAACGGATGCAATAAGAAATGCCATATATTAATCACAAGGCGCAATGTTTTTATTTATCAACTTTGCAAAATAATAAAGGTTTTTTCAAGTTCTTTTTTGCTTAAACTTTTAAGCAGGCAGCATCAACATTTTTTGTCCTTGTTTTATATTTAATAAAGCATAAAATATATGAAATTTAAAAATTTCCTTAAAATAAAGCGTTTATGAATATTGTTCCTAAACTTTTTTCAAAAAAAATCAAAATAGGAATTCAAATTTTTGAAGCTTCAAAAATAACGGATGCAATAAGAAATGCCATATATTAATCACAAGGCGCAATGTTTTTATTTATCAACTTTGCAAAATAACCAAGGTTTTCAAGTTCTTTTTTGCTTAAACTTTCGGCAGGCAATATTACCATTTTTGTTTTTATTTCATAATCATCCATTTTTACATTTTCGCCTTTTTCATATTTTGATGAGAAAAATCTGTATTTACAATATGATTTTGGCTCATAAAAATCTTTTTCATCATACATTGCTTTAAATTTTGCAATAGCTCTATCTTTTGTGTCTGCAAAACCAAGCCAAGGGTCAACCACTATATCTAAATCTTTTTCAGTATTCATATCGGTAATTGCAAAAGAGTGGTCAAGCGGGGTACATTCCGTGTATTCCACCTTTTTTGTCTTTTTATTAACTATATTTACTTGAAGAAATAATTCAGCTCTTTGTGAATTCATATAGCCGTTTGCACAAAGAATTGCAACTGCTGCTTTTGCATTTTCTTTACAATTACCCAGTTTTAAATCTCTTACCATTGTTAAAATCAAGCTGTATGGTGTGTCTTTTTGAAGAGCGGTTTGTTCTATGCCATAGTAATCGGGGTATAATTCTCTTTCCCTTGCATCAATAATTTTTCTGTGAATGTTATCGGAAATTCTTTCTGCCCTAATTTTGTCTTCAGCACTATATTTATCTATGCGATAAAATGCATCAACAAAAGTAGGGCTTATCATCGGAAAAGTCTTCCTTGTTTGTCTTTGTATGTCGTCAGCTTTTTGCACGGAACTTTTTCTTGAACAAAAAGCAGGCGAATTATAACCTAACGAACACCTAAAAATCTTCATACGTCTATAAAACTTGTGAATAATTAAATTTGCTTTTCTATTAAGATGTATTAATTATTTGAATTGTTGTGAAAGTTTAAGCATAATATTGGTAACTACTTTACTTTAAGAAAATTTTTAAGTATTGTATTAACAAAGGAACCAATAAGAAAAGAGGACCAATAAAAGTGGAAAAGTTTAGACTAGACAGCTTTAATAGAAAATCAAGTGAATTTGACAGATATTCAAACCAAGCAAATATAAAAGTTGTAGGCGTTGGCGGCGGTGGCGGCAACGCAGTTAACAGAATGATTGCATCCGGTTTATCCGGTGTTGAATTTTGGGCAATGAATACAGATGCTCAGGTTCTTGAAATGTCATCGGCTCCAAAGAAAATCCAGTTGGGCGCAAAATTAACAGCCGGTTTGGGTGCAGGTGGTGATCCTTCAGTTGGCGAAAAAGCGGCAGAAGAATCAAGAGAAGATTTATTAGTTGCACTTGATGGTTCCGATATGGTGTTTGTAACTGCCGGCATGGGCGGTGGTACAGGCACGGGCGCTGCTCCTGTTGTTGCTAAAATTGCAAAAGAATTGGGTGCTCTTACCATTGGTGTTGTTACTAAACCTTTTGGTTTTGAAGGCAAAAAACGTATGAACCAAGCAGTGGCAGGGTTAGAAAAATTAAAAGAAAGCGTTGATGCCTTAATTGTTATTCCAAACGACAAATTAATCGAAGTTGTTGAAAGAAGAACAACAATGAGAGATGCCTTCCTTGTAGTTGATGAAGTTCTTTTAAGAGGTGTTCAAGGCATTTCAGATATTATCGTTATCCCGGGGTTAATTAACGTTGACTTTGCAGACGTTAGAACCGTAATGCAAGCTTCAGGTTCTGCATTAATGGGTATCGGTAAAGCTTCAGGCGAAGGCAGAGCAATGGAAGCTGCTAAACTTGCAATTAATTCAAAACTTCTTGAAACTTCAATTAACGGCGCAACCGGTATTATTATGAACGTTTCAGGCGGTCCTGATATGACCTTACATGAAGTTAACGAAGCTGCAAGCGTTATCCATGATGCAGTTTCAGATAATGCGGAAGTTATCTTCGGTTCTGTTATTGATGATAGAATTCAAGGTGAAATCCAAATTACAGTTATTGCAACAGGTTTCCAACTAAAAGGCAATGAAGCTCCAAAGGCACAAGAAAAGAAAATAAATGCTGCTGATATATTCTCAGGCGGTCTTTCTTTTACGGATATGGGTCAAAAACCGGCTCCGACTCAAAGCTTTAACCAACCTTTAAATAAACCTGAACCTTCAACAGGCGGTTTGTTGGACATCCCCGAATTTTTAAATCCAAAAAGATAGATAGAATTATTTCATAAAAAAATAACTCCTGAATTTCAGGAGTTATTTTTGTTTTAAGTTAAGCATCAAAATTAATTGATGTTGAGTAATTTTGCCAGTCAGGGTCGTTATAATCGGGTTCTGCTTCTAAAAAATCAATCCCAAGTTTGTCAAAAGGCTCTTTATTGGCTAAAACATTATTTCTGATTGGAAACATTGAAATTAATTCTTTTTTAGTTGAGGTTGTTTTTGTTGTTTTACTTTTTATTTGCCCGCTTAAAATACCTTTTATTGCAGATATAACACCTTCATAATTTTCATCATATCTGGCTTCTTTTTTGCCTATGTCGTATGTTTTACCTGTTTTTAGATGGTCTTTACCGTTTATTTTGTATAAATTGTTGTCAGAATCCGCAAAAATAATTTTTGCTCTGTCTTCTTCATTTTTTGGGTCTTTTAATATAACAATATCAACCCCCATTTCATCAAGCTTGTCTGTGTTTTCATCATATTCCAGTTGTCTTGAAAGCGAATCGCAAAGCATAGATGCTACATTTCCCATTCCCTCTTTATTTACATACAATGAAGAAAAATTGGGCGAATAGTTTGTGCTGTTTATTTTCATATAATTCTCCCTCTCTCAATAATTTATCTAAACCTTGTAAATATAATTTTTGAACAATTAATTAAAGAAATATCTGCAAACAAAAATGGCTGCAATAATTCCGAAAATATCTGCCATAAGTCCCGCTAAAAGCGCAAATCTTATTTTTTTTATGCCTATTGCACCAAAATAAACAGCCAAAACATAAAATGTTGTTTCAGAACTGCCTACAATAACTGCACCTAATTTTGAGGCATAAGAATTTGCGCCTGTTGTATTTATTATATCTGATAATATTCCTAAAGTTGCACTGCCTGACATAGAACGAGTTATCATTAAAGGAAGTGTTTCGGTTGGAATATTAAAATAATGAAGCGGTTTTGATAAAAGGTTTGATAAAATTTCAATAGCGCCGGATGCCCTAAACATTGAAATTGAAACAATTATTGCAATTAAATAAGGTAAAATTTTTATTGCAACAAAAAGCCCTTCTTTTGCTCCATCTACAAAAACTTCATAGCAAGGAGTTTTTTTATATATTCCATAAATTAAAATAGCAGAAATTAAAACCGGAATTATTACTATGGAAAGGTAGCTTAAAAATTCTTTCATTTAACTTTCCTTCCATATTTTAGCTAAAATTTTTGCAATAACTATTGCGAAAATAAAAGATGATAAAGTTACAATAAATGTGGGAATTATTATTTCTGTCGGGTTTTTTGCGCCGGCTGCAATTAAAATTGCAAGAACTGTCGCAGGAACAATTTGAAAACCTGCCGTATTCATTGCAAGAAAAATACCCATGGAATTTGTTGCAACATCCCCTTTGTTTTCTTCTTTTTTTATGTCCTTCATAGCTTTAATTCCAAAAGGTGTTGCAGCATTTGATAAGCCCAAGGCATTTGCCGTTATATTAAGCGCAATGTTTGAAAATGCAGGGGAATTTTTTGGCAATTCGTTAAAAATTAATTTTAAAATCGGAGATATTAATTTTGAAATTAAATTAATCAACCCTGATTTTTGTGCAATTTTTGCAATACCAAGCCAAAATGACATTATACCGATTAAACCTATTGAAACTTGAACTGCCCTTTGAGATGCACTTAAAAGTTCGTTTGTAACTTCTTCGATTTTGCCTGTATAAAGCGCTGTTATTATTGATATTAAAATTAAAAATACAAAAATATAATTCATTTATTTGATTTTACGTCAAAAATCATTAATCATATTAGTGAGAATTTAAAAAAATCGGTCGTTTGAATGAATAAAGGAAAGGCAAATCAAGCTATACTTCTTGTATGGGAGAATAGGTTTTAATTGCCTTAAAAGGGATATAAATTGTTCAACTATAATTTAATAAATCCTGTAAATATTCATTACAGAAAGTACCCGCAAAATAATGAGGGTGCTAAGGCTGCTGTTGACCCTGACGGTAGCTCATCTTCAAGACAATCGGTTAACCCCGATGAAAATAACAACCAAAGAAGGTTCCCAAACGGCAATAAAGTTGCAATAGATTATACAAAAAATCAAGTTAATATTTCTCAAATTCTTCAGGATTTTAGAAGTACAATTTCTGCAATTAATTCACCGGATGATGTTGTGGCTGAGGTTGAACAATATTTAGGTTTGGTTGGCAAAGAAAGTGAAAAAGCCGATCCTTCTCGTGAAATTGTTTTGTCAAATCTTAAAAATGCGGCAAGAATAACAGATAAATACATTCAAGACAGCTTAAAAAAGCCTTCCCGTGTTGTGCAAGACTGGGTTGATGCCTTATTTTTGCAAAATATTAATCTAAAAGCAGACCCTAATGAAGTAAACGAAGAATTTAGAGTTAAAATTCCAAAAAAACAAACTGCAAATTCTGAAGAATTACCGAAACAAGATTCTATAAACGTGCATACAGGCGGTTTAAAACCTTTAAGTGAAGATACCGTCACGTTTTCTTCCCCTGTTCAAAAAGAGGCTGTTAATCAACCTGAAGTGCAAACAGCTGAATTAGATGAAACTTATAGCTATCTAACCCAAGATAGCTATATTGAATCTTCCTATGAAACAGATGTACAAAATGAACCTGTTTATACCATTGATTCAACCCCAATTCAATCTGTTGAACAAATTGACTATTATCCTGAACAATATATAGATGAACCCCTAAACGAACAAGAACCCATATCCCCCTACAGCGCAACCACGCAAAACGATGAACTTGCAAAAGAAGTTTTATTGCAAGGAAAAGCGGTTTTTGAAGATGGCGGCGATATTTATTCGACCTTAAAACTATACGATGAAGCATTAAGCCTGATTGAAGGCAGCGAAAATATTAATCTTAAATCTGCAATTTATTTTGAAAGAGCAAAAATTTTTGATTCATTTGACTACCCTGAACTTGCATTAATTGATTATCATAAAGCAACAAAATCAACAGACGGCAATTTAAGGGCGCAGTCAAGAATTAAAATGGGCAATATTTATAATGACTATGTTCAAATTGACCCTGCAATAGATCAATATTCTTTAGCGATTGAAGATTCAGAGGATGCTGAAAATCTTCAAGGTAAAACAAAAGCCCTAAGGTGTTTGGCTTCTCTTTTTGCAAGCATTTATGATATTCAAAGTACTGAAAGTTTTAATGATTTAGCACTTGAATCGGCTAAAGAAACAAATAACCCGAGAATTATTGCAAAAACTTATATGGAAGCGGCTGAAAATTATAAATATATAGGCGAAGATAAAAAAGCGCTTCAAGTGTACAGAACTCTTGCGCAAGAAGAACTTGTTCAAGATGATTATGAAACTTTAGCTCAAAATTATATGGAAGCATCTGCCCTAATGGATAAAAAAGGAAACAAACAAAAATCTTATGCCCTCATGCTTAAATCAAAGGAATATCAAAGGCTTGCAAGGTTAAAAAGAGCAAGCTTATTAAGCTAAATTTTTAAGCACCATAGCCATTTATCGCAGCAGATGATTTTAAATTTTCTATTCTCGATAAAAGAAGCGGGCTGTAGCCTGTTAAAACAGTAGCTTCAGATGCTATAGTTGAAGCTTTTGGTGCTTCATTTTGTTTAGGTTTATTATTTGATTTTGGCGCATTTTTAACAGTTCTTATAGAACCGTCTTCTTCTGTAATTTTAATTCGACCGTCATCTGTAATTGTTAAACTGTCTTTGTTTGGCAGTTTTTTAATATAGTCAATTAACAGTTTGTCTTTATCGAAATCAAAAGTTTGTTCAATCGTTTTATCAGCTTGATTTTCAGGAATAAATACAGGGTATTCCGTTCCTTTTGCAACAAAACTGTCGTAGCAAACTCTATATGTTTTATCTGTCGGATTATTTATGTCTATTTGAGTTTTATTGCCTTTGTTATCTACAAAATAAAGTTCTTTTAAGTTTCCTTTGGAATCTGCCGTGTAAGATAAGCCGGATGTATGTAAAATGCCCGGTTCGCCCGTTTCATGGTTCATTGTAACTTGCAGAGAATCTTTTATTGCTTGTACAATTTCCTTTTCAGTCATTTGTTTTACAAGCAATGTGTTTTTTAATGGTGTTGATTCAGATATATCTCTTTCCGTAATAGTTCCTTTTTGAGGCACTTTTCTTGTATTTGCGGCATTAATGAATGCTATGTCAACTCCAAGTTCATTTTTCATTGCATCTGCCATAAGGTTTGTCCAAGCGCAAGGGGTAATTCTTCTGTTGACAGGCATTGGGTCTATATTTTCTGCCATTGCAACTTTTGGCGATTTGCCCAAAGTGGCATCTTTGATATAGCTCATAACAACATTTTTGTCTTGACTTGTTTTTACTAAATTGTTTTCAGCAGAAACAGGGATGCCGTTTTCATCAAATTCTACATCTAAAATGCCTATATTTCTTGCATTTTCGCCGGTTTGCACAATAATAATCGGGTTGCCGTCTGCATTATTGAATAAATTTTCATTTTCTTTTATATCTTTTACTTCCGTATGAGAATGTCCGCCTACTATGACATCCACCCCGTGAAGTTTTGGGGCAATTTCTTTGTCTTTATCGTTTCCTATATGTGAAACAAGAATAATTTTATTTACACCCTGTGAACTTAATTTTTGGGCTTCTTCGTTTACTATTTTGACGGATTCATCAACGCTATAGGGTCTTATGCCTTCCATTTTTTTATCATCAGCCCCTGTAACTTTTTCTAAATCAAACGGCAATAAACCTATAATACCGTATTTGTTGCCGTTAATATCAATAATAGTTGATTTTTGAACATTGTTATAAAACTTTGAACCGTTCGGAGTTTTGGCGTTTGCAGCTAAAAATTGAGTTTTTTCAGGACGTAAAAACTTGTAAAATGTGCTTATTGTTGAATCAAATTCATGGTTCCCGACAGCAGAAGCATTTATTCCCATTCTGCTTAAAAGGTTTACAACAACTTGATTTTTTTTGCTGTCACCGCCTGAAAAATTATCTCCCGCTGAAAGCTTTAGTGCATCGACATTTTCACTTTGGGCTCTCTTGTCAAATTTATCGGATGCTGCAATCATGCCGGCCATATTATCAATGTTACCGTGCATATCATTAATATAAAAAACGCTTAACTTAGTTCTTTTTTGGTTCGGGTTTGTCTGCAAAGCATTATTTGCTGCACTTTGCGGATAATATGCATAATTTTGATTTGTTGCGCTTACATTCATCATACAAAGCTAAAACATCTGAATAAAAAAAATTGCCTAAATTATCAATTAACCTTTACATTTTGGTTTTAAATTGTTGTTCAAGCAATCTTCAATGCAATTTGCACATTTTTCAGACATTTCGCCGTTTTCCATATAATTTTTAATACCGTCAAACCAGCTTGGAACTTCTGCGGGGCAAAAGTTTATAAAATCAAGAAAATAACTAAAACGTTCCGTCAAATTTTCATCAATATAATATTCAAGTTTTTCTGTTTGATTTTTTAATTCTTCATTTTCTAAAAGAAGAAATTTATTGAAAAAATTTGAAATGGTTTCTCTTTTAAGTTCAATTTTTTTTGCATATTCAATGCCTGAATTTGTTATAATTATTCCCTTGTACGGTTTATATTCAACCATATTATACTTACGAAGACTTTTTACAAAATCTAAAACACTTGCAGCATTATGTCCTGTAATTTTACCCAAATCTTTTGGCGAAATTTTTTCATTTTCTTTTGACAGGGAATAAATAACGAATAAATATTTTTCTAAGCTCTTTGTTAATTTTTCCATTTCAAATTCCTATGGTATACCATAAATATACCATATTTTTTTATTAAAAAATCAGGCAAATATCTTAAAAACTTTATTTGAAAGCACTAAAGGTTTCGTTTATTTTATTGTTGAAAATTTTGTGTGAAGCCTCAAAATTGGTTTCATTTCCTTCGTTTTTATGGCTTTTATTATACCTGTATTGCGTCCAAAGTCTTGTAATTAATGAAAGCGAAAAGCCCATAAAAAGTAAACTAAAGGCATAAGGCACACCTGTTATTATTGCTTTTTCCTTTGTTAAGCGCTTTAATTCGTCTTTCATATTTGTATTTTTTAATTTTGAAATATTTTCTGCAAGGTTTGGCAAATCTGCACTTTTTGGAATATCTTGAATTTTTCCGTTTGCACCTTTTTTAATTAAATCGGGGAATTTATTTTTTGCGGCAAGAATTTTTTTGAAGCCGTTATCAAACATTGCGCTTCCAAATATTGTATAGAAAACAACCAAAGGAACCCTTGTCCAAACTTCTTTTTTGTCTAATTCTCCTCTGTCTTCAGCCGCTTTTGAATAGCCAAAAAGCCCTGAAATTGCAGTTAATGCCAACTGTCCCTTAGATAGAGCTAATTTACCTTTTTCTTCATCAAAATCAAGTTTTGTATAATCTTCTAAAAATTTATCAACACCTTCTTTTTTAATTCCGATTTTATGCAGCCCTTTTGAAATTACTTTAGCAGGCTCTAATAAAATTTCAGATGCTTTTTGTAATTTATCTGATTTAGCACCGAATTTTGCAAGCGCTAAGCCGCTAAGAATGGCAGCAGATGAATAAATTGCAGCTTTTTTAAGCTGGCGGACTGAATTTTTTTCAACTTTTTCTTTTAGTTCAGTGTCATCTTTTTTGCTTTTGCCTGTTTTGTCTAAATTAGCGATGTCGTTAAAATCTGCCTTATTGAAAGTTTTTAAAGTGAATAAATTTTTTGCAAAGCTTAAATTATATTCTGCAATGGGAATGGTGGCGCATGCAAGCGCAATTCCCGCTTTAGTTGCAATAGATTGCCTTTTAATAGCATCAGATAAACCGTCATTATTTTTAATAGCTTCAACGCTTTTTGGAACCAATTCGATAACTTTGTCTTTAACACTTTTATCTTGTACTGCTTTAAAAATTTTATTTCTGAATAAATGTTCCCCTAATAATGGTGGCGCAAAATAAAAAATGCCTGATTCCAAAAATTCTAAAAAGCTCATTTCTGCAAAATCGGCAGGACTTCTTGAAAAAATTGCCTTTGGCGCCCAGTTTGTTGCTGTGTCTTGAATAAATCTTGTGCTTGATAAATTTTCCTGTGATTTAATAAAAGCATCCAGTGCTTTTGTTCCAAAATCCATAGTGGAATATGGATTTGAGGTAAAGTTTGTTTTTAAATTATTATTTGAATATTTTTTGCCGTTATAATTTTCTATTTTTAACATTCTTGTGCCCTTTTTTGATTTTACAAACTAAAAAACCGCCTTATTCTGGCGGCTTAAAAAAGAATTAAAAATGTTTTCACATTCGAAATTCTAAGCCGCAAAAGGGCATTTGCATTATAAGCATTGTTGTCATAATTTTGGATAGTGATGACATTATAAACTGTTCCTTGTTTGGAGCATTTTAAATATAAATAAAATATTTTTTCGTGTCAATAATACAATTTTTTTCTTGCAAAAAACCTTTACGATATTATATAATCGCTTATGGTCTTAATTGGAGAAATTTTAAATGAAAAAAGACATTAACTGGAAAGAACTCGGGTTTCAATACATAAAAACAGATTACAGGTTTTTATCCGAATTTAAAAATGGCGCCTGGGATGAAGGCAGACTGATAGAAGATGATAAAGTTGTATTAAATGAATCGGCAGGTGTTTTGCAATATGCCCAAACTTGTTTTGAGGGTTTAAAAGCTTATACAACGGTTGATAATAAAATTGTTACATTCAGACCTGATATGAATGGTCAAAGAATGATTGATTCTTGTTCATATCTTGAAATGCCGGTTTTTGATAAAGAAAAATTTATAGAAGCCGTAAGAAAAACAGTTAAAGCAAATGAAGGGTACGTCCCCCCTTATGGCTTTGGCGCTTCACTTTATATAAGGCCTTATATGTTTGGCTCAAATGCAGTTATTGGTGTAAAACCGGCTGATGAATATCAATTCAGAATTTTTACAACTCCTGTGGGTCCATATTTTAAAAGCGGTGCAAAGCCCATTGTAATTAGGATTTCAGATTTTGACAGGGCTGCCCCGAAGGGAACAGGGCACATAAAGGCCGGTTTAAATTATGCAATGAGCCTTCATGCTATTGTGGATGCCCATAATAAAGGTTTTGCGGAAAATATGTATCTTGATTCTGCCACAAGAACCAAAGTGGAAGAAACAGGCGGCGCTAATTTTATTTTTATTGATAAAAATAATACCGTGGTAACTCCAAAATCAAACAGCATTTTGCCATCTATTACAAGGCGTTCTTTAATGTATGTGGCAGAGCATTATTTAGGCTTAAAAACAGAAGAAAGAGAAGTTTATGTTAATGAACTGTCTGATTTTAAAGAATGTGCCTTAACCGGTACTGCGGCTGTTTTATCTCCTGTCGGTATAATTAATGACCATGGAAAAGAAATTAAGATGCCATCGGGTATGGATGATATGGGTGAAATTACAAAGAAATTGTATGAAACTCTTGTAGGAATTCAGTTGGGGACAATTAAAGCGCCTGACGGCTGGATTTATGAAATAAAATAAAAATTAAAAAGCCCCTTATTTTAGGGGCTTAAATTTTATTCAATTCTTGTAACATATTTATCAGGATTCTTTTTATTTTCTATTAAAGATGAAATAAATGAACCGCCCACTAAAATAAGCCCTATTGAACCTGTTATAACTTCGCTTATTTCTTTAAATATCGAAATGAACATAATTACAGCTAATGATATAATTGCAAAATGTGCGCCTGAAACAAGATAGATATATTGATTTAAGGTTTTTCTTTCAACAAAAAGCAAAGTTAAACTTCTTACAAACATAGCCCCTATTGCAAGCCCGATGCATATAATGACAATATCTTTACTTATTGCAAAGCTTCCTAAAACCCCGTCTAAGCTAAATGATGCATCTAAAATTTCTAAATATAAAAACATCATAAAACCGCCTGTAGCAACACCTTTTACCATTGATGCCTGTTGCTTCTTTTCCATAAAGTTGCAAAGCCCATGGATAATTTCATAGCTTAAAACACCTGAAACGCCGGCTATGGTTACTGTTTTTTGTATGTCTGAAGGAAGAATGAAATAAATTCCAAAAATTATAAGCAGGCAAATTATAGGTGCTGCAAACTTAAAATTAATTTTTTCCATTAATGTTTCAATGCCATAAAGCCATTTATGTTCGTTTGTTTTGCCTATGAAATAAGATAAGCCGACCATCATCAAAAAGCTTCCGCCAAATGAAACCAAAGGGGCATGCGCCAGATGAAGATAATGAGTATATTGAGTTACATCTTCAAGAGCCATATGAACCGTTTTTATAATGCTTAAATTTGAAAATATTGAAACAATTATAACCGGCAACAAAAACCTGACGCCAAAAACCGCAATTATAATACCCCAGGTTAAAAACCTATGCTGCCATTTTGGAGTCATTTTATCAAGTATAACAGCATTTACAACCGCATTATCAAAAGATAAAGTTACTTCTAAAACACTTAAAAAGAAAACAACAAATAAAGTTTTAAGCTCTGTGCCTGTTTCAATGTGTGCAGCCCAAAACCAAGCGGCTATAAGACCAAAAACCGTTACAAAAATTGATTCTCTAAAGTGTTTAAACATTTTATTTTATCCAATTTCTTTCAATTTCTTCTAAACTTTTACCTTTTGTTTCAGGAATAACAAAACGTACAAAAATTATACTAGCAAATGAAATTACAGCAAATAGCATAAATGTATTAAATTCGCCAAACTCTTTTAACATAGGTAAAAATGATAAAGAAACCATAAAATTAAATGCAAAATTGGACATCATTGCAATGCTCATCATAACCCCTCTTATTCTCAGGGGAGAAACTTCAGATGTTATGACGAACATAATTGGTCCCAATGAAAATGCAAAAAACATAATGTATAGAATTGTTGAAATTAATGCAAAGTATTTTGAATATTCGCCTAAAAATTCAACATTGCTAAATGAAAGCGCAAGCAGAATTAAGCATAAGCCAACACCTGTTAAGCCAACATATAATAACGGCTTTCTGCCAACTCTGTCTGTAAGATAGATTGCAACAAAAGTCATTAAAAAGTTTACAATACCGATGCCTGTTGTTGCATAAATTGCGCCTAAGTTGTCGCTAAAGCCTGCCTGTTTTAAAATTGTGGGGGCATAATAGATGATTGTATTAATGCCTGACCATTGTTGAATAAACATGCACCCGACACAGATGATTAACGGCAGTATCATCCATTTTTCAAAGTGAAATTTTTCTTTTTTATTTTCTTTATAAATTAAAGATTTGATGTCTTCTATTTCTTTTTTAGCATTAATTTCAGGCTGCAATTCAGATAAAACTTTTTCTGCTTCTTCAAATCTGCCTTTTAAAACGTACCACCTTGGGGTGTCCGGCATGAAATAAATTCCTATTGCAAGAACAATGGCAGGCACAATGCCTATAAGAAGCATTAATCTCCAGCTTTCAAAAAACTGTGCCGAAAAAGCATTTGTGAGATATGAAAATAAAATGCCCATAGTAATTGCTAATTGAAACAAGGAAACAAGCGCCCCTCTTATTTTTTCAGGGGAAATTTCAGATAAATATAAAGGTGCTGAAAAATTAATTATACCTATTGCAAAGCCTACAATAAACCTTGAAATCATTAAAACATGTATGTTTGGGGCAATGGCACATAGAATAGAACCTATAAAAAATATTAATGCGGTTACAAAAATAACTTTTTTTCTGCCAAAAATATCGGCAAATCTGCCGTTTAAAATTGCCCCTAGTGCTGCTCCTATTAAAACGGTGGAAACCAATAAGCCTTGCATAAATTCAGTTAGCTGCCATTCGTTATTTATATATAAAAGCGCACCTGAAATAACTCCTGTGTCAAAGCCTGATAACAAACCGCCAAGGGCTACAAAAAATGCAACAAGATACAACATTTTCATTTTAATTTTCCTTAAAATTACTAATTCAACACCATATCTTTATTTTAAGGCTTGATTTAAAAAAACTCAATAGTAAAAAAGTTTTATCTTATGAAGATAATTTCCACAACAAATGCGGCTCAAAAATTATCCAGTTGTCATAATCGGTGTATTGAATTTCCACAAAGCCCCTTGAAATTAATTCTCTGTCGAATTTAATTTCATCTTGATCAAATGCGCCTATAACTAAAATTGAATCTTTGTCCATCTTTTGTTTTAACTTTTCAATAACGGCTTCCTTATCCTCTTTTTTTAAATATGGCCAAAAATTTCTTGCCATAATAACTTTTGCACCCTTTTGAAGACTATCAAGCCCGTCTATTATATTTTCCGTTTTAAATTGAACGCAACTTTTGCTTGCTTCATTGGGTTCTATCGTGCTTGAATCAACCAAGTTAAAATAATTTGTCCATTTGTCATTGGTTATTCTTCGCATGGAATCAAATTCTAGGGCTGTAAGCTCGTATTTTCCTCTTTTTGCTTGATTGATTATTTCATCATCATAATCCGATGCATAAATCGGAAAAAATTTATCAGGGTTTTGTGTTCTGCATTTTAGAGTGCTAATTAATGAATAAGGTTCGCTGCCATCAGAACATGCGTAAGAATATACCCTAACTTTGTCTTTATCTTGAAAATAATTTTCTAAAAAAATTGCAAAGTCAGACCAGTTAATATCTTGCCTGTACATTCTTGTTGTATTTCTATGAACGATAAAATTATTATCATCCTTAACTATTCTGTTGTTTGCCCTAAATGTCGGGCTTATAAAATTATAAGGGGATATTTGCATGACAAAATATCTAAAACAAAACCTAAAAATAAATTGCTTATAGTAAAATTAAAAAATGATTAATGAAATAAGAAAAAAACTTTTTGAATTAAGTGATGAAAAATATAAAAATTTCTCTTTATCACTTCTTTGTGATAATTCAAATTTAATTGGCGTAAGGCTGCCTTTATTAAGAAAACTTGCAAAAGAAATAAGCAAAGGCGATTATGAGATTTTTTTAAATTCTAAATCAGATTTTTTTGAAGAAAAAATGCTGAAAGGCATGGTAATAGGCGCTATAGACGGCAAACTAAAGACAGAATTCATAGAAAACCATATAAAAGAAATTACAAATTGGTCACTTTGCGATTCTTTTGTTTCAAGTTTGAAAATTATTAAAAAAAACAGGTCTTATTATTTTTCATTTCTTCAAAAATATTTATTCTCAAAAAAAGAATTTGAGATAAGATTTGCTCTTGTTGTTTTGCTTAATTATTATTTAGATGAAAATTATATTGATGAAATTTTTGTTATTTTGGAAAAAATATATTTGAAAGATTATTATGCTAAAATGGCTGCCGCATGGCTTATTTCCCTTTGCTATGTAAAATTTCCTAAAAAAACACTGAATTTTTTAAATAAAACAAAAATTGATAATGAAGTAATAAATAAAGGAATTCAAAAAATTATTGAATCAAGAAGGGTTGGAAACGAAGAAAAGCAAAATTTAAAAAAACTTAAAAAACCTAAATTAAATGGCTAATTAACCCTTTACAAAAAATATGTTCTTGTTAAAATTAAAGAATAAAATACTGAGAATGAATTAGAATGTCCTTAAAGGGGCATTTTTAATTGTCAAGAAAATAACAATACAAAAGGAGAAACCCAAATGGGCATAAAAGGTAAAAACGACAGAATGGTTGTTCTTGCTTGCGAAGATTGTAAAGAAAGAAACTATACAACAACAAAAAACAAGAAAACTTTAAAAGAAAGAATGGAACTTAAAAAATTCTGTCCAAGATGCAACAAACACACTGTTCACAAGGAAACAAAATAGTTTAATGCCTTTTTGGTCATGTTTTCGTATCAAAAAGGCAAATTATGCGTCCTTAGTTCAGTTGGTAGAACGTCGGTCTCCAAAACCGGATGTCGAGGGTTCGAGTCCTTCAGGGCGCGAATTTAAAACAAGGAAAATGTTTAATGGCAAATAAAGAAAAAACAAAGGCAAATACAACCACATTCAAAGATGACTTAATCACCTATTTTAAAGGCGTAAAAGCTGAATGGGGCAAGGTTACATGGCCTGAAAAAAATCAAATTGTTGTAGAAACGGGCATAGTTGTTTTTGTAGTTGTGTTTTTTACCATTGTTGTTTATTTAATGGATATTATTTTCAAAGGTTTTTTGGGATTAATAGCCAAATAGTGCTGTAAGAAAAAGGTAGATTATGACTGAAAAAGAAAATAACCAACAAGAAAATGAAATTATGGATGAAAACATCCAACCTGAAGTTAAGGAAGAAAAACCGGAATTAAAAGAAAAAGCTCCTAAAAAAAGGTGGTATGTTGTTCACACATATTCAGGACATGAAAACAAGGTAAAAGTTAACCTTGAAAAACGTATTGAATATATGAATATGGGTGAAAAAATCTTTAGAGTTGAAGTTCCGCAAAAAACAATCACACAAGTTAAAGGCGGAAAGAAATCCGAAAAAGAAGAAAAAATCTTCCCGGGTTATGTTCTTGTTGAAATGATTATGGATGATGATTCTTGGTATGTTGTAAGGCACACTGCAGGTGTTACAAAATTTGTAGGTTCATCCAAAAAACCGATTCCTGCTAAAGACTCGGAAATCAAGAAAATTATCCACAGAGGTCAAAGTCAAGTTCAAAAAATCGAACTTGATGTTAAAGTTGGCGATAAGGTCAGAATTATTTCAGGACCTTTTGCAGAATTTATCGGCGATATTTCAGAAGTTTATCCTGATAAATCAAAATTAAGAGCTATGGTTTCAATCTTCGGTCGTGAAACCCCCGTTGAATTGGAATACAAGCAAATCCAAAAAGTGTAGCGGATTTTGCGTAGCATGAAGCAAACGCAAGTTTGCGAAATGCGGCAAAGTGAGCGAACGGCGCAGCGACTGAAACCTGAAAGGTTTCAAAAGCGAAGCTCAAGAGAAGCGAACCGCTAGCAAAATCCAAGAGGCGAAATTCCGTAGGGTGAAGCGAAGCGAAACCCGCCAAGGCGAATGACGGATGAAGCGGAAAAATTTCTTGAATAAGAAATTTTGAAGCAAAATTCAAGGAATGAGCCGCTAGGAATTTCAAGAGAGCGAAATTCCGTAGGGTGAAGCGAAATCAAACAAAGCGAAATTACGCTAAACACTAAAAACATTGTTAACCGTGGAAGGGCTAAATCATTTGTCATTTGATTTAATAATTGCCCGCTTGACCACAAGAAAAGGAGAAAATAATGGCACCATCAAACAAAAAAGTTACAGGGAAAATCAAGCTTCAAATCGAAGCAGGAAAGGCAAATCCTTCACCTCCCGTTGGTCCTGCATTAGGTCAAAAAGGTGTAAACATCATGGACTTTTGCAAACAGTTTAACGATAGAACTGCTTCAATGGCAGGCTATGTTATTCCTGTTGTAATTGACGTATATGAAGACAGAAGCTTTACATTTGTGACAAAATCACCTCCAGCTGCTGTTTTAATTAAAAAAGCAATTAACTTACCAAAAGGTTCAGCTCAACCAAACAAATCCAAAGTTGGTCAAATTACAAGAGCACAACTTGAAGAAATTGCTAAAACTAAAATGGAAGACCTTAATGCTACAAGCTTGGAAGCTGCAGTTAAAATGATTGCAGGCAGCGCAAGAGCTATGGGCGTTACCGTTGTAGATTAATCGTCGGGAGGCAATTTATTGCCGTTATTACCGCAAGAAATGGAGAAAAAATGTCAAAATTAACCAAAAAACAAAAGAAAATACAAGAATTAATGGAAGGCTTCAATCAGCCTGCAACTGCTGCAGATGCTATTGATATGCTTCAAAAAGTAGCGTCTGAAACTTCAAAATTCGATGAAACAGTTGAATGTCACATGAGATTAGGTATTGAAGTTAAACACGCTGATCAACAAGTTAGAAGCACAACAGTTCTTCCTGCAGGTTTAGGTAAAACTGTCAGAGTTTGCGTTATCGCAAAAGCTGATAAAGCTGCTCTTGCTAAAGAAGCTGGCGCTGATGAAGCAGGTGCTGAAGATGTTATCGAAAAAATTCAAAACGGCTGGTTTGAATTCGATACATTAATTGCAACACCTGATATGATGGCACCTTTAGGTAAATTAGGTAGAGTTTTGGGTCCAAAAGGCTTAATGCCAAACCCAAAAACAGGTACTGTTACACCTGATGTTGTTAAAGCTGTTAAAGACGCAAAAGCAGGTAAAGTTGAATTCAGAGCCGACAAACAAGGTATGATTCACGTACCTTTGGGAAAAATCAAATTCTCAAAAGAAGATTTAATGAAAAACTATTCAACATTAGCAGATGCTGTTATTAAAGCAAAACCGGCTTCAGCTAAAGGTACATACATTAAATCTGCTTACCTTTCAACAACAATGGGTCCCGGTATCAAATTAGATCCGAAAAATATTGCTGTTGAAATTAAAGACTACATTGAATAAAGGTAAAATATTTCTTTAATGTTTGGAAATATAGAAAATTCAATAAGGAAAAGTACGGAGTATAAAAAGTTTCGCTCCGTACTTTCTATTATTTTTGAATGGTTCTATACAAAATTTTTCTTTGGTGTTTTGAGTCGTTTTGAGAGAAAATTTATAAAATTTCTTTTTGTAGGCTTTATAAATACACTTTTTTCATACGTTATATACGCTCTTTGTGTCACAATTCTTTCCCGTCCCACATTATCTCTTGGTGTTTCATACATTATCGGTATTATGTTTAATTTTCAAACAACAGGAAGAATTGTATTTAAAAATAGCGATAATAAATTAATTGTAAAATTTTTCTTGTGCTACATTACAACATTTTTTGTCAACAGATACTTTTTAGATACACTTGTTGCAGATTTTCATGTAGACAAATATTTATCTCAAGCAATTTTAGTTTTCCCTATTGCCATGCTTTCATTTCTGCTTCTTAAAAATTTTGTATTTAAAGAAAATAATCAATAATCAATATTAAGTAATTTTTAGTTCAAAATTCGTCAATCTTTACAATAGATAGTGTTTGTGTGAAAATATCGAAAGAAACAGTTACATTTAGTTAAATAAGGAAAATAAAAATGCCAAGACAAACTCCACTTGAAAAAATAAGAAACATTGGTATTGCTGCCCACATCGACGCAGGTAAAACAACCACAACCGAACGTATCTTATTTTATACAGGTAAAACTCATAAAATCGGTGAAGTTCATGACGGCGCTGCTGTTACCGACTTTATGGAACAAGAAAGAGAACGTGGCATCACAATTCAATCAGCTGCTGTTACAGCTAATTGGAAAGGCCACCAAATAAACGTTATTGACACCCCCGGTCACGTTGACTTTACAATCGAAGTTGAACGTTCACTCCGTGTACTAGACGGCGTTGTTGCTGTATTTTGTGCGGTTGGCGGTGTTCAATCACAATCTGAAACCGTTTGGAGACAAGCAAACAGATACGAAGTTCCAAGAATGGTTTTTGTTAACAAAATGGACAGAACCGGTGCAAACTTCTATCGTGTAGTTGATCAAATCAGAAACAGATTGGGCGGTAATGCTCACCCAATCAGACTTCCAATCGGTGCTGAAGATAAATTTACAGGTCTTATTGACTTGTTCACCATGAAAGCTGAAATTTATACAAACGATTTAGGTACTGATATCAGAGAAGAAGAAATTCCTGCTGATATGCTTGATAAAGCTAAAGAATACAGAGAAGCTTTAGTTGAAGCAATAGCAGAAACAGATGATGCTTTAATGGAAAAATTCTTTGAAGACCCTGAATCAATTACTGTTGAAGAATTAAAAGCAGGTTTAAGAAAAGCTGTTTGCGATAACAAAATTGTTCCTGTTACTTGCGGTACAGCATTTAAAAACAAAGGCGTTCAATTATTGTTAGATTCAATCGTTGAATTAATGCCTTCTCCTGTTGACGTTAAAGCTATCGAAGGTGAACTTGAAGACGGTACAAAAACAACACGTAACTCTTCAGATGAAGAACCTTTCTCAGCTTTGGCATTCAAAGTTATGACAGACCCTTATGTTGGTCGTTTAACATTCTTGAGAGTTTATTCAGGCAAAATTACATCAGGTTCATACGTTTTAAATGCTACAAACGGCAAAAAAGAACGTATCTCAAGATTGGTTCGTATGTATGCTGACCAAAGACTTGAAGAAAACGAAGTATACGCCGGTGACATCTGCGCAGCAGTTGGTTTAAAAGATACAACAACAGGTGACACATTATGTGATGAAAAAGCTCCTATTATCTTAGAAAGAATGAGCTTCCCTGAACCTGTTATCTCTGTTGCTATTGAACCTAAAACAAAAGCAGACCAAGATAAAATGGCTATCGCTCTTCAAAAACTTGCTGAAGAAGATCCGTCATTCAGAGTTAAAACAGATAATGAAACCGGACAAACAATTATTTCAGGTATGGGCGAATTGCACTTAGACATTATCGTAGACCGTTTGATGAGAGAATTCAAAGTTGATGCTAACGTTGGTAAACCTCAAGTTGCATACAGAGAAACAATCAGAGGCAATTCTGACCAAGATTCTAAATTCATTCGTCAATCAGGTGGTAAAGGTCAATACGGCCATGTTAAAGTTAGAATTTCACCGGCTGAAGAAAATGCAGGCTTTGTATTTGAAAACAAAATCGTTGGTGGTGCTATTCCTAAAGAATATATCGAACCTGCAAGAAAAGGTATGGAAGAAGCACTCGAAGGCGGTATCTTAGCCGGCTATCCTATGATAGACGTTAAAGTTGAACTTTATGATGGTTCATACCACGAAGTTGACTCATCTGAAATGGCATTTAAAATTGCCGGTTCTATGGCCATTAAAGAAGGCTGCAAAAAAGCAAGACCTTGCATCTTAGAACCTATGATGAAAGTTGAAATCGAAGTTCCTGAAGAAAACACAGGTGATATTATTGGTGATATTTCATCAAGAAGAGGCCGTGTAGAAGGTATGGAAATTATCGAAGGAACAGGAATTCAAAAAATCAGAGCAATCGTTCCTTTGGCTGAAATGTTTGGTTATGCAACCGACATCCGTTCAAAAACACAAGGTCGTGGTACCTTCTCAATGGAATTTTCTAAATATGAACAAGTTCCAACAAACATTGAAACTGAAATCATTTCAAAATCAGGTGCTTCTGCATAGATATTTGAATTGAATACAAACTTAAACCCCCAAGCAAATCACTTGGGGGTTTAAATATATATAATTATTTATTTTTGAATACATTGTACTTTATAGCTAACCGTGCGCCCGTTTTGAAGTCTGCCGCCTGTTCCAAGATGTTGATACCAAGCACGCCCGTTCGTGCCAACTGAAATTATTGAACCTGTCCAAATTGCGTCACTTGGCATATTTAATAAAGTTGCATTAATAAAAATAGAAGCTGCTTCATCTCTATCGGGTAATCTTAAACCCTCGCTTTGTGTTTTACATAATCCGGAAGCGTTTGGTTTATCTTCGCTTGCACTATCTATTTGCGCACTTCCTGCGCTTTTTGGATATAAAATAGGAGCGACAACTGAAGGGTTTCTGTTGTATAAGGCTGTAATAAAACCAACGTCTTTACCAACTTGGTTTGGTCCTTCGCTACCGTTTAAGTCATAGACAAAATTTACACACATTTTATTTTGAGCATAATGTGTTGTGCTTGTGTCAGAGCTGCAAAGAGGATTATAATAAACTGCAATGGATTCGCCGTTTACGGTTTCAAATGCCGCAGCTTTTGTATCTGCCACGTTTCCGTCTTCATTTGCCATGTGAGACCCATTTAATAAATTTGAATTTAGTTCGCTCATTTTGCTTGGAAAATTTAATTCTTTTGCCCCGTCAAACGTTGTAATTTTAGATGGCAAACCGCAAGAACTTAGTTTATCAGGTCCACAAACGTTGTTTATTTTGTATACCTTTGATAATGCATCTAAAATAAAACTCTCAGCTGCGGTATCTGTAGTTGCAGCCCCGTCATCGTCGGTTTCAAAAGTTCCATAGCCACCCAATGTGTTCATCTGTCCTATTGCTTGAGCCAATCTTGCATGAAGCGCCCTTTTTTGTGCATCCCATGCTTTTTCGTTAACATTCACCAACAAACTTGGCAAAGTAATTGCTGCCACAATTCCTATAATTGCCAAAGTAATAAGAATTTCAGCTAAAGTAAAGCCTTTTTTCTTCTTCATAAAAATCGCCTTTCTGTCTTTATAGCTATTTAGAATGTTTTCAATTATTGATTTTGTTATATATCTAAAAACTTAACCCTATTTCATAATGCAACGTACGTAATATGGGTTTGAACGTGTTGGATGGTTTCTTCCACCCGTTGAGAAGGCTTGACCCCATGCTAATCCTGAAGTGCCGGTTGATAACACTGAACCTGACCAATAGTAGTTTGTACTTTTATCTAAATTAATTAGAGGTGCATTAATAAATAATGATGCAACTTCATCTTTATCAGGTACTCTTAAATCTTCTCCTAACGATTTACATGCAGCCGGTGCATCTAATTTGTCTGCTGCGTCTGAATATTGAGGTACTGTTGATGTATAATCTTTATCGTATGGAACCGGTGCTACTACAACCGGATTTCTGTTGTATAAAGCTGTAATAAAACCAACGTCTTTACCTACTTGGTTTGGTCCTTCGCTACCGTTTAAGTCATAGACAAAATTGACACACATTTTGTTTTGAGCGTAGTGGTTAACTGTTGTATCTGAACTGCACAATGGGTTATAAAATACTGCTATTGATTCACCGTTAACCGTTTCAAATGCAGCAGCTTTTGTGTCTGCTACATCACCGTCTTCACCTGATACATGGCTTCCGTTTAAAAGTTTTGAATTTAGTTCGCTCATCTTGCTTGGAAATGTAATTTCAGAAGCTGCGCCCAATGTTGTAATTTTGCTTGGAATACCGCAAGAACTTAGTTTATCGGGTCCGCAAACGTTATTTATTTTATAAACCTTAGAAAGTGCATCTAAAATAAAACTTTCAGCGGCGGTATCAGCCGTTATGGCACCGTCACCGTCTTCTGTATACGTTCCATATCCGCCCAGTGTGTTCATCTGCCCTATTGCTTGAGCCAGTCTTGCATGAAGAGCTTTTTTCTGTGCATCCCATGCCTTTTCGTTTACATTCACAAGCAAACTTGGCAAAGTAATTGCTGCGACAATTCCTATAATTGCTAAAGTAATAAGGATTTCGGCCAAAGTAAAGCCTGTTTTCTTTTTCATAAAAAATTACCTTTCTATTCTTTTGGTTCCAAAGAAATACATAATGAAGTAATACTTCACATATTCCCATATTATCATTATTTTTAATTGCCTTCAAGCAGAGAATTTAATTTACAGAAAAAGGCATTATTTGTTAAATAACACCTTTTTACAGTTAAAATGTGCAGATAAAAGAATTTTGTTTGATTTTTGTCAATTTTTAGTTATTGATAATTAAAAAGTTATCTTTTAATACAACGTACATTGTGCGCACCTGAGCGAGCTGTGCGGGCTCGTCCCCCGTCTGCAAAATAAAGTCGCCATGCAGTTCCTGAGGAACCAACCGAAAAGACTGAGCTTGACCAATACAAGCTTTTGTTTTCGCCTAAGTTGATAAGCGGTGCATTGATGAATAATGCTGCAAGTTCGTTTATATCAGGCAGCCTTAAATCTTCTGCCATAATTTTGCACACGCTTGATGCATCCGGTGTTCCTTCCGCTTCTGAATATTGAGGAACTGCAGACATATAATCCTTATTGTGTGGTACAGGTGCAACTACAACCGGATTCTTGTTTCCAAACACTGTAATAAAGCCAATGTCTTTGCCTACTTGATTGGGTCCTTCGTTGCTATTTAGGTCATAAATAAAATTAACGCACATCTTATCTTGTGCATAGTTTGCAAATGTTGTGTTTGAACCGCATGAAGGGTTATAAAAAACCGCTATTGATTCCCCGTTAACTGTTTCAAAGGCCGAGGCTTTTGTGTCTGCCATCTTTCCATCTTTTTCAGGCGAATGATTTATTTCATTTAAAAGTTTTGCATTTAACTCGCTCATTTTGCTTGGAAAATTAATTTCAGAAACCGCATCCAATGTTGTGATTTTACTTGGAATACCGCATGAGCTTAATTTATCGGGTCCGCAAACATTATTTATTTTATAAACCTTTGACATTGCATCTAAAATAAAACTTTCAGCTGCCGTATCTTCTGTTGCAGTTCCTTCCTCATCTTCCGTATACGTTCCATACCCACCCAATGTGTTCATTTGCCCTATTGCTTGCGCCAACCTTGCATGAAGCGCCTTCTTTTGTGCATCCCATGCTTTCTCGTTTACATTCACCAACAAACTTGGCAACGTAATCGCAGCCACAATTCCTATAATTGCCAAAGTAATCAATACTTCAGCAAGCGTAAAACCTCTTGTCTTTTTCATATTTTTCTATCCTTTCAACTTTGCACCAATTTGAACGAATTTGATGCAAGAGGTTAAAAACCTTATCATTTAAGCATCTTATACATTAAAAAATAAAAAAAATTAAAGTTATGACCTCTTGAATTAATGTGAAAACAATGATATATTGTGAAAAAGAAGATAAATGCACCAATATCGTTCATTATGGTGCATTTTTGTTAATTTTTTACTTAATAAGTAGTAGGTTGGGCTTTCAGCCCAACATCATTATGTTGCTTTATTGTACCACCTATGTTGAAAAACCAAAAAAAACAAAAAGCGCCACTTAAAAAAAGTGACGCTTGTTTGATAATTTGCCAAATAAAATAATCGCAAGTTCTTATTGAATTTTAGTTAAATGTCAAATTTATTCTCTAATGCAACGCACAGTCCCTGTGCCAGAACGTCCGTAAAGGCTGCGGCTACCGTCATTGAAGAGCTGAGCCCATGCTGATCTTAAAGTACCATTTGAAATTACTGAACTTGACCAATAACCACCTGTGCTTTTGTCAAGGTTGTTGAGAGGTGCATTAACAAAAAGCGATGCGAGTTCATCTCTATCAGGAAGTCTTAGATCTTGTCCCAAGGTTTTACATACTTCTTGTGCATCTACTTTACCCTCTATTTCTGTATACTGTGGCACCCCCGATGTATAATCTGTGTTATATGGAACAGGTGCTACAACAACAGGGTTTTTATTATAAAAAGCCGTTATGAAACCAACATCTTTACCAACTTGATTTGGTCCTTCACTACCATTTAAGTCATATATGAAATTTACACACATTTTGTTTTGAGCATAATGATTGGCTGTTGTATCTGAACTACATAATGGGTTATAGAATACTGCTATTGTTTCCCCATTCACTGTTTCAAATGCAGCAGCTTTTGTATCTGCCATATCACCGTCTTCACCTGTATTGTGGTATTCATTTAAAAGTTTTGCATTTAACTCGCTCATTTTGCTTGGAAAATTAATTTCAGAAACAGCATCCAATGTTGTAATTTTGCTTGGAATACCGCATGAGCTTAATTTATCGGGTCCGCAAACGTTGTTAATTTTATAAACTTTTGATAGCGCATCTAAAATAAAACTTTCAGCGGCTGTATCTGCTGTTGCAACTCCGTCTTCACCTTCCGTGTATGTTCCATAGCCGCCTAGGGTGTTCATTTGCCCGATAGCTTGAGCTAGTCTGGCATGAAGTGCTTTCTTTTGAGCATCCCATGCCTTTTCGTTTACGTTTACAAGTAAGCTTGGTAAAGTAATTGCAGCTACTATACCTATAATTGCTAAGGTGATTAGAATTTCAGCTAAAGTAAAGCCTGTTTTCTTTTTCATAAAAATTACCTTTCTATTTTGATTAACTAAACCATAAATATATAATGAAGTAACACTTCATATATTCTTATACCGTCATTATTTCATCATACTTTCAACTTCCGGCATAAATTCATCCTTTCAACTTTTGCACCAATTTGAGCAAGTTTGATGCAAGTCTTTAAAAGCCTTGCCATTCAGCTATTTTCAGCTTGAAAGAAATTAAAAATTCAAACTTTTTCACTCTTGAATTAATGTGGAAACAATGATATATTGAAAAAAAGAAGATAAATGCACCAAGATTGCTCATTTTGGTGCATTTTTTTATTTGTATTGAAGATGTAAAAATTAAGCAAGTGGGTTTTGGTGGTTGCTTTTGTTTAATTTCTTTGGTTTGTTTTATTTTGCGGTTCTGTCTATTCTTGCTTTTATTTTAGCCAGATTATTAAAATCGAGTTCTTTTGGAATTTTGAGGTCGCTTGGTATTTTAAGATGTTCCATTAGCTCTTTTTCGCCATGGTCCGGTTTTAGACGTTCGTAGGCATAGGCTCTTTTTGTGTATTCGATGAAATCGCTTTTTAGTTGCGGGTTTTGCTGAAGCGGTTTAAAAAGCTCTTGAAGAGGTTGATATTTTTTGGCAACACCTTTGCCTGCATGGCATTTGTAGCAGATGTCTTCAAGTTCTTTAAATTTTTCGACATCATGACCCATTATTTGAATTTCGGCTGAGAATCCGTCTTCGATGTCATCTGTTATAAGATGTATTGCTAAATATCCTGAATCTCTTGGTTCGTCAGTATATTTACAAGATGATATTCCGTTAATTCGTCTGTTGTCTGCAACAAATTTATCCAATCTTTTTCTTGTTACGTAATTGAGGCTTGGGTTTTCTTGAAGGTGATTTTTTACATGTTTGATTTGAAAACGCCCTTTTTTAACGGCTTCTGTTAATCTGTCAAGAACGTATTCGCCTTCTTTTGTGCTTGTGCCTGAAACAATTATTCTGGCACCGATAAGATCGTGAATGTTTTCTCTTGCTGCTTTTTTACTTCTAAGATGCCCTTGTGCCATTTTTTCTGATATTGACGCGGGATGTTTTCTTCTTGCTGTAATTAAAACAACCGGTTTATCCTGATTGTTTGTAAGCTCTCTCAGCATCATATCTTTTGCATTTTCATTATCAATGTCTATAACGGTAACATCAGGAAAAGCATCTGATAAAATAAGTTTAAATTTATTAAAAGCGTATTCTGATTCTTTAAATAAGGCTTGAGTTAGTTTTAATGAAGTTCTTTCTGCATGATTAATTTGTTTTTCAGAAGAACTGGATTTTCTAACTTTTCTTTCAGGAATAACCTCTATGTCTTTTTTGCTGCTTGAAAGCGTTCCTTTTTTTCTGGCTTCGCCAAAAGAAACGGTATCTTTGCTTAGTGGCATAAGGTTTGTAAAATTGCCGTTTAGCAAATTTGTTGAAAAATTATTGTTTGTTGTTTGGTTTATGTGGTTTGCTTTTGGAATAAAACCTAAAAACAGCGGGTTAATATTCATTGTTTTTCCTTAATTTGTGCTTTTAGGTTAAAACTCCTGATAGAAATTATTTGCGCTTAATTTAAAATTCAATGTTTTTAATGTGGGTAATTTCTTCGTTATTATCTTTTAAAAGGATAGAAACGGCATCAATTCTGTATTTTTCAAATTTTGGTTTTTTTTGTTGAATATAGCTTATGGCGCTCATTTGAATTTTATTTAATTTGTCTTTTGTAATTGCTTCCATTGGGGTTCCGAATTTGTCGTTTCTTCTTGTTTTAACTTCAACAAAGCAAAGTTCGTTTTTATAAAGTGCAATAATGTCTATTTCGCCATATCTTGAATATTTATAATTCATATCAAGAATTTTATACCCCAAATTTTCAAGGTATTTTTTTGCTAAATTTTCCCCGTATTTACCAATTTCTTTGTTTGTCATAAAATAATTTTAGCAAAAATATTTAATTGGAGTTCTATAAGATATGGAATTATTGAAAAAAACGGCTGTTGAAATTAGAAAAATGCTTTTAAATAAAGAAGTTTCAGCAGTTGAATTAGTTGAAGACACATATAAAAGAGTTGATGCCGTTGAAGATAAAATCGGCGCTTTTAATTCATTAACAAAAGAAAGTGCTATTGAAACAGCAAAAAAAGTTGATGAAAAAATTAAAAACAATGAAGAATTGCCAACTTTAGCAGGTATTCCTTTGGCTTTAAAAGATAATATTAATTTAAAAGGATATAGGACAACCGCATCAAGCAAAATTTTGGAAAATTTCGTTTCTCCTTTTGATGCAACTGTTTCAATTAAATTAAAAGAAAATTTAATTCCGGTTATTGGAAAAACAAACCTTGATGAATTTGCAATGGGTTCAAGCAATGAAAATTCAGCATTCAAAAAGGTGCATAACCCTTATGACTTAAATAAAGTTCCGGGGGGTTCATCAGGCGGTTCGGCAGCAAGCGTTGCTGCTTTGGAATCATACCTTGCATTAGGGTCTGATACAGGGGGCTCAATCAGGCTTCCTGCAAGTTTTTGCGGTATAACAGGCTTTAAACCTACTTATGGCAGGGTTTCAAGATATGGTTTAATTGCTTTTGCTTCATCACTGGATCAAATCGGCCCGTTTGGCAGATGCGTTGAAGACGTTGCAAACTTGTATTATGCAATTTCAGGAAACGACAAAAAAGATTCAACATCTCTTAATTTGCCTGTTGAAAACCCGATAACAACATTAAAAAATGATATTAAGGGCTTAAAAATTGGCGTTATTAAAGAATTATTAACAGATGATGTTGATGAAGATGTTAAAAATGCAGTTATTAATGCTGTTAAAGTTTATGAAAAAATGGGTTGTGAAATTAAAGAAGTTTCACTTCCTTTATTAAAACATTCAATCGGCATTTATTACATTGTTGCAACAGCGGAAGCAAGCTCAAACTTAGCTAGGTTTGACGGTGTTAAATACGGTTACCGTGCTAAAAATGCAGAAAACTTAATGGATATGTACACAAGAACACGCCAGGAAGGCTTCGGCGATGAAGTTAAAAGGCGTATAATGCTTGGAACTTACGCACTTTCAAGCGGTTATTATGATGCATATTATAAAAAAGCACAACAAATGCGCCGCCTTGTTAAAGAAGACTTTGACAAAGTATTCAAAGAAGTTGATGTTTTAGTTTCACCAACATGCCCTAATACCGCTTTTGAAATGGGTTCCAGAAACGATGACCCAATCAAAATGTATTTAACAGACGTTGGAACAATTTGCGCTAACTTAATCGGTTCGCCTGCAATAAGTATTCCCGCAGGGTTTGATAAATCCGGCATGCCGATTGGCTTGCATTTAATTACAGATTGTATGAAAGATAATTTGTTATTACAAACTGCATATAATTTTGAAAGAGAAACAGATTACAATAAACAACTTGCAAATTTATAGGAATTAAAACCAAAAATGATGATAAAAGAATTTTTTGAAAATAAAGTTATTGAAGCTGTTAAGAAGGCATCTTTGGATGGAAAATTAACGGGGCTTTGTGATGTTGAACTTTCTTTTATGTGCGAAACGCCAAAAAACCTTGAGTTTGGCGATTATGCAATAAATGTTGCATCGCTTTCAAGATACGCTAAAATGGCACCCCCTTTAATTGCAAACACTTTAGCTGAATATATTGAAAAAGAAAACTTTGATATTAATATCATAAACGGCTTTATTAACTTTAAATTGCAAGAAAAATTTTTATTTAATATTTTGGATGAAATTCTTGAAAAGAAAGAAAATTTCGGAAAAATTGATTTAGGAAAAGGAAAGAAAGTAAACATAGAATATGTTTCCGCTAACCCGACAGGCCCATTTCATATAGGTCATGGGCGCTGGGCTGCGATTGGTTCCGCTTTGGCTGAAATCATGAAATATACAGGCTATGATGTTTTTCAGGAATTTTATATAAATGATGCGGGAAATCAAATCCAAAGGCTTGCAAAATCACTTGAATTAAGAGTAAAAGAGCTTCAAGGAGATGTTATTGATTGGGAAAGTGAAGAAAATAAAGACCTTTATAGGGGTGAATATTTAATTCCCTGCGCCAAAAAATATATTCAAGATAACAAAGGCTTATCTTATGCAGATTTTGCAAAACAAGACATGCTGAATTTGCAGAAAGAGCTTTTGAAAAAATTCAAAACAGATTTTGACCTCTTTTTCTCTGAAACCACTCTTTATAAAGACGGCGAAGTTGAAAAATGTGTGAATGCGCTTAAAAATTCAGGCAAACTTTATGAAAAAGACGGCGCAATTTGGTTCAAATCAACAGATTACACCGATTCTCAAGACAGAGTATTAAAAAAATCAGACGGTACAAATACATATTTAACAGCAGACATTGCTTATCATAAAAATAAGCTTGATAGAGGTTTTGACCTTTTAATCAATATTTGGGGGGCAGACCACCACGGTTATATTCCAAGAATGAAAGCCGCAATCGATGCTTTGGGTTATGACAGCAGAAAACTTGAAGTTTTATTGGGGCAGTTAGTTAATATAATTGAAAACGGCGAAGCAGTCAGAATGGGCAAGCGCAAAAAAATGGTTACTTTGGATGAACTTGTTGATGAAGTGGGCGTTGATGCTACAAGATATTGGATGTTAATGCGCTCTATTGATACAACTCTTGATTTTGATGTTGAACTTGCAAAAACAAAGAGTGACCAAAACCCTGTTTTCTATGCTCAATATGCCCATGCAAGGTGCGCTTCCATTTTAAGAAAAGCGGTTGAAGAAAAAATTGATATTGAAACCAAAGAAAAATCGCCTGCTTTTATGAAAGAAGATGAACTTGATGAACTCTTAAAAGCTCATAAAATTTCAAAGCTTTATGAAAACGATGAAAAAGCAAACAGTGCTACAAAAAAATTAATTCTGAAACTTGAAGAATTTAAAGCTGCAATCGAAGCTGCTTCAAGGCTAAGAGCACCTTATATGATATGCAAATATATTCAAGAATTGGCTTATGACCTTCATCACTTCTACAATTTTGCAAGAGTTTTAACAGATGATGTCGAACTTAGCAAAATGAGGCTTTTAATTATCTATGCAGTTAAAGTTATCTTAGCTCAAGCTTTCAATTTAATTCGAATTGAAGCACCCGATAGAATGTAATTTTATTTTGACAATTTTAAAATAAAAACTTGATTTTAAATTTTGTCCATGGTAACCTTAATTACGGTAATTGAACCACAGTTTGAGAGCTTAGAGAGAGCTTAAACACACTCAAAATCCGACTTGATAATTTAATAAGTTTATGATAACTTAAAACCTATAAATGGGCTATTAGCTCAGGTAGGACTCCGTTTCAAAAGTTGCCTAAATGGCAAGTTTTTAAATGGAGCAGGCGAATGGAAAACCGTAGGTTTGACTGAGCCGTATATCAAAAAATGCGCTCGGTAGAAACCAAACAACTTGATAATTTAATAAGTTTATGATAACTTAAAACCTATAAATGGGCTATTAGCTCAGGTGGCTAGAGCGCACCCCTGATAAGGGTGAGGTCCTTGGTTCGAGTCCAAGATGGCCCACCATTTAAAAAAAGAGGCTAAAATTTAAAAGCCTCTTTTTTAATGCAAAAAACTTTTGCTTGAAGTGTGAGGTTTGATTATCTATTATTTGAAATGGGTAATTCTGAATTTTTTACACTTTGAGTGTTATAAAAGTTTTTTTAAGTAAATCATATCTGTTAATTGTTTTCCGTTTTCAAAAATCGGATGTTTGTAGTTATCTGTAAAGAAATTTTTTATTCTGTGCGTTTCTTTAAAACCGCGCTTTTTGTAGAAATTTAAAATTTTGTCATTTTCTCCGGTTCCAAGAATTAAATGTTTGAATTCAGTTTTATATTTTTTGCATATAAAATTAATTAATATTGTTGCATAGCCTTTATTTTGATATTTAGGATATGTTGCAAGATTTTTTATTTCGATCGTATCATTATTTACTTTTATAATGGCGCATATTGATGTCAAAATATTTTCTTCGTATAAAGCAAAAATTTTCGATTGCTCTATATATTTATTAATCATGTTTTTGTCTTCGTCGCCGATTAATAAAATATCAATGTAATTAGTCTTATTTGTATTTATTTCTTTTATTTGCATAAATTAAATATATCATATTACCATAAATGGAAGCCTTATATTATGGAATTTTAAGCAAAAAATTAAGATATTTTATTTAAAAAATTGCAAAATGAAATTATAAAAATACCCAACTAAAGTAAAGGTTATAAACATAAAAATCACATATCTTATAATCAGTTCTTTTTTCATTACTCTTGATAAAATAATCATTTCGGGCAAAGAAAGGCAAACAACGGCCATCATGAAAACTAAAACTGTGCCTGTTGCTGCTCCTTTTTGAATTAAAACTTCTGCAATGGGGATAATTGTTGTTGCATCTGCATATAGTGGAATTCCGACAATAACAGCCATAGGAACCGCAAAAATGTTGTTATCTCCCATATATGTTATAAAAAATTCTTTTGGAATGTAGCCATGTAAAAATGCCCCTACAAAAACTCCAAATAAAACAAAAAGCCATATTTTTTGCATTAAATCTTTGGTGTATAAAAAGGCATTTTTAATTCTTGATTTATTGTTAAAATTCTTTTTTACAAGAGCAAGAACAAAAAAGGCGTTATTGCCCCAAAAACGGATGCCATAAGGTGTGCTATAAACTAAAGCAAAAATATTTAAAGCGCTTTCAAACCCTGTGAGGTTAGAAGTTTTGGAATGTTTACTTGACGGCGAAAAATGCGTTTGCGAAATTATTGATAAATTAAAAAAATATGAGCAAGCCCACATTTCAAAAAGCTTAATTAAATTAAAAGAAGCGGGAATTTTAAAAGACAGAAAAAACGGGCTAAATGTTTATTACAGCCTTTCTATGGAATGTATTAAAAATTTTATTGAATGTTTAAATTTGAATTTATAAAACATAATATACCCTTGCTGATTTTGCCAAACAAGGTAAAATTAATATATTAATTTATAAGGAGTTTTTTATGGCAGAAGGCAAAGTTATGAACACAAAATTGAAAAAATTCTATGTAATTTTGCTGTCGTTAATTATTCTGTTAATTCCCATGGCTTTTTTGTTTGGAGTTATTAACGATAGAGAATCATATAAAAATGAAGCCGTTCAAAATGTTGAAAAATCTTGGGCAGGCGTTCAAGTTTTAAGCGCCCCTAAAATGCTTTTAACAATAGGAAAAGACAAGAAAAACCCAAAGCAGGAATTAGAACTTGGAAATTATGATATTAAAGTAAAAATAAATACAGAAATCAGGAAAAAAGGAATTTTTAAAGTTCCTGTTTATATAGCAGACGTTTTAATTAAGGGGCATTTTAAAAATCCTTACGGTTCAATTAAAAATATAAAATCAGAACTGTCTTTTGATGTTTCTGATACAAAAGGGTTTGTTGAAGCCCCTAAATTTAAAATTGGCAACGAAGCTTTTAAAATAGTTGATGACAATAATTATAAAAAAATATTAACAACAAATTCAAATATAATTCCTTTTGAAATAATGTATAAATTAAGAGGTTTAAATCTATTATCGGTTGAGCCTAAAGGAACGATAAGCAAAATTTTAATCAGCGGAAATTGGAAAGACCCAAGCTTTGAAGGCGATTTTTTACCTCAAAATCGTTCCGTTACAAATAAAGATTTTACCGCCGAATGGTCAATTCCAAAAATTGCAACGGTTAAATCGGGCGAATATTCATCTGGCACAAGGGCAACGGTTTCTTTACTAACGCCTGTTGATAATTACAGAATGGCTTTAAGGTCTGTTAAATATGCCTTTTTGTTTTTACTTTTAACCTTTGTTGCATATTATGTTTTTGAAATTACACAAAAGAAAAATACACCCATTCACCCCATACAATATATGTTAATTGGTGGTGCTTTGTTAATATTTTACCTTTTGCTGACATCAATTTCAGAATTTATTCCGTTTATTTTTGCTTATATTCTTGCTGTTTTATTTACGGTGGGGCTTATTTCTTCTTATACTTATTTTGTGTTAACAAAAAAACAAAACTCTAAATTTACCATTTTAATAACTCTTGCAATGCTTTTGCTATATACATTTTTATATACATTGCTTGTAATTCAAGACTTTTCACTTTTAATCGGAAGCTTTATTTTATTTATAATAATTGCCGTTATTATGTACGCAACAAGAAATGTTGAATGGTATGAAGGAAATTAAATAAATTTTTATATTAAAAAAAAGACCTGAATTTTCAGGTCTTTTTTTATTTGCTTTTGTTTGAACATTTTTATCAAATTTATTAGCTTTTTTAATGGGCGCTTTTGCTTTTTTGTCTTTTGTGCGCATCAATAATGTTTGATATTTGCAATATAGTGTTTGTAATAGTTAGTATGGCTTAAAATATAATTATTGGTAAATCGTTATCTTGAGCATATTTTCTTAAAAATACGGGAATGTCTTCAAAGGCTTCATCACGTGCAAAGACTGCTTGAATTTTTGGTTTTGATACTAAAATTTCATTATATTTCATTCTGCTTCCTTTTTGCAGTTGTTTTATTTCATCAAAGGCTTCAATAAATGCTTTTGCAAATTCAGGACTTATTTTTTCAATATCTGAAATTGATTTGCAATTTTGCAGCTTATCGATTAGCAAAGCGTATGTGTTATCATCTATATTCATTTTTTGTTTAATTAAATTGGGAATATAGTTGCGGTGTTTGGTTTTGTCTCCTTTTAATGTCATTTTATCAGTACAGTGTTCTTTTCTTAATCCATAAAACAGATAGCTGAATTTTAACATTTCGATTGATTTGCTGTAGCCTGTTCCAAAATCGTAGTAATTGCCGGCATGGATGTTGTTTGAATTTACATCTAAAATTAAACCATGGTTTTTAAATGTTTCATGATTTTTGCAATCGATATATGAAGTGCTTAAAAGTGCATCTTCATCCATAATTGTAATTGTATCAAGTTTTTTTAATTGTTCTTCATAAGATAGCGCATGAACTATGGCGCTAAAATTTTCTTTTGTAGTATCAGGGGAAAAGCCGTAGATACATAAGTTATTATTTGCACTGTCCATATAAATAACTTTATTTGTGATGCCATCTGCTCTTTTTATTGTTGCATTTTTCATTTCTGATGCTTTTGGAACAGTTGTTTGAGGCAGTATAATTTGTGTTTTACGAAGGCTTTTTATGTAATTTTCAATAATTTGTCCCATTTTATGAAATTTTGTTTTAAATGTTTTATAAAAAGAATTATTTTTATCTGCTGCCTTCATGCTTGCCTCGCACAATATTTTTGCAAGTTCAAATGTATTTGATTGTCTTAATTCAAATGCTGCATCTTGTGCTAAGTTTTGAATATCTTCTTTTGTGTTTTGAGGGTTATTCATCATAGCAAACCATTCTTGGTTTTTTACAAGGCTGTATATTTTTTGTTGTTCTTCTTCTGATAAATTTAATTTCTGAATAATATTAAATATATTATTTGTGGGTTTTTTGGGATTGCTGCCTTCTTGTTGGTTTTGCATTTTTCCTATATCGTGCAAAAGGGCTGCTATTATTAATGCGTTTTTGCCTTTATTTGAAAGGGCATCAAATTTTGGATTTTTAACAACACCTTGCAAAACTTTTAAAGTATGCTTATCTAAACTATAAGATGCTGTTGGGTGTTGAATTTTACCTATAATTGTTCTTAATTCCGCTAAACCCGTAATTGTTTCATTTAAGTGTTGTTCAAAATTGTTATCTTTTAAGTTGGTTTTAATTTTGTTATTTGTGGAAAAATCAATAACGATTTGTCTTAGATTTTTAATTGCATCTTTTGTTTTTTCATCTTCTTTTGCTGAAATTTCATCATTTGTTGGAATTGCAGGATAACCTATAAGCTTGCCGTCTGCAATTTCAAAGCCGTAAAAATTCGTAACCGTTTTTCTTTTGGCATCCGATAAATCTGATAAAATGTGATTTACTTGTTCTATAAAGGTTTGTTTTGGTATTTCTAATGACAATTCTAATGTGTCAATATCAATATTTTTTACGCTTTCTTGAAGCCCCATAAGCCCTTTTTTAAATGTTTGAAGTTCTTCTTTTGTCAGGGTTTTTGAATTTGAATCAGCAAGGCTTTTTGAAAGCTTTTCTAAAAGAGTGCAGTATTCAGTTTTATTTTTAGGTAGTAGAGGAAAAATTTCGCTCGTTTTACCGAGAGTATAAGGGTTGATTTGAACCAGTTTGTTCATAAGTTCTCTTTTTTCCGTGGTGCTTAATTCATCTAAATCTTTTTTTCCGGCTAAATTTTCAAATTTCAGATAATTTACAACACCGCAAGCTTTAACATTTTCCATTGTATTTGAAGAAAATGAATTCAATTTTTCTATTGCTTGCTCAGCTTCAATGTCGGGGCTTAAAATTATACCTCTTATATCACTTAAAGTGATTTGTTTTAATACATTATCGCTAAATTGCTCGTAATAGCCCATAAACATTTTCAAATCAAGGTTTTTATCTCCAAGTATTCTTTGAATATCTATATAAAAACTGTCATTGTCTTTATAGGCATCTGATTTTTTTAATAGATGCATGAAAGCATAAGCATTTTCAAAATCGCAGGCAGGATTTTGTTTTAGTATGAAATTAGCACTAAACCCTTCAAATTTATTTGTTTCAATTCTTTTGTTCAATAAATCCAAAAAGGCAATTAATTTTGAAGCATTTTGATATTCGCCATTATAATTAATAAGTATTGTTTCAATAAGTCCTTTTTGGTTGGGGGTGTTTTCACTTGTTTTTAACATTAATTTCATAAAATCTTCAAGATGCTCGGTTGAGTTTTTGTTGCTGAAATTTTTCATGATACATTCAAGTTTAAATTCATTCATGGGTGTTTTGATGCTTTTAATTTCGTCATCTTGAAAATTGCTTCCGCTTATAATGCTTAATAAATGCCTTGCTTTGTCGTTTTCTTGCGCAATTTGTGAAACCGTATCAGCTTTTTTTGCAATTATCGGAGAAAATAAATTTATAATTTTAGCTTTAATTATATCTGCACTGTTTATATCTTTATTGAAGCCGTAATCTAAAGGGTAGTTTTCTGCACATTTTGCTATGGCTTCATCAATTTCTTGCATAGAAGGCAGACTGTCAAAGGCTTTTGCACTTTGTTTGGTTTCTTTTGTTTGAACTTCTTCACTTTTTAAATCGCCAAAAAAGCTTGTTTTTAAGGATGAAAAGAACTTAGCAAAAAAGCCTTCATTTTTATTGTCGGCACTTTTAATTTCAGTGCCGATTTGAACGGTATCTTTTTGAATTTGTCCGCTTTGAACCTTTGTGCTTAAACTTTTGTCGTCTCTAATGTTGCCTTTAATATTGCCAAAAGCAACATAAGTGTTAATATTTATATTCACTTTAATTCCTGTTTTTAGTTATTTAGCATTTCCAAATATAATTATTGGCAAATCGTTATCTTGGGCATATTTTCTCAAAAATTCAGGAATTGCTTCGTATGGTTTATCATAGGCAAAAACACCTTGAATTTTTGGTCTTGAAACGAGCATTTCATTATATTGTCTGCCGCCTCTTCTTTTTTTGGATTCCATTTCTTCAAAAACTTCTTTAAGCGCTTTTGCAAGATTATTGTCAACTTCTTCAATGTCTGTTAAAGATTTGCAGCCTTGAATTTTTTCCATTAAGCTAACGTATTCTTCGTCGCTAATATTTAATTTTTGTTTAATCAACCCTGAAATGTAATTTCTGTATTTGCTTCTATCAGAGCGCCAAGCGTTTATTTCTACATCTTTGGTTTTTCTTTGTCCGTTAAATAAGTAATCCGATTTTAACAGTTCTATTGATTTGCCATAGCCTGTTCCAAAATCTGAGCTATAGCCTGCGTGGATATCGTTTGGGTTTACATCTAAAATAAAGCCTTGTTTTCTAAATACTTTATAGCTTTTTGTATCAATATATGATGTACTTAAAAGAGCTTCTGTATCTATAATATCGAAAGTGTTAAATTTTTGCATTTGTTCGCTGTTTTCAAGCGCATGAACAAGTCCTCTCCAGTTGTCTTTTGTTGTTCCCTGTGAAAAGCCGTATTGGGATAGGTCTTCAGCTGCACTATTCATATAAATAACGGTATTTTTAATTCCGTTTGCTTCTTTAATTACGCCGTTTTGAATTTCAGATGCTTTTGGAATAACCGTTTGAGGAAGAACAATTTGAGTTTCATGGATTCTTTTTATATATTTATCAACTATTGCGCTCATTTCATCAAGTGTTTTTTTATGATGTTCAAAGAATGATGAATCCTTTTTAACTGCTTTCATGTCTGCTTCGCATAAGATTTTTGCAAGCTCGAACGTGTTTGTGTGTCTTGAATCAAAAGCTACATCTTGTGCTATTCTTTGAATATCATCTGCCGTATTTTTGGGGTTATTTAACCTATCTAGCCAGTTATGGGATTTTATAAGTTCATAAATTTTTAATTGTTGTTCTTCAGGCAGATTCATTTTTTGAATTATGTAATAAGCATCAAAAGCTGATTCCATAGGGTGAGCAAAGTCTCTTATGCCTTCTGTTTTTGTAATATCGTGCAAAAGAGATGCTATTGTTAATATTTGTTTGTCATCTTCTGATAAATCTTTAAATTTTGGATTATTAACAACACCTTGTAAAACTTTTAAGGTGTGCTTATCTAAAGTATAAGCATGGGTATGATGTTGAACTTTGCCTATCATTGGTCTTAATTCAGGCAGCCCTTTTAAGATTTCATTCAAATTTGCTTCAAATGTTTTATCGGCTAAATTTGTTTTTATCGGGTTATTTTCTGAAAAATCTATTACTGTTTGTCTTAAACTTTCAATAACTTGTTTTGTTTTCTTGTCTTTTATTTCTGCAAGTTTTGCGCCATTATTTGCATTTATCGGATAACCTTTTAATTTGCCGTCAGATATTTCAAAGCCAAAGTAATCCATTACTTTTCTTTGTTCGCCTTCTGATAAATTTGCCATTGCTTCTTTTGCTTTTTCAATAAAACTTTGTCTTGAGAAGGTTAAAGATATGTCTAAATTATCTATATCTACATCTTGTATGCTGTGTTCTAATTTTTTAAGACCGCTTGTAAATGCTTGCATTTGTTCGGGGGTTAGTGGTTTTGTATCAATACCTATTGATTTTGCAAGCTTATTTAATAATGAGCAATATTCTTCTTGATTTTTAGGAATTAACGGAAGCATTTTATTCCCGTTCCCAAAAGAATTTGAATTATTTTTTATGAGCTTATTCATCAGCTCTCTTTTTTCGGCTTGAGTTAATTCATTGATATTGCTTTTACCAATAAAGTTTTCAAATCTTAAATATGTAATAGCGTCGCCGGAATTGAATTTTTTCAATACATCTTCAGGCAGTGCATTTAATTTGTCTATTGCTTGTCTTGTGTCTATATCAGGATCAAGAATTATTTCTCTTAATGTGGAAGGATATGTGTTTTCAAATGCCGCACCTTTTAATTTTTTATAGCAGGCGTTAAATGTTTTTAAATCAAGATTTTTATCTTCTAATATATCTCGAATATCATATAAATGTGTTATTTGACCCTTATGACCAAGGCGAAAGCTGCCTTTTTCCATTGATTGCATAAAGTTGTATGCATCATAAAACCTTAAATCAGGGTTCTGTCTAAGTATTTTGATTATATCAAGCTTTCCATATCCTTTAGCATTTGCTTTTTTGTTTGCGTAATCAAACATGGAAGTAAGCCTTGTTGCATTTTTATAAGGACCCTTGTAGCTGCTTAAAATATTTGCAATTTCAAGTTCTTGATAGTCTGAATCTTGTGCTTTTGAGATAAGAAGTTTCATAAAACTTTCAAGTTCATCTTTTGTGCCTTGCTTGCTGCTATAATTGCTTAAAATGCCGGATGCATAAAAGGGGCTCATTGCTTTTTTGGCATCATCAGCTTTTTCTTTAATAAAGTTTTTGCCGCTTAGAATTCTTAATAAGTGCCTTAAAGTTTCATCAGTTTCTGCTTCTTTAGAGATTTTATCTATATTTCTGTCATGGGAATAAAATAAATCCTTGATTGCACTTTTAATTTTATCAGCCGTTGCAACGTCTTCACTAAAACCATAATCCAGAGTCATATTTTTAATTTTTTGGGCGGCAATTTCATCTAATTCGTTTAATGAGGGTAAATCTTGAAAAACTTTTTCATGGCAAAATGATTTGTCAGCAATGTCTAAATTTCCTTTTTTTATTTGCATTAATGCAAGTGCGGCGCCTAATATTATTGCACCTGCTGCACAAAGTTTGCCTATAAATTTTTTATCTTGTAATTTGCCTGTTTTTGCTTCACCGTTAATTACAACGGTATCTTGACCGTTGTTGGTATTTTGGGTTTGAACATTATTATTTTGTCTGATGCTGTTTTTAGTTTTAAAGTTATTTAAAATTGCATTAAATTTGCTTGGAATATAAACGTTATTACTAACATCAGCCATTTTTTAGCTCCATGCGAATTGTAATATATTAATATAAAAGCTCAAAATGTTTATTTATTGTTGTTTTTTGGCTAAATATTAAAATATTGTAAAGTTTTATGACTGTGAAATTTATTTTAAAAAGTTTTCAAGAATTTTTTCGCCCATTGGAGTTAAAATTGATTCGGGGTGGAATTGAACCCCGTAGGTTTCAAAATTTCTATGCTTAATTGCCATAATTTCATCATCAAAGCTCCAAGCAATAACGGTTAAATCTTTAGGCAAAGTTTTTGAATCAACAGCTAAGGAATGGTATCTTGCAACTTCTGTTATGGGGGAAATTCCTTGAAACAGTTTACATTCATTATAAATTTTAACTAAAGAAGATTTTCCATGCATTAATTCTTTTGCATAAACGGTGTTTCCGCCAAAGGCTTCTCCTATTGCTTGATGACCGAGGCAAACACCCAAAATTGGAATTTTTGGCGCAAATTGTTTAATAACATCAATGGAAATTCCTGCGTCTTTTGGTTTCCCTGGCCCTGGGGAGATTATGATTTTATCAGGGTTTATTATATTAATTTCTTCAGGCTTAATTTCATCATTTCTTACAACCTTAATGTTTGGGTTAATTGCGCCTACCATTTGGTATAAGTTATATGTGAAACTGTCGTAGTTATCTATAATTAAAATCATAATTCTTCCTCTGAATTTTGAATTGCATTAATAACGGCTTTTGCTTTATTTATTGTTTCTATGTATTCTTTTTCAGGGTCACTGTCAAAAACAATGCCTGCCCCTGATCTTACAAAAACTTTATTGTTCTTTTTAAATGCAATTCTAATTGCAATGGCTGTGTCTAAGTTGCCTCTAAGGTCAATATAGCCAATGGCGCCACCATATATGCCACGTTTATTGTTTTCCAGTTCATTTATAATTTCCATTGCCCTTATTTTAGGCGCACCCGATAGCGTGCCTGCGGGTAAAACCGCATAAATGGCATCCAGGGCGGTTTTGTCATCTTGAATTATACCTTTAACGGTAGAACCAATGTGCATAACGTGGGAAAATTTTTCAACGCTCATATATTTTTCAACTTCAACGGTTCCAAACTTTGAAATTTTTCCTAAATCGTTTCTGCCAAGGTCAACAAGCATATTATGTTCTGCAAGCTCTTTTTTATCTTGAATAAGTTCTATTTCAAGCTCCATATCTTCTTTTTCGGTTTTTCCCCTTGGGCGGGTGCCCGCTAATGGAAATGTTAAAAGTTCATCTCCATTTAATTTTACAAGCGTTTCGGGGGAAGCGCCTGCAATTTCAATGTCATCTGATGAAAAATAGAACATATAAGGCGAAGGGTTTGTTGTTCTTAAATAGCGGTATGTATTTAGCAAACTGCCTTCATATTGGGCCTCAAGCCTGTTTGATAAAACAACTTGGAAAATGTCGCCTTCTTTAATATAATTTTTTGCCTTATCTACCATTGAACAAAATTCTTCTTTTGTAAATAAAGGCTTAAATTCAGATTTTAATTTGCCTTTTTCGTTTAGGTCGGGGTTTTTGGTTTTAATTAAGTTTGCAATTTCAGAAATGGTTAAAACTGCGTTTTCATAGTTTTCTTCAATATCATCTGTTTTAATGTTCACAATAATCATCATTTTTTGGCGAACATTATCAAACGCAATAACTTTATCAAAAAGCATTAAATCAAAATCTTTAAATTTTTCTTCATCTTTTGCATCAAGTTTTAAATTGGGCTCCATATATTTTATAAAATCATAGGAAAAATACCCCACTAAACCGCCTGCAAAAGTTGGCAGCCAGTCAAAATTGGGGGCTTTGTTTTCTTCTAAAATTTCTTTTATATAGGTTTCAGGGTTTGTTGTTTTATAAATTTTTTCTTCTTCATTTTCTTCAACAATGGTTAAAACCCCGTTTGTGCAGCTGATTTCAACAGAAGGGTTAAAACCTATGAAAGAATATCTGCCCCATTTTTGTGATTTTTCGGCACTTTCCAATAAAAAGCAATGGTGCCCTGCTTCTTTTAAAACTTTTAATACACTAACAGGTGTTTTAATGTCTGAAAATATTTCAGCCATAACAGGAAGCATTTTATATTCGCTTGCATATTTAACAGCTTCCTTAAATTCAGGTTTAAATTTCATAATATCTTGCCTTTTGTTCCGGTCTTTTAATTATACACCGAAATTTGATTTAGACAAAAAGACATTTTAAAAGCTACATTTGCATTAAATTATCATAGTTAATTTTATGCTCTCTTGCATATTTTAAAAATTCTTTTTCTTTTTCAGATACTCTAACTTGAAATTTTAAAACCTTGCTTTCATCTTTTGGTTTTCTGCCTGCACCTTTTCTTTTTCCGCCATGGTGAAAGGTTTCATTGTAATAATTTTCGTCTGAAATTTCATCGTATTCGCTTTTAGAGATAATTATTTCATCGGGCAAAAGTTCGCTTCTTTGTTTTTTAACAACAAAACCTTCTTTGTCTTTTGCATAAATGTATTCCATTTTTATGTCTCCTTTAAGCGTTTTTGTGCCAAGTCTATGTAAAATTGGGGTGCTTTATTTGTTTGTTTTTGATAAACAAGTGCAATTAATATAATTTCGTTTTAACTCCAAGCTTGAAAAATGTCAACAATATTCAAGATGTATTTACTTGTTAAATATCTTCAAAATATGCAAAAAATTCTTTAAAACTAATTTCAAGGGCGGTTATAATTTTTATTAACCCGACAAGACCGGGTTTATTAATTGTTGCTTCAATTTTGCCTAAATAATCAAGACTTATGCCCGCTTTTTCTGCCAACTGCTCTTGAGTTAAGCCCTTTATTTGTCTGAAATGTTTTATTGTAAGTGCAGCTTTTTTATAAAAAATATCCAATTCCATTTGCATATCAACATTTTATTCGTCAATAAATTTAAAATCTTTGCCTAATTCTTTATCCAATAGTTCGCCAAATTCTTTAAAATTAAGCCCTAAACCTTTTATAATTTTTGCAATATTTAGATATGAAGCTTTTGTTTTTGCATTAACTATATCATCATAAGTGGACATTGCAATGTCGTTTTCATAGCACAATTCGGTATATTTAATACCTTTATCTTTTCTTGTTTGATTGATTATTTTTGCAATCGCAATATAAAGTTTTTTGTCTTTCTTGTGCATTATTTTGCTTTATTCATTAATTTTAAAAGTTCAATGGTTTTAATTTTAATTTCTTTTGGCAATGTTCTTATAATTTCAAAAAGTTCTATATCTTCTTTTTCACATTCAGCTTTTTTGTATTTAAGAAAATCGAAAAAATAGTTTGGTTCAATTTCTAAAACTTCAACAATTTTATAGAAAGTTTTAAATGAGGGAAAACTTTCGCCCCTTTCGATTTTGCTTAAATTTCTTGCATCAATATTAATTAAAGAGCTGAAAGAATCTTGGGTAAAGCCCTTATTTATTCTTTCTTTTTTGATTAATTGCCCGAGAGCTTGTTTTCTTGCATTTTCATCCATTTTCTTATGATATACATTGAACTGGTAAAATGTAACCATAAAAAGATAGTAGCTAGATGTTTACATCTGGTTGTTTATGTGTTTTACTGAAAATAAAAAAACAGAAAGGCAGTTATATATTTTTGAACAAATCTTCAATCTTGCAGCCTAAGGCATTTTTAATATCAAAAATAACGGCAAGGCTTGGGTATTTTTCGCCTCTTTCAATGCAGCCTATGTAATTTGCGGCACTATTAATTCTATAAGCAAGCTCTTCTTGTGAAAGCTTCTTATTTGTTCTTATTTCTCTTATGTTTTTGCCAAGAACCTTATATGCTGTTATATGTCTTTTGTTATCTTTTTTCACACCACCTATTTTGGTGTATAATTTTAAAAGATACCACCACCCTAATGGGTGTATTCGAAAGTATAATTTTTATGAAAATAAACACTAATAAAGAATTTTGACGAATTTAAAGACAAGCTGAAAAATTAATCTGGGATGTATTTAAAAATGTCATTTGTGTCACATTCAAGAGCTGCACAAAGTTTATCCAAAGTTTCTAAATCTATTCTGGAATAATTACCTTTATATATTTTAAGAACTATATGGTTATCAAGCCCTGTCATTTTAACAATGTCGCGCCTGTCAAGCTTCTTTTCACCTAAAAGTTTTGAAAATCTGTTTTCTATCATAAAAATATCATAACTTATTGGTTGAAATAATTCTTATATAGTAGAATAGATAACGAAGGCGTATATTTATATACTAAATAGTTTAATAAAACTTATTAAAAGAGGTTAATATGCCAAAAACGAAAATTCTAATAATTGTTACATTTATATTTATAATATTCTTTGTAATTTTTGCCCCTTCCTATGCTGCTTCAAAAACGCCTGTTAGGATTGTAAAAATTTTAGACGGCGACACGGTAAGAGCCAAAATTAACGATAATATATTTTCAATAAGGCTAATTGGAATTGATTGTTATGAAACAACCCCAAACAACAGAGCCTACAAGCAAGCCTATAACAACAATTTAACAATAGATGAAGTTATTAAAAATGGCAAATTTTCAAAAAAATATTTAATTAATTTATATAAAAATTCTAACGTTCAAACTTTTGAATTTATGGGGCTTGATTATTACAAAAGGCCGCTTGGCGTTCTTTATTTTGATGATGTAAATATAAACCAAAAAATGCTAAACCATGGCGGTTGTTTGAAATTTTAAATAAGCCGAAATTCAATATTATTAATCTTTAATCAAAAATAAAACACTTGAACAAGTAAAAAACAAACTATTCAAAAATAAAAGAGTAAAAAATACATAATAAATTTTCTTATGTTTTTTGTTTTTTAGAGCGGTTCTTATTTTTTCCGCAGGCTTTTTTAATAAAAAACGAATAATAAATTCAAATAAGGATAAAAACAAAAATAAAAAGCTTACAAGAGTAGCATCAAAAGCATGCATACCCAAAAAATTATCTATGCTTAAACCAAAGCTTTTGCTTATAATTGCTGTCAAATTTAAAACAAAAGCGGCAAAGCCTATATATAATGCTAATTTAGTGCAAAAATAATTTATAGGATTTAAAAAATTCATAGATAAATTTTAGCATAAAATATTAATTTATAATAAGAACACGTTTAGTGCAGATAACAAAAGTTTGTTTTCAAATTCAGTAATATTAAAATTTAACTGTTTAAGCGAAATTATTCTATACAAATAAAAATTATATTTGTAAGAAATATGACTATAAAAAGTGCAAAGTATGTTTTATTTTCCGAATTAATTTTTTGAATTATTTTTTTTGCTAAGAAGTAAAAAATGATTTCAAACGGCGACAATAAGAAAAACATAGCACCCAAAAAAATCAGAAAAAGCCCATAAAATGATAAAGCAAATATATCGAGTTTAAAAAGAATATCGGCAAAAAGGCTTATAACAGTAAGAATAAGAGCAACAAAATGCAGAAATAAAGCGCACTTGAGACAGATATTTTTTGTAATACAGTAATTTTTCATAAAAATAATTATATCATAAAAAATAAAAGGGCTAAGAATTGGCCACAATAAACCTTTCACCCTTCTAAAACCTGCCGAATTTTAAATATGCTAGTATAAAAATATAAGCTACATAATAAGAATGGAATAAAAAATAATAAAAGAAAAAAACATAAAGAAACAGCTAAAAAGCACTAATACGGTAAAGAAAATATCATATTTTGTTCTTTTGTCATCTGCTTTTTTAAATTTATTTGGAAACCATTTTTTCAACAAAAAAACAATAAGTAATTCCAAAGGAAATAAAACCAAAAGGCAAAAAGGTATAAAGAAAAGAATAAGAAGCCCGATAAGGCAAACAATATCGCAAAAAATGAAATTAGGGGGGTCGAAATAAAATTCAATAAATATAACTGCAAATTCAAAAAGAAAATAAAGACTTAAATATGCCGCAAGATTTAAAGTTACATATCTTTTTAGGTCGCAAATTTTCATAAGATTAATTTTAACATAAGTTATTATAGAAAGGAAGAGTTAAATGGTTGGCGAAGAAACTGCAGAATTAGATTTTAGTTTACTTGAACTCGGTGTAGATATTCTTAAACAAGGAGGGCAAGCTGAATTTTGGAAAAGGTACAATAAATTAAATGATAGTGAACTTGCAAAAATTAAACATTATTCAAAAAATATGGAAAATGCATTTCAGCATGCACGTGGTGCTGCATGGGCAACCTTTTTTCTTGGCGAAGAAAATGCAAGAAAAGAGGGCTACAATAAAGAAATAAGAAGTGAATTAATAGAGAAAAAGCAAGGTGTGACAACCGCTTTTTTAGATACAAATAGAGACCTTTGGAATAATGAAGTAGGAATAAGCTATGCATTAAGAGGAAAGAAAGAAGGAAAAGGACTTGATGAAATTACTGATGAAATATTTAAAAATATAATTAGTGATAACTCTGATTTTATTATTGATTACAAAAACGATAAAAGAAGATGGGATAAAAATGCTACTGAAGAAAATTTATGGAAAATAATAAAAGAAAGAAAAAACGAAAGAAAAAACGAACTTTTTGATATGGCAAAAAAGAGTATCAAAAATATTTTACCCAAAAATTCAACCCCAACAGATAAAAAAGAAAAAACAAACAGTTCAAACTGGAGCATTGAAAACCACAAAGCTTTTTTAGAGGGTTTTGATTCAGGTATTCTTGGAAGCGGCGAAAAGCAAAAAAATAACAATAAGAAAGATGATTCTTCAAATAATTCAAAAAAAGCTCATTGGACAGATAAATTTAACATTGGTAACCCCGAAACCGATAAAGGACATTGGGTAACTTTAGATAACGGCAAGCATATTTTTATAAAAGACACTTAATTTCTTGAAATAGGTTTTTTTCTGTGTAAAAATCACCAAAGTATAAGGGCTTAATTATTAATGAAAAATAAAATATTTGTTGGTCTGTCGGTTATTTTTTTGTTTGCAGTTTGTTTGTATGCGCTCAATTTAAAATATGAACAAAAAAAGCAAGAATCATATGAAACAAAGCTTTATAAAAATTTTTGCGATACTCAAAAAGAGGAATTAAAACAGGCTGAATATGGCAAAAAATATAATATCTACAAGGAAATAGATTTTTCATCCGATAAAAAGCTTGCAAAAGAAATTTTTCAAAACTTCATTTTAAAAAATGAAAATTTAACTTTGGAAGAATATAAAAAAGAATTGTTAAAATTCCCTTCTTCTTGCTACATAAGGGCAGATGAGGTTGATTTAAATAATGACGGAAAAAAAGAAATAATAGGATATAACAGCTGTTTTTGCAATGTTTTAGGTTGCAGGGGTTTTGTTTTGCAAAATCAAAACAATGAATGGAAAAGCATTGCAAGTTTTTATTTTGCCCCGTGTTCTAAAATTTTAATTCTGGAAGATAAAACGAAAAATTATAAAAATATTGCCGTAACTGCAAAGGATAGAAGCTATTTTAAAATTGATTCAACACCAAACAAAGTTTATTTTTTGAAATATGAAAACGGTTATAAACAAGAAACAGACAAAAATGCCAAAATTATTCAAAAAGACATTGAACGTATTCAAGCTCAAAAGGTTTATAAAAAAATAGATTTTTCATCTGATAAAAAGCATGCAAAAGAAATTTTTCAAAACTTCATTTTAAAAAATGAAAATTTAACTTTAGAAGAATATAAAAAACTTTGTGATGAGGGTTCTTCATTTTGTTATTCAAAAGTTAATGAAACAGACCTGAACAACGATGGTGTGAGTGAAATAATAGGCTATAACAAAGCTTATTGTAATTTGGGTTTATCTGAATGTAGAGGTTTTATTTTACAAAAAAAGAAAAACGAATGGGTTAAAATTTCAGAGTTTAATTTTATTCCTGCTCTTGAAATTGATATTTTGCAAACTAAAAACGGTGGTTTTTTTGATATTAGACCAAATTCAAAATTTGAAAAAAACTCACCTTTTGAAAAATATTGGAATAAAACTTATATTATGACATATAAAAACGGCAATTATGAAAATTATGTTTATATAAAATAGCTTTTTTAAGTTGTTATAAAAAAGGCAGATAATGAAAAAGCCGTAAAACACAATGAAACAATTAGCCCAACTATAAAAATCAGGGTATAAATATTTTTAATGGTTTTTGGCATCTTGCAATTAGGACCCATTTTTTTAATTACCCAACGAATTAAAATTTCAAGTAATAATAAAAATGTTGCAGCTAGGTTTAAATTAAAAATTATGAAAAAACAAGCCATATAATATAATTCTTTTTTTGATATTGAATAACAACTTGGCTCTGTACAATTTGCTAAAGGTTCAGGCGGGGGAAAATTTGCAGTAAAAAAGCAAATTATGTATATAATTAAGCAAAATCCCAAAAAAGCCATTATATTTGCAAAAAAATATTTTCTTAAATCAGGAAGTTTAATTTTCATAAAACAAATTATACCATAAAAATTTAAAATGCCTAAAACTTAGCCGTAATAAATCTTTCACCCTTCTAAAACCTGCCGAATTTTAAATATGTTAGTATAAAAATATGGTGTGCAGACAGCTTAAAAACAAAGGAATAATAACAAGAAGGAGCCCTATTGAAAAAAATATCGTATAGATTAATTTTAATATTTTCGGAACAGGTATATTAAAAACAGGCTTTTTAATAAGGTTTTTTGCATATAAAAATTTGAATATCGATTTAAAAATAATTTCAAAAAAGAATAATAAAAATAAAAAAAGAATTAAGCTGATAGAGAAAATATGTAAATTTATAATAAAACTTTCTTCAGGTGAATATATATAGTTTGGCTCGCCATAAGAAGTATCTAATGTCGCAGGCGGAAAATCAGTAAAATTTAAGGTTAAAAAACAAAAAAACGTAATATAGCCAAGAAGCGAGATTAAATTTAGTGAAAAATATTTTCTTAAATCAGGAAGTTTAATTTTTTTAGTCAAAGATAACAATTTCATAGGCAAATAGTAACATAAAGAAAGGAAGAATATGAATGAATTAAAAATTATAAGCTTAAAAGAATATAGAAGAACCTAAAGGTAATATTCCGCTTTTATATAAACGGTGATGCTTTTTTAAGTTGTTATATAATAAACAGTATGAAAAAGTTTTTATTAATTTTAATTTTTATTCTTGCGCTTTATTTTTTAATGCCTTTCATTTCCGATTTAATGAATTATAAAATAATAAACCGGTATACATACCTTGATTTAAAAACAATAAAACAAGGGGAAAATTTTAAAACGGCATATTTTAAAATTTATTATCCGAAAAATGAAAGAAGAATAATAAATTCAAAAGAAGCTTTTTATGAAATTTCAAAATTTGGCGCATCTTGTGATGAAGCAGAAATTTTAGATATTCAAAAAGGCAGGGTTTATTCTAAAAACAATGAATTATTAACTGAATTTGACGAAGAATTTAAGCCAAATAAAGCTTATGGCCCATATAGCGCATTTACAAACGGAGATGTTTATTATTTTGCAATTTGCAATAATTAAGTTTCAAAGTTTTTTAAGGTCAAAATTAGAATAAAAGAAAATAATTTCATTTTGATTAGCAGTTATTATGCCTGATGAATATTTATTATCGTTATTAAAATTTTTTAAAATATAAGTTGTGCAATTTATCGGGTTTTCAATTTCATTTGTTGGAATGTAATTATATTCTTTATTTGCTTTTTCACAGCTTAATTTTTTGTAAATTAAATTTTTATTTTTATCCAGCGTTTTATTTATATAATTTTCAC
>CALUYZ010000007.1 GCA_944325175.1 Candidatus Gastranaerophilales bacterium | reverse complement strand
TTATTTTTAACTATTATATTAAACCTAAACTCCCCTTTCAACTTTTCTATAACGCAAGGAACAGGGCCTAAAACAATCAGCCTTTCTGTTAAAGAAAGTTTTTCAATCCAATCTTTAAGGCGCATTGCTATTTCCATTGAGGCCCTTTGGGCTCTAAAAATGTTATTCGATTTTAAAATAATTCTTATAATTGATGAAAAAGGCGGATAATCAAATAATTCTCTTGTTTCAATTTCATTTTCATAGAAAGTTTTATAATCTTGTTTTTTAGCGTTTATTAAAAATTCATTATCTGCATTAAAGGTTTGAAAAATAACTTCCCCTTTGTTTTCACCCCTGCCTGAGCGCCCTGCAACTTGGGTTAAAATTGAAAAGCCACGTTCTGTGCTTCTAAAATCGGGTAAATTAAAGCTAAGGTCAGCATTTATAACACCAACTAATGTAACATTTGGGTTATCTAACCCTTTTGCAATCATTTGTGTGCCGATTAAAATGTCAATTTTCCCGTCTTTAAAATCGTTTAAAATTTCAACGTGTTCATTTTTTTTAGATAATGCGTCTGAATCAAGCCTTTTTATATTTGCACCTTTAAAAATTGTTTTTGCAATTTCTTCCACTCTTTCACTTCCTGCGCCAAAATTTTGAAGAGCGTCAGCCTCGCATTTTGGGCAGATATCTAAATTTTTAAGTTCAAAATTACAATAATGGCACTTATGAGAATTTGTTGATGAGTGGTAAATTAAAGGAATTGCGCATTTTGGACATTCAATAACAGTGCCGCAATTTAGGCATTGAGTATAAGTTGAAAAGCCCCTTCTATTTATAAGTAGAATTGTTTGTTCGCCATTTTCAATTCTATCATTTATTTTATCTATCAAAAATTTTGAAAAAAGCCCGTTATTTTTAAATTGCCGCTCTAACCTCATATCAACAACTGTTACTTTTGGAAGAGAAGCATTATTATATCTTGTTTTTAGTTCAAACAAAGAATTTGAATTAACCGCCCTATAATAATTTGAAATATCAGGTGTTGCAGAGCCTAAAATAACTTTAGCCCCATATAAAGCCCCCAATTTTTTTGCAACCTCAACTGCGTTATATCTTGGTTCTTTTGCATCTTGTTTGTAGCTATCATCATGTTCTTCATCTAAAATAATAAGCCCTAAATTTTTAATAGGTGCAAAAACGGCAGAGCGGGCGCCAAATAAAATTTTAATTTCATCAGACCTTAATTTTTGCCAAACAGAATATTTTTCAGCTTCTGTAATAGATGAATGCCAAATTGCAACGGGGTCTTTTCCAAACCTTTTAATTGTTCTTATTGTTAATTGCGAAACAAGGGCAATTTCAGGCGCTAAAAATAAAACGTTTTTGCCCTTTTTTATTGTATCTTCAATTAATTTAAAATAAACTTCCGTTTTGCCTGAACCTGTTATGCCATAAAGTAGGCTTACAGGGGCATTTACATGGTTTATTTCATTATAAATTTTTTCTTGCTCATCTGATAATTTATGAACGGCATTTTCATCAAATTCTGTTTCAAAAATAATTTGTTTCTTTTTTGGTGTTCTATAATTTTTAACATTTTTTTCAAAAAATTTTGACGGCAATGCCGTTTTTAAAACGGTTGGAAGGTCTGAAAAATAATAGTTTGAAACCCATTCTAAAAGTTTTAGGTATTCAAGATTAAACATTGGTTCAAAATCAAGAATATCTGTTATATATTTTGCTTTTATCCCTTCTTCCAAATAATCTGAAAACCCAACAACATAGGCTTTTATTTCTCTTGATTTACCAAATGGAACAAGAACAGGAATTCCAATATTAATTTTATCTTTCATACTATCCGGAATTAAATATGAAAAAGTTTTTGTTCCTAAAGTTTTTATATCAACAAGGCATAAGGCATATTTTTTCATTTAATTGCCTCTATTGGAACATTATATAAATTGTTTTGAATTTCTGTAAAAATTAAATTTCTGATATCAGCCAAAGGAGAATCTTGTTTTGATTTTGTGATTTTTATATTAGCTGTATTATTTCCATTGTTTGAAACCATTATTAAATATTCATCACCCGTTGGGGTTTTAAATAAAATGTAGCCTGATGTTGATTGCATTTCAACAATTTTATAATTTAATTTTTGAATTGAAGATAATGTAACCATAAAAAGGTTATCCGCTGAAATTGAAAAGTTTTTGGAATCTGCCGTTTTAGATAAAACAGGAAGCCCCAAAAAAAGAATTAATAATAAAATATAAAATTTTTTCATTTGCTCTCCATCCAGCTTTTGCCGGTTTTGATTTCAACATCTAAAGGAACATCTAAGGGTTGGTTTAGCTGCATTGAAGCTAAAACAATTTCTTTAACTTCTTCAATTTCACTTTTATGAACTTCTAAAACAAGTTCATCATGCACTTGAATTATAATATTTGCCCTGTAATTTTTCAATTTTTCATCCAAATCAACCATTGCCATTTTAATAAGGTCAGCGCTTGTTCCTTGTAATGGCGCATTTATTGCGGCACGTTCCGCAAATTCTCTAATTTTGGCATTCCTTGAATTTAGTTCTTCTTTTAGGTATCTTCTTCTTCCAAATAATGTTTCAACATAGCCTGTTTGGTGCGCTTCCATTAAAGTATTTGTTATATAGGAACTAATTTTTGGGTATTGCCTAAAATATTTATCAATAAATTCTTGCGCTTCAAAGGGCGTTATATTAAGTGAAGAGGCTAAACCATACCTTGTTTGCCCGTAAATTATACCGAAATTAACGGTTTTTGCTTTTCTTCTCATATCTTTTGTAACTGAATTTATATCCACCCCAAAAATTTTAGATGCAGTAACGGAATGAATATCATCATGGTTTATAAAAGCACTTTTTAAGGTAACATCTCCTGAAATGTGCGCTAAGAGCCTTAATTCAATTTGAGAATAATCTGCTGATAATATTTCATAATCGCTATTTTTTGCAACAAAAGCAGCCCTTATTCTATTTGAAAATTCAGTTCTTATCGGTATATTTTGTAAGTTTGGATCAGAACTTGATAATCTGCCTGTTGTAGTTACCGTTTGGTTATAGTGCGTGTGAATTCTGTTATCTTCTTTAACAAGTTTTGGCAAGTTATCAACGTATGTTGTTTTTAGCTTCATATAGGTTCTATGTTCTAAAATATCTCTTGCAATCTCATTTGTTTCTGCAAGTTCTTCTAAAATTTTAGCGTTTGTTGAATAGCCCGTTTTATTTTTCTTTTTTGGTTTTATATTTAAAACATTGAATAAAACATCTGCCACTTGTTTTGGTGAATTTATGTTGAAATTAACCCCTGCCTCATCATAAATTTTTGTTTCATACTCTTTTATTTTTTCATCAATTTCATCATTCAATTTTTTCATATAATCTGAATCGATTGAAACGCCGACAGCTTCCATTTTATATAGAACGTATGCAAGCTTTAATTCTAGGGCTGCAAGCTTTTTTTCTCTATCTGTTAATTTTTCATTGTAAATGTTTGATAAGTCATAAATGCACCCTGCTAAAATATATGGGTCGTTTGGCTCAATAATATCTAAAAAGTTTTGAATTTGGCTTATTAAATCTGATTTTCTTGAAGAATCCAAAACATAGCTTGAAAGCATAATATCATCAATAATGCCGTCTATTTTATTAAATTTATGAAGGGTTGATTTTATATCAAACGCAATTTTTTTAATTTCAGGGTTATTCAAAATTTCAAGGGCTTCATTAACATTTAATTTTGAATATTCAATATCGTTTGCAAAATAGCAAAAATCGCCTTCTATTAAAAATGAAATTTTATTTTCTAAATTGAAATTTTTAAATTCAACTTCATTTCTTTTTTTTGTTTCGGCTTTTTTATTTTGAACTTCAATATCACCAAAAAGCGATGTTTGAAAAGGTTCAATTTCAATATCATCGTCTTTAAATTGAACAATACTATCTTCACCTTTTATTTCAACAGCTTCATTTTTGCACATAAAAGGCGCTAATAATTTATCAATGTTTTTCACAAAACTGTAGAATTGAAGGCTTTTAAAATATTCAATAACATTATTTTTATCTTCAATTTCTAAACAAGTTGAATTAAAGTTAAAATCAATGTCTACATCTTGTTTAATTGTTGCTAAAAATTGTGAAAGATAAGCTGTTTCTTTTTCATTTTTCAATTTTTCAACAACAGATTTTTTAGATATTTCATCAAGGTGAGAATAAATGTTATCTAGGGTTTTAAATTCATTAAGCAAACTTACTGCCGTTTTTGGACCAATTCCCTTAACGCCAGGGATGTTATCGGATGTATCACCGCAAAGCGCTTTATAATCTATAACTTGGTTTGGGTAAACTTCTAATTTTTCATAAACCTTATCCCAATCATATTCAATAAGTTCCCCTTTAGATGGAATTAAAACCTTAATAAACCCTTCTTTATCAACAAGCTGCAGAGAATCTCTATCGCCTGTTAAGATGTATGTTTTATGCCCTAATTCTTTTGCTTTTTTTGAAATTGTGCCTATAATATCATCGCCTTCAAAGCCTTCTTTTGTATAAATTGGAATGTTTAAGGCTTTTAAGCCTTCCATAATTAAAGATAACTGAGGGCGAAGGGAATCAGGCATGGATTCTCTGTTTGCCTTATAGTTTTCATATTTTTCCAAGCGGAAAGTGTGCCTTGAAACATCAAAAGCAACCGCTATATTATCAGGTTTAATTAAACCTTTATTATTTAACATATCAAAAATTGCTTTAAAAAAACCAAAAACTGCCCAAGTTGGCGTGTGGTCAGTTGTTTGCATATTGGTTCGCTCAAGCGCAAAAAACATTCTGAATGATAGCGCATGCCCGTCTATTAATATTAAAGTTTTTGAATTCATCTCTTCCCCTATTTTTCACTTGTATAAGACCAGCTTCCCTTTATATCGGTATCATTGGGTTCATTTGCAAGCGGTACAAAATTATCATATTCCTTTTTATTTATCATTGTAACATTATTTAAGATTGTAAGCTTAACTAAAGCATCTCTTTTAAACCATTTTGCAAACAGTCCTAAAAAGCCGCCTGAGCTGTCGCTTTGCGTAAAATTAGGGTCACATGGGTTAAGGTATGTACCGTCAGATTTTTGTTCGCCCGAACCCCCTGCTTTTAAAACCCACAGATTATTAATTCTATCTAATCTGCCGCCTGTATCTTTAACGGTTGAAGAATTAATTTTTGATAAATCAAAAATAATTGTACCTTCTTTTGCTGCATCTACGCAATAAAAACATTGAGTATTTGCATTGTATTCGTTTGTTTCTTCAAATTCAGGCCAGTTATCGCCGTTAACACAAACTCTTCTTAAATCGCTGCTTAATTTGTTTGTTGCCTTATTTCCTATATCTACCCAGCCGTCAACATTTTCTGAATTGGGGTCTTTTTTATAGCCGGCTATGACAAAAAAACCACCGCCTGAGCCTAAATCCAATTCATCGTCTTGCCACCAAAATGCCCTGTTTTTATAGCCAAACTGAATCATAAAATCGCCATAGCCTGTGTGTTTTGCGGTAATACCGCTTGCATCATTTAATGCACCGCCTACAGCCTCGTTTGTTGTGGTGAAATCAAAAATTGCTCTTGAATTTTGCCAGTTTGCATAATCTGTTTGACTGCCTGAATCGGGTTCTGCTTCAATTTCTCTTTCAATTTCAACTCTGTTTGTTTTTGCATAAGCGGTTGAATGAACGATTATTTCTCTAACGCCCACAAACCTTAGAAAGGCAGGCATGACTTTTGAAGTTGTTTTAACTTTGACGACAGCTTCTTTGTTAATTCTATCTGCCTTATATTCCATATCCGTAATTTTGAAAACCATAATGCCTGAACCCATTACATTGTATATGGCTTCATATTTTAATTTTATATCTGCTCTTTGTTTTTCTTCTTCTTCTGTTTTTATGTTGTAATCGGCATCTCTTGCCTTGCTTGAAGCAAATTCTGCCGCTACATATTCAGTTATTTTTTGAAGCTTGTATCTTGATAATATTACATAAGCGGCATCTGTGCCAAAAGAGCACAATAAAAGAAGTGAAATACCAAATATAAAAGTTGCAAGTATTGAATTTGCTTTTATTTTTTTTGCCATTTATTGTACCTCTAGTGCGCCTGAAATGCCTTCATCGCCTGAATTATTGTCTGATGAGTTTTCTTCTTGAGTGCCTGAATTGCCTGAATTGTCGCCTTCGCTGCCTTCTGTTGTTTCACCACCTTCGCCGCCGCCTTCTGTTGTTTCGCCGCTTCCTGTTCCCCCGGAAGAAGTGTCATCTGCTTCAAAATATTTTTCAGAATAATATTTAAAATAAAAATTGAAATAACTTTCAACATCAAAAGTGGTTTTATTTAAAACAATCGGGGTTGTATACGTTTTATTTATGGGAATTGTGAAATAAAAATATTCTTTTCCCGTTTGTCCAAAAAATATTCTGTCTGCAACCAGTTGATATGCGCCCCTAAAAAAAGTAGTCTCATTTGAATTAATGGCTTCCACCAAAACGTTTGTAAAAGGTATTTTGCCGCTTTTGCTAAGTTCTCTGTCAAGTTCGGTTTGAACCAATTTTTCTATGTTATAATCTGCGGCATTTGTCAAATTATCATATATGACAGGGTTATTAATTACATTTCTGACAGAATTTGTAAAAATGTAGGAAAATCTGTATTTTGAATAAGTTTCAACCATTAATTGAAAAGTATAGCTGAATAAAATTATAAAAAGGGGCATCATCATAGCAAGCTCAACAACATGTTGAGCTTTGCTTTTTTTGTTTATTAAAAATTTGATTTTTAAAAAACTATTCAGATGCATTATTTTTGCCGCCGAACTTATATGTCAGGTCTTTATACTTAACAACGAGCGGATATTCTTCGGGTTTTCTTAAAAATATATAATAATATTCCTCATTATAAGGTTTTATGAACTTATATTGTGTTAATGTATGTTTTTGTAAACCTGCAATAGTTTGTTCCAAGGCGCCAAGGTCTGAAGTTTGCTGCATATTGTCAAACGTGTTTGTAGCGCTTGAAGTTGTAATTGTTTGCCTGTATTGATTTTGGATGTTCGCAAAACCGCCTAAGGCAGCGCCTGCGTTCATCATGCCTGCATAATTTGACGCTTCATAGCTTTGATATGCCTCTATAAAGCTTGAAGGAGCAATAAAGGTAACATCTCCAATGGGGGAAGTTACCGCAATATCTGCCACATCAAATTTATAAATAGTATCTGTATTATTTTTCAAATTTATATAAAGCACCAAGGCGCCGTCAAGCATAGTTTCAGATATTCCGGTTTTAACCGTTATATTATCTGCCGTTGTTTTCTCAACAGCTTGAAGGCTAAAATTTTCATTTGTTTGGATGTGAGAAATTTTAACTTTATCTATATCATCATCAACATAATTTAATGTTGTGCATGCAGTAAGGCAAAATGCCAAACTGCAAGCACATAAAATTTTAGTTACAAGATGCTTTTTCTTCATCCGTTACTCCTTTAATTGTAAGGTTCACTCTGCCTTTGTCGTCAATTTTAATAACTTTAACAATTACTTCTTGACCGATTGAAAGGTGAGGTTCAATGTTTTCTATTCTTTCATTGCAAACTTGTGAAATATGCACCATGCCGTCTTTTCCGGGGGCAAGTTCAACAAATGCACCGATTGGAATAATTCTTACAACTTTACCTTTAACTACCATGCCAACTTCAGCTTTGAAGGTTAATTCTTTAATTTTTTGAATTGCAATGTCTGCGCCTTCTTTGTCGTTAGAGGTTATTGTAACGGTACCGTCATCTTTAATATCAATTTCAGCACCTGAGGCATCAATAATGCTTCTAATCATTTTGCCGCCAGGCCCGATTACTGTTCCAATGTCATCTACAGGAATTTGCATTGAATATAATCTTGGAGCAAACGGTGAAAGCTCTTTTCTTGGTTCAGTTATTGCTTCTCTCATTTTGCCCATAATATGTAATCTTCCGTCTTTTGCTTGATATAAAGCACGTCTTAGAGTTTCATTTGAAATACCTTTAATTTTCATATCCATTTGAAGTGCTGTTATACCATAATCATTACCTGTAACTTTAAAGTCCATATCGCCTAAAAAGTCTTCAATGCCTTGAATATCTGTTAAAACGATGTCTGTGTCGCCTTCTTTAATAAGACCCATTGCAACACCGCCTATCATATATTTAACAGGAACGCCTGCATCCATTAAAGCCATTGAGCTTGCACAGGTTGAACCCATTGATGTTGAACCGTTTGATTCTAATACATCAGATGTAACTCTTATTGCATAAGGAAATTCTTCTTCGCTTGGAAGTGCGGGAACATTAGCACGTTCTGCTAAGTTACCATGGCCAACTTCACGACGGCCGGGGCCTCTTAGTGCTTTTACTTCGCCAACTGAGAACCCCGGGAAAATGTATTTATGCATATAGCGTTTAGTAGTTAATGGGTCAACACCGTCTAATTCTTGCGCCATATTAGGCCCTGCTAAAGTTGCGCAAGATAAAATTTGTGTTTGGCCTCTTGTAAAAACGGCACTCCCATGGGCTCTTGGAAGAACGCCAACTTCGCACCAAATTGGGCGAACATCGGTTACTTTTCTGCCGTCTGCTCTAACGCCTTCATCTTTTATCATTGCACGCATTATTTTCTTTTCTAATGCTTTAAATTCTTCTGCAACAAAATCAATTCCTGTTTCTTCAATCATTGTTTTAATCGGGTGGTCTTCAGGAAGTGCTTCGATTTTTTCTTTAACAGCTTTTTTGGTTTCATCAAGTTTATTTTGTCTGTATTCACGGTCAAAATTGTGGTAAGCATCAACGATAGCATCGTATGATGTTTCTTTAATTATTTGTGCAATTTCAGATGTATCGTAGGGGTTAACAAATTCTTCTTTAACTACACCGCAATCTTTTGCAAATTGAATTTGCGCTTCGCATTGTTTTTTAATTTCAACTTGTGCAAATTCAACAGCTGCCATAATATCATCTTCAGTTACGAATTTGCAGCCTGCTTCAACCATAATCACAGAATCCATTGTGCCTGCAATTACAATATCCATATCAGATTTTTCAATTTCTTGGTGTGTTGGGTTTGCAATCATTTGCCCGTCTATTCTGCCCACTCTAACTGCACCAACAGGACCTTCAAAAGGAGCGCCCGATAACATTAAGGCAGATGATGCACCTAAAATTGATAAAACATCAGGTTGGTTTTTTTGGTCATAGCTGAATAATTGTGAAACAATTTGAACATCGTTTCTATATCCTTTAGGCCAAAGTGGGCGAATAGGGCGGTCAATTAACCTTGAAACAAGAATTGCCTTTTCGCTTGCTTTGCCTTCTGTTCTTGTGTAGCCACCGGGGATTTTACCGATTGCTGACATTCTTTCTTCATAATCTATAAGGAGAGGAAAGAAATCAATCCCTACTCTTGGTTCTTTTGATACAACAGCGTGTATAAAAAGCATTGTGTCTTCGCATCTGACGGTAACTGAACTTGTTGCTTGTTTAGCATATTTGCCTGTTTCAACAACAACATTTTTACCGCCGATTTCAATCTCAAATTTGTGCGTAATTGGTGTGTTTTCCATTTTCTCTTCTTTCTTTTTTTAGTGATTCACTTCTATTTTCTAGTACGATTTTACATTAAAACGCCCATAAAAGCAAAAGAAAATGTTTTAAATAAAAGCAAAATCAACTATAGAAAAGAAAACGGATTTTCTAGCTTATATAATTTATGTCAAAATTACTGCCCAATGCTTGTAAAATATGCGGGCTGATATTTTCAGACAAACATGTTTCGATATAAATTTCACAGTTTACATCTAAAAGAGTTGTCAATATTTTTATAATTTCTATACAACATTTTGAAAAATAAACAATTTTTTCTTCATTTGGGAGTGATTTTAAAATGTATATTAAACTTTCAAAATCGTATGGAAATTGAACGCTTATAATTGAATAATTGGCATTTTTTTCCTTTATAAAATCTGAAACCTTGCCCATTGAAATTAATATTTTTTTATTTCTGTTTTCTTCAACGGTTTTTTCTAAAAGGTTTTTATTGTATTCAAAAGTTATTTCTTTATTTTTTTCTTCAAAATCAAAGCCTTCTTCACTTAAAGCTGCTTCAATTAAGGGGGTGAGGTTTGTTTTTTCAATTTTTGTCGAATTATCCGACGGAATTAATTTTGTTGTAAAAATTTTACCTCTTATTACATTATCAAGCCTGATATTTGCATGTTCTGTTACATATATTGCGCCTTTGAATTTTGAAAAATCATATTCAATATCACCTGTGCCATATAAACCTTTAAAATTTTTATATTCAAAAAATTTAGGATAAATATAAGCTAACATCATTGAAAAGTTTGTATATATATTTATTTCAGTATCTTTTGTTTTTTCAAGAAGATTATATAATTCACAAATATCTCCGCCTACAACAAAAACAGATTTTCCTTTTTCAATATTTCTTTCAATTTTTATATTTTGTCTTGAGCCAAAGAATTTATTTCTTTCATATATTAATTCTTCGTTTAGTTTATATAAAATTGCGGAAAATTCTTTTATTCTTCTTGTCAATTTTTCACATCTTTGAGAAATTGAGTTTGTCAAAGATAATAATCTTAAAACTTCAAAATACTCGTTTGTTTCAACTTTTTTGTAATTTTCAAGTTCTAATAATTTGCAAGAAGCGGTTTTTGTCATAAAGATGATTAAATCAAAAAGACAAATTTTATTTTCATCCATAGTGTTAAAAACGTGAGTTAAAATTTTTTCACCCCACTTTATAAGGGTGTTAGAGCTTATTTTCTCGCCGTCTTTAAAAGAAAATGTCGTTAAATGTTCGTAATTTATTCCCATTTCTTGACATTTTTTATTATAAAAATTTTCTGTTTCCTTTTTTAAGTTTTCAAGTTTTAAAAAGAAGTCTACAAAAGCATTTTTGTTAAAGCTTGTATCTGAAATAGTTACAGAAAGGGCAGAAATTGCCTCTTTCATTATTTTGTCGTTTATAAAATTCAGTTCTTTTAATTTAACTATATAATAGGCAACTTGCCTTATTTCATTTACAATAACCGCATTTATTGAGGACAAAACGGGGTTTTCAGAGCATACACCCAAACTTTTACATGGGGTTTTATCAAACATATTAAATAAATCATTCATAATGAACCATTTTATTTTGTTTTAATTCAAAATAAATTACCCGAAAGGGCTTAAACAAAAATTGAACATTTGTAGCTTAAATTGACATTTTTTATTAAAAATATTATTCTTAATTCTATGAACAAGCGCTGGTATGATAAAGACCCTATTTTAAAACTTGCTGTCAATTTGATTGAAAAATCAAATGAAAAAGTGAAAGATTATATTGCCGATTACATAATTGAAGAAGCAAGAAATATGGGGCTTTCATTAAATGAAAATAATTTTGATTGTTTCTGGCAAAGGTGGCAAGATAACAATATGAAATATTTTGAAGCCATGGAATATCTTAAAATTATTGATTTTGAAACCAAAAAAGAAATTTCAATGGAAATTATTAAATATATAGAAAATTTTAAAGAAGACGAAGAATAAATTCATCTAATCATTTGATAAAAAAAATATTTTCACGTTTTACAATGTTATCACCTATGAGAAAGATTTTATTATACATATTTTTTGCAATTTTTATTCAAATTGTTTCAATTCAAACATCTGAAGCAATAAGAATAGGGCTTAGCGTTGATGTAAAACAATCATATTTTGGAACATCAACAGAAGGGCTTATTTATGATGCAAAAACAAACAAGCCGATTTTTAAAACCAAAAAAATGCAGCCCTACGGAATTAAAGCCCACGGTAATTCAATAGCAATAAAAGTTGATAATAAATTTTATGACCTAAACACAAACTACATAATGGTTAAACCCTCAACAAAAAACGACTTTGTGGCAACTAAAAACAGGTGGTACAGAGGGGAGCTTGTTATTTATAATTACAATAAAAAATTAACGGTTATAAACAGATTGCCCATAGAGCTTTACCTTTTAGGCGTTGTGCCTTCAGAGATGCCTTCTTCATGGAATAAAGAAGCACATAAAGCGCAAGCCATAGCAGCAAGAAGCTATGCCGTTGCAAACCTTAATAAAAGAGGTTCAAAAGGTTATGACCTTTTAGATAACACCTACGATCAAGCCTATGGCGGTGCAAGCGCTGAAAATAAAAAAACAAATCAAGCAGTTGTTGATACGAAGGGCATTGTTATAACCTATAAAGGAAAAGTTGTTCCTGCATACTACCATGCAAGCTCAGGCGGAAGAACGGTTAATTCAGGCGCTGCTTGGGCAAACAATGCACCTTATCTACATTCTGTTAAAGCTTATGATGACGGAATAAGGAAAAACGGTCATGGGGTCGGTATGAGCCAGCATGGCGCCAATAATCTTGCAAACAAAGGATATAGCGCATTTGACATTTTAAAATATTTTTATAAAGATATAAATTTTTCTAAAATTTCAACCGGAGATTAACCCCTTAAATATTGCTTATCAGCTTTTGATTTTCCTTGAAAAAGGCATTTTCATTACTTTACAATGTAAAAAATAGTTAAAACCTCTTGTCAATTCTTTCAAAATAGGTATAATAGAACCTGTTATGTGTTTTAGAAAGGTGGACAAAAGATGAACAAAGAAGAATTAGTAAAAGAAATTGCGGAAAAAGCAAAAATTTCTCAAAAAGCAACAGCTGAAATTGTTGGTGCTGTTTTAGAAACAATTCAAAAAACAGTTTCTAAGGGCAAAAAAGTTACATTGGTTGGCTTTGGTTCTTTTGAAGCACGTAAAAGAGCAGCAAGAACAGGCCGCAACCCACAAACAGGCAAAGAAATTAAAATTGCTGCAAAAACCGTTCCCGCATTTTCAGCAGGCAAAAAATTTAAAGAACTTGTTAAATAGTTTTTAATTTTTATCTTAATTTTTCTAAAAACACCCTGTCTAATACAAGATAGGGTGTTTATTAATTTTTATAAACTGTTTTACTTTTCCATTTTATTGGAATAAGATGTTTAATTATCGCTTTTAAAAAATTGGGGAGAGATGTTTAAAAAAATTTTTTGTATTGTCATAATGTTTTTTCTTATAGCCCCTTCGTTTGCGGTTGTTGCAATAAATAATGCAAATGGCGAATGTAGTGATTTTGACAAAATGAAAAAGCTTTGGTGCACTGTTGATTATAAGCATTGGGCAATAAGCTATGCTAATTCCATTAATTATGATGAAGTAGATTTTTATTTATATTTAGACGAACCTCATAAAAAAATATATAATGAAAATAAAGAAGAAATGGCAGAAATTGTTTCTTATGATGACAAAGAAATTAAATTCGTAAACAAATACCATGCAAATAAAAGAACATATACAGAAAACTACACACTAAACAGATACACAGGACGTGCAAAAGGCGAAGGCACAATTCGCCATGATTATGGAGCTTGGGCTTCTTTAACCTATGAAAACAGAGATTTTAGCGCAAAAGGACAATGTGCCGTTATAGATAACTTACAAAAATTTTAATATGGAATTAAGGAATTAAAAAATGAAATTAATGAGAAATTTTATCTCAAGGTTGGATTTTTCATTCCAGCCGATTGTAATTTTCCCTCTTTTAACATTGATATTAACCCCTCTTGCGATAAAATGGCTTCCTATTCAATATTGCTATGAAAACTGTTTAATTGAAAATTTACAGCTTGTAATTCTTGCAATTACAATGACATTTTGTCTAAAAGCAAAAACGGATAATAAATTTTTTATCTCCATTTTTTTAGTTTGTGTAATTTTATTTTTAAGAGAAATTAATTGCTTTAGAACTGTGTTTTTCCCAATAGAAGGCATGGAAAACGCATTTTACCCTTGGAAAGAAATACCTTTTGGCTACCTTGTGCATCCATTATACGGGCTTTTTATGGCAGGATGCTTTTTATATTTTATTCGTTCAAAATCATATAAAGTTTTATTCAACTACATAAAAAGCGCAAAAATTTCTTTTTGGAATTGGATATTTTTATTTTTAGGTATAATTTTAGGCACATTAGGTGAAAAAATCGGCAATATACAATTAGAAGAGATGACAGAAACTTTATTTTATCTTTCCTTTATGGCATTAATATATTTGCAAGGTTTCAATGAAAAATATATAAAAGCAACGGAAAATCAAGATGAATAACTGGCTTCAAAGAGAAGAGCTTTTAGTTGGATATGATAATATTGAAAAATTAAAAAAATCAAAAGTTGCAATATTCGGGCTTGGCGGTGTTGGCGGCATGGCAGCTGAAGCAGTTGTAAGGGCGGGAATTGGCGAAGTTCTTATTGTTGATAATGATAAAATAAATGAAACAAATTTAAACAGGCAAATTTTTGCACTAAAAACAACCGTCGGCAAATATAAAACAGAAGCTGCCAAAGAAAGGTTTTTAGAAATCAACCCTAATATAAAAATTAATGCACTTAATTTATTTTTCACAAAAGAAAATTCAAGCCTTATTAATTTTAAGAATTATGATTATATAATCGATGCCATAGATACCGTTTCAAGCAAAATTGAGCTTATTGTTCGTGCAAAAGAAAGCAACGTAAAAATTATTTCCTCAATGGGAACAGGAAACAAATTAAACCCATTGGATTTTTTGGTTTCAGACATTTCAAAAACTTCCGTTTGCCCGCTTGCAAGGGTTATGAGGCAAGAGCTTAAAAAAAGAAATATTAAAAAATTAAAGGTTGTTTATTCAAAAGAAACGCCAAAGAAACCTAAAGAAATCTTATTTAACGAATTAAACAAACAAATTCCATCCAGCATATCTTTTGTTCCGCCTACAGCAGGGCTTATTATGGCAAGCGAAGTTATTAAAGATATTCTTGAAATTTAATAAATTTATTTACATTTATTTTTAATCAAATCTAAAAAATAAAAAATCGTTTTTCCTTCAATACGAGACTTTTTGAGCCTTCCTCTTTTAATTACGATTGAATGAAAAATTGCAATGCTGAGCCAAAATAAAATTTGAATTTGAGGTCTGAAAAAAACCGTGTCAAATAAGCCGTGGGACATTGTTGCAATGATTGTCAAAAGTGTGGAAAAAACAAGAATTTTATGAACCGGATGCGCACCTTTAAAAGTTACATATTTAACTATTTTGTAAATAATTGCAGCTAAAAATGCCACAAACGAAACAAGTGCAAAAATGCCTGATTCTACGGCAATTTCTAAAGGAACGGAATATGCCCCCAAGGCATCAAAACCCGTTTTCATATAAAGCCCGTATATTTCTCTAAAATTTTTATTGCCAACGCCAATACCTAAAAATTTGTTGTCTAAAAACATTTGATAGCAAGCTTCGTAAACATTCATTCTAAATGAAATAGAAGAATCTTTTCTTAACGTAAAAATAGATAAAATTCTTTGATTAATTGAAGGCACAAAAAGAACAACCGATGCGCAAAATGCCAAAAATGCCGATAACATTGCTTTATATTTTGTTTTTATTTTATTAAAGCTGCCGAATTTTTTCTTTAAGATGAATAAAAATGCAATAAAGCAAACGGCAATAAAAGCAAAAAGCCCTAAATAAGCGCCTCTGCACCCTGTCGCAAAAATTGCCAAAAATGTTAAAAGAAAAACCGAAGCACCAATAATTGCAGTTTTTTTATCTTTATTGAAAACTGCAATTCCGATATATGAAAAAATGAATGAAATTCCCGCAATTAAATATCCGGCTAAAAGGTTTGGATTGTAAGGCTGCAATGTGCCGTATGCTCTTGATATTATTTGAGTTGGGTCTGAAACATTTGTTGTGTCTTGCCAAGTTGCTATGGCTTCTATGTGAGAAACATTTTGCATAATTGCAATAATACTTTCAATGCCCATAATTCCTGTTGTAATTACTACAAGAGGAATTATTTTTTTTCTGTTTTCAGATAAAAAATATACAGATGCAAAATAAAAGGCAATGTATACAAATGTTTTTAAAATGCCCTTTAAGCTCAGCATAAAATAGCTTGAACCCATAAGGGAAATTATTACAATCAAAAGATATAAAATTAAAATTTTATTTATAGTTGATAATTCCGCCGTCTCGCCGCTTTTTACAAGCACCTTGAAAAGACAGCCGAAAGCAAAAACTAAGGCCAAAAGCCCTATAAAATCGGTTGGCATAAAGGCGGTTGAAATTATTACCGTATTTAAAAGAATGAATAAAATTTTATCAATGTTATCAAACAACAAGCTGTCTTTTAGTATTGAAGCCAATTTTGTTTTTTGAAAACAACTAAGAAGGGAATTAATGAACATCTTGGTTTTTGTTTACCTCGGCATCCAAATCATCGCCCGTAGGGGTTTCATCTGCTGTTTTTGATAATGTAATATTTGAAACAACGCCGTTTAATTTATAATCAACGCCTTCTAATGTAACGGGCAAGCCTATTTTAATTTTGTTGCCGCCAACAACGGCGCCGTCTTTTGTGATTTTTGCGTTATCTTGAACGGTTACCAAAAAGTCATAATTAAAGGGGGAAGATAAATCTTCAACAACTTGATATTTTGAACCTGAGCTTGGAAGCATGATTTTTTTTCTTTCATAACTTGCCGATTTAATTTTTAATTTTGTATAGGGAACATTCCTTATTGTAATAAAGGTTTCATCGCCTTCTTTAAAGGGTGAATTTTTACTTGTTACAACAACCCCTCTGAAATATACTTCTATATCCACTTTTGTTTCTGCTTCAATTTGATTGGAAGATGTCATTCTTTTGCCTGTGCTTGTTGCAAAAAATACCATAAGTGCAGCCAAAATAAGCACAATTACTACTATATCAAACGGTCTTAATTTTTTTAAAAAATTCATAAATTAACTCCTGATAAGTTTTTTAATTCAAATTCTATTTCATCAACAGTTGTTGTATGACATCCAAAATGCCTTATAACAATGCTTGCAGCCGTATTGCCTATAATTGCTGCTTCAGGTGGCGTAAAACCGGAACAAAGCGCCAAAGTAAAAGCTGCAACCACCGTATCACCGGCACCTGTTACATCAAAAACTTCTTTTTTATTAAAAGCGGGAATTTTTACCATTTCTCTATCTTTTTCAAAAACAGCCATGCCGTTTTCGCCCCTTGTAATCAATAAAGTTTTTAAATCTAATTTGTCCATTAATTCAAGCCCGGCTTCATTCAAAGTTTTATCATCTTTAATGAATTTTGAAATAAATTTCTCGGTGTCCGGTTGGTTTGGTGTAATTGCACTTACGCCTTTATATTTTTCCATTTCTTTTTGAATATCTGCAACAATAATTTTATTTAACCTTTTAGCCTCTTTAATTGCTGCCGTTATAACATTTTGAGTTAAACACCCCAAATGGTAATCCGACAAAATTACCCCGTCATACATTGGCATTGCTTTTTTAATATTTTCGATTATTTTTTTCTCAACATCACCCGTTACAGGGGTTTTTGTTTGCCTGTCTATTCTTACAATTTGCTGTGTAACACTTTGAGAACAAGACCCTGAAATTCTTGTTTTTGTGGTTGTTTTTCTTTCTTTATCCACCACCATAAAATCTGTATTTATTTTAGCTTCATTTAAGGCATTTATTAAAACTTTGCCGTAATAATCATCGCCCAAAACGCCTATTGCACCAACTTTTCCAAGGTTTAATGACGAAATATTGTTTGCAGCATTTGAAGCAGTGCCTAAAATAATCTTAGTTTCAGTATGCTCTAAAATTAAAACAGGCGCCTCTCTTGAAATTCTTTCCGTTTGCCCAAACACCATTTCATCTATTGCAAAATCGCCAATTACAAGAATTCTAGGCTCTTTCAGTTTATTTAAGTTGTCTAATATTTTTTTCTTATCCATTATGCTTAAAATTTTAACACAAAATAAAAAATAAAATTAAACTTGACAATAAAAATTGATTAGATAATATTATTAAAGGTTGATAAATAAATCAGCCACAAATAGCAGCTAAATTCTGCTTTATCCCTTCAAGGGCGTTTAGCTCTGGCTGCTTGAAAAGCGTTCAAGCTTTTCAACAAAATAAAGTCTCCCTTGGGAGACGCGGTGAAAATTAAATATGATTGAGGGCGTTTAGCTCTGGCTGCTTGAAAAGCGTTCAAGCTTTTCAACAAAATAAAGTCTCCCTTGGGAGACGCGTTGAAAATTAAATATGATTGAGGGCGTTTAGCTCAGCTGGTAGAGCGTCTCCCTTACAAGGAGAGGGTCGGGGGTTCGAATCCCTCAACGCCCACCATTTAAAACCACTCAACAAATGAGTGGTTTTTTTATTGCAAAAAACAGGGATTCTCACCCCAAAGGGTTCTCCCCCTCTTAATAGGTTTCTGGGACATTGAGACAGAAAAAATTTAATAAAAAATCAAACAGACAGCACGATTGAGGCTGTTTTTTTGTATTGAGATGCATGGGACATTTCTTGCACTCTTTCACACTCCATTTGCAAAATTTTAAGACCACATTAGGCTTAAATCGCCTTGGCGTTTGAAGTTAAACCCAGTTCAAGAAAGTGCAAAAAAGTGCAATTTTATTTTTGCTTGCAATTTGAGATATATCTAATTATCAATAAGATTTGGATACTAACTAAAAATTTAAAAATTCAGCTAATGTTAGATTAAAAGCTTTGGCTATTTTATTTAATTTGGAAAAGGTTACATCATTTTGAGCAGCTTCAATATTCCCTAAAGTAGAGCGTGCAATTTGAGCTAAATCCGCCAAATCATCTTGAGTGTACTTATGTAATTTCCTCAACTCTTTTATACGATTTGCTAATTTTTGTAATAAAACCTTATCCATGATTGAATTGTCCGCTATAATGACAATGCAGACAAACTGTGAGACGGACAAAATAGCTTATGTTTACTAAAAAGATACTTATAGATTTAGACGGCGTACTAAATGAGTATGGGAAAGAGAAATTCAATGAAAATTATATCCCTGAAATTAAGGTCGGGGCTTATGAATTTTTAGAAAGTTTATCCCAAAGTGCTGAATTGTATCTTTTTACATCGAGAAATTTAATGCTTTCTACAAAATGGTTAATTAAAAACAATTTAGATAAATTTTTTAAAGATGTAACAAATATAAAACTTCCTTCTTATCTTTACATTAACGACAGAACAATTTGCTTTAAAGGCGATTACAACAAAACTCTTGAAGAAATTGAAAATTTCAAAGTTTATTGGAAATAATATTTTTTATATTTACTCCCATTTTTACTTCTTTCTTACAGGCAAACAATGAATGTATAAGATTTAAGAAAATAAAAGCAGACAAGCAAAAAATCCACTTCGGAGAAATTAAAACAGAATATATTAACCATAATCTGAATTATGATTGAAAAACCATGCCGGACAAGCTAAAAAAGCGCTTTAATTCATGCGTTGAAGGCAAGATAAAACAATGATAAAATATATATGTGAAGTATTGCTTATCATATATTCCTGTTGAAATTATTTAGCAAAAGAAAGGTAATTTTTATGAAGAAATTAAAAGGCTTTACGCTTGCAGAAATTCTGATTACTTTGGCGATTATTGGTATCGTTGCAGCAATTACGTTACCCGGTTTGCTTGTAAATGTGAATGAAAAAGCATGGGATGCTCAAAAGAAGGCATTACATGCAAGGTTGGCTCAAGCTATTGGACAAATGAACACACTGGGCGGGTATGGAACATACACAAAAGGCGAAACAGAAGATGCGACAGTTGATACATCTGCTGAAAATTTTATTTTAGATGCGCTTTCTAAAGTTTATAAAATAAATAACGTGTGCGGTCCTGATAAGCTTTCTTCTTGCGGTATTCCAAGCAAAATTACAACCCTAAATGCAACATCTGAAATTACATTTCCGACAAAAATTAGCGAACTAAACAGCAAATTGTTGAACGGACAGCATTATGAAGGTGAATACGGCGATGTAGCAGACACAAAAGCTGCTGCATTTGAAACAGTAAACGGCGAATCAATCGCTGTCTTTTATAATCCTTTGTGCAGTTCGGATACAAGCGCAACTCATTATGTTCAAAACAAAATGTGTGTTAATTTTGTATACGACCTAAATGGCACAGAAGGACCAAACCAAGTGGGCAAAGATGTTGGCTTTATAACAGCTTTTTATAATAAAAACCCTGTTGTTGTGGCACCTGCCCCCCACACCGCAGATTACACCTCAACTGTCGCTCAATTCACAGATACATCAGCAACAGTTGATGCATCAAGCGCATGCAAAACAATGGCAGAAGATTTAAGACTTCCCGATAGAGATGAAATTGCATCTCTTTTTATCAATGCACCCCTAATTAATCTTGCCGATAACAAAACAAGCTACTGGTCAGGCTCCGTCATTTCATCAGGTGCATCAGGCTTTGCTTGGAACCAAAGCTTCACCCTCGGCAGCAGAGCTCGCAGCGTTCGTTCCAACACCTATTATGTTCGCTGCATAAAAAAATAAATTCTCCAAACAAATTTAATACCATAACCGCAAAAATGCACCAAAATGAGCTATCTTGGTGCATTTTATCTTCTTTTTCTTAATATATCATTGTTTCCCTATTAATTCAAGAGCCCAAATCCTTAATATATTTTACTTTTTAATCCCTAAAACCCCTTCATAATAGCACTTTCAACTACTTGCATCAAATTAGCTCAAATTGGTGCAAAAGTTGAAAGGATAGAAAAATATGAAAAAGTTTAAAGGCTTTACTTTAGCTGAAATTTTAATTACTTTAGCAATTATCGGCATTGTTGCTGCAATTACTTTACCCAGTTTGCTTGTAAATGTTAACGAAAAAGCATGGGAAGCGCAGAGAAAGGCGTTGCATGCAAGGATGGCGCAAGCGATTGGGCAGATGAATACGTTGGGCGGGTATGGAACATTTGAAACTGATGAAGAAGGAACCGCAACGGCAGATACCGCTGCTGAAAGCTTTATTTTAGACGCATTATCAAAAGTTTACAAAATAAACAACGTTTGCGGACCCGATAAACTTTCCTCTTGCGGTATTCCAAGCAAAATTACAACACTAAATGCAACATCTGAAATCGCATTTCCAACCAAAATGAGCGAATTGAATTCAAAATTATTAAACGGTCTTCATGTAGAAAATGAAAACGGCGACATGGCAGATACCAAAGCAGCTGCATTTGAAACAGTTAATGGTGAATCACTAGCAGTCTTTTATAACCCATTATGCAGTTCAGATACTTCTGCAGAACATTATGCTCAAAACAAAATGTGTATTAATTTTATATATGACCTAAATGGTGTCGAAGGACCTAATCAAGTAGGTAAAGATGTAGGCTTCATCACAGCTTTTTATAACAAAAACCCTGTCGTTGTAGCACCTGTTCCATACAGCACAGACTATGCAATGGCAGTACAATACTATGCGGAAACAGAAAAAACAGTAGATGCAATATCAGTTTGTAAAACCATGGGGGAAGACCTAAGATTGCCTGATAGAGATGAACTTGCATCATTATTTGTAAACACTCCTCTTATCAACATAGGTAACATTAGCGGCTATTGGTCAGGCTCAGTTATTTCACCGGGAGCTTCCGGATTAGTCTGGGCACAGGGCTTCGATACCGGTGGACGTGGTCGCAACTCTCGTACTCTTACGAACTACGTGCGCTGCATCAAAAGATAAATTTCTAATCAACTTCATTATCAAACAAGTGCCATTTTTAAGTGACACTTGTTTTGTTTTTGGTGCTTCAAAAGGGGTGGCGGAAAAATGTTTTGATGCTTTATGCTGTTGGGCTGAAAGCCCAACCTACCTTGCTACTTTGCGGGGGAATTTGATAATAAAAAATGCACCAAAATGTTTTAGTTTGGTGCATTTTAGGTCTTTTTATTAATATAGCATTGTTTTGGATTTTGTTCAAGGTTGGAAAAAAGAATGGATGGGGTTTTTGAGTGGGCAAAAACGTTGTAAATATGGTACTTTCAATGGGTTGCAACAAAATAAAACAGATTGGTGCAAAAAGTTGAAAGGAAAGCAGAAAATATGAAAAAGTTTAGAGGTTTTACGCTTGCTGAAGTGTTGATTACTTTGGCGATTATTGGGATTGTGGCGGCGATTACGTTGCCGAGTTTGTTGGTGAATGTAAATGAAAAGGCTTGGGATGCACAGAAGAAGGCGTTGCATGCGAGGTTGGCGCAAGCGATTGGGCAGATGAATACGTTGGGTGGGTATGGAACGTATACGGAAGATGAAGACGGAACGGCGACAGAAGATACGGCGGCGGAGAGTTTTATTTTGGATGCGTTGTCGAAGGTGTATAAGATAAATAATGTTTGTGGGGCGGATAAGCTTTCTGCTTGCGGTATTCCGTCAAGCATTGCTACGTTAAACGGAACAGATGCATTAAAGTTTCCAACTAAAATGAGTGAATTAAATGCAAAATTATTAAATGATTCAAATTGGCAAGGCACTGAAACAGGTGGCATTGCAGATACAAAAGCGGCAGGGTTTGAAACAGTAAATGGAGAATCCGTTGCGGTATTCTATAATCCGCTTTGCGGCTCAGATACAGCCAATCAACATTATGCTCAAAACAAAATGTGTGTTAACTTCGTCTACGACTTAAATGGTGAAGAAGGACCTAATCAGGTTGGTAAAGATGTTGGATTTATTACAGCACTTTATAATAAAAACTCCGTTGTTGTAGCGCCAAATCCATATAGCAAAGATTATGCATCAACCGCACCTCAATACACAGAGGCAGAAGATAAGATAGATGCTTCAACTGCATGCAAAACTATGGGTGATGATTTAAGGCTTCCTAATAGAGATGAGCTTGCGTCAATGTTTATAAATGCTCCTCTTATTGAACTGGGTGAAAGTACTGATTACTATTGGTCAGGTTCGATTATTTCACTTGGTGATTCCGGATTTGGTTGGGACCAAAGTTTTGATAATGGTCATTGCGGGCATCCTCGCCGTTCTTGGGCATACTCTATACGCTGCATCAGAAGATAAATGCTGTCAAAATTCTAAAATTAGCGCTGTTTTTAATAAATGGCGCTTTTTTGTTGGGAGAGAGGGGAGATAGAGTTTTTAGGCGGGCGGATTGATAGGGTGGGTGTGTTGGTTTGGTTGGAAAGAGGGTTTTAGAGAAAAAATGGGAGAGGCGGATGAAATGTTTTATGAAAAAAAAGGGGGGCGGGCGGATGAAATTTGTGAAAAATATATGACTTATGATAGGTATGAAGGCTTTTGGGGAATGTAAAAAGGTGAATTAAATTGGGTTTTTTGGTTTTTAACGGGTGAAAAATATGTTTGATTGAAGGTGTTTTTGGGTGAATTGAAAGGCGGGGGGGGTTAGAGTTGAATTATATTTGCGGGGTTTATTTTTATGGGGTTAGAGTTTTAAGGTATAAAAAAAATGCCTGTTTTTCAGGCATTTTTTATGGATTTATTTTTTTTTAGTGCTTACCTTGAAAGGCTTCATTTGTTAGGAAAAGCACTTCTGTGTTTGTGCCAAGACCTTCAAGTAAGACATCTGCCATGGTTAATGGTTCTTGTTCTTTAGCGGTTTTTTCAGTTTCAGGCATGCAAGATTTGAAAGCATTTACCAAAACTTGTCCGCTCATTGCGATTAATGCGCCTGCAAGGGCAAAATATGTTAAAGGTCTTTGAGATTTAGCCGCACTTTTAATGTTTGAAACTTCAATGTGTTCTTTGGCGGCACCTATGGCATCAACCCTGTTAACTAATGCGCTTACACCTCTTTTAACATCATCTGATGCATTTTTTATATAGCCTAAAGCGCTTTTTGGCTCGTCTTGTATTAAATCTTTATGTTTTTCAAAAGTATCAAAGGCATTTTTTGTAACACTTAATTTGCCTGCCTTGAATTCGTTAGCAATTTTTTCAATTTCATTTGCTCTAACTTTTCTAACCTTTTGTTCAATTCCTGAAACTGCAGATGAATTAAAGAAAAAATCATGTTCTTCGGTTGTAAGCGGGGCAAGATTTCTAACAACAGCGCCACCAATAGCGCCAATGCCACCGGCTTTAAGCACACTTGATGTTTTTGAGTTATTCTCTTGTCCTACGCTGTTTACTCTCATTTTTACCCATTTCACACAATTAAACATGCCCTAAAACCCTAAAAGGTGAAAGACATGAGTTATACATTCCTTGGTAAGTTCAACATTCAAATATCGAACTTTTTTTAAATTTTTAATAGTTTACCATGATAAAAAAACTTTGTCAACAGTTATGAAAAAAATTTTTATCTTTGCTGAAAGCAAACTTATATTTACCAACGGGCATTTTACTTTCTGTATAAATTTTGTCGTCAAAATATCTTTCATTAAGCCAATTTAGCCTATATAAAAGTTCAAGAGTTAAAATTTCTCTTTCAGGGTTATTATTTTGTGCCATTTTAACAATTAAAACTTGCTTATTTTTTATATTAAAAACATAAATAAAACCGCAAGCACCCACTTTAGACAAAAGAAAAGGGCTTAATTGCATTATTTTTGTATCGCTTCTTTTGCCAAAATTGTCGTATCCGCCTATAATTAAGGGGTTATTTTTATAAGCTTCAATTAATACTTTGTTTTTTTCATCGGCATAAAAATTCAAAATTGCCTTTGCAATATTTCTAAGCTCTAACCCAAAAACAGGTGTGCCACAGCCGTCTGTTGTTGCAATTATATCATCTGTTTGCGAATATTTTATCAGCTTTTCTTTAATTTTTAGCTGCATCGGATGATTGAAATCCGTATAATTTGAAATATCTAAATGATTATAAACGCAATATGCAAGCATCATGGAATGTTTTCCCGAGCAATTATTATGAAGAGCGGTATAATTTTGTTCTTCTTTATATCGGCTTAAATCAAGCGGGGGAATAACAGGGCATAATAGCGAAGTTTCATCCAAACCGATTTTTTTTAGAATTGATTCAACAAGCTTTATATGTTTAGGCGAACCCGAGTGAGAGCCTTGCATAACAGCTATTTCTTCCAATGTAAAATTAAAATATTCATAAATTTTATCATCAGCAAGAATTGAGGCTTGAATTGGTTTCATCATGCTTCTTAGAAAAAATTTTGCATTATTATGTTGTCCAATTTCAAATAAAGCGCCATTTTTATCGTATAAGCCGATAAGCGCATAAAAGCGGCAGTCTATATAATCAGACCTATAAATATCAAGCAAAGGAAAATAATTCGGCTCTTCCATAACTACTCTTTAATGTTTAATATTTTTCTAAGACGGCTTTTTAAAATTCTGTTTTCTTCATCTAAGCGTTTTATTTCTTTTTGCATACCACGCACAAGAGTTTGCGTTTCTTGCTCGTCTCTCGGTTTTACAAGAGAAAAGCCAATTCCCATAACAAAACGCTTTTTAGCATCATCTTTAAATGTAAGTAAAATTTTAACGTCTTTTTCTGTTATATATCCTAATTCAATCATAAGCTCGGCCATTTTAACGGGCTTATTTTGTTCGTTTCTTTCTCTTTGAATTCTAATTGCATGTTCTAATTGCATAACATCAATTTTGCCAAGACGCTTCAACATTTCACCGGTTCTGATTTTACCTGCCATAAACTGTGCGATTGAAATTATAGATTCATTTTCAGGTATATTAATATATTGAAGCTCTATTGAGCGAACAAATAAAGAACAAGTTTGAGCAAATGTCCAATAATTTGAAATTGTTATTTCAAACAAATCGTTTCCGTTTTGAACGCCTGTATAAAATGTATAAAATTCTTCAGGAAGCCTTTTTTCACGGGTTTCAAGCTCTGTTCTGCCGGCAAAGGTAAGCTTTGGTATATAATATTGCATTAAATTATCAGTCACCAAAACATCCAAAAATTCTGCCAATTCTTCTCTTAATTTATCCCTTGTTTTTAAATACAACACTTGTTTCACCCAAAGGGGCAAAACATCAATATTGTGCAAAAATAACTCTGATATGGGTTGAGAAGTCAAAACCGGCTCCTAATTCTATTCTACAATCTTAATTATACCAACAAAGATATTAATTAACAAATACATTAATGCTCAAAATACTCTATTTATGTGATAATATTTTTAAAAATTTAAAGGGCAGATTAATGGATGAAAATAAAAAAATTATTATCGTTTCTGTTTTATCAAACGGAAGTTTAACCCTTCTAAAACTTATAGCAGGAATTTTTACAGGCTCTATAAGCATTTTATCTGAAGCACTTCATTCTTTTGGAGATTTTGTTGCTTCCTTTATTGCGTTTTTTTCTGTTGTGGAATCTTCAAAACCGGCTGATGTCAAGCACCAGTTTGGTCATGGCAAATATGAAGATATGGCGGGGTTTATTGAAGCAATTTTAATTATAATAAGCGCTCTTTTTATTTTATGGGCAGGCTTTGAAAAAATTATCTCCAATAATCAAGATATGGAAATTAAAGCCGAACTTGCAATTTTAATTATGATTTTATCTGTTATTATAAATTTTATCGTAGGCACAATTTTACTTAAAAAAGGCAAAGAAGCTGATTCCAGTGCAATTTTGGGTGACGGGCATCATCTTTTGGCAGATGTATATTCATCTTTAGCGGTTATTGTCGGGCTTATTGCGGTTAAATTAACAGGTTTAACCATTTTAGACCCCGTTATAGCAATTTCGGTTGCCATTATGATTTTAAAAACAGGCATAACTTTAATGGGACAAACGGCAGATTCGCTTTTAGATTCAAGTTTGCCAAAAGATGATTTAAACAAAATAGAAGAAATTTTAGAAGGCTATAAAGCCCATGGTATAAAAGGGGTTAAGGCAATTAAAACTTCAAAATCAGGGAGTATTAAAAACATTGTTCTTGTAATTGATTTCCCCTGTATGATGACATTAAAAGATACTCACACCCTGTGCGATAAAATTGAATTTGACCTTGAGCATAAATTAAAAAACACAAATGTTGTAATTCATCCTGAGCCTGATAATGTTTGCGATAACAAAGAAACTTGCAAATGGCTAAAAAGCTGCAATTAATTTTGTGTACAATTTCCGTTTTTTCTTTGATAAAGTTTGTCCATGGTCTGCCCGTTTATCTCGCCGCCAATAAGCATGATAACAGAGGTATAATAAAGCCAAACCATTAAAATTGCAAAAGCACCTATGGTGCCGTAAACCTTATTGTATGTACCAAGTTCATTGACATATAAAGAAAAAAGCCATGAGCCAAGAAGCCAAAAAATGCAGAAAAACAATGAACCCGGGATGACGCTTCTTTTTATGGAAAATTGTTTGCAAGGTAAAACGTAATAATTAACCGTAGCAAGCAAAAACAGCATCAAAAAGGCAAGCGGCCACCTTGTGATAAGCATCATTTTTGCCATTGAATCGTTTAGATGAATGTAAAATTGTAAAAAATTAACAATAACTTTACCGAAAATTACAAGGTTAACGCTTATAAAAAGCAAAAAGGCATTTAAAATTACCATTAAAAAAGATAAAATTCTTGTTTGCAAAAACGTTCTTGTTTCTTTAACTTTGTTGGCACGGTTTAAGCCTTTTATAATTACGGCTATTGCATTTGATGCCATAAACCACGTTACAAGAAAACCAAAAATTGCCATAATTCCGCCGTTTTGAAAAAGAGTAACTTCTTTTAAAACGCCTTGAATAAGCTCAATTACACCGCTTGGCGCAACCGTTGAGAGTGCAACCAAAATTTTTGTAACAAAAACTTTTTTGCCAAGCCAGCCAAAAACCGCCGTTAAAAAAAGCATAAAAGGAAATATGCCTATCGCAAGCATATAAGCCATTTCGCCTGCCGCATTGGCAAAATCTTCAGCTATTATGCTGTCTATCAAATTTGTTATGTATTCTTTTAAAAGTTTAAACATATTTTATTAATTCGTCTAAAAGAAGTTCTATTGCAACCTTTATAGGGCGCCTTATCGTGCATCCTGCTGCCATTTTATGCCCACCGCCGTTAAATTTTTCAACAACAGGGGTAAGATCAATGGTTTTGCTTCGCAAAGATACTTTTGTGGTTTTATCTTCATTTTCTTTAAGAAGAATTGAAATATCTACGGTTTCTATACTTCTTAAAGTTTCTGCAATTCCTTCCGTGTGTTCATTTTTTACATTATATTTTTTCATAAGGGAAGGAGTTATCATCGCATATACAACTTTATCATCGAGAGCAAATTTTGCATTTGTAATTACTTCCGCTTGAAAAGTTATCATTGCTTTTGGCTTATTGTCATAACATTTTTTTGCAATTAAAGACGTATCAATTCCTTTTTGCATTAAATTTGAAGCTGCCAAAAATGTATCTTTTGTAACCGTTTCATATTTAAAACAGCCGGTATCTGTTAAAATGGCAACATACAAGCACTCTGCCATTTCTTTTGTAATTTGAATTCCGGCTTCATTGAAAAAATCATATAAAACTTCGCCGGTGCTTGAATAGCCGCCTTTTATAAGATTAATTTTCCCATATCCTCTGTTTGTTTTGTGGTGGTCAATATTTATCGTATTTATGGATTTGTTAAATAATTCCCTTGGAAATTCCACTATTCTGTCGATTGAAGCAACATCAACCGCTATATAAAGGTCGTATTCGTCTTTAACGGTATCTAAAAATTTAACCTTTTCTATTTCAGGCAAAAAAGCATAAGTTTTAGGATAAGAAATATTTTTGTTTGTTTGAACCAAAACATCTGCCTTTTCTCCGATAAAAAGCTTCATAGCTAAAGCAGAGCCTAAGGTGTCGCCATCAGGATTAACATGAGTAATAATTAAAACTTTATTTGCCTGTTTGATTTTTTCTAAAATTTCATCTATCATAAACCCTATTATTGCATAATTAAAAGTTTTTTCAAAATATGGAAATATTAATAAATCTGTTTTTTGTTTTAGTATATCTTTTTTCAATAGTTTTGACCTGCAACCTTTTTACAAATTCCATTGAAAATTTAGGAAAAAAATTAAACTTTGGAGAAAGCGCTACAGGCTCCATTCTTGCTGCAATAGGAACAGCCCTTCCTGAAACACTTTTGCCCTTAATTGCAATATTTCAAAATTCAGATGCTTCTTTATCGGGCATTGAAATAGGTACAGGGGCAATTTTGGGGTCATCTTTTTTGTTGTCAACCTTAGCGCTTTTTATAAGCGGGCTTTCTTTTGTATTTTTCCAAAAAGAAAAATTATCAAATGCACTAAATATTAATTTTAAAAATTTTCAAAGAGATTATAAATTTTTTATAATAGCCTATTTTATTGCAATTTTATCGGGCTTTACAGATTTCAAAAACATAAAAATTATAATAGGAATATTTTTAATTTCGTATTGGATATTCTATGCCATAAAAACAGTTTCAAATTCTATTGCAACAGAATCAGAGGATGATTGCCCAAAGTTATATTTTGCATTTAATTATGAAAAATTAAACGGTAATTTATTTTTGATTATTATACAAACAATATTTTCACTATTTTTACTTTTTGTATTTTCAAAACTTTTCGTTAATGAAATTCAAGGGTTTTCTTTATTAACAGGAATAAGCCCGCTTGTTACAAGCCTTGTTTTATCGCCACTTGCAACGGAATTACCCGAAATTACAAACAGCATTATTTGGATTAAAAGCAAAAAAGATTCCCTTGCAATTTCAAATATAACAGGCGCTATGGTTTATCAGGCTTCAATTTGCACATCTTTGGGGCTTATTTTTACGGATTGGAAATTTTCAGATGATGCAATGTTAAATATTTCTTGCACAATTTGTGCAACTTTAAGCGTATTTATTCTTTCAAAAATTATAAAAAAACTGCCTGCAATAATTCTTTTATCTTGCATAATTTGGTATTTGAGCTTTTTTATCCTTCTTATTTTTGTTTTTCATTAAGATAACTTAATGATTTTCCTTGATTTATAAAATATAGTACAATACCAGTGGGTAGTTGTACCAAAAAATGTATAAAAAAGAGTTTATTGGATTTTAAGATTATATGAGTTTAATGAATAACAGAAAATCTTTAATAGCAGCAACCGTTGCAGCTCTTTTTGTGCTTATAATTTTTGGTTCGATTACATTTAACGGCAATGGCAAAATTGATGCAGCAAGAGAAAAAACTCCTCAATTTCAATATGTAATTACAAAAAATGCAATTAAAAAAAATGATGTAATTAAAGAAGAAGACGTTGAAATTAAAATGTCGCCTGTTGAAATTGGCGGAACATATAAGGCAACGGGCGAAGTTGTCGGCAGAAAAGCCAAAATTGATATTGAAGTCGGAAAACCGCTTGTGAAGGCTTTTGTTCAAGAAATTAAAATTAAAGAAGAGCCAAAAGAAGGAATTAAACCACAAGAAGGCTTTAGGGCAATACCTGTTTTAATTAAAAAAAGCTCTCTGCCACCCTACATTTCTCTGGATGACAGGTTTGACCTTGCAACAAAAGACAACTCAATGATTATTGAAAATTTGAAAATTTTAAACATTTTAGACCCGACAAGGGATGATGCAAATAAAATGTTGATATTGGAAATTAAATCGGAAGATGTTCCAACTTTTATAAAATATCAAGTTGCAACAAAGGGTTTTGTTTTCTTGCAAAAAAATAAAGAAGATATAGGCAAATATCGTTTTATAGACATAAAAAAACAAGAAATAGAAAAAATAAAAAATTATGGACCGATAACAGAAGGCGATATTCCTTCAAGCTTACCGCCCATTGAAAGTATCAAAGACAACTATAATCAAATACCTGACATTCAATCTACAGGCTTTGTTGCTCCTAAAAAAGGAAAACAGGTGGAAGTTATTGTCGGCAGTTCAAAAACAAAAATGGAATTTGATGATTAATGAACAAAATAATAAAAAATTTAATAATATGCTTTTTGTTAATTTCAGGGCTTCCTGCGCTTAGTGCAAAGTTTAGAGAAATTAATTCAACAAGCTTTGAAAATGAAATTCCTGTCGTTCAAACAGAAGAATTAAACAATTCTCATACAACGGTAAAACCTTCTTTTGAAACAATAAATGCAATAAAAGACGGTAACGAAAAATTATACGGTGTTGTTGGAAAATCGCAAGTTTTAAGCTTTGATAAAAACATTGAAAGAGTTTCAATCACAAACGATAAAATAGCTGAAATTGTTGTTTTATCCCCAAAACAAGTTTTAATTAACGGCAAAAACCCGGGCAGCACAAGCATAATTTTTTGGAGTGAAAATTCTTTGGCGCCTGTTTTTTACAACCTTGTAATTCAACAAAATGCAGATGCTTTTATTCAAGCCGTTGAATATATTGCGCCAAACGAAAATATATCTCTTGTTTTTAACGATAACGGTGCGGTTTTAACAGGGCATCTAAGTTCAACTGCCGTAAAAGAAAAGATTAAAAATCTTGCAAAAGCATACAATATGAACCTGACGGATGTAACTGAAAGCCCAGCTAAACAAGTGCTTTTGGAAGTAAAAATAACGGAAGCAAGCAAAAATTTTACAAGAAGACTGGGTGTTAATTTAATTGGCGGGAAAAATATTTCAGACGGAAAAATAGGCGACAGTTGGGTAGATAGCACGGGAAACAGCGGAAAATTTTTCCAAACAGGCAGCGACGGGCTTGTTTTAGGATACTTTAAACCCGGAAAATTCGGCATTGATATTCAAGCAAGTGAAGCAAAAGGCGACATTAAAATTTTAGCGGAACCAAAACTTTTATCCGTCAACGGTGAAGAGGGCAGCTTTTCTGTAGGTAATCAAGTGCCGGTGCCTTCTGAAATGGGGCAATACGGCAACGTTTCTTATGAATATAAAGATACGGGCGTTATTTTAAAATTCACCCCTACAATTATGGAAGATTCAGGCAGAATAAGGCTTGTTTTAAACCCTGAAGTATCTGAAGTTGACCAATCCGTTTCTGTTACAAGTACATCAGGCGCTGCCGTTTATGGCTTTAAGACAAGAAAAGTTTCAACAACGGTTGAGCTTATGGACGGGGAAACCTTAATAATTGCAGGGCTGCTTAGAAATTCATCTTCAAAGAGCAGGACACAAGTTCCAATTCTTGGTAATATACCAATACTTGGAAATTTCTTTTCGGTAACAAATGATGATAGAGATGATGAAGAACTTGTAATATTCATCACTCCCAAAATTGTTGATAACTCTGTAAGTGTAGATAATCTGTAAAAAATATGGCTATAAAAATTGATACTGTAATAATAGATTCAGAAGATACATCAAGGGAACTTATCGTAAATTATCTTGAAACCATTGATGATATTAATATTATTCAGCAATTTAAAGATATATTAACCGCACAAGACTACATTATAGAAAACAGACCCATGCTTGTTGTTGTTGATATAACAAAGAAAACAAATCTTTCTCTTGATATTATTTCAAAATTAACCACTCTTATAAAAAATATCAAAATTATTGTTTTATCCTATGAAACTGAATCTAACACGGTAATAAAAGCTCTAAGAGCAGGGGCAAGGGAATTTTTGGTAAAACCCTTAATTGAAAAAGATTTCATAGCCTCTGTTCAAAAAATGAAAGATTTAATTCTGGGAAACATTAACGATGCAACAAAATGCAAAGTTATAACAACTTTTTCAAATAAAGGCGGTATTGGAAAAACTTGCATTGCAGTTAACTTAGCTATGGAAATTGCAAATATAACAAAAGAAAAAGTGGCGCTTGTTGACCTTAACATGCAAATGGGCGACATTACAACGTTTTTAAATATTGACCCTTCGTTTGACACATCTTATGTAATAAACAATTTAGACAGAATTGATGAAACTTTTCTTTTAACAACTTTGGAACAATATAATAAAACCAGCTTATACGTGCTTGCAGACCCGCCTGATATTGAGCAAGCGGAAATTATTACAAGCGAAGATATTACAACCCTTATAAATGTTTTAAGAAATGTTTTTTCATATATTGTAATAGACACAACCTCAAGTTTTGATGCAAAAACCATTACAGCTCTTGATAACTCGGATTTAATTCTGTTGGTTTCAATCATAAACTTGCCTTCTATCAGAAATTGTCAAAGATGTTTTGACCTATTTAAAAAATTGGGTTATTCTAAAGATAAAATCAAACTTATCATAAATCGTTTTATGGAAGCTGATGACATCAAAATTGAAGATGTTGAAGAAGTTTTGGATCATAAAGTTTTCTTTAAAATTCCAAACAACTACTACACCGTTATAAATTCGATAAACAAAGGTATTCCAATTTGTGACGCCGCACCAAATTCAAATATTTGCAAAAGCTTCAAACAACTGGGAGCATTATTATCGGATAATTACAGCTATACGAATAAAAGCTTAAAAAACCAAAACCAAAGAGATTTTGGGTTTAATTTCTTAAACCTGTTTAGCAAAAATAAAGGAGAAAACTAATTGTCTTTAAAAGACAGATTAAACGCCAATCACAATAATAATGAGCGCAACATAAAAGAAGATTCAAGCGGGTATTTAAACTATTCCGTCACACCGTTAAATGAGGAATTAAGAAGCCTAAAAGACCAGCTGCATGTGCTTTTGATTGAAAAAGTTAACACAACGCCAAATTGGTCAAATTTTTCTGATGACGAGCAGAAGAATTTAATCAGGCAGTTTATTGAATTTCAAATTGCAAGTAATTTTAGGCAAGTTCCTATTAATAAATCAGAAAAAGAACGGCTGATAAAAGAAATTATTCAAGACACCAAAGGTTTTGGTCCGCTGGACCCATTGCTTGAAGACCCAAACATAAGCGATATTTTGGTAAACGGCGCAAAAAGCGTTTATATAGAAAAAAACGGCAAACTGTATAAAACATCTGTTACCTTTAAAGATAACGACCATTTGAAAAATATCATTGAAAGAATTGTTTCAAAAGTGGGCAGAAGAATTGATGAAAAATCTCCAATGGTAGATGCCAGATTAGCTGACGGAAGCCGTGTAAACGCAATTATTCCCCCTCTTGCAATAGATGGTCCTTCATTATCTATAAGACGTTTTAAAAAAGATGCAGGGACGATTGAAGCCTTATTGAGGTGGGGTTCAATGTCAACGGAAATTGCAGATGTCTTGCAAGCTGCGGTTCGAGCAAGATGCAACATAATAATTTCAGGCGGAACAGGTGCCGGTAAAACAACATTATTAAACAGTTTATCTGCAAGAATACCCTCAGGAGAAAGAATTATTACAATAGAAGATTCAGCCGAACTTTGCTTGCAGCAAGAACATGTTGTAAGGCTTGAAACAAGACCGAAAAACATTGAAGGCGAAGGTGAAATTTCAACAAGAGATTTAGTTATAAACTCGCTTCGTATGCGCCCTGATAGAATTGTAATCGGTGAATGTCGTGGCGCAGAAACTCTTGATATGTTACAAGCCATGAACACGGGTCACGACGGCTCTTTAACCACACTTCACGCTAATTCGCCAAGAGATGCACTCTCAAGGTTAGAAACCATGGTTTTATATGCAGGGGTTGACCTTCCGAGTAAAAATATTAAGCAGCAAATAGCTTCGGCTATTAATATAATTATTCAAACCTCAAGGCTGCAAGACGGTTCCAGAAAAGTGACAAGGGTTTCTGAAATTACAGGCATGGAAGAATCTGTAATTACCATGCAGGATATTTTTGTTTGGAAACAAACAGGAGTAAGTGATAATGCCGTTATAGGAAACCATGTTTCAACAGGTGTGCGCCCTGAATTTATGAAAAAAATTGAGCGCATCGGTATTGAAATAAATTCAAGAATTTTTGATGCCAATTATAAGCACACCTACATCATAAAATCATCATCACAAAATGAAAATATAACAAAACACAAAAGCCCTATTGCAGACAAAAAAGACACTCAAAATATTGAATCTGTCAGAAAATCAATGGTTTTAAAAAGCGAACAGGAAGCTGATATATTAAGAAGGCTGCAAAGTAAAAATGGACGTAGATTTAATACTTAAACTCGCTGCCTGTATTTTTAGCAGCATTTTAACTTATATTTGCGTAATTAACCTGTGCAATTACTTTCATTTAGATGAAAAAGAAGTTGTAAAAAGACTTATTGCGGTGAAAAACCACGATTTTAAAGGCAATAAGCCAAATAACAACGGCTTTACCATGACAAAATCGAACTTTCAGTTCAAAGTTTTTTCAAAAATATTTAAAAATATAAAAATTGTTGAAAAAATAAAGGCATTGCTTGAACAGGCAGACATCCCCTGGCAAGTTGATACTTTTGTTATTGTAAGTATTGTTTTAGGGTTAATTCCCCTTGTTCTTGCCCTAATTTTCACTCCGCTTTTAATTTTGGTTTGTGTTGTCGGGCTTTTTGGACCGTTTTTATATGCAAAATATAAAATTAAAAAAAGAACAACATTATTTACTCAACAACTGCCTGATGCGCTTGATTTATTGTGTAATGCGCTTAGGGCGGGACATTCACTGTTTTCTGCTTTTGAAGTTATTGTAAACGAAATGCCCAATCCCATAAGTAAAATTTTCAAAATTTTAACAGATGAAATTGCCCTCGGTGTTGATGCAAAAGATGCAATGAAATCGCTTCAAAGAATGGTGCCGGGGTCTGTCGATTTAAGATTTTTTACAACCGTTGTAATTTTACAAAGAGAAATAGGCGGCAACTTAATTAAATTGCTTGAAATTTTGGCGGGCACCATTAGAGAAAGGTTTAAAATGATTGGGCAGCTAAAGGCTCAAACAATGCAAGCAAGGTTATCGGGGATAATAGTTTCTGTTATTCCCCCTATTATTTGCGTTGTGCTTTTTATAATGGCGCCTGAATATATGGACTACCTTACGGGGCATTTGTGGGGTAAAATTGCATTAGGGGTTTCTATTATATTAATGATTATAGGATATTTTGTAATTAATAAAATAACGGATATTGAGATATAATGTTTGATTTTATAATGAAAATTTGTATTTTACTTGTAATGACCTTTATGACAGGGTTACTTGTTTATACAATTTTTAACCGTGACAGCAATTATCTTCTTGAAAGATTAAAAAGAGGGCATAGCGTTGTTAAAAGAAAAAGTATCTTAGATGACCTTTTAGAGGTTATTAAGCCCTTTACTGTTGCCAATATGAAAAACAGCAGAAATACAGGCTCTATTAAACAAATGTTAATTCAATTAGGGCTTCCTGCAAATGAAAATGATATTATGGATTTTGAAAACAGAAGAATGTTAAGGCTTATCATAGTTTTAATGGTAAGCACCATTTTAACATTCGTTATTTTGCCTTTTTTAGATGCCGGAGAAGACTCAGGGTCAATTAAACTTATGCTTGGCACGGTTTTTATATGTTTACCTTCCTTTATTGCATATAAAAGCCCTACTTGGAATTTAAACGCAAGAATACAAAAAAAAGAAAAAGCTTTTGAAAAATTTTTTCCTGATGCGATTGACCTTCTTTGTGTTTGTGTAGAAGCGGGTTTAAGCATAGATAGCGCCATTGAACGTGTAGGCAGAGAATTTAGCAACTTTTCGCCTGAAGTTGGTGCTGAATTTAACAGAATTGCAAAAGATATTTTATCGGGCGTTTCAAAACAAGACGCCCTGAGGGGTTTATCTGAAAGGGTTCATAATAAAGATATTCAATCTTTTGTTGCAATTATTATTCAAGCAGACAAAATGGGCGCAAGTATATCATCATCTCTTGCAATTTCTGCAGACAGCTTGAGAACCAAAAGGAAACAAAGGCTTGAGGCTTTAGTTTCAGCTGCAAGCACAAAAATGACCATACCGCTTGTATTATTCCTATTGCCTGCAACATTTGCGGTTATTCTAACCCCTGCAATTATTCAAGTTATAGAAAGCTTAGGTAAAATGAATGGCTTTAAATAATGATGAAAAATATATAAAAAAATGTTTTCAACTGGCAAAAAAAGGAAAAAACAATGTTCTTCCAAACCCAATGGTAGGCTCTTTAATTGTTAAAGAAGGAAGAATAATTTCAAAAGGCTATCATAAAAAACACGGCGAATTTCACGCAGAAAGAAACGCTATTTTAAATGCAAAAGAAAGCCTTGAAGGCGCTACCATTTATGTTAATTTAGAACCTTGTTCACATTTTGGAAAAACGCCCCCTTGCGCTGATTTAATAATAGAGAAAAAAATAAAAAGGGTGGTTTTTTCTTCATTTGATAAAAACCCGAAAGTAGACGGTGTAAAAAAATTAAAAGAAGCTGGAATTGAAGTTTTGGGCGGTGTTTTAGAAAAAGAGGGGGATGAATTAAACAAGGTTTTTTTCAAAAATATAACAAAAAAAATTCCCTACATTGCGCTTAAAACAGCAACAACGCTTGATTCTAAAATTGCAACCGAAAATTATAATTCAAAGTGGATTACAGGGGATAGTTCAAGGTTAGAGGTGATGAAATTAAGAAGCCTCTATCAAGCAATTATTACAGGCTCAAACACTGTTTTATATGATAACCCCAAATTAACATCAAGAATAAAAGGGGGAATTAATCCCATTCGAATTATTATGGATAAAAAAGGGCAAATTCCCTTTAATTACAACGTTTTTGAAGATAATGGCACAAGAATTATATTAATTGATAACACAAAAAGAAAATGCCCAAGCCACGTTGAAAAAATTGGTTTTTCAAATATAAATGAACTTTTAAAAACTTTATTTAATATGGGAATTTATTCCATTTTAATTGAATCAGGGTGTGGCTTGAATTCCGCTTTTTTAAAAGAAAAATGCGTTGATGAAATTTACCACTTTATTGCCCCTAAAATTTTAGGCGGGGGGATTAATTTTATAGACGGCTTTAGCCCAAAAAAAATTGATGAAAATATAATTGCCCATGATTTGAAAATTAAGAAATTTGAGCCTGACATTATGCTGAATTATAAGCTTCAATATTAAATTTTTTCAAAAAAAGCAATATTATTATATTTTTTATAAATATTTTGAATTTCTTTTTTAAATTCCATTATTAAATCATTTTTGTTCATTAAAATATCAAGCATAACTTTTGCCTCAACGTAAGAATGGCTTAAAATTTTGCCTTCTTTTTCTTTTTGTTGAAGCGCTTTAGTGTTTAAAATTAAAAATCTTGCTTCATCTTTATTTATTTTTGAAAAATAAATTATAGTTTCAACACCTTTTTCAAAAATATAAAAAACCAATGGTATACTTGCTGTTTCAGCTTCTTTTAAAAACAAAGGAAATTCCTTCAAAAGAAAATTATTAAAAGGAATCGTGCAAATTAATTCTTGTTCGTTTTTTATTTCTAAATCAAAGCTAAGGGCATTATAATTAAAATTTTTATGTTCCAAAAACAAATTTAAAACTCTTTTTGGAGTTGAATTTTCACAAGCAAGGCTTATTTCATCTCCTGAAACAAAATTTTTTATTGAATATTTAAAATTGGCGTTTTTCATTTTTTAACTTTTTATTTTTTATTAAATTGAGAAAAAAATGCCTTCTTTTATAAAAGAAGGCACTAAACTCATCTATTCATCGATACAAGATGAAATTATGTGGTCAATTTTTGCCTGCATATAATCCATCTTGTCTTCAATCCCGTCCATTCGACTAATCAGATTATCTTGTTTTTTAGTATTATCATAGAATAAATCAATAAATTCTTTAATGTCAAAAGTATCTGATTGCTTTTGAACAAGAGAATCCATTTTGTTTATCATTTCTTCAATTTTTGTTTCTTGAACTCTGTATTTTTTGTATATTGTCATAATGGCTTCTTCAACTTTTTGAGGCATAGCTTGATTTTTTTCAGTTTGAATAAGCCTTGATTTTAAATCTTCCATTTTGATTTTTTCGGATTTTTCAATTTTTGCTGCCAAAAGGTCGATTTTTGCGGTTGTATTTTTTAACCAAGTATCAAAACGCATTATATCGGAACCTATAACCCTTGAAATTTTAGCATTTTCAAGGTTGATATTTTTAAGCTCGACAAGCCTTGAGGCAAATTCTTTAAAGTTTGTTAATTTATTGGTTTTTTCAAGCCCAAGACGAATTTTTGCAATGTCAGATTCAACATCTGCCAAAGTATAGCCTTGTTTTTCGCCTTCTTCATTTTCCTCTTTCACAAGAACAGATTCTATTTTTGCAATTTTATTGCTAAATTCTTGTGTAATATCTTTTATGGTTGAATTTGCGCTGTATTTAATTTCATCTTTAATAATGTCGTTATTTTTGTTAATTATTTCATAAATTCTATTGTCGATTAACTTTTGAATATCTGTTAATTTGTCTTCATATTCTGTTTGCAGTTTTTCAAGTATAAAATCAACTCTGTTATCCAGCGCCTTTTTATAGTCTTCGTTTGCTCTGTTTAAGGTTTCAATGGTCTTTTCGTCTAAATTTGAAAAAGAACTGTCAATAACATTTTCAAGAACAGAAACCTTTTCTTGCATTTTTTCTTCAAAGGAATTAATTAAAGTTGTAACAAGTTCTTCTTTGTTGTCGCTCTCTGCAATTTTTGATTGAATAGAGCCTTTAATGTCTTCCATTTCTTGTTTTAATTGTTCAATCAACCCTTGAGCATTGTTGTTTATTTCATTTTTGGCATTTTGAACATCGTATTTTAAGTTTGTTATTGAGTTTTGAATTAATTCTTCTTTTTCGCTTATTGAAGAAATAATGCCCTGTTTAATTGAATTTGTTTGGTCTTTAAATTCGTTTATATTTTGATGAATATTGTTAGCATTTTCTTCAATTTTTTCTATGACGGTAGCTTTTCTTGAATCAGATGAGTTATTTAGCGCATAAACAATAGAATTTTTAATGTCGCCGATTTTATCTTCATCAAAAACGGTTTTAATTTCATTGTATAAAATTTCATTTTTAGAGGATGATAAATTTTCAAAAGCCTGAATTATATTCTCTTTAAGAGTGGTTAAATCTTGCTCGCCAAGCACTTCTTTCTTTTCGACTTCTGAAATTTTTTCAATTAAATGTTGAAGCTTGCTTTCAATATCGCTTTTTATTTCAACATTTTCGGTTTTTATTTCTTGAACAAAATTGTTGATTTCTTCTTGATTTGTTTTGACAGAATCACCCATATTTTCAACGATTGCCTGAATTGCATTTACGCTTCTTTTGGTGTCGTCAAAATAATCTTTAAGAGTTAAATCTGTTTTATTTAGTGAATTATCAAGGTTTTCGCCCATTATATCAACGGTTTCTGCCAACTTTTCGCAATGAGCTTTAATGTCTGAAATTTCGGCTGAAATTGCTTCTTTTAAATCAGGCTGAATATTATTTATATTGTCTTGAATTTGACCGTATTTTTCATTTAGGTTTGAAACCGTATCTTCGATAATTTCTTTTAAATCGGGGTGGATACCGTTTATGTCGTTTTGAATTTGAGAATATTTTTCATTCAAATTTGATATAAAGGCTTCCATTGAAGTTTTTATATTATCTTGAATTAAATTAATATTTGCATTTAAGTTTTCAAAATGTTCTTCATTATTTGATGCTTGATTTGCAAAAATTGTTTCAAGGTTTGATTTAATTGAATTTATATCATCGTTTAGATTTAAAAATTTGCCTTTAATTTCTTCAAGGTTATTTGCGTTTATTTCAAACAAACCGGATTGCATGCTGTTTAAATTTTCTGCAAATTGCAGGCATTGTTCTTTAATGTCTGAAATTTCGGCTGAAATTGATTCTTTTAAATCGGGGCGGATGTTATTTATAACATCTTGAATTTGACCGTATTTTTCATTTAAGCCGGAAACCGTATCTTCGATAATTTCTTTTAAATCGGGGTGGATACCGTTTATATCGTTTTGAATTTGAGAATATTTTTCATTCAAATTTGATATAAAGGCTTCCATTGAAGTTTTTATATTATCTTGAATTAAATTAATATTTGCATTTAAGTTTTCAAAATGTTCTTCATTATTTGATGCTTGATTTGCAAAAATTGTTTCAAGGTTTGATTTAATTGAATTTATATCATCGTTTAGATTTAAAAATTTGCCTTTAATTTCTTCAAGGTTATTTGCGTTTATTTCTTGCAAATTCATAGCAATGGCGCTTATTTGAGAAATAATTTTATCAAAAATTAAATTTGAATCCTGACCGTCTTTTTTAGCCAAAATTTCAATGTTTGCTTCAATTAAATTGATATTATCCTTTAGGCTTTGAATTGTATCTAATAATTCTTTTTTATTGCCTTCTGAAATATTTCTAAAATCGGCTTTAGATTCATCAAAACCAAGGTTAATTAAATTCGCTGCGCCTTCAATGGAATTTTTTTGCTCATCAAGCGAATTTTCAACTTTTTCTTTTAGAAATTCAAATGCATTATTTATTGAAATTAATTTGTCTTCTAAGTTGTTTGTTTTTTCCTCAACGGTTTCTTTTAGTTTTTCTTCAAGGTCTTTAACATTTTCTATAATTGCATTAACCGAAAGTTCTAAGTTTGAATTATTTTCACTATCTAAATTTACAAGCTTTGAAGATATTTCATTTGCAAAATCTACAACAGATGTAAGTTTATCCATTAAATTAGAATTATTTTCGCTTAAAATTTCTTTAATTTGTAAATCAAAGGAATTAAATTTTTCATCTAAATTAGAAAATGCTTTTTCAAAATCAAGCCCTAATTTATTGGTAAAATCTTCTAAAAGCCCATTGACCGCTTTTGAGGCAGATGAAATTTCTTCAAATTGAGCATTAAAGGAAGAAAAACCTTCTTTTATAAAGTTAGAGTTTTCCAAAATTTCAGAAATATTGCCTGTAATTGTTTTAATTAAATTAATTCTTACTTCTGAATTTTCTTTAGCATTTAAAATTTGAACAAATTTTGAAACGATTTCTTTTGTTTGTACTTCAAGATTTTCCGTAACAAAAGAAGTTAAAATTTCGCTTTCTTGTTTTAGATAATTAACACTATCAAGCTGCAATTCATTAAGCTGCGCTTTGATTAATTCACCCAAAAGGGCTTTTTGGGCTTCATTTGCACCTTCTACAATTACTTTAATTTGATTTTGAAGTTCTGTTTTTGTTTGATTTATTTCTTGCAATAAAACCTCTTGAAGCCCGTCATTGCCTGTTTTTCCGGTTTCTTCAATCAGTGTTTCAAGAGATACAATTTTATCATTCAACCTTGTTTCAAATTCATCAAACAAAGGAATTACCGTTTCATTAAAAGGCACTTGTCTGCCATGAGCCAATATGCTGCCCCTTACGGATTGAATGTTTTCTAAAACAGAAGCTTGTATTTGCTGAACAAGTTCCCTTGTAATGTTTGTATTATCTATATTTGCAGCCAATATGCTTTGTTCTAAATTGCTTAATTGGTCAGAAATTGAATTTTCAGAAATTCTTTTAATAGACTCATTAACTGTTATAATTTGTTCTTTAACATCATCTAAAGCTTGTTTATCGTATCCTTCATTTGAAGAAATATTTAAAAGGTTTATTTTTTCTGAAATTTCATTAATCGAATTAACAAAACTTTCATCCAAAGATTCAAATTTATTTTGTATGTATTTATTAAACGTGTTTAAATCTTCTTTAATATTGCCTTGAACATCTTTTACCTCTGCTTGAAGTTCAATTACAGAGCCTGTTAATCTTGAACCTTGAGAATTAATATCATCCCTTATTGAATTTGCAACATCATATAATTCAGTATTAAAATCAAGATTATTTTGAGCTTGTGCATTATCTGAAGATGAATTCCAATTTTGACTTATTGAATTTAAAACTCTTTGAATTGAGGCTGAATTTTCATTTTTTATTTCATCTATTTTTTTATTTAAGTTGTCAAAATTTTCATTAACGGAAACAAAATTTTCTTTTAAATCGCCATAGTTTAAATTTGTGCCTTGAGGTAAAAATTTAACTTCTTTTAGCGAATTAACAAGGTTTTTAAGTTCATCAAACTTATATTCATCTTGCAATTTTTCATAAATTGTTTTCAGGGCATCTTTAATATCTTGTTGATTTTGCCTGTCTTGATTGTTTTTTTCATTGCTTAGCCTAAAATATTCTTCTATCGAAGTTTTTATTTCATTTAGGGCATAGTCAATATTTTTAATTGAAACAATTTCTTCATTTATATTTTCAACGATATTTAATTTTTCGTTTATATTTAAAAGTTTATCGTCCAAACCGCCTTTTGAAAGATAATCTTTAATGGAATTTAATTTTTCATCCAGATAAGAAAAATCAATTTTGGAATTAATTGAATTTAGCGCTGAATATAAGTTATCGGGGTTTAGAACAGAAGAAACTTCTTCCAATTTGTTTAAAATTTTATCGGCATTTGAAATTTCAAAAAGTCTGTCAATTTTTTGATTAATTAAATTGATAGTTTCATCTTTATTTAAAAGCTCGATTTGTTCTTTTATGGGGGTAAAATCAAGCGCAGATTTAATTTGATCAATTTGAATTAAAATAGTATCAATATCTAAACCCGATTTTAGACCATCTATTGCATTAACTAAATTTTGAATATTTTCATTATTATTTGCAGATGATAAATTATTTTTTAAAACCTCTAATTCACCTTTTAGGGAATTAACAACGGTTATTGCATTTTCTCTGTTTTGTTTTTGAATTTCCTCTTTTATTGAAGCAATTTTACCGTCAAGTCCTTCTGACATAATGCTTTGAGCCTTTTGAATTTCGCCTGTTAAATGGTTAATTGCTTCGTTATTATCCAAGGTTGAATTGACGACAGAATTTGAAATTTTATCAAATTGCACATCCATTGAAGTAATAACATCATTCAGTTGATTATTTATAGCGGAATACACACCGTCTTTAAATTCTGCAACCGATGTATAAAGCCTTATTATATCCTCATTAACATTTGAGGAATTATCAAATTTTAGGCTTTCAAGTTTACTTATAATGTTGTTTAATTGCCCTTGAAGAATGTTTTTTACATCAGCTGAGTTGTCATCTGTATATTGACGTTTAAATTCGCTGATAAACCCCATTGTTTGGCTGATTTTATCGGATACAATTTCAAGATCAGCCTTTGTTGCAGCATCTATTGCGGTTCTGTTCAGCTGGTTGATTGCATTTTGGATGTATTCCATTTTTTCTATGGCTTGTGCTGAAGATGATTGCCTTACAATGTTTTTGATTTCCTCTTGCTTGTCATTCACCACATTCATTGCAGAAACCAAAACATTTTGGTTATTTTCAAGAGATTCCAAGAAATATCTTAATCTTTGAATATCTTCCTTGCTGCCTTGCGCCTCAACTCTTCTTAAAAATTCTTGAAAATTGTTATTTAAAACTTCAACAATGCCGTCATACGATTTTGAAATTGAAACAATTTCATCAGCCAGCCTTGAAACTTGCCCTGCGCTTGATGAATTTTTAACAGCATCAAACGCATTAATTAAATTTTCTGTTTGAAGCTCTTGAGAATTCATTTTAGAGTGAAGTGCTTCAATATCATTTAAAATTCTTGTAATTTCCGATTCTGTTTTTGAATTTTGAATGGTTTTTTCAACTGAGGCAGCAAAATTTTCAAATAAGGAAAGCCTTTCTTGAATTTCTTTATATTTTTCATTAAGAGCATTAATTAGAGCATCAGACATTTCATCCGTTATTTTGCTTATATTAAGCTCGTTTGAATCTTCAACTCGTTTTACAAAATTATTCAAAACATTGTTTAAATCAGACGCTTCAACAAAAGGTTTATTCGATAAACCTCTAATAACATCCGTTAATTCACTAACTTTTACCTCTAAATTATTATTCATGCTCATAATTTAATCTGACCCAATCTCTTGATATTTCCCCATAATCAACAATATATTAGCTTAAAATCTGTATTTTGGCTAATTTTTACAGTTTCTTTACAACTTAAACCATTGTTTTTATCATCTCTAAATCTTTTAAAGTAAGCATCCTCGGGGCATCCGGTTCTATTGAATGTTTTCTTAAAAGATATGAGGGATGAAAAATGGGAACAAGCTTTATGCCGTTTTTATATTCAAAAACTTGCCCTCTGATTTTTGTGATTGTAAGTTTTTTATCTTTTATAAACGTTTCAACTGCTGTTGAACCGCATAAAATTATAACTTTTGGTTTTACCACTTCAATTTGTTTGAATAAATTACCCTCACAGGCTATTTTTTCATTGGGCAAAGGTTTTCTGTTCTCAGGCGGCCTGCATTTAACCGTGTTTGCAATGTATAAATCTTTTTTTCTGTCTATTCCCGCTTTTTCCAATAACTCATTTAAAAATTTACCCGCACGACCTACAAAAGGAAGCCCCGATTTGTCTTCATCAGCACCGGGGGCTTCTCCTATAAGCATAATTTTGGCATTTATGGAACCGTCTGAAAAAACGAGTTTATTTCTGCCCGCATGAAGCGGGCATTTTGTGCAATTTTCCAATTCTTTTTTTAATTCATCAAGCATTAATACGTTTTATATTCCTTTTCAAACCCAAAAAGTGAACTTACGGATTGGTCATCATGGATTCTTGAAATTGCTTCCCCTAATAATGGCGCAACCGATAATTGAGTAATTTTTTCAGGAATATATTCTGATGTGGTTAATGGAATTGTGTTTGTAACAATAACTTCTTTAATAGGAGCATCGTTTAACCTTTGTAAGGCAGGTCCTGAAAATACAGGGTGAACCGCACAAACGTAAACTTCTTTTGCGCCTTCTCTTATTAAAAGTTTGCTTGCTTCGCAAATTGTACCTGCGGTATCAATCATATCATCGAACATAACGCAAATTTTGCCTTTAACATCGCCTATAACATGGTCTGCAACGGCAACGTTATGTTGAGTTCTTCTTTTATCAATAATTGCAAGAGGGCAAGCAAGTTGTTTTGCAAATGCTCTTGTTCTTTGAACACCGCCTGTGTCTGGGGATACTGCAACAAGTTCATCGTGGTTTAAATTTAGCCTTTTAATATAATCTACAATAATATTTGTTGCATAAATATGATCAACCAAAATGTTGAAGAAGCCTTGAATTTGACCTGTGTGTAAATCCATTGCAAGAACTCTTGTAGCACCCGCTGTTGTTAAAAGGTCTGCAACCAATTTAGCCGTAATTGCTTCTCTGCCTGAGGTTTTTCTGTCTTGGCGAGCATAACCATAGTATGGAATAACGGCTGTAATTGTTTTTGCGCTTGCTCTTTTAAAAGCGTCAATTATAATTAAAAGCTCAACTAAATTTTCATTAACGGGGTTGCATAAAGGTTGAACAACAAAAACATCATCACCCCTTATTGAATCTTGAATTTGAACGTAAATTTCGCCGTCAGAAAAGTTTTTAATAATCATCGGACCAACGCTTGTGCCTAAATATTTGGCAATTTCATCCGCCAAAACTGTATTTGAACGGCCTGAGAAAAGTTTTATATCATGGGTGGGCAGAACGTTTGTTTTTCTTTCTAAAACAGCTTCTACACTTTCTTTCATTAATTTTCTCCTTTTTTATTTAACGTAATTTTCAATTTCTCTTTGTTTTGCTCTTGTTATACCAAGCGAATTTGCTTTTATATCTGATGTAATAACAGAGCCTGCGCCAATAAGTGCATTTTCGCCAATTTCAACAGGGGCGACAATAACCGTGTTTGAACCGATTGAAGCCTTATTTTTAATTACCGTTTGTGATTTAATTTTTGTTCTTGAATCATAGTTTGCAGTAATTGTGCCGGCTCCTATATTCACGTTTTCGCCAACTATGCTGTCACCCACATAAGATAAGTGGCAAATATTTGTGTGGCTTTGAACATTAGCTTTTTTAAGTTCGACAAAATTTCCGATTTTAACAAAATCCGCTATTGTGCAATCACCTCTTAAATGTGCAAAGGGACCGATTTTACAGTTTTTGCCGATTTTATTTTTGCCTTCAATAACAGTTGATGGCAAAATAACGGTTTCAGGTTCAATGGTGGTTTCAGGTGAAATATATGTAGTCATTGGGTCAATAATTGTGACACCTGCTTCCATTAATTCGTCTAATTTCCTTTGTCTCATTATAGATATTGCTTCTGCTAAATTTTTTCTTGAATTGATGCCAAAAATTTCATCTGCTGATTCTAAAACGTACGGACAAACTTTTTTTGAACCTTTTTTTGCTAATTTTATTAAGTCTGTTAAGTAATATTCTTTTTGGTTGTTATCGTTTTTAATTTCATCAATGTATTTGCCTGTTGTTTCCCAGTTAATGCAGTAAATGCCGGCGTTTACTTCTTTTATTTTTTTAATTTCAGGGCTTGCATCTTTTTCTTCAACAATTTCAGATACATTATTTTCATTATCTCTAACAATTCTGCCATAACCGTATGGGTCATCAAAAAATGCAGATACGACCGTTATATCTGCATTATTTTCATTATGAAATTTTACGATATTTTGAATTGATTTTGATGTAATTAAAGGCGTATCGCCGCACAAAATTAAAATGTTGCCTTTAAAATTTTGTATTTTTTCGCTTGCACATTTTATAGCATGCCCTGTTCCTAACTGTTCTTTTTGAAAAACAGAAACGGTTGAGGGGTAATTTTTAGCTAAATATTCATCAACTATTTCTCTTTTGTGCCCTGTTATAACAATGTTTTCTTTAGCTCCTGCCTCAATTACGGAATCTAAAACTCTTGCAACAAGCGGCTTATTAAAAACTTCATGCATAACTTTAGGCAGCAAAGATTTCATCCTTGTTCCTTTGCCTGCCGCCAAAATAACCGCTTTTAAATCTTTTTCCATTTTAAAACCTTTTTTAAGGCGATTTTCCCATGAAAAATAATGAAAATGAAGTTAAATTTGAGTTTTGTTAAGTTTATTAAGCAATTCTTTTAAAAGAAGGTTATCAGGATAGTTTTTAACCCCTTCTTCTAAGGTGTTTTTGGCGGCTTCAAAGTTGTTTCTATCCATATATAATTGGCTTAATTCAATATAATCTTCAGGAATTTCAGGGGTTAAATTTAAAATTTTATCTACTGTTTTTTTAAAATTTTCAATATCTTGAATACTTTTATAACATATTGCAAGGTTGTTTAAATAAATAAAGCCGTTTGGGTTTATTTCAACCGCTTTTTCAAAGTAATTAAGGGCTTGAGAATAATTTCCCCTTTTATAGTTGGCAAGCCCTATATAATTTGAAGCTTCGGCTTCTAAAAAATCATTGCCGTCAAGTACAAAAGAAAGAGCGTTTACGGCTTTCAGATAATCTTTTTGAAATAAATAAATTTTCCCTAATTCCAGATAATATTCTTTTTCATCACGGTTTAATTCAATCGCATTTAAAATGTATTCTTTGGCTGAATTAAAATCTTTGTCTAAAATACAAATTTTTGCCAAGTAGTATAAAATATCGGGCGAATCATTTAATTGAGGCTCAATTTCAACAGCTTCTTTTAAATAATTTTTTGCACTTTTCGGGTCGTTATTTTGAATTGAAATAATAGTTAAGCCGATGTAGGCTTCAAAACACTTGGAATCAAATTGAATTGCATCAATTAAGGCTTCTTTTGCTTTGTTTAATTTATTTGCACGCCTATAAATTTCATATTTCAAAAGAGAAATTTTAGCATCTGAACTACCCTCTAAATCAATTTTTTTGATTGTTTTTAGAGCGCTTTTTATTTCATTATTTTTATATTGTTCTAAAAGCAGATTATAATTTTCTTCGCTATATGAATGGGAAGGAAGGCAAAACCCAAACAATACAAGGAAAATAAAGATTTTTTTTAACATTCAATATACCTTGAAATTAATTCAACCACTTTTTTATGGATATTTTGAATTGTGTCATTAGAATTTATTACTTTAATTCTTTCAGGCTCTTTTTTGGCTAATTCTAAATAGCCAAACCTTAGGGCTTTGTGAAATTCTAAGCCTTCTTTTTCCAGACGGTCTTTTTCGCCTTGAAGCCTTTTTTGCGCAACTTCTGATTCAATGTCAAAAACAATGGTTAAATCAGGCTTTAGGCCTTTAGTTGCAATTTCATTCAATTTTTTTATTTGTTCAATATCTTGTTTTCTTGCATACCCTTGATATGAAACGGTGGAATCAATAAATCTGTCGCATAAAATAATGTAACCTTCATCTAACATTGGTTTTATTTCAAATTCAATATGCTGCGCCCTATCTGCCAAATAAAGAAAAGTTTCTGCAACACTTGAAACCGGTTTTTCATAGTGAAGAAGAATTTTCCTAAGTTCTACGCCAAGTTCTGTTGCGCCCGGTTCTCTTGTTTGAATATTTTTAATTTTTTTCTCATCCAAATATTTTTTTAAAAGCTCAATTTGTGTGGTTTTGCCGCAACCGTCCGCCCCTTCAAATGTAATAAAAACACCCCTTGTCATAAAATTACTCCCAAAAAATATTAATTACATTATCTGAAAAAAAGTGAAAAACTTCAAGAAAATTTGCCAATCTTTACCAGTATATTTTAATTGCATTTCTAATAAAGCTTGCAATCTCATTACTTTCAGAACTTATATGGTTTAACAAAAAAATAACCTCTTTAATTTGAACTGTACCCTTAATAGAATTAGCTTTTAATTTCATCAAAAGGGAATGGGTTTCCATATTTAGCGCAAGCAGTTCATCAATCATTTTTTCAAACTCTTTTGTAATTACAAAATCTGTATCTTTCATATTCATACGTTCATTATAAGGTAAATAGAATGTATTAAATAATTTAGCGATTTTTTATAATTTTGTCAAATAATACATTTTATTGAACGCACAAAATAATTGCAGGTTTTATTATGAAGAAAAAGCTAAAAGCAAGCGGAAACGGGTGGGAATTTTATTTTTCAAAGCCATTGTTAAAACTTTTAGGCTATGACCCAAAAGAAGACAAGGTTTTAATAACATCCAAAAATGGTGCAATTTTTATCAAACCTGTTTTTAAAGAAGATATTGAAAAATATAAAAATAATATGGTAAGAACTTTTCAAAAAAGCGGCGGCAGTTTTGGAATATATTTTCCGATAGAGCTAATTGAAATTTTAGAAATAAACCCGAGTGTTGATTTTCTTAATGTCGAAATTGATGAAAACATTTTAGTAATCAAAAAATATTTAGAAGGGGGCAATATATAAATGTTTTCGCCTGTTCGTTTCGATTTGTAAAAATAAAATTACAATTAACGTTTTTTTAATGGTTTTAAATTATAATGTAATCAAACAAGATTTTTTAAGAGGAAGTTTTCAAGTGGAAGCAACAAAAACTAATTACCCCGATGAAATAGTAAGTGCAGGACAACTTTTAAGAATACTGGATTCCGATGCAAGGGAAATTTCCGCGCTCTGCCAAAGGGCTTGTTTAAGACCTAAAAAAGACGGCTTTGGCAATATATATTTTTCAAAAAGTGATGTGGATGTTTTAAGAAAAGTTAAAGAGCTATACGAACATACAAAAAAATTACAAGAAGAAAGAAGCCGGCAAATGGCGCAAAATTTTGCGGATAATTCTCAAGCTAAAGAAAATAAAATAAGAAAACTAAGAGAAGAAACAATTTTAAGAAACAAACCGGAAATAATAGAAAAAGAACCTGTGGCTTTAGATGAAGACTTTTTAGCTTCCAAAAGTTTGCCTACAAGAAGCGAAGCTCCAAAAATTGAACCTCTTAGTGCAAATGTTCAGGCTACATTCATTAAAAGAATTGATGCCGTTGAAAATAATGTTATAAATAAAATTACAAACGTTCTATCAGAAAAGCTTGACGGGCTTGATGAAGTTATTGTTGAGCTTATAAAAGCAAAAACGGAAAATGAAACTTTAAGACAAAAAGTTAATGAATTAAATAAAGAAAATTTTGCTCTTAAAACGGAAAATTCAAGTTTCAAACCCGTGGGCTTAGGCTTTTATGTTAAAAAACCGACAGACGAATTTACATTTTAGATGAGCAGCCTTTTAAGAAGTTTTTATCACAATTTAAAAGAACCGATTATAATCTATGATACAATTCAAGGCACGTTTTACCAAAATAGAGCATGCCAGAATGTTTTCAACATAAAAGCAAATTCCAACGATATAAAAACCCTAAGAAAAATAGGGTATAAATTTAATTTTGATTTTTGCCTTTTAAACGGTGATATAACAAAAACCCCTTTCGATGAAGCGATTGAGTCAAAATTGTCTTATGTAACTTATGGTATGTACCAGCAAACAGAGAATAATTTTTTATATTTTATCGTAAAGGCTTTTTCAATTAAAAAATATCGAATAATTTATTTTTACGATTGCACAAAAGATTTAGAATGTGAAAAAATTTTTGAAGAAAACGAAAAACTAAAAATTCAAAATCAGGAATTTTCAAACATTAATTCAAAAGCGCAAAACCAAGCGGTTAAAATGGCACTTTTAAACAGAATTTTAACAAGCCTCTCTAAAACCCTTGATATAACAACTTTAATAAATAATGCACTAAAAGAATTAAGCCTTATTTTTGGCGCAAACAAGCTTTACTATGCAAAAAAAATTAATGAAAACGAATTTGAAATTGAATTTAATTATCCGCTAAACAAGGTTCCTGATGATAAAATTTTATACTACGGCAATAAAATTACAGACGAGCTTAATAAAAATCAACCAAGCATAATGATGAGCTTAAAAGACCATGATAAATCTAAAACACACATAAAAACAGGTGTTAAAAGAATCATTATGCCAATATATAAAAGAAACGAACTTTTTTCAATCATCGTCATTTTTACACCCAAAAAGAATATAACGGAAGCTGAAAGAGAGCTTTTAGTAAGCATTTCAATGCAAGTTTCAAATGCAATTTTAAGTGCAAGTTTATTTATGGAAGTGAACAAGCAAAAAGAAGAACTTCAAAAAACCTTAAATGAACTTAAAGAAACTCAACTACAGCTCATAAATTCAGAAAAAATGGCGTCTTTAGGGCAATTAATAGCATCTGTTGCCCATGAAATTAATACTCCCTTAGCTTCAATTTCAGCCAACAACGAAATTTTATTCAAGCTGACAAATGCAATTAAAGCCAATATTGATTCTGATTTATCTGAAACCTTTGAAGATATAAACAATATTGACAGGGAAGCAATTAAAAGAATTACAAATTTGGTTCAATCGCTAAAAAGGTTTGTAAGGCTTGATGAAACAATAAAACAAGCCGCAAATATAAACAAAGAGCTTGACCTCACCTTAGAAATTTTAAGACACAAAACCAAAAAAGGAATTCAAATTATAAAAGAATACGGTAATATTCCTGAAATTGACTGCTACCCCAACATGTTAAATCAAGTTTTCTTAAACATTTTAATGAACTCAATTCAAAGTATTGAAAAAGAAAAATCAGAAAATCCCGATAGAAAAGGTGAAATAACCATTGCAACAAACAAAAAGAATGATTTTCTTGAAATAAAAATAACAGATAACGGCTATGGAATTAAAGAAGCCGACAAAAAGAAAATTTTTACAGCAGGCTTTACCACAAAAAAAGTGGGCGAAGGTACAGGGCTTGGGCTTGCAATTTGTAAAAAAATAATAGAAAAACACGAAGGAAAAATAACTTTTAGCTCAAAACAGTTGAAAAACGGGGAAAAATCTACAAGTTTTATAATTTTGCTTCCGATTAAAATAAGTTAGATAGGGTACTGTTCAAAAAAATAAAAATATGATAATATTAAACAAGAACATAGGTGAAGATATTTTTGTCAGTTAGAGCAATTTTTTTTCATTTCATGTTTTGTACATACGGGGGTAGTTGTTATGATAAATCCAATTCAGCAGAATGTCGTATTTAAAGGTGGTAAGGTAAATAAAAGTTCAGAAGGTTTTACCGGCAGCACACCTGCCACAAAAACTCAAAGAAGCGTTAGAAGCGATTATATGGCAGCAGTTAACAATGTTTTAAAATTGCAACAAAACGCACAAGATAAATTTGATTCAAACTCGGGCAATAAATTAAATACTATTGCATAAAGTTTTATTAAGTTAAAATAACCGGATGATATCATCCGGTTATTTTTTCTGTTTAAAATTAATTTCTTTTATTACAGTTCATATTACAAAAATTCCATTTTAAGAATTTATTATTATAACTGCCATAGCCTAAATATCTTGCGCCTTCGCCTCTGCAACCTTGAAATTCCCTGTTTAATTCACCTTCAATTTCAAGTAATCTGTTATATTTTGCGCATCTTTCAGACCTTGTAACAGAACCTGTTTTAATTAAACCTGAGTTTATGCCAACCGCTAAATCTGAAATAAAACTGTCTTCTGTTTCGCCTGAACGATGTGAAATTATTGTTTTATAGCCGTTTAATTGTGCCAATTTAATACATTCAAGAGTTTCTGTTAATGTGCCTATTTGGTTTGGTTTAATTAAAATTGCATTTGCAAGATTATTGTTAATTCCTTCAGATAACAATTTTACATTTGTTGTAAAAAGGTCATCGCCAACAAGAAGGCATTTATCTTTAAGATTATTTGTTATAATTTTCCACCCTTCATAATCTTGTTCTGCCATAGGGTCTTCAACTGAAATGATAGGATAATCTTCCACTAAATTTTGAATATAAGTTGCCATTTCTAAACGAGTGAGTTTTAAATTTTCAGATTTTAATTCATAATAATTTTCATTGTAAAATTCACTTGAGGCAACATCTAAGCATATTTTTATATCTTCCGTAGTGTATCCTGCCTTGTTTATTGCTGCTATTATCATATCAAGCGCTTCTCTTGTTGATTTTATATTAGTCGCAAAACCGCCTTCATCACCAACAGAGGTTATCATATTTTCTTCTTTTAAAATTTTTTTAAGGGAATAAAAAGTTTCAACTGCCATTCTAAGCCCTGAATGGAAACTGTCTGCACCTGTTGGTGTTATCATAAATTCTTGAAATTCAAGATTATTATCTGCATGAACGCCGCCATTTATTATATTTATCATAGGCGTTGGCAAAATGTTTCCGTTAATTCCGCCTAAATATTTATAAAGGGGGATATTTAAAAATTTACAAGCCGCCCTTGATGCTGCAAGCGAAACACCCAAAATTGCGTTTGCGCCTAAATTTTGCTTATTTTCAGAATCATCAATATTAATTAATATTTCATCAATTTTTCTCTGCTCTAAAACAGATGTTCCGATTAATGCCTTTGAAATTATCTCCTTAACATTTTTAACCGCACATAAAACCCCTCGTCCCATATAAACGGTTTTTTCATTATCTCTTAATTCATAAGCCTCATTAATTCCTGTTGAAGCGCCGGACGGAACCGAAGCTGAAGCCCTAAGCCCTGAATTAAGCTCAATTTCAACAGAAATTGTGGGTGTTCCTCTTGAATCTAAAATTTGCCTTGCATTAATATTTTTAATTTTTTCTTGCATAAAAAAGCCCTCCTTTTTAAAAAATATAAAAGGCTAAAATACGGCTTACAATTAGATTATCGGGGGTAATCTTTATAAAGCTTTACTTTGATATAAAGATTATATTAAAAAAAACGAGTTTTCATTTTTTTTCACTTATAATTCAGAATATAAAATAACACATAAAGGAGATGAAATGCAGGCAGTACTCACAAATAGCGCAATTAGAGAAATTAAAGACATTAAATTTGAACTTTCAAATTTATTTGAAAAATTAAACAGTGCAGATAACAATTTAAAAAGCGCTATTGAAAATGAAATTGTAAGCTATGGTGATTGCGCCATTGAATTTCTTATTGATAAATTAACCGGCTCTAAAGGCGTTCAAAGAGGTGTTGCCGCTATGAGCTTAATTAGAATCGGTGAAAATTCAATTAATCCTTTAAGACAATTAGCGGAAGCAAACAAAAACTTTGTTTGGGTCAGTGATTATATTATTAAAGAAATTGAAGGAACTTTCTAACCCTTTTCTCATAATATCCGTAAAATCCAACCCCCTTGCCCTTTTTGACAAAAAAATATCGGATGGGACAATAAAACAAAATAAAATAACCCACAAAGATAGTCGATAGTGGCAATGAAGATAATATTTTAAAAGTGCATAATTCAACTAAAGCTAAATAGTTAATTATGCACTTTTTGCATGAACAAAAATATTTCTTTAATAAAAGGAGGAAAGATGACCACAAAAAAATTCTTTTTGACAGCTACTTTAGTTGCTACCGTTTTTGCCTTTACGGTACCTGTAAGTTTTGCTGCATGCTCTACAGGCGGTGCTTGCCCTGTTGAATCAGTTCAAAAGGTAACGCCTGATACTGCAACATGTTCTAAATGCAAACAAGCAGAAGACAAATGCAAATGTAAAAAGGCAAAAAAAAAGAAGAAATGCGACCCATGCGAAACGGGAGCAGCAGCACCGTGCGACCCATGCCAGAAGGCAATGGATAATTGCAACAAGTGCAAACAAGATAAGTGCGCAAAACCTTGCTACGACGATAGCAAAGTAAACACAAACCTTCAAACCTACACATACCCAAATTCAGTATACACAAATGCAAATAGTGCCGTTGTGGGTGAACCCAACAATGTTGCAATCATTAAAGATTCAAAAATGGGTATGATTGCGGGCGTTCCGGTTGAAGACCAATGTTTAACGGGTGCAGCAGCTCCTATTTTAGATGAAAAAATTCTTCCAAAAAGCGCTTGCTGCCCTGAACCAAACATTCAATCACCAAACACAATGAAGGCTATCTACAAAGAAATGGAGCCTTGCTGCAATTCTAAATCAGATTGCGGCTGTGCTACAGGTGGTGCTTCTGGCATGTTTGATCAAAAATACCCCGATGTTCCAAACAACTATTGGGCATCAGGCGAAATTAACCGCTTAACAGACCAATGCGTTGTTGTGGGGTATCCTGATAATATGTTTAAACCAAACAAAAATATCTCACGTGCTGAAATGGCGCAAATGGTTGTAAAAGGCTACAACCTTGAAAATACACCTCTAAGCGCTTCAGGCGATTTTAAAGATGTTCCAAAAAACCACTGGGCTTATGAAGCAATTAATAAAGGTGTTTCATCCGATATGTTAGCAGGACACCCTGACGGCAAATTTATGCCAAACAGCCCAATTACAAGGTGCGAAGCTATGAGCATTTTATCTAAAGGCGTAAACTGCCCAATGGATGCTTGCAAAGCTGATGAAATTTTAAGCAAATATCAAGACGGTAACCAAGTTCCCGCTTGGGCAAAAGAACATGTTGCAAAGGCAATAGATAACGGTGCCTTAAAAGACAGCCAAACACCTAATAAAATCAGACCAAAAGACAATGCAACACGTGCTGAAATTTCATCAATGCTTCAAAACGTAAGAATTGCAGGGGGATACGACACTGCTCAAACAAAAACAGCAATAGGTCCTTCTAAAACAACTTATGTAGAAAAAGAAACACCCGTTTGTATTCCTACTTTATCTTTAGAAATGAAAGATATAATTAACGCTAAAAACGCAAACGTTGGTGAAAGATTTGCAGCTGTAACCAAACACGAAATTACAATAGACGGCGTTACATTCCCTTGCGGAAGCCGAGTAAACGGTAAAGTAACAGAAGTTGTAAGACCGTCTAAATGTGATGACGGCGCACTTAAACTTGCATTTACGGAAATTGTTGATTGCAACGGCTGCAAACACCCGTTACCAAAACAAGTTTTAACCGCAAGAATTGAAAAACAAAAAGATGTAAACGGTATTATAAGATTCATTGAAATGCCATTTACTTTGGTTGGTTCAACCTTAGGTAACGTAGGCAGAACCGTTGGCGGTATGCTTGTTGGTTTAGGTAACGCATCTGAAGCATTATTAGACCAAGTTGGTACAGGTACGGGCGAATTGCTTTCAGCTAACTTTAAAGCCGCAGGCAGAAGCTATGGTGACGGCATTAAAACAACCCTTAAAGCTCCTGTTGACTTAACAAGAACCGCACTATCAGGCACAATGGGCTTATTCCAAAACGCAGGTGATGAAATCACATACGTTGTAGACGGTTCAGGTAACAGAATCTCAAGGGTTAACCCCAAAGAAACAGTTACCATTGCCTTTGGTAATAACTAAAAAACAACAATTTTATAAAATAATCAAAAAGGAACGGTTTGTTGTTTTGACCTCCTTTAAGGGCTTCTTTAAATTAAAGAAGCCCTTTTTAAATTTTTATTTTAACAATCGCCTTTTTTACAGGTTTATTTTCGTTTTCATAGTTCATACAGGGGCTGTGAACATCATCAGGATATAAAACAACGAATTTGTTTTTTTCTAAATAAACAACGTTTAATTTTTTATCTGTTTTTTCAAAAAATTCGATGTCTTTTTCATCATTATATTCAACATTAACTTTTAGGTTGTTTCTATCTGTTATATAAACTTTTTCTTCCCCTTGAATTAAAAATTGAATATCTATATATTTTCTGTGGGCTTCAAGTTTAGTTTCACTGTCATCTCTTGTTTTGTATTCGTCAATATTTATAAATACCTTATCTGAAATTATATGGCGCCCTGTTGAGATGTTTGGGTCTATATTTAAAATAAAATTTTTAACTGTTTCATCAATATCATATAAATCAAAATTTTTAAAATCATCAAATATCATAAATTGCCCCTCTCTTTTTTAAATATAAGTATTTTTGAATTTTTATCTTCAATTTTTTTAATCGGAATATAATTTTCCAAAATAAATTTACAAATTTCAAAAGCGTAAGTATTGCAAATTTCACCCTTGTTATAGCTTCCTGTTTGCATATTGGTTAAAACAAAATAATCAGGCGAATTTTTTTTATAATGGTCTATTATTTTATCTTCGCCAAAACCCTCTGTATAAAGGGGAATTAGTGAATTATAAAACCCTTCCGGTGTATTTTTTTTATTTGCCAAGAAATTTATAATTAACCCTTCAGGCAAAATTAAAATGTTGGGGTTGTCTTCTTTTATGGTGTCAATATAGTTAATTAATTCTTTTGTTATATTGCCCCACTCGTCAACAGTTGTTACGGTACCTTTTTTGGTTTCAATTTTTCCTTTTATATTAACTATCCAAGACAAATTCACGGAAAAATATGCAGCTGACATAACAAGCAAAAACACAGCCAATGAATTTAGCAAAGTTTTATTTAAGTTATTTTTCACAATTATAAAAAATGAAATAAAAATAACAGGTGCATAGTAAATGCCGTAATTAACGTGTGACAAACCCCACAGAGATTTTAAACTTATTGAAAGCGAGCTTAAAATAAGAATATTTTCTGAAAAATTGTTCTTATTAAATCTAAAAACAAATAAAACTAAAGTTAAAAACGTTAAAAAAAGATAATCCGTTTGCCTGATATAAACAGAACCCAAAACAAAGCAAATTAAAATAACAAAAGAAGCTAAAATCTTTAAAAATTTATTTTCTTTCTTAAATAAAACAATCGAAGGAATTATAAAAATTAAATATATAAAATCTGAAATTAAAGATTCAAACCACCCAAACCAAACCTTGTTTGTATAGTAAACCCCTTGTGTTGTATAAAAGTTTTTCATTGCATCCGTTAAGGTGAAATTTTTAATCACATTTGCCATATTGATTAAATTTGATATTGTTAAACCTTGAAAAAATAAAAATGCAAAAGAAAGAATAACGGGCAAAAGGTATAAAAAATATGATTTCAGAATTAATTTTAAATTTTTTGTTTTAAAAATAACTACAGAAAAAGGAATTATATAAAGCAAAAAATCATATTTATTTACAAAAGATAACCCCCCAAACAAAGAAGCTAAAAGGATGTTTCTTTCTTTTTTTTCTTCTTCATATTTTATTAAAAAATAAAGAGAAGCTAAAAAGCAAACAAGACCATACAAAACAGCATAAGAATAAGGAAGAGTATAATTAAAAATTCTTGTTGCAAGACAACCTGTTATAATTACAAACAAAGTTATTGAGATTGAAACAAAGTTAGTTAAAAATTTTTTTGAAATTAAATAAACAAAAGAAACAATTAAAAGGGCAGACAAACTTCCTGCAAAATATAAAGTATTAAGGCTTTCTTTAAAAACTTTATATAAAAATGCGTTTAGCAAATAGGAAAAAGGTCCATAGATGCAAAATAAATCTTTATATAAAATTTTTCCCTCTAAAATGGCTTTTGGATAATAAATTTCTCTTCCTACATCTATATAAACATTTGCAACGGTTCCAACCGATAAATAAAGGCAAAAAGCAGCCAAAACCAATAATATTAATAAAATTTTATTTTTTTTAATAAACTCCATTTCTAAAATCTATCAAACAAAAATTTAAAAGGCAAATTATTATAATTGTAAACATTTGTAAAGCGGTTTTTTTCTTGTTTTAAAGCTTTTATGGACATTTGCCGATTAATATAAAGGTAAAGGAAGGAAAAGGAAAAATTATGAGCGAAGACAAAATTTCAGCACTGAATTCAATTAAGGTTGATGCCTGGGGAACGGGAAACCGCAATGATTGCTATTGGAATATAGCTGCAAACCAGCTTGGAGAAGGTGCAAGCGCTCAAGAAATTCAGGCCCTTTGTAATCAATTACAACAATATAATCAGGAAAAAAATACTGCAATTCAAAGACAAGGCGAAGTTTTATGCGCAGGAGATCAGGTTTTTATTCCTCTTGAATATGCAATGGATGAAATTCAAACAAATGTTTCAACCAAACAAGAAGAAATTACAGGCGCACAAAAAGAGCTTTCAGACGCACAAAAAGAACTTTCAGATGCCAACATTTCTCTAAATTCCGCCTTAGCTGATTACAGTTCAAAATTATCAGAATATAACAATGCAAGTGATGAAGATAAAGCAAATTTGCAAGCAGCGCTTGAAGATGCAAAACAAGCATATCTTGATGCACTTCAAAAACAAGATGACGCCAAAAGTAAAGCAGATGAAAAACAAGAGCTGATTGATACCAAAAAATCAGAACTTGAACAATATAAGAAAGAATTAGATGAGCTAAAACAAGAATATGCTGATGAAAAAGATGAATATCAAGAAGAACTTGCAAAATTAGACGAACACATAGCAAGCATTGAAACAAATATTCAAGAAACAGAAGGTTCAATAGAACAAGCAAAAGCCGAGCAACAAGCAGCCAAAAATCAACAGGAAGATGCTCTTGCGCTTGGAGTTGTTAAAAATGATGACGGAACATATTCTCTTGATGATTCAAACATAACTCAAGCAGATATAGATGCTGCCTGTATAAATTCTCAAAACACAATGACAGCTCTTGAATACACCGATAAAGAAATTGCTGAAGAAAAATATATTGACGGTGGCAGAACAAAAAGCGTAACATATTCTGACGGTACAAGCGCAGAATTTTATAAAGACCCTGAAACAGGCGAATGGTCCGCACTTCCTTCGGTTATGTACGATAGCGAAGGTGGCGCAACATATATGGCAAAAGTAAGCGGTGAAGATATTGATGATGGGCTTGTACAACCGTTTGCAAGACAAGGCTCTGATGATATGACTCAAGAACTTACAGCCATTTCAAACAACATCAAAAATAATCCTGAAGGTGCCGTTGATTTTATTAACGAATACATAGAAAGCGGCAATTATAATGCTGTTTATGAACTTGCGCAAATATATTCAGGCGATGAGGTTCAAAGTTCGCTATTAGAAGCTTATAAAGATAATCCTGAAATGTGTACAAAAATGGTAAACGCCCTTCAACAGGCTTATAATGAGGGAGATGCAGCCCAAAAAGAAGAAATCGCATCTTTAATTGCAAACGACATAGAAAAAAGTTTAACAAACCCAAGCAATATAAGTTACTACGGTAATTATAGCAGCACATACAACGAAGATGAAGTAATGAAGGCAATATTTGGCTCTGATGAAAACGGCAACTATAATATTTCAGATGAATTAATGACAGACATCAAACGCGCCTATAATAAAACAGGCACAGAAAACGAAAGAAGCCTTGAAAAAAGCTTAGACAGTAAAGATCTCTATAATTACGGAGATAGAATTGATAAAGCAGGCGTTACAAACGATTATGAGCTTGCATCTCAATACGTTTCAGACATTCAGCAAGACCAATGGGGCGGTGGCGAAACCAACGCACTTAAAGAATATTTTAACTCGTTTGGTTATGATAATTCAGATGAAATTGCAAGCAAATCAAGTGAATATTACAGAACCACAAATATAAGCAATAATACAGTTGAAAATTTGCTTGAAAATGTTGATACCTCGAATATGACAAAAGAAGAAGCGCAAAATATAATCGGCAAATTATATTCTAACTACAATTCAAGCGATAAAATAATAGATGCCATAAGAAACTTAGACAGTGCAACTCAAGAAAAATATATGCCGATTCTTGCAGAACTATACGTTCTTGCAAATCAAGAGGAATAAAATATATAAAGCCCCAAACAAAGGGGCTTTTTTTATAAAGATTTTATCAAGATAATGACATAAGCTTTATTTTTGTTTTAGAATTACTATACATGTAGCAATTATTTGGAGCATTAAAATGGAAATTAAAGTTGCAGATTATCTTGTTAAAAAATTAAAATTTTTGGGAATTGAAAATGTCTTTGGGCTTCCCGGAGATTATAACTTCAATATTTTAGATGCAATTATAAAAGATGATGAACTAAATTGGACAAATTGCACAAACGAGCTAAACGCAAGCTATGCAGCAGACGGTTATGCAAGAATAAAAGGCTATGGCGCAATAGTTACCACTTATGGAGTTGGCGAATTAAGCGCAATAAACGGCATAGCCGGTTCTATGGCTGAAAATGTTCCTGTTATTCATATAGTAGGCACCCCAAAAACATCTTTTATAGAAAAAAATGTTATTGTTCATCACAATTTTTCAGATGTTAATTACCATAATTTTCAAAATGCATACAAAAATGTTGTTAAAACAACGGCATTTCTAAATTTTGACAATGCAAAAGAAGAAATAGACAGAATTTTTGATGTTTTTGTTAACGAGAAAATGCCTGTTTATATTGCAATTCCAATAGATGTGACAGAGCATTTAATTAAAGAAGATGATTTTGACAAAATAAATTACAAAAAATCAGAAGAATTAACGCTAAATGAAGCAGCTGATAAAATTGTTTCACTAATTGAAAAATCAAAAAATCCTGTTATATTTTTTGATTATTTATGCAAAAGATACAAGCTTCAAAATGAAATTTTAAACTTTATTGATAAAACAAATATGAAGTTTGGAACCTTTTTAATGGGAAAAGGCGTTATAGACGAACTAAATTCAAATTTTATCGGTGTAAATGCAGGCAAATTGTCGCCTTCCGTTCAAGAAACAATAAAAGCTTCAGATTTAATAATAACAATGGGTTTTTTGAATGTCGATTTAAACACCGGTGGTTTTAGCGCATTTGAAAAAGAAATTGACATTGAAATTAAAAAAGATGAAGTTATAATTCAGGGCAAAATTTATAAAAATGTCTTAATTCAAGATATTATTTCAAAATTAAACGAAAAAATCACAAAAACTTTTGAAAAAAATAATTTTAAACAAACAACCAAAAAAATAACAGGCAAAGAAAAAATTCAAACCGATGACATTTTACCCATAATTGAAACTTTGTTTGATGAAAATGATGTTTTTACAATGGAAACAGGGCTTGTAAGCTTATCCGGCGCTTTTTTAAATTTAAAAAGCAAAATGGAATACATTTCTCAAACCCTTTGGGGTTCAATCGGTTGGGCAACACCTGCTTTATTTGGTGCAATGCTTGCAGATAAAAAAAGAAACCATATCATGTTTACAGGCGAAGGCGCCCACCAATTAACCGTTCAAGAGGCTGCAAATTTTTTCGAATATGATTTGCACCCTGTTATTTTTGTCTTAAACAATAGCGGATATACGGTTGAAAGAGTTTTATCCAAAGACCCGAACGACAAATTCAACGATATAACAAACTGGAACTACATCAAGCTCATGCAAGCTTTTTCCGACAACAAAGATTTTTATTCAAAAAAAGTTTTAACCACAAAAGATTTTATTGAAACAATCAATGAAATTAAAACCCTCAAAGGTAAAAAACTTTGCTATATCGAAATAATTACAGATAAAAACGATTTTGGCACTTTGTGCAATAAATTTATTTCAAATATGAAAAATTTTGCATCAACCCTTTAATTTTAACCAACAAAAAGCCCCAATAAATGGGGCTTAATTTTTATCTTTTTCTATGAAAGCATTTTATAAATATAAATTAAACTTAATAGCCCAAAAACTCTATTTCATAACCAAAAGCCATAGGTTATAATTCATTCCGACCATTAATTCATCAAAAATTATTGCCTTTTTGCTTTTTAGTTCACATTTAAAATATTTAAAAACTATTCGTTTAAAAACACTCATGCGAAACAATTATATTACACTGTTTTTATAGCCTATCGACAAATTATTTAATAGCCCAAAAACCCTATTTTATAACCAAAAGCCATAGGTTATAATTCATTCCGACCATTAATTCATCAAAAATTATTGCCTTTTTGCATTTTAGTTCACATTTAAAATATTTAAAAACTATTCGTTTAAAAACACTCATGCGAAACAATTATATTACACTGTTTTTATAGCCTATCGACAAATTATTTAATAGCCCAAAAACCCTATTTTATAACCAAAAGCCATAGGTTATAATTCATTCCGACCATTAATTCATCAAAAATTATTGCCTTTTTGCATTTTAGTTCACATTTAAAATATTTAAAAACTATTCGTTTAAAAACACTCATGCGAAACAATTATATTACACTGTTTTTATAGCCTATCGACAAATTATTTAATAGCCCAAAAAGCTTATTTTATAGCTATAACTATACAAAAACCCTAAAGTTGACTTTTTACTTTATCAAATTTTAGGGTTTCAATCTATTTTAATTTTTAATTAACTAATAGCGCCAATTTATCATTACATAACCGTTTTGACCGCTGCCGCCCTTGCCTGCGCCATATTTGCTGCTATAACCGCCGCCACCGCCGCCTGAACCTGCGGAACCCAATTTTTCACCGGCTGATGAAACATAAGAAGGCGCCACAAATTCCGCCGTTTGACCGTTTGAATTTGAAACCGTACAATTTCCGTAATAATTATTGATATTGTATGGAATAAAATTCTCGCCGGATGCTGCCGTATTTATCATAAATGTATTTTTATAGGCATTATTATACCCGCCGTCAGATAAAATGCCGTTATTATTTCCGACAAACAAGCCCCCACAGCCTGCCTTTGTGCCAAGCCCCGAAAAACCGCCAAGACCGCCTGCGTATGAATATGTGTTGCCAATAACAGACCTAAAATATAGCCCTCTATATGCCGATGTATTTTTATTTAAGCCGTTATGCACAATGCTTGCCTTAGATGATACATCGTTTAGCGTTCTTGATAAATTGTTATCAAAATTAATAAAACCGCCTGTTTTATAGTCATCTGATGCTTGAGCATTTGTGATTGCAATACCTTGCGAAACATTTAAAGAGTTTTTGTTCAATTCAAAATAGGGCGATTTTCTTTTATTGTTGTTATCATACATCATAAATCGGTTTACAATTCTTCTTGCAACAAGCCCGCTTGCAACCTCGTTTGGTGTTGAAGAATTGGTAGTTTCTATTGAAGATGTAATATTTGTATCTAAAAGAGGGATTATTTCATCTATATAATTAACGGATGACGATAACACCAAAGGCACGTTTCTTGCACTTTGAGGCATATTAGATAATGGCGCATAATTAGACAGGTCATCGCCTGAAGGAATTGTTTGAGCATTTGTGTTAATGTTTCCGCCATATCCGCCCACACCGCCTATAACAAGCAAAATAAGTTTATTATTTTCATCGTATATTGCGCTTGAAGAGCCGCCTGTGCCGTTATTGCCTACAGTCGGAGTTTTAATGTATGAACCTGATGAAGAGGAGATAATTCCGTCAGAGCCTTGATTACCGCCAGCTCCGCCTGCGCCTACAACTATTGTATACTTAGCACCCGGAGTTGTGGGGAAATCTTTTATTTTAATAACAGAACCCCCTGCGCCGCCTGAACCTACACCGCCGGGGTTATTTATATATGCGCTTACTTTTCCGTATTGGTTGTTTAGATTTTTTTCAGCTTCAATGGTTTTTATTCTTGCAACATTAATAGCGGAAACAGTGCTTGTATCTTGACTGTTATTGGGCAATGAGCAAAATGCGCTATTGTTTTCACACAAAATTTGAGCGCCCTCACCACGACCGCCTGCACCGTAATTACCTAAGCCAAAAACCCTTCCGCCTTCACCGCCTTGAACTAAATAGCCGTTGCTTACTTTGTCTGTAATATTTGAAGGTGAAAGATATGAAGTTTTACCCGCATTTGACGGTATAAAAGACAAAGAGGACAATTTACACAACGATGAAGCTATTGCAGAGTTTGGTTCTATTGAAGAATCAACCGATGCGCTTGCAATATTAGTGATATTTGCTGAATTTGAGCTCCAAGTATATTTTCCGTCAACTTCATCTAAATTAGTTATAAAACATTGTATTTCATTGCCTGAGCCCTGTTTTGAAGGCACAAAAACCGAAGCTTTGCTTTTTGTATCAACGTTTGAACCTACAAGCCATTCTTCCCAGCCTGAACCTTGTTCCAGAGTAACGGTTTTATCTGATTCAAACAAAAGCCCGTAACCTGCGTATGAATTTATATCATATAAATTTTCTGTTGAATATGACAAACAGGCGCTATGAGTCGTATTCCACTCAACACATTTTTTTGCCTGTTTATTTAATAAATTATCGAATAAAATATGCTCATCACCAAATTTCATTGTCATGGAAGAATTTTGAGCAGCGGTTTCCGACAAAAAATTGGGAGTATAATCAAGAGTTAGAAAATTTAGCGGTAATGTATGATTTATAATTGCGTTGCCTGAAGCGCCGCCATTTCCTGCATAAATTGTTGAATTGGTTGTTTTATCTCTTTGTTTGCCGTCTGCACCGCTTGATACAAGCGTGTTTATTACAAATTTTTGTATTCTTGAGTGCAAAAGTTTAAAAGAGCTTGTTGCTTGTGATGTATATTCTTTTTTAAAAATCGTACCGCCGGCAGCACCGCCACCGCCGCCACCGCCTGCAACGAGGGTTAAATCCATTTTATATACATTGTTTGGAACGGTGAAGGTGTATCTTTGGCATTTTCCTGTTGCCTGTTTTACGATTGTTGTGCCTGAAGCATCTGTATTTGTTACATAGCAAGGAAAATTGGCGTCTTCTTCACTTTGTTGTTGAAAAAGAAAAACCTGACTGCCGCCTTTTTTTGAATTGTTTGCAAAATTGCCCTTTTTAGTGATGACAGGCAATGCCAAAAGCAAAATAACAGAAATTATAAGAAGTGAAACTAAAACTTCTGCAAGTGAAAAAGCGTTCTTTTTATTTATTTTTAATGTATTTTTTATCATTTTGCCTCTTTATTATTTGCGCCATTCAATCATAACATAGCCGTTTTGCCCGTCACCGCCGTTACCTGAGCCTAAACTTATGTTATAGCCGCCGCCACCGCCGCCTGAACCTGCTGAACCTAAATTTGAAGAGTTTGGTTTAGGAGAAACAAATTCTGCACTTGTGCCGTTTGGCGAATTTATTGAACAATTTTCATAATATTTTGAAACCGAAAACAGCTTGTTGCCTGCAATAAATTTATTTATTAAGCTTGAATTTGATGAGCCGTTTGTTCTGCCGTCAAAATTGCCCATAAAAAATCCGCCGCAGCCTGCTTTTTGGCTAACACCCGAAAAGCCGCCAAGACCGCCAATGTAGGCACCATAGTTATTTATAAGGTTTCTGTAATAAAGCCCGTTGTATGCGGAACTTATATTATCGCCGTTATATGAAACAGTTGAATATGTAACAGAAGATATATCAAAACCTGAAAAACCGCCCGTTCTGTAATCAACCGATGCCGGATTGTCGTCTTTTTTATTGTTTAGGGTTAAAAACGGCTCTGTATCGTTGTAAGGATATAAAATGTTAATACTGTCTAAAGATGTGCTGTTTCCTGCATTTGAAGGTTTAGAGCCGATATTTGAATTTGATTTTGTATTTAGTTTATTATCCAATTTTATATTTGAAATAAGATTTTTATCGCCTGAAATAATTTTTGGGGCAAATCTGCCTGAATAGCCCATTTTTCCTGCATAAGACGAGCCGTCATATACGCTTCCGCCCTGACCGCCTGCACCGCCATTTACCATGTATAATAAATTGCCGCTTTCATCATATATGGCGCTTGTTGTTCCGCCTGTGCCGTTTGCGCCTGCTGTCGGAGAATTTGAGGTGCTGCCGCCTGTTCCGCCTTTTCCGCCTTTACCTACAACGATTGTGTATGTTTTATTAGGAACTACGTCCAAGCCTATTATTCTTGCAGCAGAACCGCCTGCACCGCCACCGCCGGTGCCGCCTGCGTATTCAACGGTGTAATCAACAGAAACAAATGCGCCATTTCCTTCTGTAGCTTGTGTGTAGGTGCTATCTGTCGTGTTTTTAACTAAACATTCTTTGTTTGTTGGGGTATTTGGGCATACAAGTTTTAAAAATGCGCCCATACCGCCTGAGCCAAAAGTTGAAGAACCTTTTGCCATAGCGCCTGCACCGCCTGCAAAAATGGCACCTTGAGAATCTGTATAAATTGTTTTTTCTCCGCTTTCTCCTCTGCCATAGTCGCCTTGAACGCTATCTATAATATAAGGCGGCATTATTCCGCAAACGGGAGAACCTGAGGGTGTGAAAGTGATTCTTGATTCAGAGCCTAAATTGCAATAGGGAGAATAGCTTGTATCGCCATAATCTATACCATATTGTGTTTTATTTGCTTCAATAAAACTTGATGTTTCAGATGTTGTGATTTTAACATAAGGGTTTGTGGTTGCTTCAATGGTAAGTTTGCCGTTTAAATTACTCGGGGTTTGCAAGCTGTTTGTGAAATTAAAGCCCCTTATATATTTTTCGGGAATTTTAAAATTTAAAAATGAAACAGAAGAATTTCCGCCTCTGCCGCCACATTTTGTGTCGCCTGAATTACATTCGCTGTTAACATCTTTACCATTTTGTCCTTTTGCTATAAGGTTTTTAATTGTTATTGATTTTAAAATATCGGGTTTAAAACCTTGAGTATTTGTATGACTTACGGCAGCGCCTTGTGTTTGAAATGTTTTTGTTTCCGTTTTTCCGCCCGCAGCACCGCCACCGCCGCCACCGCCTGCAACAAGGGTTAAGTTAATTTTATGAACCCCGTTTGGAACCTTAAATTGATATTCAGAACAATTTCTGGTTGAGGTATAGGTTTCTGTACTTGAAGAATAGCTTGATAAATTTGTTATATAGCAAACATTATTATTTATTGTATTGTTGTTTGGATTATAAGTATAAACAATTCCTTCGTTTGTTTTTTCTGTAGTCTTTTTTGTAATAACAGGCGCCATGGCAACCATAACAAGAGATATTAAAAGAAGTGAAATTAACACCTCAACAAGTGAAAAAGCTTTATTTTTGTTTATTTTTAATGTATTTTTTATCATTTTGCCTCTTTATTATTTGCGCCATTCAATCATAACATAGCCGTTTTGCCCGTCACCGCCGTTACCTGAGCCTAAACTTATGTTATAGCCGCCGCCACCGCCGCCTGAACCTGCTGAACCTAAATTTGAAGAGTTTGGTTTAGGAGAAACAAATTCTGCACTTGTGCCGTTTGGTGTTATTGCAGAACAATTTTCATAATAGTCTGAAACTTTGTATGAGATATTGTTATAGGTGAATGTATTTATATTGTTTAATCTTGTTAAATCATTTGTGGGGATAGCGCCTGCAGCATTTTGTCTGCCGTCAAAATTGCCCATAAAAAATCCGCCGCAGCCTGCTTTTGTGCCAAGTCCCGAAAAACCGCCAAGACCGCCAATGTAGGCGCCTTGATTGTTCACCAAACTTCTGTAATAAAAGCCGTCGTATTGACTGTTTGACACATTGACATTTGCTATATCAAAACCTGAAAAACCGCCTGTTTTATTTGCAAGATTGCCTGTATAGTTTGTATTTGAAGCTTTTCTTGTATTTAATTCCAAATAAGGCTGATTTTGCAATTTTGTATAAACCAATCTTCTTGCATTGATGTTTGAAACAGCCCCGCCATTTTCATCTTTAAAAGAAGGAGTTGAAGGAAGGGTTGTTATTGATGATAAAAGCTTTTCATCCAAGGAAAGAGAATTGAAAAGATTAACATTTTTTGTAACAAGCATTTTATAGTTTCTGCCTGAAACGCCGTTTTCACCTGCATAATTTCCTGAGGTTGAATTCCAAACTTTTCCGCCTTGACCGCCTGCACCGCCATTTACCATGTATAATAAATTGCCGCTTTCATCATATATGGCGCTTGTTGTTCCGCCTGTGCCGTTTGCGCCTGCTGTCGGATTAGATGAGCTGCTTCCGCCTTGACCGCCTTGACCGCCTGCACCTACAACTATTGTGTAGGTAGCATTTGGGGTTACTTGCATATTGAGTATTCTTGTAACAGAACCCCCTGCGCCGCCACCGCCTGTGCCGCCTGCTCTTTCTGTTAACAATATTAGTGTGGAATTTCCTGTTTTACCTTGTCTTATTTCATTTATAGAGCCGTCATCGTTATCTAAATCAAGCTTTGTGAAGTTTGCTTCGTTTATATTACAGGTTTGTCCATAGCTTGTGCCTTGCGGGCATTTTGTAATTTGAAAACTTTGCCCTTGACCGCCTGCACCGTAATAGCCTAACGAAAGGGGTGCCTTGCCGCCAAGACCGCCTTTATAGACAGTATTTACGCTTACTTTTGTGCTGTTTCCGTTTTCCGCATAGGTGCCATAAGCGCCTTCCGTTGATTGCATTATGCTGTTAGAAGAAATTTGACATATATTTGAAAAAGAGCTGTTTGTTGAGATATATTTTGTTGCATTTAACGAGCAATAAAGTTCATAAGAATTGCTTGTTTGATTTATGCCGTATGATATTGTTTTGCTTTGGGCAAAATCTCCCCAAGAGGCTGAAAATAAGGCATTGCCGTCTTCGTTTGAAACTAAATATCTTCCTTGTATGGGAGATGATGTTGATAAATTATTTACAAAATTCAAACCTTTTATATATTCATTGGGCAAGTTAAAATTGTATATGACAGGTGATGATGCACCGCCTTTACCTGCGCAGTAGCCTGAAGTTGTCCCTGATATTGTTTTAGCACATTCCGTATTTGCGGAACTTCCTTCAAAATAGGCACTGTTGCCATTTTTGCCTTTTGCTGAAAGGTATGAAATTTGAGCTCCTTTTACTATATCGGGGCTTACGTTTGTTTGATAAGAAGATTCATTTGCAGTTGTAGATAAAGTTGTTGTCTGCTCAAAACCGCCTGCGGCGCCGCCACCGCCGCCACCGCCTGCAACAAGGGTTAAGTTAATTTTATGAACCCCGTTTGGAACTTTAAATTTATATTCGCTGCAATTCGTTGAGGCAAAATATGTTTCATCAAAATTTCCGTCTTCAAAATCCACATCGGTAATAAAGCAGCTGTTTTGATTTGAAAGAGCCGTTGCGCCTTTGTATGTAAAAACAAGACCGTTATTTTTTGGCGGCATCATCCTTTTGGTGAAAACAGGCGCCATTGCAACAAATATGAGTGAAACTATTAAAATGGACATTAATATTTCTACTAAAGAAAATCCAAAACTTTTAGAATTTATTTTTATATTTTTTTTTCTCATTCAAACTGCCTAAAATGATTAATCCGCAATTACCACAGCTATTTTAGTATAACTTATTTTATAATCTCTTTCAATAAAATTTGACATAAAAAATAGAAAAATACTGCAAGGCTTTTATTTTAGCCCTTTTGAATTTAATTTTTGCTACATATTTTAACATAAAATTTAAAATATTAATTTTTGTTAAGCATTGAGTATATAAAAAAGCAATATTTTTTCAATATAAAACTTTATATAAGTACAAGAGAGAAAAAGAGAGAAAAAAGAAATTTACCACAATCTAAAACTATAGAGGACATAAAAAAGTTTAAGCCCTAAAAAAGGGCTTTTTTATTGTTAAAAGGAGTCTTTAAAAGACCCCGTTTATTTTTTACAATTCGAAGTTTTGATAGCTCATATCTATATCATCCTGTTCAATTCCTATATACCTTAATGTAATTGATTGAGAGGAGTGGTTAAAAATTTTTTGTAATATAACAACATCTTTAAATTGTTTATAGTGGTGATAGCCAAATGTTTTTCGCATTGTGTGAGTTCCGACGTTTGCATTTACCCCGACTTTTTTACAAGCACGATTTATAAACCTGTATACTTGCGACCTGTTTAGCCTTTTGTGGTGTTTTCCCAAAAAAAGAGGTCCTGATTGGTAAAAATCTTTAAGATAATCTCTTACTAAAATTACAAGTTTGTTGTTTAGGGGAAATTTTTTCTTTTTGCCTGTCTTTTTTTCTATTATATCAATGTGTGTTTTGCCAAGTACATCTGATATATCAAGCCCTAAAATATCTGAAATTCTTAATCCGGTATTTACGCCTATTGCATATATAAGCCTGTTTCTTTTACCTTCATTGTGCCTTATAAGGTAATTTTCAACGGCTTTTACCTCCTCTTTGTTTCTAATTGGTTCAACCAAGTGTTTCATACATCCTCCTTTTCTTAATATTCCATTGTGATGTGGGGTATTACAAAAGGAAGTGTATAAAATTTTAGCTATTCTGCCAACATTTTCTCGGCAAGGGCTGAAATAACCCTTCCATTTAAAGTTTTGTTAACATCTTTTAACAATCCGGCGATAATTTCCATTTCATTTGTCCAGATAAAATTATCTTGAACATATTTTTCGGCTTCAATGTAGTTTCCTTGCATTTGAACTTTTATAATTTTTTCAAGCATTTTATAAGCGGCAGGAACCACTTTTTCAATATTAACGTGA
>CALUYZ010000006.1 GCA_944325175.1 Candidatus Gastranaerophilales bacterium | reverse complement strand
GAGCCTGTGAAGCCTGTTGGAAACGGTATATTTAAGATTTTTGGAATTTAGTTGGTTATTAAATGGGTGGGTTTTAATATAAAGTTTGTTGGGGTAGAAACCCCAACCTACGGGGGTGTTGTACATATTGCGCAAGTGTATTAAAAAATTTGCGTATTTGTCGGATAAAAAGCGCATATTGCAGTGCTGAGCCTGTGAAGCCTGTTGGAAACGGTATATTTAAGATTTTTGGAATTTAGTTGGTTATTAAATGGGTGGGTTTTAAGTTAAGATTTTTTGGCGTGGTTGTTGGGGTAGAAACCCCAACCTACTGGGTGGTTAGTTTTTGTGTATGAGGATATGGGCTTTTTTTTGGGGGGGGTGGCGGTGTTGAGTTTTTTATTTTGTTTTTTTATGTGAAAAGCCCTAAAATCAGATTTTTTTGTGTGATTTTAGGGCTTTAGTTTAGATGATGAGTTTTTAATGCTTTTAAAAATCTATTACGAGGGTTAGACCATTATTTCTTCCAACAAAAGAACCTTTTGGCGGTCGCATATAATGTAGGCTGCTTTCCAAACTTTTTTGTATTGTTTTGTCTACGGCCATATTACCTGTTGATTGTGCAAGTTCTATGTTTTCCAAACTTCCGTCTCTATAGAACCTTATATCAAATTTTGCTTTATTGTTTACTGTTGTGCTGTTTGAGAGCAGTAAATCGTTTTGCAAATTTAGCCTGATGCTTTTTCCTGCTTGCTGGAGAAAGTTTTTTTGTTCTTCGTCATTTAAGTTTTTGGCAATTTCCCAAGAAACTTTTGAAACGGTTAAAAAGCCTTTATTTTTGTCTATTTTGGGTACATTAATTTCAAAGTCGGAAGAATTATTATCGGAAAGTTCAACAACGTTGTTACTTAATATTTCCCCTTGAACTGTTTTTGATTTTGCATTTTCATTATTTTTTGGTATATTTGCCGCAAATGAAATTATGATGAGCAAAAATGCAACGACAAAAAAACTTGTTAAAACAATTTTTTTTGTTTTTGGGGGAAGCTCTGTGTTGTATCTGAGTGCTGTACTTTTTAAATCCGTTAGGCTGTTTTCATTGTATATGGTATCGATAGCACCTTGAATTTTAAGCTCTTCTTTATTTGTCGCTTGTAGTTTTCTTATAAAATTTTCTTCTCTTGAAATATCTTCGCTTGTTAAAATTCCGTTGTGACTTGTAATGTGTTTAGATGCTACATCAAACTTAATTGTGTCCATAAGCCTTTTTTTGCAAGTTTCACAAGTTAAGATGTGTTCGATAAATTTTTTCTTTTGTTCTTTTGTTAATTTGTCTTCCATATAAGGAACAAACATATCCATACATTCTAAATGCTTGCCGACTGAAGGTTTTATGCCTGAGTAGTTTTTGATGATTTCAAAAAGTTCTTCAATGCTTCTTAATTCATTTGCATGGAATTTGTAATAATCGTTTGAAATTTCGGCACCTTTAATGTCTTCGGGTTTAATTATTCCTTTTATTTTAGCTTCTTTCATGCCGATTTGAAGTTCACTAACAATGTATGCCTCGGGCAAAATGTCAAATTCATTATGCAAAACAGGAATTTTTACAATTTCTGTTCCATACAATGTAACAACATAAAGCCTGTGAGAATTAGAATAAATATCTGTTATTTCAAAATCTGAATATAGCTTGTGAGATTTAAAAATGCTTCTTTGTGTATTTACCCTAAAGCCTGCATTTTGAATATAATCTGCAACGTATAATGCGCCAAGATAATCTATATAAGCACGTTTTCTTTGCCTTGGCTCAATTAATTTTGATGATAATAATAAAGCTTCTGAATTTTGCTTATCTGTAACTTCCGGTGATAACATTTTATACATTTTAATTCATCTTACTCCCTATAAATAGAATGGCATACTATTTAATATTTTTCAAATGGTTTAACTTTTCTTAATACGTATGGTTTAGGCTATTTAATAATTTTCTTTTCAATAACATTTTTATCTTTATCCATTTTTATTTCAACTCGAGTTCCTTTATTGTCGGCGTCAAAATAAATTGCGTCAGCTGTTCCGTCTGCATATTTTTCAACAAACGAAAGCCTTGAGCCGTCAACATTATACATCATAGATTTATAAGAGCCGTTTTTTCCGTAATCCGTTACAAGTTTTACTTGACCGTTTTCGTAGTAATCTGTCGCTTTTATTAAGGTTTTATTTTTGTCATATTCAACAACAGATTCTCTTTTACCAATTAAATTGTATGTAATTTCCAGAATATGACCCGATTTTTTTTGAATAACCTTGCTGCCTACAAGCTTTTTATCCTTGTTATAAAATTCTGAAATTAAAGAATCGTCTTCTTCTTTCAGTTTATACGTTTCAATATTTGTTTTTAGAAAATCGCTTTTTTTAAGCTCTTGTTCTTCTTTGTCCTCTTCAAAATCTACATCTGCCAATAAATCTTCTGAACTTTTATTGATTTTATCGTCCATAATATACCTTATTAAACAACTGTTTTGCCGGATTTTACAGCTATCATAGCATTTATTGATTTTAGAGCAAGTTTTCTTATTTGTTCATCTACATTAATTTCGTAATTTTCATATAAAAGTGAATTGTATATATCTTCTAAATTGTTTTGCTTCATGTTGTGGCAGACAATTTTTTCATTTATGAGAATGAAATTTTTATTTTTATAATCTCTTTGCAATCTGTCCACGACACCTTTTTCTGTGCAAATTATATATGTTTCGTGGTTAGTTTTTTCAACATAATCAAAAATTTGCGTTGTAGAGCCTGTAAAATCTGAAAGCTCAACAACTTCTTGTCTACATTCAGGATGCACTAAAACTTTGCCGAAAGGATATTTTTCTTTTGCTTTTATGATGTCGTCTGCTGAAATTCTAAGATGGACAGGGCAATATCCAGGGTATGAAATAACTTCAACTTCAGGAAGATTTTTTTGAACCCAGCTGCCAAGGTAGCAATCAGGGGCAAAAAGAACCTTTTTTACATTCATTGACCTTACAACTTCAACCGCATTTGCGCTTGTGCAGCAAACATCACATTCAGCTTTAACTTCGGCTGTTGAATTAACATAGCATACAAGCGGTATGTTTGGATATTTTGCTTTAAATTCTCTTACCATTCTAAGGTCAATCATATCTGCCATATTGCAGCCTGATTTTTTGTTTGGTAATAAAACTTTTTTATCGGGTGATAAGATTTTGGCAGTTTCTGCCATAAAATAAACCCCTGCAAAAACAATAATATCGGCATCTGTTTTGCTTGCAAGCTTTGATAAACCTAAAGAATCGCCAACATAATCTGCCACCAGATCAATTTCAGGGTTTTGGTAGCAGTGAGCAAGAATTATTGCATTCTTCTCTTTTTTTAGCTTATTAATTTTTTCTATTATTTCATTCTCTAACAATGTGGTAACCTTAGAAATATTAATGCTTTGAATAATATTATAAAACAAAAAAACTTTTATAACGTTTTATTGTTAAATAAACTTGTGATGAAACTGTTTTGCGCCTTTTGCATAGTCATCAACAATTTCTCCATGCCCGTATAATTTATATTTATACGTACAAAGACCATCTAAGCCTACAGGGCCCCTTGCTAAAGTTTTATTTGTTGAAATACCTACTTCTGCGCCAAAACCGTATCTGAAACCGTCTGCAAATCTTGTGGATGCATTGTGGTATACACCTGCTGAGTCAACTTTTGCCATAAACTCTTCGGCTTCTTTTTTGTTATCTGTTATTATGCAATCTGTGTGGTGTGAACCGTATTTATTGATATGATTAATTGCTTCTTCAAGGTTTTCAACAATTTTGTATGTTAAAATTTTATCTGAATATTCAACATCATATTTATCGGTTTCAGTAATTACTTCTATATTGGAAGATGTTAAAAATTCTTTTAGCTCGTTGCTTTTTTTAAAGTCTTTATGCACAAGAACGGTTTCTACACTGTTACAAGCTGAAGGGTATTGAGTTTTAGCATCAAAGATTATTTTTTTTGCCATTTCAAAATCAGCATCTTTGTTTACAAAGATGTGGCAAATGCCTGATGCATGCCCTAAAACAGGAATTTTTGTATTTTCTTTTATGAAATTTACAAGCTTATTTGAGCCTCTTGGAATTATTAAATCGATATATTCGCTAAATTGCAAAAGTTCTTTTATATCTTGATGCGAATAAACAAGGTTTATAGCTTCGCTTGGAAAACCGTCAACGCTTGAAATAGCTTCTTTTACAATTTCATAGAAAATTTTATTTGTATTGTTTGATTCCCTGCCGCCTTTTAGAATTACAGCGTTGCCGGATTTTATTGCAAGAGCTGTTATTTGAATTAAAACATCAGGTCTTGCTTCAAAAATTATGCCAATAAGACCTATCGGACATGTGACTTTTTTCAGGGTTAAACCTTCATCAAGTTCTTTTGCCCAAAGAATTTTGTTTGTAGGGTCATCAAGGCGAATAACATCATGAACGCCTTTTATCATATCCCTCATTTTGTTTTCATCAAGCTTGAGTCTGTCAAAGGTGGCTTTTGTAATTTCGCCTTTTTCAAGCATATTTTTTGCATTTTCAAGGTCTTTTTTGTTTTCTTCAAAAATTTTTTCTTTATTTTTTTCAATACCTTGACTAATGAGCATTAAAGCTTCATCTTTTTTTTCTTCAGAAAGACTAAAAAGCTCGGCTTTTGCTTCTTGTGCTTTTTTTACCGTATTTAAAATATTATCTGTTTGTGTCATAGAATCACCAAATTATCTTTGTTTATTAAATCATCGCTTTGCATATAGCCTAAAATTTCTTTAATTTCATAGCTATGCTTGCCTGCAATTTTTTCACATTCGATTGAGTTATAATTAGCAACGCCTCTTGCAAATTCTTCTTCGTTTTCATCTAAAATGCAAATAACTTCGCCTGCGTCAAATTTTCCTTTAACTTTTAGTACACCAACTGATAACAAGCTTTTTTGTTTTTCAATTAAAGCTTCTTTTGCGCCTTTGTTAACGATAATTTCACCTCTGACGTTTGTGGCATAAGCTATCCAGCGTTGTTTAGATGATAGTTTATTGTTTGATAAAAACAAAGTGCCTGCGTTTTCTTCCGTGAAAATTTTTCTTATTATGTTTGGCGTTAAGCCGTTTACAATCATAGCCATTGCGCCTGAATTTGTAACAACTTTTGCTGCATTAAGTTTTGTTATCATGCCGCCTCTGCCGCCAACAGATGCGCCTGTTGCCAATTTTTCAATTTTGGGGGTTACTTTATTTACAACAGGAATTAATTTTGCATCATCATATTCTTTCGGGTTTTTGTCAAAAAGCCCGTCAATATCTGACACCATAACAAGTAAGTCTGCATCCAGTTTGCTTGCAACAAGGGCGGATAATTTGTCGTTGTCTGAAAAACTAACATGCTCAAGTTCAGACGGCAAAATAACGTCATTTTGGTTAATAACAGGAATTATTCCCGCCTCTAAAAGCCTTGATAGAGTGCTTCTTAGGCTTAAATATCTTTTTCTGACAGAAAAATCATCTTCAATTAAAAGAATTTGTGAAATGTTTATACCAAACCTGTCAAAGCCATCTTGCCATATTTCAATTAGCATAGGCTGCCCTATTGATGCTGCTGCTTGTTTATCAACGGTTGTTTCCGGGGTTTTTAAGCCCAGTTTTTTAACACCCAAACCAACAGCTCCAGATGTTACAATTAAAACTTCTTTGCCTTCTTTGTATAGTTTTGCAATATCTTCTATAAAAGAATAAAGCCTTGATAATGAAATATCACCGTCTTCGTTTTTTAATATATTTGTTCCGAATTTAAAAACTATTCTTTTTACTTTTGATTTATCCATTGTTCACCCTAAAACCTACTAAAAGCGACAATTCCGTGTGTTCGTATCCAAAGGTTTTTGCAAGTTCATAATTTGTAACTTCACCTCTAAAGGTATTAACACCTTTAGATAACGCGTCAACCTCTTTTATTGCCATAAAACCGCCAAGTTCGCCTATTTGATGTATGTATGGCAATATTGCATACGAGTATGCATAAGATGAAGTTTTTGGTGTTAAGGAAGGTAGGTTTGGAATTGCACAGTGGATAACTCCAAATTTTTCATATACGGGTTCAGTTATACTTGTTGCCCTATCTATTGTTTCTGTATTTCCGCCCTGATCAATCGCAACATCAATTAAAAACGAACCTTTTTTCATTTGTTTTACAACTTCTTCTTTTACAATTACGGGTGCTATTTGATTGGGTTTTAAAACGGCAGTTACTAAAATGTCTGCCTTTTTAGCTTCTTCTAAAACTGTTGTCGGGTTTGAATAGTGCGTTTTTATATTTCCGTTAAAAAGAAAATCAAGCATGGCAAGTTTTTCTGAATTTGTATCAATAACAGAAACATCAGCGCCCATTCCAAGTGCAACTTTGGCAGCATTTGAACCTACTATGCCGCCTCCGATGATGACAACTTTAGAGGGTCTGACACCCGGAACTCCGCCTAATAAAATTCCTTGACCTCCGTTTTGTTTTTCAAGGTAGTGTGCTCCAAGTTGTATACTTAATCTGCCTGCAACTTCAGACATTGGTCTTAAAATAGGAAAGTCGCCATTTTTATTTTGTATGGATTCTGCACAAATGGCACAAACTTTTTTCTTTAAAAGATTTTCGGTTAATTCAGGCTCAACTGCAAGATGCATATATGAAAAGATGATTTGATCTTCTCTAAATAAATCGTATTCTTCCTTTTGCGGTTCTTTTACTTTTAATATTACATTTGCCTTTTCCCACAGTTCTTCTTTTGTATCTGCAATTTTGGCACCTGCTTCAATGTACATTTCATTTGAAAAACCGCTTAAAATACCGGCATCTTTTTCTATATAAATAGTATGATTGTGTTCTGTTAAAAATTTGACGGAATCAGGAGTGAGAGCAACTCTGTTTTCGTCTTTTTTCAGTTCTTTTGTTATGCCAAATACGGATTTCATTTTCATATACAATTACCTTTTTTAAATAATGCTTGTTTCAATTTCTACAGCGTCTTCAATTTCTTGTGTTATTAATTGAAGCGCTTCAACTCTGTTGTTTGAAGAAGTTACAGGGCGCCCTACTACCATATAATCTACACCCGATCTAACCGCATTTGAAGGTGTTACAACTCTTACTTGATCGTTTACAACGCTCCAAGTTGGTCTTACTGCGGGGCACACGATGATAAAGTCATCCCCACATTCTTCCCTTATGATAGGTGCTTCAGAGGCAGATGCAACTACACCCGTTAAGCCTGATTCATAGGCTGTTCTTGCCAATCTTGAAACATATTCATCTATGCTCATATTGACGTTTAATTCTTGAGTTAGTGTTTTTTGACCAAAGCTTGATAATAATGTGACGCCTAAAATTGTGGGAGTTGACATTCCGTATCTTTTTGCGGTTTCATTTGCAAGTTTAACGGTTGCACTCATCATTTTAGAGCCGCCTTTAATATGCAAATCAAAGAAATCTATTCCTCTTTTAACTAAGTTGGCACTTGCTCTTGCCACTGTGTTTGGAATGTCGTGAAATTTCATATCATAAAAAACTCTTGAACCGTGGCTTTTTATCATTTCACTTGCTTCAAAACCAAAACTTTGGAGTTGTAAGCCTATTTTAAAAAAGCCTACATAATCTTTCAGCTCTACAACCAACTTTTCTGCTTCTTCTATTGTGTCTACATCCAGAGCTAAAATTATTCTTTCTTTTGCACATTTGGGTTTAGAAACTGCCATAAATAACCCTTCTTTATACATTCTGCCTTGTTAGTTTATCACATAAAAATAGTTTTTTCAAAATATTTTTATTCCTGATTTTGTCCTGTTAATGTTAGTTTTGGTATATCTTCCAAATATTTTTCATCAATTTGTTTCGGAGATATTGTGCCGTAGTCTTTTAATTTTTCAACTTGGCTGATTAGCCCCCTTTGACCCTTAATTGTTGTAAATACTTCATCAAATTTTTTTCTTACGGTTTCAAAAGAGGTTTGTACGCCTTCAAATTTTTGAATTAAGGTAAATGTTTTTTCGTATATATTTTTTGCCAAACAGGTGATATTTTGCATATTTTCATACTGGCTTTTTTGTGACCAGGAATAGTTGATTGTTCTAAGAGTTGCAATAAGAGTTGATGGACCGGATATTATGATGTTATTTTTCAGGGCATATTCAATTAGGTTTGAATTTGAATATATGTATGTAAGGGGGTATTCAAAGGGAATGAACATGATTGTAAAATCCGGAGTTACTAAGCCTTCTAAGTTGTCATATTTTCCCGTAAGTTCGTTAATTCTGTCTTTAACGTCTTTTAAAAACGCATTTAGGTGTTTTTCTTTTTCTTGTTCATCTGTAGCTTCGGTAAAGCTGATAAATTCTGCCAATGATGCTTTTGAATCGATAACAACGGATTTTTTACCTTCTGAAAGATATACAATGGCATCTACAATTTTTGTGCCCGTGTCGCCATTTTCTTGTCTAAAACCTTTTTGCGTTTCATAGTTTCCTGTTGGATTATCCTTTTTATCAATTAAGCCGGATGATTTCAATAATTTTTCTAAAATCATCTCTCCCATAGAGCCTCTGAATTTTGAGTTTTGCGAGATTGCATTTGATAGTTTTTCTGTTTGAGAGCATGTGATTTGATTTTGTTTGACCAATTCTTCAATTTTTTCTCTCAAAGTGGCTGCATTTATTTTGCCGGTTTCATCCGCTTTTTCAACTTTTTGCTGAAATTCTTTTATTTTTTCTTTTAAGGGGTTTAAAAAAGTTTCTAAGGAAGTTTTATTTTGTTCATTCAAATATTGCTGTTTTTCAATTAATATTTTTGCTGCAGTATTTGAAAATTCTTCTTTTATAAGGTTTTTTAAGGTTTCTTCATTTGATTTATTTTCTTCATATACTTTTAATTCAGCTTTTAGAGAGACGTTTTTGTTGTTTAGTTCGAAATTTTTGTTTTTTTCCAGTTCAAGTTTTTTGTTCAATATAAACCCCACAACAAGACCGCCTGTTATTAAGGCAATTATTGCAGTTAAGATATATTGAATCATATTCTTCCCCTTATATTATTGAATTTGAGCTAATTTTTCCAGCTTTAATTTTTGGTCGTATTCGACTAAAAGTTTTATTAATTCGTCTAAATCACCTTCAATAACAGTCCAAACATTTAGGTTGTGGTTAATTCTATGGTCTGTCAGTCTTCCTTGAGGGAAATTGTAGGTTCTTATACGTTCAGATCTATCTCCTGTTCCAACTTGCGAACGGCGAAGGTCTGTTACTTCTTTCATTTGTTTTTGCACTTCCATATCATATAGTTTTGCTTTTAAAATTTGCAGTGCTCTTTCTTTGTTTTGTAATTGCGACCTTTCTTCCGTGCAGAAAATCATAATTCCTGTGGGTTTGTGGAATACCCTTGCGGCTGTTTCAACTTTGTTTACGTTTTGACCGCCTGCACCGCCTGAACGAGCCGTTGTAATTTCAATATCGTTCATATTAAGTTCAACTTCAACGTCATCAACCTCAGGCATGACGGCAACGGTTGCAGTTGAGGTGTGAACCCTGCCTTGAGATTCTGTTTGAGGAACCCTTTGAACTCTATGAACACCTGATTCATATTTTAATTGTGAATAAACGTTTTCGCCTTTAACTGAAATTACAACCTCTGAAACACCACCTGCTTCACATTCGTTGATTGATAAAATTTTTGTTTGCCAGCCTTTGTTGTTTGCGAATTTAAGATACATTCTCATAAGATCGCCTGCAAAAATGTTTGCTTCATCTCCGCCTGCAGACCCTCTTATTTCAAGCATGATGTCTTTATCGTCCATTGGGTCTTTCGGAAGTAAAAGAACTTTCATTTTTTCTTCATAAATTGGAATTTTTGCTTCATTGTTTGCAATTTCGTTGTTTAAATATTCTCTCATGGAAGGGTCTTTTTCTCCATGGAGCATTTCTTTTGCCTCTTTTATGGCATCAACGGTTTCTTTGTATGCATTATATGTGTTGACGGTTTCTTCCATTGCTTTTCTTTGTTTTGAAAGCTCTTTAAATTTTTCATAGTCATTAACCGTGCTTGGGTCTGATAATTTTAGACCGAGTTCAATGTATTTTTGTTCAATTTGTTTTATTTTGTCCAGCATATCGTTCATTTTATGGTTCCTTTTAAACGGGTGCGGTTGAAAAATTTTTGTTTATTAATTCTTCTTTTGTTTTCATTCTTCCGCATGATTTGTCTTCATCGCAATAGCCGAGTCTTTCGCATTTTGGGACAAGATATGGTTTTAGCCATGGCTCTTTTTTAATAACTTCTTCAGCCATTGCTTTTACTAATGCCCTTATTTCAGCTTGCGCTCTTGTACATAATCTTAAATTTGAAAGATGAATAAGTTCTCTTAAATTTAAAGATGCCACCAAAGAGCTTGCTGCAGCGTTTGGCAAAATGCTTCTTGCATCTTCCGCTAAAATGCCTGCTTCGATAAATTCTTGATATAGGTTTGATGTATTTTGTATAAATGCTTCAAATTTTTTTGAAAGCTCGGGATTTTTTTCAATCGCACTCGGCATTATATAGTCAAATTCACCTTTTTCTTTAACATATCTTTGACTTTTCTGAGAAAAGCTCATGTGACGGTGTCTTACCAGTTGGTGAGTGCATGCACGAGAAACATTTTGAATGGCAAAAGTGAGTTGAATATGTTCAATGGTTGAATAGTGCCCTGAACCTATTACTTTCTTAATTAGAGAGAGCATTTTTTCTTCATCAGGCGCATTTGTATAATTTTCGTACGGTAATTTTGCGCTATAACAAGTTTTGCATGCCGTATAAATTGTTTTTATTACATTGTCGGGAATTGAAATTAATTCAACACTTAATTTTTGTTTTGCCATTTTGTCACCCTAGTTTTTTATACAAAAATGCGGACATATAGGTATACATCCGCATTTTAAAAATTACAAAGCTATTTTGTTTCGTAACGTTTTTTGAATCTTTCAACTCTACCTTCAGAGTCTAAGATTTTTTGGTTGCCTGTGAAGAAAGGATGGCAAGCGTTGCAAATTTCAACGGTTATATTATCTTCAACAGAACCTGTTTCGATTTCATTGCCACAAACGCATTTAATTGTGGTTTTTTTGTAATCAGGGTGTATTCCTTCTTTCATGTCGTTATTCCTTTACAGTTTTTGTCTAATATAAATTATATAAGCTGAATATTTTATTTCAAGAGGTAATCTTATCAGCTTGACTTTATCTTATGTCTTTTTTATATTATTAAATGTAGTTCGATATGGCGACATGGCCAAGTGGTAAGGCAGAAGCCTGCAAAGCTTTTACCCCCGGTTCGAATCCGGGTGTCGCCTTTTTTATTTTTTATATCAAACGATTATGAGAGTTTTTAAAGAAGCTTTATATGTATTTTAAATTGGCTTAATGTCTAAAATTTTGGCTGATGATATTTGATTTTATGCAACTTTTTGTGTGTTGTCTTCAACTATTTCTACAGGGTAGCCGGCATGGTGAATTTTTGGTAACAGGTAATCTGCCGGATATTCCACAAATTTGCTTTTATCGTCATCTGTATCGTTGCACACAAAAGTCAACTTGCCGTCTAAGCCTTTCTTATAACCTACTATTGTTATTTCATGACCGTTTACAATTTTGTTGGGGTTGTCTGCGGGCTCATTACATTCTCTTGCCGTTAAAACATACCCTGCTATAACATCTTCTCCTGAGTCTATTGTGTCTGTTATATGTTTTTGTATTGTTGATAAATCAGTGTTCCAACCAAGCAGATTTTGATTGTTGTCAACATTTTGATATACAATGGATGTTCTTTCGGAATTTTCAACAACTGATTCAATAAATGTTTTTTCAAATTCTATTAAACCTTGAGGGTTAGAATTAAATTTGCCGGCTCTAATATCTGTTAGTGAATTATAACTTTGTTGAGAGCCAAGCTGCATTAGTGTTGATTGAAATAAAACATCAAGTATGTTTCTTTCGCCCATATCCCAATAATTATCTTGAATTTGAGCTCTTACTATGGCATTTTCGTCCGGTTTTAAGTTTAGTTTTGCTTTGTAAAAATTCATTGCCTCCGGCTTGACGCCAAATTCTCTTAGAAGCCAAATTGCGTTCATCGGGTTTTTAGAAAGGGCTGATAAGTTTATTTCTTTTTCAACGCTTACTTTTGGGCTTGTTAAAGATTCCGCCCAGCGTGCAAATTCTGCGGGGTGTTTATTTGCCATGTGGAATTCAACGCTTGCAGCAACACATGTGCCTGAGCCTTGAACGTTAATTGAACCGTCTTCGCCTTGAATAAAGTTGCCTTGTAAATCTTTTTTCATAACAAAACTTTGGGCTTCTTTCGGAATGTCACCAAACCTTTGGGTGATTATGGCGGGGTTGTATAGTGTGTCTATAATTTGTCCTGCTATTTTTATGCTGTCTATATCGCCTGCTCTTTTGTTATTTAACACTTTTGTTAAATTTAGAAGAACGGTAGATTTGTCGTTTGAATTATTGCTTAAAAGAACGCCATTTCTTAGAAGTTTATCAAGTTTTGCTTGTCTTGAAACATTGTCTTGCGGGCTTAATTTTTCTGTTTTGGATGTTGAAAAAGCGTATAAAAGGGCATTGTATGAATCATATTCTTCTTTTGTTGTTAATTTTGTTTTCGGTGCATTAATAGTTGAAACATTTTCTTTTTTTAAAGGAAAAAATGAAAATGCAGGTTTACTTACACCGTTTGTTTGCATGCCGTTAAAATTCGTAGCGACCGACAAAGGTGTTTGAACTTTTTGTATATTATTATTATAAAGCCCGATATTATTTATCATTGAAACTTTGCCCTTATCTTTTCTAAAACACAAGAATTAAAAAAATTGCCTTTTTGGGCTTTTTGTTTTTACAATTATAAAAAAGGTTTTTTTAGTTTGCAAATGAAATTTAAAATTCCTGATACCAACTATATAAAAATTTGCTTGGACAGATTAACCCGTTTTAAACCGGTTTCAGACAGGTATAACAGGGTTATGGATGATGTTTTGTCTAAATGTTTAATACAATCTGAAATAAAGATTTCGAATTTATCTGCTTTTGAAAAATTGGAAATTGTAACAAAAATTTTAAATTCTGCTGCAAAATTTTCTTCTGATTTAAGCTTAAACAATATAATTAAAAATGATGAGAAAGAAATTTTTTATTTAACTAAAGAGGATGAATTCTTTTTAAATTCTAAAATTGATTTTTTTGCGCTAATCGGTTTGATTGAGGAAGAAAATCTTCCTCTCAACCTTAAAAAACTAAAATTGCAAGGAAAAATGAATTCTTTTCAGGTGAGAGAAAAATATTCAACTCTTTTTCCTGTTTCAAAAGTTGTTTTGGTTGAAGGAATAACTGAAGAAATTTTATTAATTGAATTTGCAAAAAAATTGGGGTTAGATTTTAAAAAAGAAGGCATTTTTGTATTGGGTGCAGGCGGTAAAAATCAGGTTGCAAGAAAATATTATAAATTGATAGAAGAAATAAAAATTCCAATTTTTATTTTACTTGATTCTGATGCAAAAGAAATTTATGATTTAATAACGCCAAAATTAAGAGAGAAAGATAAAATTCATATAATTAAAACAGGTGAATTTGAAGACATTTTAACGGGAAAGCTTATAAAAAATGCACTAAATTTTCATTTTGCCCAAAATATGTTAAATGGTGAAAATGAATTTGAAGAAAACGGGCATGCTGTTGTTGAATTGCATGATTGTTTTAAAAATAACGGCTGGGGTGAATTCAAGAAAGCGGATTTTGCAAAAATAATCAGAGAATATTTATTGCAAGCCAAAAACCCTCCTGTTTCAGATGAATTGAAACTTATAACAGATGAAATTAAAAATCTTTAATCTAAAAGCCCGTCTAGGATTTCTGCATTTTTAAATGCACGTTTGGAATTTATTGTATGGACGCTTCTTAAATAATTTCTTAGTGCTTCTCTTATAAGCTCGCTTCTTGATCTTTGTTCGTTTAATGCAAGTTTGTCGATAGATTCCAAAAATTTATCGGGCATAGAAATTAAGATTTTTGCCATTTGAAAACTCCTTACTTTTCCTGTTTAATTATACAATATTGTAGAGGAAATTAAAATGCTTTCAACAACAAAAGGGTTAAGGTTACATATTGGTTTTTTCGGTAAAAGAAATTCAGGCAAATCAAGTTTGGTTAATAAAATAACCGGACAAGATTTTTCTGTAGTGTCTGATTTTAAAGGAACTACAACCGATGTTAATCAAAAATCAATGGAACTTTTGCCTGTTGGTCCGATTACCATTTTAGATACGGCAGGAATTGACGATGTCGGTGAGCTTGGCGCGCTTAGGGTTGAAAAAACAAAAAAAGCGCTTATGAGGTGTGATGTTGTTGTTTTTGTTTCAGATTTTGAAAAATTAACCGAAATTGAAAAAAACTTTTTATCTGATATTAAAAATAAAAATATTCCTATAATCTCTGTTGTAAATAAGAATGATTTAGGTCAAATAAGCTCTTTGGATTTTAATTTTTTGGCTGAAAAATCAAATGTTGTTTTGAATACATCCGCCAATAAAAAAGATAATTTTGTTAATGAATTTATTGCAGCATTAATTAAAATTTTGCCGGATGATTATATAAATAATAACGTTATTATGTCAGATATTGTTAAAGAGGGTGAAGTTGCCGTTTTGGTTATTCCTATTGATAAAGAGGCACCAAAGGGCAGAATTATTTTGCCTCAGGTTAATGCGATAAGAGAAATGCTTGATAATAATTCGATTTCAGTTGTTGTCACACCTGATAAATTAGAGCAAGCTATTAATAGTTTGAAAATTAAGCCAAAGCTTGTTGTGGTTGATTCTCAAGCATTTAAAGAGGTTAGCGCCATTGTACCTTCTGATATTATGCTCACTTCTTTTTCAATTCTTTTTGCAAGATTGAAAGGTGACCTTAAAACCTTGTATAAAGGTGCGCTTAAAGTTGATGAATTAAAAGATGATGATAATATTTTAATTCTTGAATCTTGCACTCATCATCCGGTTGAAGATGATATCGGAAGAGTGAAAATTCCAAATCTGATTCGAAAATATACAGGTAAAAAATTAAACTTTGAACATTATTCAGGGCATGATTTCCCTTTATCTGTTGATAAATATTCTTTAATTATTCACTGCGGCGCTTGCATGACGACAAGACGCGAGGTTTTAAACAGAATAAATATTGCAAAAGAAAACAACGTATCAATTACAAACTATGGAATTGTAATTGCAAAATGTTTAGGAATTTTAGATAGGGCAATTAAGCCTGTTTTAGATATTTAGTTTAATTTTTGCGCTTTTCTTTTGGCATTTTTTTAACAGCTAAAACCTGAATTTCAAAAGGTTTTAAACTAATTTCGAAAGAACCGTTTTTTGCTATTGGTGCCGCTTGCATTTTAAAAGGCATAACAAAATCGTCTTTTTTCATTTTTGGAACTTTAATTTTTGCTGCCTGAGAATTTATGTAGTCTAAATTGCCTATAACTATTATAAATTCTTGCCCTAATTCTTTTTTGAACGCAAAAACCGAATTATTGTCCGTTTTTAAGAATTCACAATTTTTTGAAGCAATAAAAGGTGCCATCATATACCTAAGCCTTGTTGCGCTTAGATATTCGCTTTCCTCAATATTTTCTTTAGTTAAGCTGTGTGGCGCTCTTGAAAAATTAAAAATATCAAATTTATTTTTATGTACAAAGTATGTGTCATCATCTGTATATGATTTTTCTGCTTTTTTGTTTTGAAATTTGTATGAATAAGTGTCTGCTGCGGGAAAGCCGTCTAAAGTATATGGATTTAGAGGCAATGTCATATTTAGCCAATTTACCATTTGCCAGTACGGATACCCTAAAGATGCAGGGCTTACTTGATCATGGGTTGCAAAGTTTGCAATATAAGATTTTTTGTTTTCAAACTTTTCTAAAAGTTTTAAATCTTCTTGTATTTTTGCATAAAATTCATTTTTTGTTTTTATATCTTTTAGGTTGGACCAGTCGGAATAATAGCCGTCAAAGCCTGCTTCCAGCAAATCTTCAGTTGAGGTGTATGCCAAATAACCCTTAGTTGGGTTTGTCCATTTTGGTGAGGCTTCAGCTAAGAATAAAAATTGAGGGTCATTGTTTCTTGCATAGTTTATTATTTCGGTCCAAAATTCTTTTGGTTTAATTGCTGCAACATCTGCCCTTATGCCGTCAGCGCCTATATATTGAACTAAGTCTATAAAGCTTTTATACTCATCAATAAGAGCTTTATTTAAGTTGTTATTATCGTCATAAGTTCTAAAAAGCCTTACATCAGTCCAATCGGAAGGAATTACGGCTGAATTATTTTTATCCTTCAGAAATAAATTAGGTTTTTCTAAGGACATATCATACGAACCGCAGCTTGGAAGGTCTACCATAACGTGTATTCCAAGTTTATGTGCTTCGTTTACGAATTTTTTTGCCTGTTCTTTAACGTTTGGGGTAAAATCTGTTTCATCTAAAAGGTTTGGGTCTATCTTATCAAAAGAATCAATCGCATACAAAGAACCGGCTGTACCCAGCGCCTTTAATTTTCCCGTTTTTGTAACAGGCAAAAGGTAAACCACGTTAATTCCAAGCTCTTTTAATTCTTTTAGTCTTGGAATGGCATTTATAAATGTTCCTTTTGCTTCGCCTAAATTTGTTTCAATGATATCGTTATTGTTGTAATCTTTTGCGCCAAAAGTTCTTACGTTTAATGTGTATATATTTGCGCTATTATCTATGAATAAAGTTCTAAGGTTGTTATTCCAGTTGAAATTTGCTGCACATACAGGGTTTAAAATTGTCGTTAAAAGTAAAAAAGAAATTAAAAATTTAATTTTGTTCATCATTTCCCCTTCTGTATATTTCAAAAATTATTTCATCTTCCACGGCTTTAATTAATGAACTGTTTCTGTTGTAGCTCATTATGTTTGATGCATAGTAATAAATATTATCTTTTGTTTTTATAATTCCGACAAGTGAGCTGGAGCCAAAAAGGGTTCCTGTTTTTAGATAAACAGAGCCTTTTATTTCTCTTAACCTTTTATCCAGTGTGCCAACACCGCCTGTGGGCAGATATTTTTCAAAATCAAAATCAATTTTAGACAGTGCGTCTGACATCCAGTCGGTATTCATGACATTGTATCGTGAAACCCCGCTTCCGTCATTAATTCTTACTTGTTTTGAATCTAACCCTAAATTTTTATAATAATCAACAAACATGTTGATGCCGTTTTGTGTTGTGCCTAAAATTAGGTAATTATTTTTTAATAAACCTTTTTCTTTTGCATATTTGCCGCCAGCCACCTTGAAAACCATTTCTGCACTTGTGTTGTTGCTTGTTTCCAGTGTGAATTTAACAACTTCATCCAGAGGTCTTTCAAATTTTGCAACTAATGTGGCATCATCAGGAGTTTTTGCAAACAAAAATTTATCACTAAATTTTATACCTGCTTTATTTATTGCATCGGTCATTTTTTGACAGAAGAAATATCTCGGATTTAATACAGGAACTTGTTTATCTGTTATACTTTCAGAAATTTCTCCTTCTATATTTATTGTGTTATGAAATTCGTCTACAACAAATGTAAAATCTGTTTTTGCGCCTATTTCTAATTTGTTTACAAATGAAAATTTATAAGGGCTTTTTTGCACAATTCTTATATCTTTTTTATCTTCAGATAAGAAAAAATCAACTTTAACGGTATTAAAATCTACCATATAAGGTGAAATTTTAGGAGCGTTTGGCCAAACATCATCGCTCATCCAACCGTTTGGATAGGGCATCATATCAATTATTGTATCATCTATGTATATTTTATTGATTTTACCTTTGCAGTTTTGTTTTAAATTGTTGGCTAAAACTTCCATATCGGCTGTTTTTAAAAGGGGGTCTCCCGATAATTTCAGGTATATATTGTTGTTTTTGTCTTTATAAAATGCGGTTTGAAATTTGTAATCTTTGCCCAATGTATTTATACTTGCAGCCATTGTAAAAAGCTTTAGTGCTGAAGCCGGGTTTAGATATTTGTATTGGTTTTTTGAATATACACTTTTGCTTTCTTTGTCTTTAACAGAAACTGAAATTACGGAATCTCTGTCAAAGTCGTAAGAATTTATAATATCATTAATTGGACCTGAAAAGTTTGATGCAAAACTTGCAGGTTGCAAAAAGAATAGTAAAAAAAATAAAACAATTAATTTTTTAAACATTCTGTAATTCCCCTGTAAATTCAGGAACAAAACCAAAATTGTATATTTTTCTGTTTTTTAAATTTGGAAATTTTTTCCTTGTCTCATAAACAATATCTGTATTAATTTTTGCACTAAGATACCCTTCGGCTTCGCCTAATTTTTCGATAATGTTGCCCATAGGTTCAACCATAAGTGAATTACCCGCATTATTAATGTTACCTTTTATGTGTCCTGTTTGAGAAAGAGCTAAAAAGTAACTTTGGTTTTCAATGGCACGTGATTGTGCCATAACCGTATATTGTTCTTTTCTTGAAAGGGGCCATGCCGACATATTTATCAATAATTCAGGAACAAACGGTGAATTTATATAGCTTCTGAATAGTTCAGGAAATCTTATGTCGTAACAAATAGATAAGCCTATTTTTATTTCATCTAAAACTACAATGGTTGGCGTGTCACCGGCAACAACTGTTTCAGCTTCACCGTCAGGTGCATATAAGTGAATTTTATCGTATCTTTGAAGTAATTTGCCTTCTCTGTTAAAAATCGGGCAAGAATTTTTTACAATGCCGTTTGTACCTCTTAAATAAGAGCCGCCAATTATGTTGACATAGTGTTTTTGTGCTATTTTGGATAAAAAATCTTCGGTTTCGCCAAATGAATCTATGCAATTTTTAAAGATTGAACAGTCCCAACCTGATGTCCAAACTTCAGGTAATACAATAATATCAGGCAAATCTGAATTGTCTTGTATTTGAGAATAATATCTCTCAATCATTGAATCAATTTTGGCATAATTCGCCCTTGTATCACCCAAAATTGAATTCATTTGAATTGCTAAAATATTTTTTTTCAATTTTTTACCCCTCGCCCAAAAAGGTTTTTATAGTTCGTCAGGTGAGCAAATTTTGCCTTTAATTGCACTTGCTGCTGCTATTGCAGGAGAAGCAAGGTAAACTTCCGATTCAGGATGCCCCATTCTGCCTACAAAGTTTCTGTTTGTAGTTGAAATTGCTCTTTCGCCTTTGGCTAAAATGCCTGCGTGTCCACCTAAGCAAGGACCGCATGTTGGTGTTGAAACAGCACCTTGAGCTTCCACTATTGTTTGAACATAGCCAAGTTCAATAGCTTTCAGATAAATGTCTTGAGTTCCAGGGAACACAATCAATCTTACATCAGGGTGAACTTTTTTGCCTTTTAATATATCTGCAGCAATTTTTAGGTCGGACAATCTGCCGTTTGTGCAACTTCCTATTACAACCTGATTAATTTTAACATCACCTACTTTTGAAATAGGTTTTGTGTTTTCAGGCAAATGCGGAAAGGCAACGGTAGGTTCAATATCTTTGACATCGTATTTAATAATTCTTTCATATTCTGCATCCGGGTCTGAATTATAAAATTTGAAAGGTCTTTTTGCTCTTCCTTCCAAGTATTTTCTTGTAATTTCATCAGGCGGAATTATTCCGTTTTTAGCGCCTGCTTCAATAGCCATATTGCAAATTGTAAATCTGCCGTCCATTTCCATATTTGAAATGGCGGAACCTGTTATTTCAAGGGTTTTGTAAAGTGCGCCGTCAACTCCAATGTCGCCTATAAGGTGTAAAATTAAATCTTTTGCTGAAACCCATTTGTTTAAAGTGCCGTTAAATTCAACTTTTATTGCTGACGGTACTTTAAACCAAGTTTCGCCTGATGCCATAGCGCAGGCAAGGTCTGTTGAACCAACACCTGTTGAAAAAGCACCCAAAGCGCCATAGGTGCAAGTGTGAGAATCGGCACCAATTATAAGATCGCCGGCACCAACCAAACCTGAATCCGGAAGAAGCGCATGTTCAATGCCCATTCTGCCTACTTCGAAGAAATTTACAATACCTTTTTCTTTGCAAAATTTTCTAATCAAATTAACTTGTTCGGCAGATTTTATATCTTTATTTGGAACAAAATGGTCAGGAACAAAAACCGTTCTTGTAACATCAAAAACATTATCTACACCAATTTTATTGAATTCTTTTATTGCTACGGGAGCTGTTATATCGTTTGCAAGAGTTATGTCAACTTTTGCAGTAATAAGATCGCCCGCTTTAACGCTTTCTCTGCCTGAGTGTGCTGCAAATATTTTTTCTGTTATGGTCATTGGTTTTGACATATTTTGTTTCCTTCTTAATTACTTCTGTTTTCTAGTTTGTTTTTTAGTTCAAGCATGGTGTTGTGCCCGATAATATACATGGAACATTTTTTTAAGTTTGCAACGTACCATGCGCATCTTTCCTGAACGCATATTATAGGAATATCATTGCCCGCAGACATTAAAGGGCATACGGGAATTTGAGATGTTGCCATATCTTTCTCCTATTTTAGTGATGCTTCAAGTTCTCTTGCTTGTTTTTGAAGATTGCAATTTGTTTCGTCGCATCTTTTTTCGTAGTCTTTATAAATTTTGCATCTGTTTATAACTTCATCAAAATCAATTAAGTGTGCATCAAAGTCAGGTCCGTCAACGCATGCAAATTTAACTTCATTGCCTACAGTAACTCTGCAAGCACCGCACATGCCTGTACCGTCAACCATAATTGGGTTCATTGAAGCCTCTGTTTTGATGCCTGTTCCTCTTGTAAGGTCTGCAACAGCTTTCATCATTGGCATTGGACCAACTGCTATTGCATAATTAACTGTTTCTTTTTTCATAATGTCTGCCATGACATTAGTTGTAAAGCCTTTGATTCCAAGCGAGCCGTCATCTGTTGTTATGATAAGCTCGCTGCAAGCGTCTTTCATTTTATCTTGCCAGAAGATTAAATCTTTATTTCTTGCGCCCATAATCATATAAACTTTATTACCGGCATCTTTAAATGCTTTTGAAATTAAATAACATGGCGCTGCGCCATATCCGCCTGCAACACAAATAACTGTGCCGTATTTTTCAATATGTGTGGGTTTGCCTAATGGCCCTACTATATCTTCAATTTCATCGCCAACGTTTAATTGGGCAAGTTTTTTGGTTGTATATCCCACTGCCATATAAACTATGGTTAATTCTTCTTTTTCTCTGTCATAGTCTGCGATTGTTAAGGGGATTCTTTCAGAGTTTTTATCAACTCTTAATATAATAAATTGTCCTGCTTTTGCATTTTTTGTGATATATGGTGCTTTTACCCTTATTTCAAACTGGTTTTTGCATACTTCGTTTTTATATAAAATTTTATAGCCCAATTTTCTAACTCCTATATCTATACTTTTTCATTCGATATATTAGCACAAAAATTACCCTTGTGTAAAAAATAGGCTTATTGTTTCTTATAACTTAACATTTCATTTTATATTTGCATTAATTTTTAGTTTAAAATATATTTAATTTAAAGCAGACGGGTAATTGCGTTGCATTTTTATGCAATGAGGAAAGTCCGGACACCCAAAGTACAAGATTGCTTGGGAAAGCCAAGTGCGCGTGAGCGTGAGGAAAGTGCCACAGAAAAGTAGACTACAGAATTAATTTTGTACAGGTGCAACGGCGGGGTAAAAGCCCACCGCTTGGTTTGTGAAAACCAAGGTCATGGTAAACCCCAATCGGGTGCAAGTTTGAATCTGCAAGAAGAATTGTACTTTTCGCTTAATTTTAAGATTGCAGGAAAAAACGCATTAGACAGATGATTACCTTAAACAGAATCCGGCTTATAGTCTGCTTTTTTATTTATATTTTGCGGGATGTAATTTTCTTCTAAGGGCAAAATGAAGCTGAAAACAGAGCCTTTATTGAGTTCTGATTCAACAAAAACCTTGCCGTTATGCTGTTTTTCTATTGCAGTTTTTACCAAATGAAGCCCAAGGCCTGTGCCTTTTATTGTATGAGTTGTGTTTTCAACTCTATAAAAGCGGTCAAAAATTCTATCTAAAAGTTCAGGTGCAATTCCTATTCCTTCGTCTTTAACGCTAACTTTGATATAGTCATGTTCTGTTGTTAATCCGACAGCTATTTCTATATTAGATTTTTCGGGCGAATATTTAATTGCATTTGTAACAAGGTTATTTATAACTCTTTCAATGGTTTCTTCGTTATATGGAATTAACGGTAGCCCATCTTGTTTGGTTAAAAAGATTTTCATTTTCTTTTCATCAGCTAAAACTTTAAGCCCGACAAGCGTTTTTTCGATTGTATTTGAAATGTCTAAATATTGTTTTTCAAGTTTAGTATCTGCTTCGATTTTGGAAAAATCAAGAATATCGTTCACCATTTTATTTAGGTGGATAATTTCATCATTTATAATTCCTATAAATTCTTTTTGTTCTTTAAAGCTGAAATCTTCACCGTAATTGTAAAGAGTATCTGCATAGCTTCTTAAAATTGTAACAGGCGTTCTTAGTTCATGGGAAACATTTGATATAAAATCACTTTTTAATTTGTCTATTTCTGCATCTTTTGTTATGTCAATTAAAATTATAATGTAGCCTAAATAGTCATGAACATTTGAATACATAGAGGAAACTATGGCTTTTATGATTTTATTTTCAATGGTAATTGTAAAAGATAAGGGTTTATTTTCAACTTCATCAATCGGGGTTTGTTTAAATTTTTCAATGCCTGTTTTAAAACATTTTGTTCCTTTTGAATCGATAAAATCTAATATTGAAGAATTTAAAATAGATTTATTTAAAAGCTTTTTGGCAGAGGGGTTTACAAGCACAACTTTGTCAAATTTATCGCAAACAACAACGCCGTTTGCAATGCCCATTAAAACAGATTCAAATTTGTTTCTTTCAAATGTTAATTGGTCAATGTTTTGTTCTTCGTATAAATGAAGCCTTTGGCTCATGTCGTTAAATGCGGTAAAAAGTTCTTTTATTTCTCCTGTAGTTTGTTCGTTTTCTAAAATTGTGCCAAAATTCCCGCTTGAAATTTCTTTAACACCTTGTCTTAAAATTCCAAGTTCACGTCTTATTAGAATTGTGTTTAAAACTATTACTACTGTATAAATTAGCCACATCATAGCAAAAATCACAAGCATTGAATTTTTTGTTGTATTGGAAATTGATTTTGCAAGATTGGCGTTAAGCCCTATTTCAACATACCCTACAACATTCCCGTTTTCATTTAAAACAGGGGTTGTAAGAGTTGTTTTTGTGTCTTTTTCTCTTTCGGGGTATTCTTGTGATGTTGAATATATTATTTTATTATTTGCATCTTTATGAGTTACAAAAGAAATGTCTGAATTTCCTTCTAAAACAAGTTTTGAATGTTGTTTAAAAAGGGCTTTTTTCGTATTTATATCAGACTTTTTCATTAATTCATAACTTTGTATTGCAATGGTTCTGCCAAGTAATTGTCCTGAATTGGCGTAATTTTCATAAAGCTTTTCTCTTATTTTGTCTATTGCAAAATAAGAAACTGCCATAATAATTGCTGTTGAGATGATTAACCCTGTTATTATAAGTTTGTTTTGAGTTGATAAACTAAATTCAAATTTCTTTTTCATTACTCTTTTAAAATTTTCTAATTTGCCGATGATGCGACTTGAACGCACGACCTACCGATTACGAATCGGTTGCTCTACCAACTGAGCTACATCGGCAAAATAATAATAATCCTTAGTGACATAATAATATAAAAATTTTAAATTGTCATGAGAAAATACTATCTTTTTTCAAAGCGCTCGAGGGCAAATTCCTCAATGGTGCCTGTTTTTGCTGCTAAATCATCGTTGTAGATGTATAAAACATATATATCTTTAAGACGAGTTGTGCGGTTTACAAGGCTTCTTATTTTACTTAGTTCATCCATTGTTAGGGCTTCGTTTGGACCTTTTTGACCGTTTAAATCTATCATAACTGTTGCGCAAGAAGTTTTTTGTTCATAGTATGTATTTTGTTTTTTTGAACCACATTCATTCAAATAGCCTTTAATTTCAAATGTAGTTCCGTTTGGCATTTCGATTTTATCTTTACCGTCAAAAACGCTGCCTTTCAGGTATTTTGCAAAGTATGCCGGTATGTCGTTTTCAACTGTGTTTATGCCAAGTATATTTCCGTCTTTAAGCCCTCTTTTTATAGCTTGCTTTAACGTATCTTTTGCTTCTGCCAGCCTTAACATTTGAATTGTGTTTGTGTGCCCTGTAATTTGCGTGGGCAATATTGCTATGTGAACAATAATTGCGATAAAAGCAAACGGCAGCCAGCATCTTTGTGTTTTGATAAAATCTGTTTCATCGTCATATCTTCTTGCGTTATATGCATCTACATTGCCCGTAAAACCTGAAAAAAGCGCAAATGCCAATGTTAAAAATGAAACGGTTATAACAAGTTTTATGTAAAAACTTGAGGTGACAAAATGGTTTAAAAAGTGCGGCAGCCAAGTTAAAATTATAAAAGTTAAAGCAAGAAAAAACCTTCTGTATGCAAGGTTGTAAGTTACGGGAAAGACAAACGCCGGCAAATTAAAACTTCTTGAAGTTTTTTCTGAAAGCTGCGGTTTACCTTTTAAGTTTTGTATTTCTACTTCTCTTTTAATTCTTACTTTTTCATCTTCTGTCATTTTTTGTCCTTTGTAAGCTTTTTTTATATTAATTGGTTGTGTCTTTTTTTGCAAGAATATTAATTTTTTTGCAATTCTTGCAAAAGAACTATATAATTTTTTTATGGCTAGTAATGATTATATAAAATATATTAAACAATCTTTTGAGCTCAAAAGCCAAAAGCTTTATAAGGAAGCTATTGAAGCTTTATACAAAGTTTTGAGCGATGATGTTGACGAAAAAACAACGGTTGAGGTTATATCTTCTATTGCCGATCTTCATTTTTTGCTTAAAAACTATGAGAGGGCTATTGAACAGTATGAAAAAGTTCTTGATATTGACCCAAGCCATGAACACAGTCAAAACAAATTGTATGAAATTTATTTTCTTTTAAAAGATTACAACAAAGCCTTGTCACTAATTCAAAAAATTTGTGATAATTCAACAAAACCTTTGGATTTTGTAAAATATTTCAGTGTGCTTTTAAAGCTTAACAGGGCAGATGATATATTAAAAATATATTATTCTCTTAATGATGAATTAAAAGGCGATGCTGATATTTTATATATAATTTCACTTTTGGATGAGAAAAACAAAAAGGATATTTTAAAGCGTGTTGTTGAGCTTTCCCCCACATTTTGCGAAGCAAAGTTTGACCTTGCATTAATTTATTTTAATGAAGATGAATTTGATAAGTCTGAAAAGCTGATTGATGAAATTTTAAAAATAAAAAAAGACCCTATGAGCTATTATTACAAGGCTTTAATGCAGACAAAAAGAAAAGAATTTTTTGCTGCCATTGATAATTTTCATCTTGCAATAAAACTTTCAAAAGGGAAATTTCAAGAGTTTTATATGGAGCTTGCAAAAGCTTATATGGATGTAAATTGGTTTAATGAAGCCATTGCGACTTTAAAAAAATCTATTACTTTATGCATTGAACAAAATGAGCCAAAAGCTGCTATTGATAAGAGATATTTGCTTCTGGCATGGGTTTTTGAAAAACAAAAAGATTATGACAATGCACTTTTTAATTTAACTTTGATTGACCCTGTTTCAAAATATAAAATTCAGTCTGACATCTTAAAGGCAGTTATAGACTATAAAAAAGGCAATATTGTTCAAGCAAAAGAGAAACTTGAAAATATATATAATAATAACCCTAAATTCAGGGATGATTTAACATTGCTTGATACATTGGGCGCTATTTACAAACAGTTAAAACTTGATAAAATGGCGGCTGAATTTTATGAAATGCATTTGAAAAATTATCCCGATTCAATTCATACTGTTTCTGAATATGTAGATTTGCTTATTGATAATCAAAATTATGACAAGGCGCAAGAACTTATTGAAAAATATTCCAAATATGGCGAGGTTGTAAGTTTTTTAAATTCAAGTGCGAGAATTTGTTATAGGAAGAAAGATTTAGATGGCGCGCTTTTGGCTTTGGATAAATTAATTGATTACGATAAAAATAATGCTGAGGGGTATTATTTTAAAGGTCTTGTTTTAAACAAAAAAGGTGAATATAAAAAGGCTTTAAGTTCTGTTATTTCAGCATTAGAGCTTAATCCACAGCCTGCAAAATATTATGCTCAGGCTGCATTAAGCAATTATGAGCTTGGGTTTTACAACGATGCCATGCTCTATATTAAAGAAGCTGTTGAAATTGAGCCAAACGACCTTAATTATAAAAAATTAGCGGCAGACATTGCTCAAAAATCCGGAAATATCCATGAATCTGAATTTTGGAACTCTATTGTTAAGGGGAGTGAGAGTATAATTAAAAATAATAAAAGGTTTTAGTTGATTATTTAGCTTTTTTGAGTAGAATGGTTATATTGGCTGGTGCTGATGTTGTAAATTTTGAAAATTTAATAGTTGCGCTCTCTTGCTCAGTTGGCCGTTTGATATTTTGTTGAAAACAAAATTCAAACAATATGATTAGTTACTCTATCCAACTGGCATGGGTTTGAAAATTTAATAGTTGCGCCTGTAGCTCAGTTGGATAGAGTGTTTGGCTACGAACCAAAAGGTCGGGGGTTCGAATCCCTCCAGGCGCGAAATTTCACCATTAAGATGTTAAACCTTATTAAGTTCCTGTCGGGATGCAAGTTTTCAACTTGCCCTCTCCTTCAAAAGTGACATTTAGTCACTTTCTCAGTCGGCAGAGTCTCCAGGCGCGAAATTTCACCATTAATATATTTATCCTCATTAAGTTCCTGTCGGGATGCACGTTTTCAATTTGCCCTCTAATTGTTTTCTGGGACATTGAGACAGAGAAAATTTAATAAAAAATCAAACAGACAGCCGATTCGAGGCTGTTTTTTAGTATTGAGATGTATGGGACATTTTTTGCACTCAAGTACGCTTTTCTTGCACTCTTTTGCACTCCATTTATAATTTTTTTAAACCACATTAGGCTAAAATCAGCTTGGCGTTTTAAAATAAGCCCAGTGCAAGAAAGTGCAAAGAAGTGCAATTTTATTTTTGCTTGCAAATTGAGATATCCCAAATTATCAATGAGATTAAGATGACAACCAACTTATTATAGCTAAAATCCAACCTGACAATGTTATGAATGTTGAAATAAAAGGATTTTCTTGTATTAAATGTGGTATTATCATTAGAATACCACCATTTTTGTCTAGAAAGGATGCCTTAGTTTTTAGTTTATTTAAATAAGTTAAATCTAATAAATTATATATTGCATCAACTTTTTTTAGTGTAGAGCGATGTAGCTTCACAAAATCATGCATTGTAAAAGCTTTTGCTTCCTCTTCTCCATTTAGTAAATCAATTTCATTAATATTATTTAAGGCAATTATATTATACAGCCTTGGTTTATCTATATATTTGGGTCCATAAATATCGTATAATAACTGTGATAAGTTAATTTTCTTATCATTATTAACATGTACAGGGCTGCCTCCTAAAACTCTGTATCTATGAGCGATAGCTTCAAAACCATAATTTATGTTTTTCATGTTCCAGTGAACCCAAAAATAATTTTCATGTTTTTGTATAAAATTGTAGAATTCATCAAGCATTTTCTTTTCAATAGCATCATAATTTTTAGAAATATCCGAAATTTTTTCAATTTCTGCAATTTTATGTATTGAAAAAGAAACGTCATTTTCAGAATTTAAATACTTCACAGCAATGGAAGTAATTCGAGGAGTTCTACCATTTTCAATATTATAAAAGCTTTCACACGAATAATGAACTATAAAAATATTATCTATATTTTTATAAATATTTTTAATTTTTTCTCTAGCAGCTTTTTGTCTATTGTAATATCTTAGCATATCTCCTCCTTCTTTATTTTATCATAAAAATAACCTTCCCCCACTTGACTTCTGTCTCAAAACGAGTGATGAATGTGTTGCACAAAGCATTACAAGGATTTTGAGACAATGGAAACCCAAGTTGAGGCAGTCAAATACACCCCTGAGAAGGCAAAACAAAATGCTCTTGCAAAACTTGATTTAATCCGCAAATGGCAAGAATTTCGCCGTAAAGCAGTAAACAAACTTCAGGCAGACTATGATTTTGTTAAACTGCACAATAGTTCAGATTCTTACCTTTTCAATGTTTTAGGTAAAATCTCTCGAGGAAGCCTGCATCGTTGGAAAGCAGTTTAGACGGAACAGAGGATTACACAAGGCTAATTCCTAATTATAAATACGTTTCTGTAAATGAATACAGAACATGTCTAACGGATGAAGAAATCAAAATATTTATGGGCTTGCTCCTGCACCCGAATAGAATTTGTATCGGCAAAGCAATCGCACTTACAAAATATAAACTCAAAGAGCAAGGTCAAAGTTTTATCCCTGCAGATATTACATTTAGACGCTACGCAAAATGGTTTAAGGAGAATAATTACGACAAATGGGTGCTTGCTCGAGACGGAGAAAAGGCACTTTCTGACAAAGTCGAGCCTTATATTAAAAGGGACGCTAGTTTGCTTGATGTTGGGGATATTTTAGTCGCAGACGGTCACAAACTTGTGTTTCAAGTGATTAATCCGTTTACAGGCAAGCCTTGTCGAGCAACTTTAGTTGGATTTTTAGACTGGAAATCAACAACACTGGTCGGTTATGAAATTATGCTTGAAGAAAACACACAATGTATCGCAAGTGCCCTAAGAAACACAATAATAAACCTTGATATGATACCGAAAATTGTCTATCAAGACAACGGCAGAGCATTTAGAGCAAAATATTTTACAGATGACAAAGGATTTGGTGAATTAGGCTTTTATGGGCTTTATGCCAAACTTGGGATTGAAACGGTATTTGCAAGACCTTATAACGCAAGGTCAAAGGTTATTGAGAGGTTCTTTAAAGAATTTCAAGAAGGATTTGAAAAACTAATGCCAAGTTATGTCGGTTCATCAATTATCAACAAACCTGCATACTTGAAAAGAAACGAAAAATTCCACTCCAACCTGCATAATGATTACATCCCCACAATAGAAGAAACAATCAAAATGATTGATATGTGGCTTAAGTTTAAGAATTCTCAGCCCTGCACAAATGCACCGAATATGACAATCGCAGAGGTTTTGGAAAATCGAAAGAAACAAAATATTGATAAAAGCTTGCTTGACGATTTGATGCTGGCAACTGAAGTCAAAACAATTCAGCGAAATGGCGTAAGGTTCTTAAACTGCGATTATTTTGATGAAAGATTATACGGGCTTAGAGGAAAAGTTCTGGTAAAATACAACCTGTTTGATCTGACAAGCGTAAAAGTTTTTACCCCCAAAGGCGAATATTTATGCACCGCAGAGCCAGTAACAGAAACCCATCCGATGGCAAAGATTTTAGGAACGGTTGAGGCTTTAGAAGATTACAAACAAAAAATTCAAAAACAACAAAAACTGAAACGGAAAACTATAAACTCGGTTAAAAAATTATTGACGAATGATGAAATAAAACTGATTGAAGTAAGGTCGAACCAAGAAGAAGTGGAGAATTCTAACAATTTTCAAAAAGAGTTCAAAGCTCGTTCAAATGGTGTTCATAAAATAAACAACGGAGAAAAATCACTTCCGATTTTCAAAAACAATTCAGAAAAGTACGAATATTTAATAAAACATAACCCAAGCAACACTTGGATTGCAGAATTTAAACAAACAAAGGAGTACAAACTGTTATATGAATAGCGGATTGCAAGCAGTGGGTCTAAGGCGAAGCCATACCCGTTTATTGCGAGCAACCAAGAAAGGATAAAATGAAAAAAATCTTTATAAAAACTCGAAATGTAAGGAATTTTATAGGCTTAGTTGAAGCCCTGAAAAGCAAACCAAAAAACATTCCTAAAATGGGACTTATATATGGCGAGCCGGGGCTTGGAAAATCACAAACGGCTTTGTGGCTCGCCTGTAAGTATGACGGGATTTACATTCGAGCCTCAAATCTTATGACAAGCAGGTGGCTTGTTGAAGAAATTGTTAGAGAAATGGACGAACTCCCTCGGTATTTGACCTCAGACAATTTCAATGTCGTAATTAATAAACTTATTCAAAAGCCCAAAATTATTTTTGTAGATGAAATCGACTACCTGATGAACAATTACAAAAGTGTCGAGACCCTAAGAGATATCCACGATAAAACCGATTGCCCGATAATCTTTGTCGGGATGGGCTTGGCTCTTAGAAAACTTGAAAGATACAAACACCTGTATGACAGATTTAGCGAGATTGTAAAGTTTGAGACCTTTGAAATAGAAGATTTGAGCCAGATTTTTAGCCAACTTTCTGAAATCCCGTTTACCCCTGATTCGATAGAATATATCCACAAAAAATACAACAGGTTCAGACAAATAGTACAGCTTATAAGCAAACTTGAAAGTTTTGCAAAAGAAAATAATTTAGAAGAAATTACAAAAGAAGTTATGGAGCAAATTATATGAACATTGAAAAATTAGCAAAAAGATTAAAAGAATTTACCCTTGATGATATTGAATTGATAGCAGAATGCGATTGCAAAACAAAACTTGAACAGCTTTTGAACAGCAATAAAATACTTTTTGAAAACGGGATTTATAAATACAATGAGGAAACAAAAACAGGTGAAAATTATGAAATATTCAGCCCGCTAAAGAATAAACACCTAAAAATTAGTATAGAAGATGCAAAAGAATATTTTATGAAAAATTATGTCGAAAAATACTGCAAATTCGAGACCTACAGGAACTATAACGCGATTTTTAATTTCAATATTATACCGTTTATAAACTGCTATTACCTGCATGAAATTGATATTGAGTCGATAAAAGAACTTTTTAAAGTCTGCGAATTAAGACGCCTAAAGCCTCGCAGAATTAAAAATACAATGGCTCTTCTAAACCAGCTGATAAAATATTTTCAACACCTTGGAGTTATTGATAGAAGTTGCGTTTATCAGGTTAAAAAAGTGCAAGACAAAAACCATTTTGGAATAGAAAACTTAATTTTTGAGGGATTTTAATGAGCAAAATGAAATTATTTAAACAAGCAGAGCAAATGTATTTAAAAGGCTCGACCGTTAGTGAAATTTCTTTAGAACTTGGGATTGCAAAAAGGACTTTGTTTTACTGGAAAAAGCAATATGATTGGGATAAAAAGCGAAAAGAATCCATGTATGATAAATCCCAGTCCAAAGAGGACTTGCAAAAGTTTGCTCAAAAGCTTATGGATAAAATCGCAAATAGTAATAAATCCCACAATCAGATAAGCCAAGCAGAATACTACTCCCTTGTGAACATTTTAAACTTTCTCCCAGAATTGAAAGAAAACAATACTCAAACAGAAGCACCACAAATAAAGACCGAACTTTCACCGGACTTCATCCGCCAAATCGAGCGTGAAATTTTAGGTATAGAATAAATCCTGCAAATTTTTGTGCTATGCTTAAGAAAAAGGAGTTTTTGAATGGCAATACCGACATACGATGAACTGATGTATCCTGTTTTAAAAGTGTTAAGTGATAATATTGAACGTTCAGGAGAAGAAATCTCTAATATTATTGCTGACGAATTGAATTTAAGTGAAGAAGAAAGAAATTTAATATATCCCAATAATCCTAAAAAAATTTTTAAAGATAGAATTGCTTGGGCAAGAACATATTTAAAAAAAGCTGGGTTGATTTTTTCACCTCAGCGAGCTACTTCAAAAATAACTGAGCTAGGACTAAGTGTTATCAAAAAAGCTCCTACAAAATTAGATTTAAAATATTTAGAAAAATTTGAATCATTTAGGCAATTTAAGCACATAAGCTCTAACAAAAAACAACTAAAAAAGATAATTATACTGATAATGAAAAGACTCAAACTCCTGATGAAATGTTAGCTAATGCTCAGGATATGTATAAAGAAAATCTACAAACAGAATTGCTAACGAGATTAAAACAAATTGATCCAGTGAAATTTGAACAAATAGTTCTTCAACTTATGGAAAAAATGAATTATGGAGTCGGTTCTATGACTCAAAAGAGTCATGATGGCGGAGTAGATGGCATAATCGACGAAGATGAATTGGGATTAGAAAAAATATACCTGCAAGCTAAAAGATACTCAGACAATAAAGTTAATGAAAAAGAAATGCAAAATTTTGCAGGGGCTCTAGGCTGCTCTCCGGTAAGAAAGGGAGTATTTATAACAACTAGCTTTTTTGATGAAAGAGCTAAAAAGAAAGCCGCATCCGTTCAAGGTAAAATTATACGATTAGTAGACGGTGAAGAATTAACAAAATTAATGATTAAACATAATTTAGGTGTACAAGTTAAAACTAAAATCGAAATCAAAAAGATTGATGAAGATTTCTTTAGTGAAGAATAATGGATAATATATGAAAATAGAAATGGGCGAATCTTTAATGCTTTCTTGGTTAAAGCATGCAAAAGAGTGTAAAATAACTCAATTAAATTGGAAACCTTCTAGTAACTGGAATACATACAATGAAAAAGAAGTTGAAGCACTTTACAAGAAAGCAATATTACATTTTCCAGTTTTTAAGCAAAATTCAAGTTTGGAACAAATTATAAAACAAGCAGAAATAGATGTTTTGGGTTTAAGCTATGAAAATAATACAGCTTATTATTATGCTGTGGATATTGCATATCATGAAAGTGGACTTAACTATGGTTCAAAAGGTGAAACAATAGAACGAATTTCAAAGAAACTTTTACGCTCAGCATTTTTATTATATCTTTACTTTGATGTTAAAGATGGCGAAATTATCTTTGCATCACCTAAAATCAATCCAGCTGTTTATGATGATTTAGAAAAGCAGATAGATGAAATATCAAAATTTATGTTGAATCAAGGTTTTCAGTATAAATTTAAATTATTTGCTAATACAAGCTTTGCAGAAAATATATTAAACCCGATTATTCAAATTTCTTCAACTATATCTGACACCTCTGAATTATTTATGCGAGCATTTCAACTAAGTAATTTATGTGAAAAAAGTATCAATAAAAAACAAAATATAAAAAGACATATTACTAATTCTGAAATTCAATACAATGAATTTAAAATAGGTACTACTGTAAAAAACAAGTTAAATTATTTGTTTTCAAAAAACTATCTTTCAACTGATGATATTTCAAATTTAAAAAGTAAAGAATTTTGCAAAGATGTTTTTAATTTAAATTTTCCATTATTGATTGAAAAAGACCAAAGTAGATATGATAATAACGGATATTCTCGTTATTGGAAAGAATTATTTGATGATAAATATTATGTTTGTAGTCAATGGCTTGAAAACCAACGTTCACAATTTGAAGATTGGTATAATTCTGTAGTTGAAAAAATTTCTGTTATTTCATAATTTCTCGATATACCAATTTGAATTACCAAAATGATTGAAATTCCATTGTAATTGGAAGTAAAAATTGTATTCCATTGAGTTGTCATCTTTAAAGTTATAAGAATACTTATTTAATTGTGTTCTGCGATAACTTTCAAAAGCAGTTCGGATTTCTTTTGCAAACTTTTTTCTAAATTCAGAATAATTTATTTCTACAGATTCTCGCGTCAGTTTATTTTTCAAAATCATCTTCAAAACCTCGTATGTTATCAAGCTCTATATTGTATCTTTTGCCATGCTTATCAACATAAGTTGCGTAATCTATCTCAGCATCTGCAAATTTATTTTTCCAAATACAAATCAGCAATCCGATTTCTTGAGTCTTTAAGTTTAAAACCTTTGTTCCGTATAAATGATAATCTTTTTCTGTCATTATTCTTTCCTTTTAAATATCAAATCTGAATAGATTTCATCAGGCTTTTGTGGATCAATTAAAAACTCTTTCATAAATACAAACCTTTCTCCGCAAGTGTTTTCACAAATTACAGTGTCAAAGTTATCGAAACCGATCACTTTGTAATACTCACTATCATAGCTTTCAAAGCCTTTAATCTTTTTAAGTCTGTATTTTTTGCCTAATTCAATCATTGTTACCTCTTATTAGCAATGACATTTATCACTCTTAATGAGTAAAATATCAAGCAAACTCTTTCAAAATATATCATTCAGGCACAATCCATTTTTTGAACACTTTTTGAACGCCATTTAAACAGGAGTTAAAGACCATTTAAAAATTCTTGTTGTCAGGATAATTTATAAAATAAGCGTTTACAGTATCAGTATCTCGCCTTAAATTTTCTACAATTGGAGTAAGATTATACAGCTCTTCAATCTCTTGTTGAGTCCTGCAAAAATAATCAACAACAGTAACTGTATTGTAAATCCGCTCAGCTAGTTTTTCTAACTTCCTAAAATCTTTTTGTTTAATCTTGTATTTCTTACTTTTACTCATACGACCTCCTTTTTTAGGTGTCGTATTCATCACTTAAAAAATATGCAAAAGCAAGTGTGCAATAATAACTAATAGTCTATATGGATAATGAAATATATATAAATTAATTATATAATACGAGAGCTAACCTGGAAAAGTTAACTCTCGTTGTGCGCTATCGTGTGTGCATTGCAAGGATATCCCAGCATGTTATCTCTTTATATAAGAGGCATGTTCTCTTTTATATTTGAGACATATATGAGCATATGCTCCCTGTAGTATAGACTACAGTACACGCACATAAATATATTATCCTAAAAATAAGAAGGAGTCCATTCTTTTACTTCTAATAGTTCTTTTATTGAAATATTTGAATTCCAGTCATAAAACCATTCTTTAGATTTAATTTCATTTATTGTATTTGCAAAATTTATTTTTAAATCAACTTGTTTTAACATTTGTTTCTTTTGGTTATCGTCTATATATGGTGATTTAATTAAGTCAAATAATAAATAGAAATTCTCCGCATATAATAACGGCCTCGATACAGATAATTTTCTCTTTACGCAATCTATAACTTTATTTTTTAAATTTTTATATTTATTATCATTATTTATATAATCAAGCAAAACAACAATTTCAAAGTAGGATAAATTATCTGCTTCAATATTAAAAAGTTTTTCTAATCTTTTTTCAGATAGTTTATATGCATTTGTTTCTACTTGTTTAAGTATTAATAGTATATCTAACTGTTCAATTAGTATTTTAGAAGATTTGTTTTCTATAATTTCTATAGCTGTTAATGTTTCTTGCAGGATTTTTTCTTTGATTTTTGAATAGATGTTTTTAATTGATAGATTTTGAGCAATACTTAATATAAAATATGTAATTTTATAAAGCTTATATGTAGCACTTGCATTTTCAGTTGTGGCAAAAACATAATAAATAATTGTAATTATATTCATCAGAATACATTCTAAATATATAGCATTCAAATATTCATTTTTCAAAATCTTACTAAATATGAATATTAATTTCTTCTGAATTTGAGCTAATAAAAAATTGCATATATCTGAAGAATTGACATTTGTCTCTGATAATAGAATCCTATACTCAATTAGAAATGAATTAGCACTTTGCGTTTTACTAAAAAATTTAATTTTATCATCTGTATACTCATAAACATTCAAAAAATTATCTATAAGAATTTTTAATTTTTCTTTCATTATTGTTTGTGAAGTAATAAATGGTCGTTCTAAATTTATAGTCTTTGCATCATTTAGAAATAAATTATAATGTTTTAACTTTTCTTTTAATATTTGAGAAATTCTGTTAAAGGTTTGTTTATCGTTATAAAAAACAAAATAATCATCGACATATCTGTATATTTTAAAAGAATTTTTTTCATTCTCAAGCTTCTTTTCTATGCTTAAATCGATACTTTGCATTATAATTTCTGCAAATATTCTTGAAACTTCTGCTCCTATTGGGATGCCATTTGTTTCGTTATAATTTGAATGTTGCATTAGTTTATCAAACTTACATTCAAAAGATTCTTGATCCCTAGTATTATTTTTTGCATATTCTTTATTTTTTACTGCCCAAGAAATAGTATGAGTGTAAATGCTATTGAAAAATTTAACGATATCTAATTTTGTTAAATATAAAAACCTTTTTTCGTTGTTTAAATATTCTGCAGATTCGTAAAATTTAAATAAATGTGAATATTTTTTATAAATAAAAAAGGTACTTATTAAATCCTGAGTATTACTACTTATATTAGCATCTTCTACTATTTCCTCTTGCACATCTAATGTTTGTGCTGTTTTAGCATCTTCCCAAGCTTTTAGTAATTTTACTTTCCTTTCAGGCAAATCTCTATGTACTATTTTTGAAACTTTATATGGAAATCTGAGTGAATAACTACTTTTATTGGTATTATAAATAATTAATTCTTTATATTCATTGTAAAAGTCACAAATTTCATATTGAGACATAGGATGTAATAGTGACATATCTCTATAATTATTATTTCCATGCTTAATTTTATATTTGTAAGGAATTGTATAATAATTATTTTTATTATTATTATTTATGCCCCAAATTGTTTTTAAATATTTGGGAAAATAAGACTCTATAAAAAATTCTTTTACTCTACAAGGGGGTTTGAGACTTTTCGAGCCTCTTGCCTTATTTTTATAATAAATTTTTAAATTTTCTCCAAAATTTTTTCTTAATACTTTATATATACCAGTATTTGAAAATTTAATCGGTGTTTCATAAGGTAAAACATCAGATATTAAAGGTGCAAATTTATTATTTTTTATAAAGGATGACTTTTTATGCATATTTCCAACATCTCGTAATATTATTAATCTCAAATAGTTTTGTATTATAATTTCTTGTAAATTTTCTGTTATATGCAATAGTAAAAGAATATTTCGCTAATTCTTTTTTTTTGTGACAATTTTAAGGTCTGCGAATAAATATTATTACTAAATAAAATATTACATACAAACTTGTCTAATTCTTTTAAAGAATGATTATCATCACTTAAAATATGGTAATTATAAAATAATCCCCCTTGTAAATAGCCAGAATTTTTATATTGTGATATTCTTTGGTGTAATGTTTTTATTGGGTATGTACAAGTTAAAAACAAAAATCTATTCTTTAGTAATTTAAAATTTTTATTCTTCTTATAATCCAATAACGAATAAATTATTTTTGTTTTAATTTTATTAATTTTTTTAGGTGCAATATTTATAGCAATATTACTTTTTTTAGATTTAGTTGAACCATGATTTGTAACATATTGATACCCCAAGTATTCAAAACTATCTTGCTTATTAGCATCTCTTTTTATTATTTTGGTCTTTTTATTATTAAATTTTAATAAAGTTCGTTCTTTTAATATTTTATTTAAAAAATCAAATGACAACTCTCGTATAGAGAATATTATAATATCATCTACAAATCTTGCATAATAGAAAACTCCATCTGTAGTTATAATATCACGATCAAAATCTTTCATATATAGCTCAGCTAATGTCGCACTAATATTTAACCCTCTAGGGAGCCCACTAGTTTCTTTTATCTGATTAAAAACTTTCTGTAATAGTATTTTGGTTTCAACTGAAATAATAGAAGAAGCTAAAATTTTGTTTAAAATTCTACTACGATCCATAGACTCATAGAAAGAACTTATATCCAAACGATAAATATAATAATTCGGATTTTCTTTGAGTATATTAAATATTTGGTTAACAATGGTATTTCTGTCAGCTTGTTTAACTTTATAAATTCTTTTTATATTATGATTAATCTTTCTAAGAATAAATTCATCCCAAATAAAATTATTTGAACATTTATCCAAAAGATATATAACTTTACCATTTTTTTTAATTGTTTTGAAAGAAGAAAATTCATAATTATCTACATTATTTTGCAATAATATTTCCAATTCTGTTAATTTTCTTTTTATATTATCACTATCGCATTTAAGCAAAAAAATATCGCCACGTCTTTGTAAATTCCTAAACTGCTTAAAATCAAAAGATTGATTAATCATTTAACACTAGAACATCCCTTTCCACTATTTTAGTGTAACATAAAAATATAATATAATAGTTTTAAAAGTTTTTTATACTTTTATGTTAAAAAATAGTTATATAAAATTGCTTATTTACATTGTAAGGTTTAAATTTTTAGTCTAGAATTTTTACTTTTACTCATACGACCTCCTTTTTAGGTGTCGTATTCATCACTCAAAACTAAAAGAAAATCAAGTTAAATTCATATAAACGATGGTTTAATACTTTTGTATAATAATTATAATTATTATATTATGGCAGAAAAGTCAAAAATTGAATGGACAGAATCAACTTGGAATCCTGTAACAGGGTGTACAAAAATTAGTGAAGGTTGTAAACACTGCTATGCAGAAAGAATGGCTAGGCGTTTACATGCAATGGGACAAGAAAAATATAAAAATTGTTTTCAAGTTACTATGCATGAAGATTGTCTTAATGAACCATTAACTTGGAAAAAGCCTCAAATAATTTTTGTATGTTCCATGAGTGATTTATTTCATAAAAATGTTCCTGATGAATTTATAGTAAAAGTTTTTGAGGTAATGAACAAAGCACATTGGCATACTTTTCAAGTTCTTACCAAAAGAGCAGAAAGATTGGAACTCATAGCTCCAAAACTTAAATGGACACAAAATATATGGCTAGGAGTAACAGTTGAATCTGATAAACAAAAAAAACGTATTCCTTATTTGATAAATACACCAGCACATATCAAATATTTATCTATTGAACCAATGATAACAGAAATTAAAGATTTATCATTAGAAAATATAAATTGGGTTATAGTTGGTGGTGAAAGTGGACCAGGGGCTCGCCCAATACAAGAAAACTGGGTAACATCTATAAGGGATAATTGCATAAAACATAATATACCATTCTTTTTTAAACAATGGGGTGGAGTTAATAAAAAACTAGCGGGATGTACTCTCCAAGGTCGCCAATGGAAAGAATTACCCATTTAAAACTTTAATCTTGATGTGTTTTAAATTTTCTTTTGAATTAAAAGCCTTTGCTAATACTTTATTTTTAACAGTATTAACACATCCGGTTGGCAATTTACCAATTACTTCAAACTGAATCTTCTTTTGACTTAATAAATTATTTAATGCGACAGTTAAGGCTCGCCGATGCGGAATTTCGTTATCTTCTGTATATTTCCAAGAAAGAAAAACATTGAACAATGTTTTAGTTAACTTATATAAGGATATTTCTGTATTTTGATAAATAATATTTTGTACAGTTTCTTCTAAGTTTGTATATTTTGTTTGTGGGGAACTGTCAAATAAGCTTTGTTGCCCACCATTATTGTTAAATTCTTTTTCTTCAAGCAGCTCTGAATATTTATATAAAAAGCTATCAGCGACACCTATTGAACTTGTTAATAATGCTAAATAAAAACGATCAGCATTTTCCAATTCCCCTTCACGCGTTCTTGAAATACCAGCGTATATTTTGAAATCTTTATCCACATTTTGAAGAGCTTTTTTAGTTAAATATTGAATAATATCTTCATTAGTTCCTTTCTTATTTCTCTTTATATGATTTATTAATCGCTGTAACGCTTTTTCTTCTATTCCGAAATATTTACATATCTTTTGTATATCTGGGCTTTCCGGCTTACCTAATACTCTTTCTTGTGCATTTTTATTAATCAAAATCATGATATCTTTATAATAAATATTATGATTAAGAACTCTAATTAATTCTGGCAAATTTAATTCTAGAGAAAAAGGATCCACAAATACAAACCCCCATTTTCGAGCTTGAACATAGTCAGATAATTCATTCATTAAATCTTCCCAATGCCCACAATATAATGCAACTTTTAAATCACGATCTGTTATTTTTAGGTCTTTTCTTTTTTTCTCTATATTTTTGTCCAAACATTTAGCATTATGTTCGTTATTCTCAGCAACAATATATTCAAAATGCTCAAAAGATCTTTTATCTAAATATTCAGAAATTAAATTAAGAGCAATTAATGGGGAACCCTCTTTATCATTGCAAAACTTACCTGCACCTGCATATAGGTCAATATACATAAATGGAATATTCGAGTTATCTTTATAATTCAAAGAATTTGCTATACTCAAACTTGCTTTAAGAGCTTCTGTAAATAAATCATGCTTTATTTTGGTGTGTTTCTTTTCTTCTTCTGAAAAGTGTGTTTTTGCTGTGTTTTTCATACGACAATTATAGCAAAAGTTTTTTGTAATTGAAATTTTGTAAACAAACTTTTAATTTTTATTATTAAATAACCACTAAATACAACTTATTGAGCAAAAATTAAATTATAATTATTTTCTCATAATATTTTACTTGTATCATTTATTGATTATTGCAATTGAATAACAGCACTCTCCTCTTTTCCTTTAATGATATTTTTTATCTTGTTTAGTAAGACCTTAAAGCCTTCAAAACACAAATCGGTACTGTGTTCTTTAAATTTATCACAAAATTCTTGTTTTACTTTTTCATCAAGTCCCTTAAGTGATTTTAGTACCTTTTTCTTATTTTTTACAAAATTGATAGCTAACCGCATTTTACAATTTTTAGAAAAATAATCTTCTATTAAAAACTGAGTGTCTTTTTCTTTATGTTCATCTGTTTTAGGTAGTAATAAAAAATAAAAATTATCCCTTTTATATATATTATTATCATTAATTCCACCGTCCGATGGTCTAGGAGCTATACAATCCTTTAATCCTTTCACACCACCGCTCCCTTTATCTCCATCTCTATCAAAAAGCACAATTACTTTTTTATTTGGCGATAAATTATTTTTTATTTCTTCTATAAAATACTTGGCATTTCCTGAACCTCCAAATGGTAAGAAATCGCAATTTATATCTTTATAATCATCAAATATTGTTAATGCATGTTTTATATAATTTACATCATCTTTACCTTCTACTAATATCAAAGGATTAGATGAATTTATCACAATATTTTGTTCAAGAATTGTCCATAAACCATCAGTTAATCTTCTTATATTTTCTTTCCTTTCATTAGATATAATTTCAGCAGAGCCATTTGAGTTATCAACCATTATAATATTACTATTTTCCGCTTCAAATGTTATTGTTGGGGAATGTGTTGTCATAATTACATGTCTATGCTCATTTGAAGTATATTCTTTTAAGGATCTATATAAATCTCGTTTCCCTATTTCATGTATATGGGCATCAGGTTCATCTAGCAAAATAATAGAACGTTCATTTGCAACTAAATCCATAACAGCTTTTATAAGGATTCTTTTCTTTTCTCCCTCACTCAAGACTTTTAATGATAAATTATTATTAAAATTAATTTTTATAGATGTAATAATTTTATTTATTCTCGGCATATTTGCATATATTAACATCTCAAATATTTCTTGATTTGTTTTTTGAGTTTTGTTTAATTTCTTTTTTAAATTTTTTAAATCTAAAACAACGCTTTTACTATGTTCTGGGTTTATTTGTTTTATAAATTCGGACAAAATTGGATTGATGCAAGATTTAATTTTGTCGGGCTTAAAATGAAACTCTATTGAATCTACTTTGTTTATATGTAATTTTTCCTTAACATATTTTTTATGATCTTCTAAATCAGAAATTAATAAAACTAAAAGTGCAATATTCCAATAATTTTTATCAATATATAACAACTTTTTAGAATAAGAATGAACAGAACCTGTACCAAGTTCTTTTAAATACTGCTTATAGAACTTTTCATAATATTCTTCCCACATTCTAGTTTCATCACCACTATATAGGGCTATAACTTTAGAAGGCATATAATCATTTGTTATAAAATAATTTTTTGACACAGGAATATCACCAACAAAATAACGGATATATCCATGTAGTTTTGTAATCTTTAATGTTTTGTTGTGATACTTGTATTCTAATTCATACTTAAAATTTTGAATCCTTTTTCTTGTATAAACTTCTGTAAAAATTGCACTTATTGCTTCTAGTATATTGCTTTTGCCACTTGCATTATTACCAATAATAATAGTTAAATTTGGGTTATTATTAAAATTTATTTCAATATTTTTTAAATTTTTAAAGTTTTCAACTTTTAGCCGTATTAGACTAAAATCATTTTGAGTATGATAAAAAATGTTTGCAGTAGCTTGAAAGCCAGTTTTTATTTTCATTATTATTCAAACAACTCCTTTTCAAATTCTTCTTGAGCAAGTTGGCGATTTTGCTCTGCTGTATATGTTAGTTCTTTGATTTTATGTTTAATTTTATATAATTCATCAGATATTTGTTTTTGTTTATAAAAATCTGGAAGCGGTATAGACAAATTTTCTAAAAAACTCTTTGGTACGCGTTGCTGACCAGAGGAGCCTGTAAAATATTTTGTTGCAGTTTCTCTTATAATTTTTGTCCTTAGTAGATGGTATATATAATCAAAATAAAGTTCATTTTCATTTTTATTTCTTATTACATAAAATTCAGTTGAACCATACCCACGATTGTTGATTAAATTTTTAGCAATTGCAGACTTGCCATTTTGCATACAAGGGGTTATCTTTGCCCACAATAAATCCCCTTCTTTAAATTTAGTATATCCATTTGAATCGCCATTTTTACCTTTTTCTGCATTTACAATTTCTCCAAATTTATCAGAAATGCTAGCCATAGGTAAAAATGTCATTTCTAAATTTTCATCAAGTTTAGAAAAATCATTGTCAGGATTTATAGCAACTAGAGTTCCCAATTTTTTCATAGGATAAACTAAAGATTTCAAAAAATCTTTACTCGACAAATTATTTTTTAAAAACTCAACTCCCCAGCGTGATAAATCTTTATAATTTACAAATGAAATTTTAAATTCATTAGATACTTTTGGGGAAGTATTAACTATTTTTAACTCACTACAAATATATTGCTCAATCATTTCTTCAAGATTTTGAGCTTCTTTTTCTTGTTCTTCTGCAAGTTTGATTTTTTCATTGTATCTATCTACAATTTCTTTTTGTTTTTCTAGTAAGGGAAGAGGTATTTGAATTTGTCCCATAGAAGAAAAAGACAATGTTTGTCTAACAGAACCTGTTGTATTTTCTCTTATTAGCTCATTAAATTTATCTGTTCTAAAGAGAATGTACAAAAATTCAGGTAATAAATCTTTTTTACAGCTAAAAACAACATAAGCAGGACTTATGTATTTATATTTTTGTTCTTTTGTTTTTAATCCTATTGAACCAACATTTATTCTGTATGGATTATATGCAAGAAAACCATTTTCAACAATTTTATATGGCTGATTTATTTTGTTACCATCCTCTATATAAGCATCAAACAAACCCGTTTTATTATTTACCCCAAGAATTTCAAATTTCTCTTCTGGAAATTCAAATGGCTTAATTTTTCTGTTTTCTTCATTTATTAAAGTTGCTAACTTAACAATAGGATATTTAGAGCTTACAACTTTTGAAATATAACGTTTAAAATCCCAAAGATTAAGCTGTGAAAAGTGAATAAAATTCAGATATGAAAAAGCACTATTATTCATCAATAACTTGTTCCTCACCGTTTATTACTCGCACCAAGTTATCATTTACAAGCTTGTATGAAACATCTAATTTACTGTCTTGCCATAAATTATTTTCTTGACGATATGTTCTAAATTCATTTGCAACATCAACAAGTTCATTTTCACATTTTGCACCAGTTGTTGTTATACCTGCTTTTTCAACTTGAACTATTGGAATTTGGTAGTCAAAGAGTTCTTTAATTTTTTCTTGACCTGTTGTTTCAAATTCTTGTTCTTTTCGTTTTTCAATTTCTTTTAATGCTTTTTGATGAGCTTTTTTATCATTAGAAAGTTGATTATCAATTTCCAATATTTCAATTTTATATTTTTCATCAATTTCTTTTTTTACTTGATTTACAATATCATTGTATTGTTTTTCTTCTTCTTCAGTAAACTTTTTAAAAAAGAGTAAACTTGGTTTTATAGTTGCTCCGGAAGCTATAAATACATCTTGTGGGATTGATGTAATTAAAAGAATTTTTGCTCTTGATTCAAAGAAATCTCTAACTTTTTGTAAATTAGAATTATTTAAAACTCCTTCCGGAAGGACAATTCCCATTCTGCCACCAGGTTTTAGCAAATTTAAACATCTTTCCATAAATAGAACTTCTGTTAAGCCACTTACTTTACCTAATTTAAACCTATCGAGAACTTTTTGTTTTTTATCAATATCTATATTTAACTTATTTAATTGCTTTAAATAGTCTAATCCATAACGTTCATAATAATATAACAATCTTGTTTGTATTTGAGTATCGTTAATTAATTTTATTTGATCCTTTATATGTTTATCATCGGTTTTTGATAAATCTAATTTTACATTTATATCTTTATCAATTTCTGTTAATACTTGTGATTTATCAACTCTTGCTCCAAATGGGGGATTTGTAAGAATGACATCAAATCTATTTTCAAAAATTCCATTTATATTTATTAAACCATCGTGATGATGAACACCGCCATGCCCATCCCCATGCATTATCATATTCATCTTTGATGTTCTTGCCATTCTTGGGTTTGCATCAGTACCGTATATACAGCTTGATGATAATTTTGAAATTCTTCTTGACTTTTCTTGGATACTTTGTTCTTTAAATTTCTTATTTGGAACAATAATTTCATTTGTTAATTTACTGAATATTTTGCTTACTTTTTGTTCAACAATATCAGTTATTTTGTCTGAAGCTGATGCAAAGTTTTCATCATAGTACTGTTGTTTAAAATTCTCTTTTGTATTTTGAATGTCTTTTTCTATTTTATCTCGTATATATTCAAATGCCTTTATTAAAAATCCCCCTGAACCACAAGTAGGATCACAAATGGCTTCTCCTTCTTGAGGGTCAAGAACTTCTACCATAAAATCAACTATTGTACGAGGTGTAAAAAACTGCCCTAATTCACCTCTAAAAGTTGTTCCTAAAAATTCTTCGAATGCAATACCTTTAACATCATCAGATGTGTCTGATAAATTGTATTTTTGTAATTCTTTAACGATTAATTCAAAACTATTTTGTCTTATTTTGATTGTTTCATTAGGTTCAAACAAATTATCATCTTCAAATTCTTGTTTGGTCAAAATAAATTCTCTTTGCATATATGACAAAGATTTCTCATTAGGATTTGTTAATGTTGGTCTAATTTTTTCATTAAAAAATTTCTCTTCTTCTTTGAACCGGTCTAGTGTAAATATAGCGCCTGTATCCTGACGTCTTTCATACCTTATTTTCATGAACAAAATTTTGCTAATTTCATCAAATGCAGCTTCAGGTGATAATTTATCATTATTTCTTATAATATTATGACACTTCTTTAATAGGTCTGCGAATTCTTTTCTTGAGAATTTTTTTGTTCTTGCCAATATTTTTTGAATATCAGAGTCATTGCAAGCTTCTTGTGCATTTGGAATTTCTATAATTTCATCAAGCCTATTGGGATATTTTTCAGGGACTTTAAAAAATTTTGTTTCTTTTTCATTAGTAGCAACAAAAAATTTAGCACCAACATTTTTTGCATAATTTTGTCCTTGATAATAGTCTTCTTGACAAATTTTTACGTGTTCAGCCTTACATTCTACAACGATAAAAGCAATTTTATCATTGATTTTATCATCTTTGTTTCTCCAAATAACAATATCTGCTCTTGCTCTACCATTTCCACGTCTAGAATTACTAACAACTAATTCTTCTTGCATTTGATCAAGACTATAACCATATACATTCACAAGTTTACAAATATAGTTTTGTCGAACTTGTTCTTCCGGTGTTAACACAAGCCATTTATCTCTTAATGGAGAATAAATTTTATTACCATCAATCTGCACTTCCAGTTTTAAAGCCATAACTCACCCTCTCTTGTATTTTTATATTAGCATGAAAATTCTTATTATGATGAATTGTAAAGCGATTTATATCCCAGTCATTAATTATTTATAATTAGACTTTATATGCCAATTTTAAATAAATATTTGGCAAAGACATGCCAATTTCAGAAGCGAGTTTGATTGTTTCCTTAAAATCTTCTTGATGAAATTCTCTTATTTTTGAATAAATCTCCATATAAAAAGGTTCTAATCTTTTAAAATAATTTTCTATCAAAGGTATTATAGTAACAAATTTTTCTTGTTCTTGAATAAATTCTTTTGATAAAGATGTCCATTTATTATATTGATTTAACTCATATACCTCGAAACTGACCTGATTATTACTTGAAAGACAAGGAAAAATTATTTTAAAATGCATCATATAATTTCTTAAATCTTTTATGAATATTGCTTCTTTGTTTCTCGCAAATAACTTTTTTACATTATCTTCATATATTTTATACAAATCTGTTTCTTTATAAAACTTCATTGTATTCCTGCAAGAATCGATTAAAGCAGTAGTTGAGGCTAGAAAATTAAAAAGATAACGATTAAGGTTTTTATTGTTAAATAATGACAAAAACGGATCTGTAGATTTTTGAATATTTATAATTTCACTTTTTAGCTCATTGTAATTTAGAATAAGCGTATGATAATTTTCATTCAAAATTCCAATCCTATTGACAGCTTGCCAACCATTTGATTTAAATACAATTTCTTCTTGTGTTTTCATACTTATATTTTATTACAAGTATATTCTATAAATAAAAATTCATGTAGCTTTCATCAATTGTGTCTTGTTCGATGCCGATGTAACGAAGTGTTACTGATGGTAAAGAGTGGTTAAAGATTTTTTGCAGGAGTACTATATCATTATATTTTTTATAATGATGATATCCGAATGTCTTCCTTAGTGTATGTGTTCCAATTCTTTCCTTTACCCCAACAGCTTGTGCTGCCTTATTTAAAATTCTATACGCCTGTGCTCTATCAAGCCTGCAATGTTTTTGTGTATAAAATAGCGGTTGCTCACTTGGCAACCCTTCTACAAATAAATTAATCTCCTCTTTTAAAAACCTATTAAGCGGAAATTTCTTATACTTATTTGTCTTTTTCTCTCTAATTTCAATATAATCTCTGCCTTTTACATCCCCAACATCAAGCGATAATATATCAGATATTCTGAGTCCCGTATTTATCCCAAAACTAAAAAGCAGTGCATCTCTTGGCTTTTTTGCCAAATATTTTTTAATCTTTTGAATATCTTCTATCTTTTTTATAGGTTGTACTACATTCATTTTAAACTCGCTTAATCACCGATAATGATTGCTTCTTTCATATAAAAAGTAAAGTCTAATGACACAAAATTTAAACACCATATAAACGGTATTTAAACAGCGTTCAAAAAGTGTTCAAAAATTTCGGCAATGTTCAAAAATATACTTCCACCTGCAAAAAATCCATTCACCTCTACACACCATATATTTACCCCAAAATACAACACAACTTCATTTTGTTGTATTCTATTTTTCTGTGATATTGGCTAATAGCATCTTTTTGTATTTTAATCTTTTAACATAAACTTCTTTATAGTAGGATAAATTTAATGAAATTTGAAATAAAAGATAAAAATTGGAAAAGATATAATTTATTTTGGCATTATATTAATAATTTGCGTAATGTTCTTAGCGTGACATGTGATATTGATATAACTAAATTTCTACCTTATATAAAATCTAAAGGTTACAGGTTTTATCCTTCTTTTATGTGGACAGTATGTAAAATTATCAATACCCATGAAGAATTCAGATTAGGCTGGGATGAAAATAATCAAGTTGGTGTGTATGGTATAATTCATCCATATTTTGCACATTTTTTCAAGGAAGATGAAATGTGTGCTTTATTCGTTGCTGAATACAATGAAAATTTAGAAGTTTTTCATAATAACTTTGTGAATATTATTGATAAATACAAAGATTGTAGAGCTTTTGATTTTAAAAATGTTCCTCCAAATGTTTTTAATGTTTCCTGTTTACCTTGGATAAATTATAAAAGTTTTGACATACACGTTTTTGACGAAGGAAAATATTTAGCTCCTGTAATTACTTGGGGAAAATACGTTGAGAAAAATGGTAAAATAACACTCCCATTTTCATTTAATATCCATCATGCTGCTGCTGACGGTTATCACCTTTCAAGATTTTTCATTGAATTTCAAGAATTACTAAATTCTTTTGAAAACTAATTTAGAGAATTAAAAATTTTTATATAAATCTATCTTATTGAGCTTTTAATCTTTTATCAGAAGCTCACTTATACCCTCTCCTTCAAAAGTGACATTTAGTCACTTTCTCAGTCGGCAGAGTCTTTGAAGTGCGAATTTTTACTATTAAAATTTTATACTCATTAAGTTCCTGTCTTTATGTGATTGTTTTAGGTTTACTTTTTTCTTTAAAAATGGCGCTTTTTTGTCTTTTGTCTTGAATATGCTTCTTGAAAAGCGGCGCCTTCTTTTGAGTTTGGCAGTTGGCTTGGATGCTTTAGCCGTTTTATTGGTAAATAATGTCTTGAAGGCGTAATATTTTGCTGTTTGAAATTTTAGTTTTGTTAGTATTTTGTTATGATGTAATTGGTTTGCTTTTTTATTTTGTAAAGGTGTTTTTTGTTTTTTTTGGGGTGAGATTTACAATATTTGAATTTATTGACTGGGTGTGTTGATTAATTTTGAAAAGTTTTGGTGAGTTTTTAAAGTTTATGAAAAGCGAGTGTGTGAACTTTTTTGAAATTTTATTTTTATATGCAGATTTTTCTACCCTTTTGGCTAATTTTTTTCGATTTTAGCGGATGATAAAATTTTTGATAATTAATATTTGTTCATCTTTGTTGAATGATGTTAAGTATTTGAAAATTTACTTCTTTGTATGGTAAAAATTAATGTATAACGGAAAGAATATTTGTTAATTGTCGTTTTGGTTGCAAAATTTCAAATCTTTTTTCAAATTTGAAACAACATGTGAAGCGGTGCTTCATAGCAATTAAATTGTAAAAACAAGAGAATTGTATGTATGCAAGATTATGAAGTAGCTTATCAGAAATTTATCGCAAAAAGAATTCGTGAAATAAGAAAAGCTAACAAGCTTTCTCAGGAGAAGTTTGCTGAAAAACTTGAGTGCTCAAGAGAATTTATAAGCCGTGTTGAAAATAACAAAGAAAGGTTAAGTTTAAAACTGCTTATCAAAGTTGCTCATGTTTTTAAAATCAGTCTTGGCGATTTTTTTGCAAAATAAATCAACCTTGAGTATTTTAACTGCAAGGTAGATTTATTTTTTATTTTATCTTATTTTAGTTAAGTTCGCTTTTCTAATTCTAATGTTTTGTGGTGTAACTTCAACAAGTTCGTCATCTGCAATGTATTCAAGAGAATCTTCCAAACTCATTATTCTTGGCGATTGCAATGTTACCATAACATCAGCCGTTGCAGATCTCATATTGGTTAATTTTTTTGTCTTGCAGATGTTAACGGCAATATCTTGAGGACGGTTACATTCGCCAATTATCATGCCTTTGTATACTTTTGTTTTTGGTGTTACGAAAAATACACCTCTGTCTTCAAATTGGTGAAGTGCGTATGGAATTGCTTCACCGTCTTCAAATGCAATTAAAGAGCCGTTTCTGTGGCGTTGCATATCTCCTGCGTAGGGTGCATATTTTTCAAAAGTATGATACATGATGCCTTCGCCTTTGGTCATTCTGATAAATTCAGATCTGAAGCCAATTAAGCCTCTTGCGGGAATTGAAAAATCGATATTTGTTCTTTTTAGTCCCGTTTCCATATTTAACATTTGACCTTTTCTGTTTGAAATTCTTTCAATAACAGAGCCTGTGTATTCATCGGGAACATCAATAATCAAATTTTCGTATGGTTCTAATGTTTCCCCTTCTTCGTCTTTTTTGAAGATAACTTCAGGTTTTGATACTTGAAATTCATAACCTTCTCTTCTCATTTGTTCAATTAATATTGATAAATGAAGCTCGCCTCTTCCTGAAACTCTGAATACATCAGTAGAATCAGTATCTTCAACTCTTAATGATACATTTTTTTCAAGTTCTAAATAAAGCCTTTTTCTTAATTGGCGGCTGGTTACGAATTTGCCTTCTTGCCCAGCAAAAGGTGAATCATTAACAGAAAAATTCATCTGTAAAGTGGGTTCATCTATGTGAATTAAAGGCAGTGCAATGGGGTTTACCACACTTGATAGTGTTTCGCCGATTTGAATTTCAGGAAAACCTGCAATACCAACAATATCTCCCGCTTCTGCTTCTTGAATTTCAACTCTGCCAAGGTCTTTAAAGCCAAAAAGTTTTGTTACTTTGCCTTTTTGGAAAGTTCCGTCAGATTTAATCAAAGTTACCATATCTTGTGATTTTATTCTGCCGTTAATAATTCTTCCTATTGCAATTCTGCCTACGTATTCGTTGTAGTCAAGTGTTGTGGCTTGAAATTGCAATGTGGCTTCTTCATCACCTTTTGGTGGTTTAATATTTTCTAAGATGCAATCCAACAAAGGAATTATGTTATCTGATTCATCTTCCAATTCTTTTTTTGCAAATTTATGCAATGAACTTGCATAAATAATTGGAAAATCAATTAAATCTTCATTATCGGTTAATTCCGTAAAAAGGTCAAAAACTTTGTCAATCGTGCCGTTTGGGTCTGCCCCTTGTTTATCTATTTTATTTACAACAACTATTATTTTAAGACCCATTTCAAGCGCTTTTGACAAAACAAATCTGGTTTGCGGCATGGGGCCTTCTTGTGCATCTACAATTAAAAGTGCACCATCTACCATGCCAAGCACCCTTTCAACTTCACCGCCAAAGTCTGCGTGACCGGGGGTGTCCACAACGTTAATTTTTACACCTTTGTAGTTAACCGAAACATTTTTGGATAAAATTGTAATGCCACGTTCACGTTCAATATCGTTATTATCTAAAACGCAAACACCTGCCTCTTGATGCTCTTTAAAAACGCCCGTTTGCTGTAAAATGCAATCTACAAGTGTGGTTTTACCATGGTCAACGTGTGCTATAATTGCTATATTTCTAATATTTTTCTTTTTCATTTGTTGTTAATCCTGATAGTTAGTGTTTACTAAAATATTTTATAACAAAAAATTATATTGTTAAATTTGCTTTTTCTTCAATTCTTTTACCATTTACTGTTTTTCTTTGTCTGTATGTTATTTCTGTTAATTTTCCATTTTTATCCATTGTAAATTTTAGGTGAGTGTCAGGTTTTTTATGCGTGTCGTAAAAATCTTCTTCCACCATTTCTAACATTTTTCTGTCTCTGTTTAATTGGATATTATTTCTTAAAATTTTATGAGTTCTTTCGCTTGAAAGCTCAATTTGTTCTACAAGCGGCATTGAACTATTTGGACCTATTAAATACCTTGTTTCCAGGTCTTTCATTTCTTTTTTTGCATCTTGATTGATTTTTCTTGCTTTTGTAGCTTCTTCACCTGTAAATATATATGGATGCCCTTCTATTCTTCTTGCAAAAACGCCTGTTTCTCTGCTGTAATCGCCTATTTGATGACGAAGGAAATTTCCTATTTTTCGGGATGTTTCTCTATCATACGCTGAAGAATAACCTTTTATTGTATTTATAACTGCCATAGTGTCAGGGTCAATTCTACCATCTCTGTAGTTTGTATATGGGTTTGTATTGGAATCTATTTTTATTGCTCTTTGAAAAGATACTTCCATTTTGTTCCTCATTTTTTATGTTGTTAAAACCTGTAAATAAAATATTTGAATAAAACTTAACTTTACTATTAACATATTTAAAAGTAAAATTTATTTAATATTATTTTTTAAGGGGGGTAATAATGGAACTTGATGTTATCAGAAAAGAAGATATTGAAGTTGCAAATTTAATTGAAGCTGAACTAAAAAGACAGCAAAATACAATAGAATTAATTGCATCGGAAAATTTTACATCAACTGCCGTTATGGCGGCGCAAGGCAGTGTTTTAACAAATAAATATGCCGAAGGTAAACCATATAAAAGATTTTATAACGGTTGTGAAAATGTTGATAAAATTGAAGAATTGGCAGTTGAAAGATGCAAGAAGCTTTTTGGCTGTGATCATTGTAATGTGCAACCGCATAGCGGCGCACAGGCAAATATGGCGGTTTTTTTGTATGCACTAAAACCGGGTGATACTGTTCTTGGTATGGATTTATCGAATGGCGGTCACTTAACCCATGGTTCACCTGTTAATTTTTCAGGTTTATATTTTAATATTGTTAGCTATGGGGTAAATGATAACGGCGAAATAGACTATGACGAGCTTGAAAAAACAGCGCTTGAATGTAAGCCTAAGTTGATTATTGCAGGTGCAAGCAACTATTCTAAAATAATTGATTTTAGAAGATTTAGGGAAATTGCAGATAAAGTTGGCGCATATTTAATGGCTGATATTGCCCACATTGCTGCACTTGTTGCAGGCGGTGTTCATCCAAGCCCTGTTCCTTATGCTGATTTTGTTACAACTACAACACATAAGACTTTGCGAGGTCCAAGAGGCGGTATAATTATGTGCAAAAGTGAGCATAGTATGGGAATAGATAAAGCTGTATTTCCGGGTATTCAAGGCGGACCGTTGGAGCATGTTATTGCAGGTAAGGCTGTTGCACTGCTTGAAGCATTGAAGCCTGAATTTATTGAATATGCAAATCAAATTATCAAAAATGCAAAGGTTTTAGCTGAAACCCTTATAAATGAAGGAATTGATATTGTAGGTAACGGCACAGAAAACCACCTTATGACAGTTAACCTTATTAAATTGGATAAAACCGGCAAAGATGTTGCTAATGAATTGGAAGAAATAGGTATAACTGCGAATAAAAACACTGTTCCAAATGACCCAAAATCTCCTTTTGTAACTTCAGGTGTCAGAATTGGTGTTCCCGCAGCAACAACAAGGGGTTTTAAGGAAAATGAAATGGTTGAAATAGGTAAAATTATTGCAGATTGCATTTTAGCTCGTGATACTAAAGAAAATCTTAGAAAAAGAACGCAAAAATTATGCGATAATTTTCCTTTGTATCCTGAATTATAGTTCTTTAAATTAAATAAAAAAGAGGGGTTTAGCTATATTAGCTTCCCCTCTTTTTAGATAATCTGTTTTGCAATATTAATTATCCTCATTGGCGCAACAATCGCGGCAGCCTGTATGACAACAATCATCTTCTTCAAAATATTCATCATCTTCTGATAAAATTTTTGCAACTTCATTAAATTCGTCATCGTCATCTATTGTTTCAAAAAGATATTCATCGCCTTCTTTTTTTAATCTCATTAAAACAACTTCGCTGTCTTCATTTGCTTCTTCATCAACAGGTAATAAAAGCGCATAGTCATTGTCATCTACGGTTACTATATCTAAAAGTTTTAATTCTACTTCTTCACCGTTTTCGCCAACTGTTTTGATAATTTGTAATTCTTCAGAATTGTTATCCATTTTGTTCTCCTATATATGATTGTAAAATTATACATGCTGCTTTAATATCGACAAGACCTTTGTTTTTTGTGTATTTTTTATTTTCTTTTTTTAACATCTCCTCTGCTTCAAAGGAAGTTAATCTTTCATCTTTGTAAATTATTTCAAACTTATTTTTAAAATTTTCCATAAATTTAATGGTTTTTTTTGCTTGTGAACCAATCGTTCCATCCATATTATAAGGAAGCCCGACCACAATTTTTTTTACTTTATAAGTTTCGCAGATTTTAATAATTTCTTCAAGTGCCTTATTGTCATCATTTCTGTTTACAACTTTTATTCCCGTAGCAAAAAGAAAAAAAGGGTCAGAAACAGCTACACCAATTCGTTTATCACCAACATCAAGCGCTAATACTCTGTCTTTAATCTCCATTTTTTTCAATCCATTCTTTTTCTACAAAATTTATAATATTTTTTGCTTTTTTGTTGTTGTTTTTTGTGTCGTTTTTTCTAAAAAGTTCTTCGTCGTTTTTTTTGGGCAAATTAAGTGTTAGCGCAAATTCATAAACGCTTCTTTTTAGAATATCTTTTATAAAATTGTTAAGTTTGATTTCATTATATATTAATGAGTGGAAAATGTTTGCAAGTTCAATTTTGTTGTTTGTTGAAAGACAGTAAGCTAAAAATTTAAGTCTGTTTTTTATATTTTCTTTCAATGGTTCGTTGTTTGAAAAAATATTGATTAAGTCGTTGGTTTTATATATTTCTTCATCTTTTAATCTTAAAATTTCATCCATTAATTTTGAAAAATAAATTGAATTTTTTGAGTATCTGAAAAACCAATTTGCTATATATGGTGAATTGTCGATTATATTTTTTTTATCGGTATTAATTTCAATTATTTTTAAATTGTTTTCTAAAATTTCGTTTATGTTTTCAGATTTTGGTTCAATGTCATCCAAAAGTCTTTCCCAGCAAAAATATTCGTATGGAATAACTTTATTTAATAAAATTCTTTTTGTCGTCATTTCATAAAGAATGGATTTTGCTTCATTTATTGGAATATAAAACCTTTCTTTTGAGTTAAAAAATCTTTTTATTATTGCATCGTGGTCGTTTTCTGTTAGAGAAGAAAAACCAAAACAGGAAAATGGTCCAAGTTCAATATTAATGGCTACAAAAAATAAGAAACAGGTTCCTTGCTTTGTTTTTCTTGAAATTAATAAAGAAAAGTTTGAATTGCCGTCGGGCGTTGATATTATTGCAGTTGGCAGAGTGTAATCTTTAAGAAGGTCTTTATAGAAGTTGTACAGTTTATCTTTTGTATAAAAACCTGACATTTTCATTTTTTGTAAAATTTTAAATGCCCTTTTTTGTGTTTTGCTGCTATTTTTTGAGTATGTAAGATAGTTTAGAGGTTTAATTGAAATAAGCGATTTTTGTTTTTCCATAATATCTAAACAAAAATCTACGGTTTCTTTATCATCTGCAGTTAAAACGAGAGGGGAGAGTATATTTATAAGTCTGTCGCCTTCAAAATCTCTTATAACAGAGTTTATAAGCTCTTTTTTGTCAATAGTGCTTGATGAAGAATAAAAATCTAAAAAATCTATTTGTGCCTCTGGGTCTATTTTTGCGCTTTCTAAAAATCTTGATGTTTCTTTGTTTATGGCTTCATCAGGATTTTTTAAGTAACTATTTATGTCTTCAGGATTAAATTTAACACCAAGACCCGCCAAAATGTTTAGAAAAAACATTTTTTTCTCATCGGGAATTTTGTTGGAATTCAGTTCGTTTAAAATTAATTCTACAAAAGATTCAGGAGATACATTTTCTGCAATATATAAAAGCGCCCCTGCACTTTTTGTGTTTTTAACATCCGTTTCTTTGATTAAAATTCTTGAAATGAACTCAAAATCAGCATCTTTGATAGATTTTATCTCTTTTATTGTTTTTGAAATAATTTTGTCGTCAATCGCTTCTAAATTTCTAATCGGATTAATTATCTCAAAAAGTTTTGCCTTCATTTGAAGTTTATTTAAGGACATTTATTTTTTTGCTCCCCAAAAAAGATCAAGAATTTTTTGCGCTTCTTTTGACAAAATTCCGTCTTGCAAAATGAGGTATTGAACGGCAATTAATGTACATTCAGAGCAAATGTTAACATCAGGACCTTTTACCATTTTTGGAACTTCTGTATTGGGACGTTTGCAAAAACTGCAATATTCAATATTTTTGGTTTCTTTTTTTTCTGTTTTCGGTTTTTTGCCAAATGATAATACTTTGTGTTCTTTGTCTGTCACTTTTTCACCTTAATTTCTTATTTTTTTCGCTTTTGTAGAGTTATAAATATTTCTTTTCATTGAACTTTTTAGTTTTTCATCCAAAAAAGTTAAATTGGAAATTGCATTTAAAGCTTTTTCTAATTCTTTTTCTTCGGTTGAGCTTAATTTAATTTCGTCCATTTCTTCTGTTGTGTAATATTCAAGAGAATCGTCCCCTTTAAGATAAGATGTTCCCGTTGCGATTTTTTGCCAATTTTTATAGTCGTATCTTATTTCTTCTATTTCAATGTTTACAGGCATGAAATAGTTTTTAAGTTTAGATAAAAGCTCATTTTGATAAAAAATCAGCTCTTGCATGACACTTGGACTTTTCACTGCAACCAAAAGAGTTTTTCCTTTAATATCGTATGGTTTTGAAAATTTTGCAAATTTAGCTCCGCAGATATTTTTCCAAAAACTAAAGGCAACGGCTTTTTTAATTGAGTTTGTGCAGTTTTTTGTATCAAAAACTTCTTGTGACAAAATATCTGAAACTTTGCTGAAATCGCCCACCAAATAGTCCTTTAAAAAGCTTATAGAGCTGATTATACAAAGAATATGTCCTTAAATCAATTTTTTTGTTGATATATAAAATTGTTTTTACATTGTTAATAAAACTTAATATTTCATAACCCAAAATAGCACTTTTTAAAAGTATATCGTTTTTATATATATAAGAGAGATAAAGTATAAACCAAAATAAGAGGATTAGAGATGTCAAGTCAAGTAGGTAGCTATTATTACACGGCAAGAGCAGCGGAACAATTACACACTGCGCCTTTTACTCAAGAAGTTCAAACAAAAAATGCAAATTCAGAAGTAATTTCAGATTATGTTTCTACAGCTAACCAATCAAGCGTATTGGGTCAAAAAGAAAATAAAGCAGTTTATTTTAGCGCTATGGCTACTTTTGCACTCAATAAAAGCAGCGCTGTTCAAAAATTAAATGCTTTTAATGCACATAGTGAACTCAACAATAAATTAAGCCAGATGAAATATTAATAACAAAATAATAAAATCGCTATTGCATTAAATTGGAAAAATTAATAAATTTTTTATTTTTATAATATACTTTTGTTTATGCAAAAGAGAATTGAGAACATAAGAAATTTTAGCATTATTGCACATATTGACCACGGCAAGTCTACACTTGCGGATAGGCTTCTTGAAAAAACCGGAACCATTGATAAAAGGGATATGCAAGATCAGCTGTTAGATACCATGGACATTGAAAGAGAGCGTGGTATCACAATTAAGCTTAATGCTGCAAAAATGCACTATAAGGCTAAAGATGGCAAAGATTATATTTTAAATTTAATTGACACTCCGGGGCATGTGGATTTTTCTTATGAAGTTTCAAGGTCGCTTGCTGCTTGCGAAGGGGCTTTATTGATTGTTGATGCTACGCAAGGCGTTGAAGCTCAAACGCTTGCTAACGTTTATCTTGCTATGGAGCAAAACTTGGAAATCATTCCCGTTATTAATAAAATTGATCTTCCTTCTGCCGATGTCGAACGTGTTAAACTTGAAATAGAGGAAGTTTTAGGGATAGATGCAAGCTGTGCAATTCCTGTAAGTGCAAAAGAAGGAACAGGTATTGATGAGGTTTTAGAGGCGATTGTTAAATATGTACCGCCGCCGTTGGATACTTCCGACAAGCCTTTAAGGGCGCTTGTTTTTGATAGTGCCTATGATCAATACTTAGGTACAATCTGTTTCTTTAAAGTTATGGATGGCATGATTAAAGTTGGCGATACCATTCAGTTTATGGCAACGGGCAAGAAATTTGAGGTTGTTGAGCTTGGCTTTTTAAATCCTTTAAGAAACCCTGTAGGTGAACTTAAAACGGGTGAAGTAGGCTATATGGCATGCTCAATTAAAGAAATCACAAGATTCGTAGGTGACACCGTAACTAATGCTAATTTTCCTGCAAAAGAGCCGCTTGAAGGTTACAAAGAGGCAAAACCAATGGTATTTTCTGGTCTGTATCCTGTTGATAATGACCAATACCATGACCTTAAAGATGCTCTTGAAAAATTAAAATTAAATGATTCATCAATAACATTTGAGCCTGAAACATCTTCTGCGCTTGGTTTTGGTTTCAGATGCGGTTTTCTTGGCATGCTTCATATGGAAATAGCACAAGAAAGGCTCGAGAGAGAATATAACTTAAATTTAATTACAACTGCGCCGAGCGTTATCTATAAAGTTTATAAAACAGACGGCACAATGGTTGAAATTGATAATCCTGCTAATTTGCCCGAGGCTCAGTATAGAGATTATATTGAAGAACCTTATGTAAAGGTTAATTTATTTACTCCAAATGATTACGTTGGCGCTTTAATGGATTTGTGTGAATCTAAAAGGGGCGACTTTATCAATATGCAATATATTGATAAAACAAGAGTTAATCTTGAATATCATATTCCTTTGTCCGAAGTTATAACAGATTTTTACGATCAGCTAAAATCCAGAACAAAAGGCTATGCCAGCTTGGATTATGAATTCCATTCTTATAAAAGGTCTGATTTAGTAAAAATGGATATTTTATTGTCAGGAGAAGCGGTTGATGCTTTATCTGTTATCTGCCACAGAGATTCTGCATACGGTATCGGGCAAAAGCTAACTACTAAATTAAAAGACATTATACCGAAACAGATGTTTGAGGTTGCAATTCAGGCTGCTATTGGCGGAAGGGTTATTGCAAGAACAACAATTAAAGCTATGAGAAAAAATGTTTTAGATAAGTGCTATGGCGGTGATATTTCACGTAAAAGAAAGCTTTTAGAGAAACAGAAAAAAGGTAAAAAACGTATGAAATCCGTCGGCAGAGTTGAAATTCCTCAGGAAGCATTTATGGCTGTCTTGAGTTTGGGAGAAGAATAAATTGTTATTGTTAGGCACTGTTTCAACTGCCTTGATAAGTTATTTTGTTTCTGCAATTTTTGGAAGAATTTTATACTTTCCGATTATATTTTTTGCTTTTATTGTGTTAAATATTGAGATTTTGTCTTTATTTAAAGCAATTAAGGGCGAAAATATTTTGATTGTTTCTTTTTTAACATTGTTTTTTGTTATTTTTCTTTGGTTTAAAAAAAATAAGCCAATAATTAATTTTTATAATGATTGTTCAGAGTATGTAAAAAAAATAAAAAATGCTGTTCAAGAGGACGGGCTTTTAATTTTGCCTGTTTTATCCTGGATATTTTTTATTATAATTTCTTTTTTGTTGGCATTTTTTATTCCCCCGACAGAACCCGATGCACAAAGCTACCATGCACTAAGGGCTTTATTTTGGCTTAAAGACGGCTTTATTTCTCATTTTGAAACAACAGATATGAGAATACTATGCATGCCTTTTGATTCAGAAATTTTTTATACTTGGCTTTTGGCACTTGCTAAAAAGGATGTTGGTTTTGGGCTTTTACAATTTTTTTCATATTTTCTTTTGATTTTTTCTTCTTTTGGAATAATGGAGCATTTTAAAATTGAGACAAAAAAAATTATATGGTCCATTTTGTTATTCACTTCTTTTCCTGCCATAATCATTCAAATTTCAAGTACACAGACAGATTTAACTGTTGCTGCTTTGTTTTCTTATTCTCTTTTTCTTGTTTTAAAATATATTAAAGAAAAGCAGCTTTCTCTTTTATATTTTGCTTCTTTAGCCTTTGCGCTTACTTTTGGTGTTAAAACAACAGCTTTTTTTATTTTCCCTGTTTTTTTTGTGTGGTTTTTATTTATTTTAAAAAAAGATTTTTTAAACTTTTTTATTTTTCTTTTGATTAATTTTCTTGTTTTTTCAAGCTATTCTTACATTTTAAACTTTATAGATTTTGGTTCTTTTCTTTCAAACAATGCTTTTAAAATGTATAATCGCTTTTTTGGCGGAATAAAAGCTTATATTGCGAATATAATTAATTATTTTTTTCAATTTATTGATTTTAGCGGATTGAATCTTGGAAAGTACCTTAACCGTTACGTTATGTCTTTTAAAGAAAATGTCTTTAATTTGTTTAATTTAAAAGATGCCATTGTTGAAATTGACCCTTTAACAAGAGTTAATTTCGGTATGGATGAACAGCTTGGCGCTTTTGGCATTTTGGGCTTTTTGTTATACTTGCCTTGCCTTTTTATTGCATTATTTAAAAAGAATGTTCGAATTTTTGCAATTTTATTTTTTATTCCTTTTTTAATTTTGTGCGGCGCAATGCTTTATACCGTTTATGGAATAAGATATATTGTTGCTTTTGTGGCAATATCTTTACCTGTTCTTACAATTTCATATTTTAAAGGTAAAAATTTATTAAAAATTATTATTATTTTATATATTGTTTTCTACCTTGCTTATTCATCATTGTATTTACCGGGAAGACCTGTTATATATATATTTTCCAACTTTATTAAGGCGCCTTCCGTTAACCTTTTGCAAAATAAAATGCGTGGTCTTGAATATAAATTTTTTGGTCCTATTTTATTTTCTCAAAGTTCTGCATTTAAAAATGCAGCTGCGCCATATTGCAATAACGGTAATAAAATTGGGGTTTTTGCTTCTTATGCGCAAATATTATATGCTGCAAAGTATCTTGAACTTGAAAATAATTGCAGAATAGATACGCTAAATATTCTTCATATAAAAAATTATAATTTAAGTGAATATGATGCATTGGTAATTTCAAAGGATAATAAACAGCTTACAAATGTGATTAATAAAAATGATATAAGAAATCCTTTTATGAATTCTTATATTGCAAATTGTGCATTTTTCATTTCAGACAGAGCCGGAAGTAAAAATAAAAATTCACTTGATTCAGCTATTAATGCTGTTTGCAGCATTAACGTTGATCACCTGAAAGAATTGGGTTTTAGAAAAATTTCAACTTACGAATTTTTGGATAAAGATAAAAATAATCTTCTTTATATGGATGAATTAGAGGTATATCATAGAAAATGAACTTGTTTGCCGCCTTTTTTCTTACATTTTTAAATTCTTTTTTAATTGCTTCAATTTTTAAATGTTGGCTTTTAATTTTTGTTTTATTTTTTACATTTGTTATTTTTAATATAAATTTTTTATCATTTTTTGGTCTTATAAATGCTTCTTGCATTTTAATTTTAACTTTATTAGAGTTTTTGCTTGTTGTTTTTATTTTTAAAAAAACAAATTCAAATTTTTTAAAAATGAATATAAAACCATTTTTTTCGGATATAAAAAATTTGTTTAAAACGGACAAAACTTTTATTTTTCTTGCTTTTGGGTTTATTTTCTTTCTTTTGTCATCTTTCTTGCTTGCATGTTTTTATCCGCCAACAGAGGGAGATGCCGTTAGCTATCATGCCCTAAGACCTTTGTTTTGGGTTGGCGAGGGGAGAATTTTTAATTTTGATATACAAGATGTAAGATGCCATATAATGCCGTTTAATTCTGAAATTTTTTACACTTGGCTGTTTGCGCTTACAAAAAATGATAATGGATATGCACTTTTGCAGTTTTTTTCGTTTTTTCTTTATGGCGCTTCAATTTTTAAGATAATGGAATTTTTTGATATTGAATTTAAAAAAAGAGTTTGGGTAATTTTTATTGTATCTTCGCTGCCTTTAATTATTTGTGAAATTTCAAGCTTGCAGACTGATATTTTAGTGGCTTCTCTTGCTGCTTTTGCAATTTATATGATTTATAAATTTAAAGAATCGGATAAAACTTATTTGCTTTATTTTTCATCTCTTTCTTTTGCTCTTATGCTTGGGGTTAAAACAACAGGTTTTTTAATATTTTTGCCGATTTTTGTTTGGCTTTGTTTTGTTTTAAAAAAAGAAATTTTTAAATTTCTGATATTTTTTATTTTTAATTTTTTAATTTTTTCCGGCAGTTGTTATGTTTCAAACTTTATTAATTACGGTAATTTTTTTGGAAATTATGCTGCTTTTTCGGAAAATGCTTTTTGGGGTGGAATAAGCGCTTATTTTGCCAATATAATCAGACACTTTTTTCTATTGTTTGATTTTTCCGGTTTTAAATTTCTTTATTTTTTACAGGAAAAAGTCATAAATTTTGAAGCCTCTTTTCTTACTTTTTTAGGTATTGATTCAAAATTAGGCGTTAATATTCAAAGAATTAACTATCCTGTAATTTTATCAGAACAAATTTCAGGCTTTGGAATTATTGGAATGTTTGTTTTTATTCCTTGCTTTATAAAAAGCTTTTTTGATAAAAAGTTGAGAATATTTTCTGTTTTCTTTTTGCTTTTTATTTTGATTTTAAGCTTTTCTGTTTCGTATATGATGTATAATATAAGGTTTATTTTAACTGCCATAATGCTTTCTGCGCCAATTTTTGCGCTTTCTTTTTCCGGTAAAACAAAGTGGCTTATTTCTTTTGTTGTTTTTATTTCTTTTGTTTATTTTCCGTTTAATATTAATGAGAGAAAATTTTATTTTAAGGAATTTTTTCAAGCAAAAAGTTTAACAATTTTTCAAAATAATTTGCGTGATAAAATTTATTATTTTAATTCAAAAACTTCACCTGAACTTGAGCTAAAAAATAATGTTTCTCCTATTTGCAAAAATTCTAACAAAATCGGTTTAATTCAAGCTAAGGGTGTTGAAATTTATAATACGAAATATTTAGAGTATGAAAATAATTGCAAAATAGATGTTTATACTCTTTTGCATTTTGAAAAAGTCAATCTTTCAAAATACAATTATTTTATAATTCCTTCTGATTTTTTAAATTCGACCGATACAATTAATTTGTCTGATATAAAAAAACCTGTAAAAGAGGGCGGATTAACTTGTATTTATGCAATTAAAAACAAAAAATATTATAATTTTCTTCAAAACAGTGCAAAAAATGCTGATATTGCCATGTGCAAAATTTCCACTGAATATTTTTTAGAAAACAATTTTTCCTATCTTAAACAATTTGAAATAAAATTGCATGAAAATGGTGAATTAGCTAAATTTATAATATTGGAGAAGAAATGATGCTTTTTTTAGGGGTAATTTTTCAAAGTTTAATAAGCTTTTTTGTGGCTTCCTTTTTTAATTTGTCAGTATTATTTTTTATTTCATTTTTTGCTTTTGTAATTTTAAATATTCAAATATTATCCTTATTTAAAGCAATTAACGGGACTAATATTTTAATTTTAACTTTTGTTGAATTTATATTAATTGCAATTTTTTGGTTTAAAAATAAGAAAATTCCCTCTTTTAAACCTTTTAAAAACTTTTTAATTGAATTTAAAAAATCCGTTTTAGATGATAAAAGCTTGTTTATTTTGACTTTATTTTTAATTTTTTGCTTAGGAATAAGTTTCATTCTTGCCATGCTTTCTCCTGTGAATGAACCTGATGCGCAAGGTTACCACTGCCTTCGTGCCCTTTTTTGGTCAATAGACGGTTTTATTTCTCACTTTCAAACGGCAGATGTAAGATGCCATTCCATGCCAATTAATTCCGAACTTTTTTACGTTTGGATTTTATCTTTATCTAAAAATGACATTGGTCTTGGCTTATTACAATTTTTTTCATATTTTCTTTTAATAATTTCTTCTTTTAAAATAATGGAATTTTATGATATTGAATTCAATAAAAGAATTTGGTCCATTCTTATTTTTTCTTCTTTTGCAGGTGTCATATCTCAAATTTCAAGCACCCAAACAGACCTTTTAGCAGGTTCCTTATTAACTTCATCTTTATATCTTATTCTTGAATTTAAAAAACAAAATAAAATCAATCTTCTATATTTTTCATCCCTTTCAATGGCAATAAGTTTTGGTGTTAAATCTACTGCAATTATTGCTTCTTTACCTCTTTTAATATGGTATATCCTTCTTTTAAAAAGGCATTTTATTAAATATTTCCTTTTTCTGATTTTAAACTTTTCAATTTTTTCAAGCTATAACTACATTTTAAACTTAATTAACTATAATTCTCCTCTCGGTGCCAAAAGTGCCGTTTTAGGTCATGGTTTTTGGGGTGGTTTTGGTGCCATTGTTGCGAATTTTATAAGGTACATTTTTCAATTTTTTGATTTTTCAGGTTTTACAATCGGATTTTACATAAATAAGTTTTTATTGGCTGCACAAGAAAACACAATTCAATTTTTTGGAATTCCTAAAAATTTAGGGGAAAATGTCGGGCTGAATTTCACAAATATAAGCATGACAGAGCAAGTTTTAGGCTTTGGCATTTTGGGTTTTTTGGTCTTTTTGCCTTCTTCTTTTATTTGCTTTTTTAATAAAAAACTGAGAATTTTTTCAGTCATATTTTGGTCTATGGTTCTAGCTTTAAGCTTTTCTGTTGCTTATATGATTTATAGTATTCGATTTATTGTAAGCTTTGTTGCTTTTGCCATACCGTTAATTTCTGTTACTTATTTTAAAAAAATGAATCCTTATAAATTTATTGTTATTTTGTTTGCTGTTTTTTATCTTGGTTATGCTTCAATGTTTCTTTCTCAAAGACCTATGTTTTACTTGAAAAAAGAATTTAAAAAAACCCCTGATATTAAGTTAATTCAAAATAATATGAGAGATTTGAATTATAAGTTTTACCCAAGCTTTAATGAGGCATATACAATGAAATCGGCTGTTTTACCTATGTGTAAAAAAGGTGCCAAAATTGCTATTTTTGCATCAAACGGCTATATGCTCTATAGTACAAAATTTTTAGAATTAAATCATGACTGCAAAATTGATACTTTGAATACCTTGCACATTAATGAATATAAAATGTCTGATTACGATTATATAATCACTCAAAAAAATCTTCCTCAACATATAGAAGCAATAAATAAAGATGATATTAAAAACCCGCTTTTGCCTTCAAATAAAGCCGTTTGCTACTTTGAAGGTTTAGATTCGCAAAGAAGACCTCGCCTTTTAAGTTTTCGTGAAGTTGATAGGGCGCTTAGTGCAAGCTGTAAAATTAACGGTGAATTTTTGGCGGATGAAGGTTTTTATCTGTCAGGCGAAATTGAAGCAAAATTGCCGTCTTTTTTGCAAGGCAGAGAAGATGAAACCGTTAAGAATTTTTTAATTTGGAGTAAAAAATAATGCTTTTTTTAGGGGTAATTTTTCAAAGTTTAATAAGCTTTTTTGTGGCTTCCTTTTTTAATTTGTCAGTATTATTTTTTATTTCATTTTTTGCTTTTGTAATTTTAAATATTCAAATATTATCCTTATTTAAAGCAATTAACGGGACTAATATTTTAATTTTAACTTTTGTTGAATTTATATTAATTGCAATTTTTTGGTTTAAAAATAAGAAAATTCCCTCTTTTAAACCTTTTAAAAACTTTTTAATTGAATTTAAAAAATCCGTTTTAGATGATAAAAGCTTGTTTATTTTGACTTTATTTTTAATTTTTTGCTTAGGAATAAGTTTCATTCTTGCCATGCTTTCTCCTGTGAATGAACCTGATGCGCAAGGTTACCACTGCCTTCGTGCCCTTTTTTGGTCAATAGACGGTTTTATTTCTCACTTTCAAACGGCAGATGTAAGATGCCATTCCATGCCAATTAATTCCGAACTTTTTTACGTTTGGATTTTATCTTTATCTAAAAATGACATTGGTCTTGGCTTATTACAATTTTTTTCATATTTTCTTTTAATAATTTCTTCTTTTAAAATAATGGAATTTTATGATATTGAATTCAATAAAAGAATTTGGTCCATTCTTATTTTTTCTTCTTTTGCAGGTGTCATATCTCAAATTTCAAGCACCCAAACAGACCTTTTAGCAGGTTCCTTATTAACTTCATCTTTATATCTTATTCTTGAATTTAAAAAACAAAATAAAATCAATCTTCTATATTTTTCATCCCTTTCAATGGCAATAAGTTTTGGTGTTAAATCTACTGCAATTATTGCTTCTTTACCTCTTTTAATATGGTATATCCTTCTTTTAAAAAGGCATTTTATTAAATATTTCCTTTTTCTGATTTTAAACTTTTCAATTTTTTCAAGCTATAACTACATTTTAAACTTAATTAACTACAATTCTCCTCTCGGTGCCAAAAGTGCCATAAATGAACATTCCCTTTATTTTGTTGATTTTAAAACTTTTATTTTAGGATGCTTTGCAAATTTATTGAGATATATTTTTTCTGTCTTTGATTTCTCAGGCGTTGCTCCTTTTTATCTTCTTTCCCCCATTTATGATAAAATTGTTCATTTTGTTTTTGGTTTTTTCAATATTCCTATTTTGTTAAATTCCAACGCAGAAATTCCAAAATTAAATGCTGCCTTGTTCGAACACACTATGGGGCTTGGTCTTTTAAGTTTTCTTTTTGTTTTGCCTGTTTCAATTATGGGTTTATTTGATAAAAAGTTTAGACATTTTGTTGTTTTATTTATTGTTCAAACATTGCTTCTTTCATCTGTAATTGTTTATTTTCCAACTACAATAAGGTTTTTCATTTCTTTTCTTGTGTTTTTAATTCCTGTTTTTCATTTGTTATTTAAGCAAAAATTGTATAAAAAATTTATTACCTTTATTGCTTTTTTATATTTATTATTTGTACCTTTGTTTTTGGTTCAACGTCCTTTTTTGAGTATATTTCATGAATTTATAAAAACTCCCGATTTTTCTTATTTAACAGATAACATAAGAGATTTGAGATACGGTTTTTACAATATATCTAAAAGTCATATATTATTAAAGGATGAAACTGAAAAAGTTTGTGCTGCAAATAAAATTGGCTTATTTTTGAGTGAAAGCTTTATGGCATATCCGATTAAATTTTTAGATTTTAAAAATAAATGTCAAATTGATTTTCTTCTTGCCGATAATTTGAATAATGCAGATAATTATGACTTTTTAATTTACGATAGTGATTTGCAAGAAATTTCTGCAACTATTGATTTTAACAATACATATAATTGTAAAGTTACGGATTATATGGGACGCCCTACGGGAAAAATTTGCTATGTAGATATTAATATATTGAAAAATAAAGGCTTTTTGCCTTATAAAATCATTCAATATAAAGCCGACAGTTTCTTAAAAAATGTTGGAGTTGATAATGATAAGGTATTTTTTGTATTAAAAAAATATTAATTTATTTGTAACAAATTATGAATCCGCTTTTTTATATTCTAAAGATAAAATCAAAATCTCCGATATTACTCTTAGGAAAATAAAAGGAGAACTTTTTAAAGTGGACAATTTTGTTAATTTCAATAGCCGCTCTCCCCAAAATTTAGGCATTAAAACTGAAAAAGAATCTATAAAAAAAGATAACGAATTAAATTGCTTTGATGATTCTTGGTCAGACAATGCAGCAGATGCGGTTTGCGTTGCATTTAACAATATGGATGATTTTCTTACATTTTATAAGGAAGCTTCCAATCAAATATAAGATATAAAAATATGTTAATAAATGTAAATATAACATTTATTTAATTAAAGTTTATATCTGATTGTGTCGAATTTAATGTACATATAATAAGCTAATAAGCGGAAAGGAAAAAAGTATGACTGCCATTAACAACAAACAAAATGTTGACTCCCTACTTAACAGCATTAAAGACCTTAACCTTACAGGTGCAAGTGAAGCAAGTGCTGCTCAAGTAAAAGATCAAATTGAAACTTTATTTACCGACATGCAAACCTACAATGAAGGCGAATCAGGTGCAAAGAAAATCGAGGCTCAAATTGCAAACCTTCAAAGCAAAATTGCAGACCTTGAAGAAGAAGCACAAAAGATTTTAGCCGATATTGAAGAAGGCAATGACGATGTTAATAAAAAGAGTGATGCTCTTGCTGATTCAGCAGCAAAATTAACTGATGCTACAGCTGAATTTCAAGATCAAACAGTTTATGCTGCAAGAATGGCTTCTAAAGATGCTATTGCAAGCTATAAAAAAGGCAATGGTGATCAAGACTTTGCATCTTGCTTTAACGAAGCATTTAAAAAACGTCTTGGCGGTTTGCAAGCTAATCAATCAGAAATTCAAAGATTATATGAAATTTATGAATCTAATCAAGCAGGCATTACATCTATTGCTGAAGAAATTGAATCCGCTATTGATAAAGTGTCCGGCTTAGAAGCACAGCTTCAAAACGTAAATGCAACAATAAGCTTGCTTACAAGAACAAAAAATATTATGGCACAAAGCACTGTAGAAGATGCTTACAAAAACATTGATACAAATACGGATGTTCCTATTTTCTCAGGTGCAAAAGCTGAAGTTGCCAATTCGCTTCTTTCTCAATATCAATCAAGATATACAAACGAAGGCGATTTAGGTGCTGTTCAAAATGCGGCAGGTAATGCAGAAAATATTGCTGCAACTCAAAACAAGTGGCTTGGACAAAAACAAGGCGATTATGCTTCAGGTGATAAATATTCAGCTCAACAAAACCCTGAATTAATGAATTTAAGAGGTTTGGTTGAAGGCGGCATGATTGATGATTTGCAAGCTTCCGGCATGAGTGTGGATGAAATTATGACATTTGTTTCATCTAACTGGGATGTTGGCATCACAAAAAGCGGTAGTGGCAACTGGTCAATTCCTTACGGACATTCATCTGATGCTTGGGTTAAAGAACCGGCTTATGCTGCATTGTCTGAACTTATTACAAACTCTCAAAAAAGTGTAACTGCAGATACTGTTAACCAAACTCAAATGGCTGAAATGAAAAAAGCTGTTGAACAAGACGGTATTTTAACTCAAATGTATGAAGCAGGCTTCACATTCAAAGAAGCTATGTATACCTTCACTCAATTATTCCCTGATGCAGGTATTCAATACGATTTGAGTGACCAAAACGGCACAAGAACCTATTCAAAAGTTGCTGATAACGAAGCAAGCGGCACATTATATCAAACAATCGGTGAACAAATTCTAAATTACTGGAATGTTGGCGGCACCAATGCAACAGAAGGCGATGACACAACAACCGGTGAAGTTGACAGATTTGACCCAATGACCTTCCAAGACGGCAACACAACATACACCTTCTTAAATGCTGAAAAAATGGAAGACGGTACATTTGACTATGCCAATGGCAAGGAAAATGACTTGTTGGGCTCAGAAAACGGCGCTCAAGAACTTCTTGACTACGACTATAACGGCGACGGTGTAATTGATGATAATGACGTTGATGCTAACGGCAATAAGGCCCTTGATAACTTAATGCTTATGGCAAACAATCAAGAAGAATCAGTCGGCTCAAAAGCAGATGTTGATGCTTATAAAAATGGTCCTGGCTACACCAACTCTGTTGACTTCAACGTTTCATACTCAAGCGCAAGAGATGCAGGCATTACATCTATTGACCTTAGCGGTATGATGGGCACAGGTGCCGGCGATGATATTGCCGATTCAACAAGAGCTGATAACTTCCAAGAAGGCTATGACGACATCAACGGTTCAAGTGTAATTAATACATTCACAGTTACAAAAGGCGGCAAAGAAATTACAGGTAAAGAAACCTTAAATACCGCAGAAAACCTTGAAACCTTCTATGGTCAAATAGCAGATGATGCAAATGCAGGTCAAGCATTAATAGATGCAACTGATGAAGAAGTTGATGATGCTTTTGCAAATGCTCCAAAATCAGATGTTATTGAAAACGTCAAAGACAGATTGGAAGAAATTCAAGAACAAAATAAACCAACTGATGATTATGAATATGGCGATGTAATAATCAGTGCAGATGATATCCACGAACTTACAGGTCTTGCATACTTAACAGGTATAAGAGATTCTGCAAGAAAAGCAGCCGAAAAGAACATTGATGATCCTAAAGCAGCTTCAGATGCAGCAGAAGAAGCAGTTGATAACTATTGGGATGAACACATCAATGATACAAAAGGCAAACAAGAAGCTGATGTAAAAGCAACAGAAGAAGAAAAGAAGTTGCAAGAAGGCGAATAAACATAATAATTAGGCAGTCATAAAAATTTTAAAACCCCCTTTGTAAAATAAGGGGGTTTTAAATTATTTCTCCGTTTTGAATATTCACTATATCAACATCTTTTAAAAATTCTTCATCGAAAAAGAATGTATCAACACTTGTTATAATTGTTTGAATATCATTTTTTATTGCTTTTAGAAGATAATTTTGTCTTTTATCGTCTAATTCTGCTAAAACATCATCCAATAATAATAGCGGTTTTTCGTTTGTTTTATTTGTTATTATGTCTAATTCCGCTAATTTTAGCGCCAATATTAAAGTTCTTTGTTGACCTTGCGAGGCAAATTTTCTTGCATCGTTGCCGTTAATTTCAAAACAAATATCATCTCTGTGCGCACCAATAAGGCAAGTTCCCCTCTGCATTTCTTTTTCTTTGTTTTCTGATAACGATTTTGCAAAAATTTCTGTCATTTCTCCAATCGGCATAAGCTCTTTTATGGTTTCTGATTCATATTTAATGTTCAATTCTTCATTTAGAGAAATATTTTTATGCTTTTCTTTTGCTATATTTTTAATTTCGTTTATATATTTCATTCTTAAATAAACTATGTTTGAATTTGCTATTGCAAATTGTTCGTTAAAAACATCAAGCATATCTTTTGAAATGTTAAAATTTGAAAGATAATTTGCTTTTTGTAATCTGATTTTGTTGAATTTTGCAAGCTTTTCAAAGTATTGTGGGTAAACTTGAGATATGGCTAAATCAAGCCATTTTCTTCTATCAGAGGGATCACCTCTTAAAAGCGATAAATCTTGCGATGTGAAGCTGACAACAGATAAAACCCTTATGAAATCTTTATGTTTGTTTTTTTTAATTCCGTTTACTTTAATTATTTTATTTTTGGGCGGGTTGATTAAAACTTCTAAATCTATATCGACATCGCTTTTATTTACCGTTCCTTTTATAAGGGTTGAATTTTTTTCAAACTGAATTAATTCACAATCTTTTTTAATTCTGTTTGAATCCAGTGCAGATAAATAGTAAACCGCTTCCAATAAGTTTGTTTTACCTTGTGCATTTTTGCCTGTAAATAAAGTTTTTATTTTCTTAAATTCAAATTCAAGAATTGTGTAATTTCTATAATTTTTTAAAGAAATATTTTTTAAAAACATATAGTGGTTCCGTTTGATAAATTTATATTATAATAAAATTTGATACATTAAAAGGTGATTCTTATGTTTGATGTGATTACAATAGGTTCTGCTACTTTAGATGTTTTTATTGAATCGGATGATGCAAATATTGTTTCTGTTATATCCAAGAATAAATGCAGCGAGTTTATGTCATTTCCTTATGGTTCTAAAATTGAAATAACGGATTTTTCAAGAAATTTTGGCGGTGGTGCTGTTAACAGTGCAATAAATTTTCAAAATTTAGGTCTGAAAACATCAGTTGTCGTGAAACTTGGCTGCGATGAAACAGCCCCTGTTGTTGAAGATAAAATCAAATCACATAAAATTGATACATCAAATATAATTCATTCCAATAAAGGTCTAACAGGTTTTTCAATAATTTTGGTAAGTTTTCAAGGTGATAGAACCGTTCTTGCCCATAGAGGTGAAAACGCTTGTATAAATGAATGTGACATTGATTTTGAAAAGCTTAAAAACACAAAATGGATTTATATGGCGCCACTTGCAGGTGCTTCAAACAAGCTTATGGATAAAATTGCAGAATTTGCAAAAGAAAACAAAATAAAACTTGCAATTAACGCAGGCACAACGGCAATTAAAAAGGGTGAAAAATATTTTGCAAAAATTATAGATGCTTGCGATATTTTAATTTTAAATAAAGAAGAAGCATCAATGCTGACCAAAATTCAAGTTCGCCCCGATACAAAAACAGAATTTTTCTCAAAAGAAAAAATTCACCCCGATATGGTTTCTATGTTTAAAAAATTAAGAAATAACAATAATTCAATCATAATTATTACAGACGGTAAAAATGGCGCTATTGCTTATGACGGCAATAAATTCTATAAAGCTCCCGAGTTTCCGGCTGAAGTTAGAAGCACATTAGGCGCAGGCGATGCTTTTTCATCAACATTTGTTGCTTCAATGGAAAAAACCGCTGGTGATATTGAAAAATCACTAAAAATGGCATCTGTTAATTCTGCTTCTTGTGTTGAAGTTTTTGGCGCACAAGAGGGGTTAATTCCTTTTCCTTTAATTGAAGAAAAATTGAAAAATAATCCTGAATATAAGGTTGAAGTTATATGCGCCTAGATAAATTTTTAAAAGTATCACGAATTATAAAAAGAAGAACGGTTGCAAACGAAGCTTGTGATATGGCGAGAGTTTTTGTAAATTCAAATCCGGCTAAACCTTCAAAACAACTAAAAGTTGGGGATGTAATTTCTATTGAATACAAAGTAAAAACTCTTGTTGTAAGGGTTTTAAATATTCCAAACGGGAATGTCAGCATAAATGATGCCGATAGTTTGTATGAAGTTATTTCTGAATAGTTAAATTTTATTTATGTAAAATATGATTGCACTTATTGTTCCTACAATAAAGCAGTAGTATGCAAAGCCTTTGAGTGTATGTTTTTTCAAAAAATCCATGAAATATTTAATGCAAATGTAGCCTGTTATAAATGCTGTTACCATGCCTGAAATTAGTGCAACAAAATTAAAGCTTGCAATATCTTTAACATCAAAAGTTATAATCGGATAAATTAAAGAAGCAAGAATTATTACAGGAATACTTAAAATAAAAGAAAATTTTGCTGCATCGAATCTTTTCATGCCTCTAAACATGGCAGATGAAATTGTCATGCCCGATCTGGATAACCCCGGCATAACGGCAAAACCTTGAAACAGCCCTACTATAAGCGCAGTTTTTAAGGTTAACTTTTTGTTTTCGGCTTTTTTGCTTTTTTCTGATAATAATAATACACAGCCTGTAATTATTATAAAAATGCTTACAATGAAGGGGTTTTCAACCAAGTTGTGTGCCAATTCTTTTGTAAACAAACCAAAAACCCCCGTTACAAGGGTTGCAGATAAAATATAGATTAAAAATAAAAAGTTTTCACTTTTATATTCTTTGTTTTTCGCAGCTGAATAGAAATTGCATAAAATATTTTTTATATCGTTTATAAAATAAATTATCACCGCCAATAACGTAGACAAGTGAATTAAAATATCAAAAAAAACTTCTTCATTTGTGACAATAATGTCAGCGCCTGTAAACATTTTATAAAATGCGGACGACAGAACAATATGCCCCGAGCTTGAAACGGGTAAAAATTCAGTAAAGCCCTGAACTGCACCCATAATTATCGCTTGCAGTGTTTGCATTTTTTATTCCTTAAAATAACTAGCACAAGATGTTGGTGTTTCATAAACGTTAACTCTTGAAACTATGGGAAATTTTTTCTCAACTTGTTCAAAAATATATTTTGCAATAATTTCAGAACTCGGTGAAGCCCCTCTAAATTCTTCAAGTTCGTTTATGTCTTTGTGGTCTAGATAATCTATTATTTCATTAACACATTTTTTAAGAACCTTAAAATCAACCAAAATGTTTGATTTATCAAGTTCATTGCCTCTTAAAGTTACTTCAACTTTCCAGTTGTGACCATGCATATTTTCGCATTTACCTTTGTAATTTAAAAGGTGGTGTGCTGATGAAAAATTTGTTTCAATTCTGACTTCAAACATAAAAAAATTCTATCATAAAATTATAAAAAAATATAATTTATATGGTAAAATTAGAATATGATTAGAGGACAACGACAAGAATTTTGTATTAAATCTGTTCCAACTGAAGATATAGCATCTGTTGAAGCTGTTTTAAACTCTATGTCAAAAGAAGGTTGGGATTTATATTCTATCTATGAAGGCGAATTAAGCAATAAAGTTGTTTATAATATCATTTTTACTCGAGAAATTGAAATTGAAGATAATGATGATGTTGACATTCAAGGCTACAAAACAATGATGGAAAAAATGTTTTCCTCAAAAGAAGAGCCTTATGAACTTTGCCTAAATTTTCAAAAGAAAATTAAAGAAAAAAGAGAAAAAATTGATGAAATAAAAAATTTCTTAGACGGTGCAAAAGAAGATGAACGTGCCGTTTTAAACGAAGAAATTGCAAAAGAAGTAGACAGGCTGAATTCCCTTAAAAAACAATTAAAAAGTTTGTTGTCGCCATCTAAAATGGCTTCTAATTTAGGCGAAGAAAGGCTTTCAATTTCATTAAGCGAAGAAAACTATTCACTAAATGACCCGTACCGTGAAAAAAACCTCTTATCTCAAACAATTAAAACAAGGCAAGAATTAACAAAAGAATTGGGCTATATCATTCCAAAAGTTCAATTTGTTGAACATAGCGAGCTTGAAGATAACGCTTTTACAATAAATGTCCACGGTGTTCCTGTTATATCAGGTTTTGCATATCCAAATTACAGGGCATTTTATGAAGATGACTTGAATATGGATGAATTTCCCCCTGAATCTATTACAGATATTGACCCTACAACAACAAGGTCAATTATCTGGATAAAAGATGAATATACAAAAGATTATTGGGTTCAAGGGTTAGACCCTAATGAATACATTGCAAAATGCTTAAAATATTATTCAATAAAGCATGTTAATGAAATTTTTAATTATTCCGATATGAACCGCTATATTGAAATAGTTTCAGATAACAACCCTTTAATAATAGATACAATTTTGGGTGATTTTATTTCAATCAGTGAATTAAAATATATCTTTTGTTCTTTAATCAGAGAAAGAATAAGTGTTAAAGACGTTATTTATGTTTTTGAAAAAATAAACGACTTTGCAGATGATAATTCAAAAACAGATTTATTGGAAAAATTAAGAATTTCACTTTCTCGTCAAATTTGCTGGTCTATCAGTAATAAAGACAAAGAAATTGAAGCTTATGAACTTTCTGATGAGCTTATTTCTTTACTTGAAGAAAATGCTGTTGAGCCTGATGAGGGTGATTCAATAGTTAAAATTGACGGTGTTAAATTTGAAGATATGGTAAGAAAAATTGCGGAAATTTCGCTTGAAAAACCTGTCGCTCTTGTTGTTCCAAGTCATTTAAGAGCGGTTGTTTTTGCGCTTGTTTCGCAGTTATATATGGATGTTCCAACAATTAGCTTTGATGAAATTGCACCTGAATTTGAGCTTAAAATTTTAGGAAAAATTTAAAATTGTCCTTTTTTAAGCTTGTAAATGTAAAAGCGGTTGTTTTTAGCCAAACATTTCAGATGATAAATATCTTTCACCTGTATCCGGCAATAAAACAACAATGTTTTTATTTTCGTATTTTTTAGCCGCTTTAACTGCGGCAGCTAAAACTGCACCGCTTGAGATGCCTACAAGCAACCCTTCGTTTTTGGCGATAAAATTTCCCATATTAATTGCTTCTTCATCTTTAATATCGATTATTTCATCGTAAATTGTTTTATCTAGGGTTTTAGGGATAAAATTTGCCCCTATTCCTTGAATTTTGTGTGGTCCTGCCGTATTTTTTGTTAACAGAGGGGATGAATACGGTTCAACACCAATAACTTTTATTTCAGGATTTTTTAATTTTAAATATTTTCCAACTCCCGTTAATGTGCCGCCTGTTCCGATGCTTGCTATGAAAATATCAATTTTTCCTTCCATATCTTCCCAAATTTCAACTCCTGTCGTTTCAAAATGGCTTTTTGGGTTATCTTGATTTGTAAATTGCGAGGGGATAAAGGCATTTTCGGTTGTTTTTAAAAGTTCATTTGCTTTTTCAACTGCGCCTTGCATGCCAAGTTTGCCTTCTGTTAGAACAAGTTCTGCTCCATAGGCTTTTAAAAGTTTTCTTCTCTCTTCGCTCATGGTGTCCGGCATGGTTAAAATAACCTTATATCCTTTAATTGCAGCAACCATGGCAAGACCAATTCCTGTATTTCCGCTTGTGGGTTCAATTATTGTGCCGCCTTTTTTAATTAAGCCTTCTTTTTCCGCTTCTTCTATCATTTTTAAGGCGACTCTATCTTTAGATGACCCTGTGGGGTTAAATTTTTCAATTTTTGCAATTATTTTAGAATTTAAGTTAAAACTTTTTTCAAAATTATGTAATTCAACAAGAGGTGTATTTCCAATTAATTCCAATAAATTATTATAAACTTTCATTTTATTCTCCATATATTTTTAATTTAATTTTATTCTTTTTTGTCTAAGTTGTAAATTTTATATTATAATCATTTTATGTTTGATTATATTAAAGGTGAATTGGTTTATACGGGGGAAAACACCATTGTTATTGAAAATAATGGCATTGGTTATTCCATTTTAACAAATAAAAGAACAATCTCTCTTTTTGGTGAAATTGGCGCTAAAGTTACAGTTTATACAAAATTAATTCATAAAGAAGACGTTATGCTTTTAGCCGGTTTTAAACAAAAAGAGGATAGAACTATTTTTGATATTTTAACTTCGGTTTCAGGAATTGGCACAAAGGTTGCTTTAACTTTATTAGATGAATTTTCTGGCTCTGAACTTGTTGATTATGTTATATCAGAAGATTATAAATCTATTTCAAGGGCAAAAGGCGTTGGTGCAAAGCTTGCTCAGAAAATAATTCTGGAATTAAAAGGCAAATTAACCCAAAAACAAACCGTATCTGAAATTGTAAGGGGTAAAATTAATGCTCAAGATATTGCACCTGATATTATTGAAGATGTTCAAACAATTCTTCAATCATTAGGCTATAACCCCAATGAATATACAAAAGCTATTGAATTTGCACTAAAAAATAAAAATGCCAAAACATCAGAAGATATATTAAAGGAAGCATTATCAATGTTATCAAATATATAAGGAGGAACTATGGCAGCCACCATTAAAAAAGAAAAAGCAAGCGAAAAGAAAACAGCTAAAAAGGTAACAGCTAAAAAAACTGATGTAAAAAAAGAAACTGTTAAAAAGGCAACTATAAAGGAAGATAAAAAAAATTCTAAAATTAAAGTTTTAATGGCATCAAGCGAAGTTGCACCTTTTTCAAAAGTTGGGGGTTTGGCTGATGTTGTTGGGGAATTACCTCCTTTTTTAGAAAAAGAAGGGTGCGAGGTTGCCGTTTTTACCCCTTTATACGGATGCATTGACCAAGAAAAATGGGGAATAGTTGAGCTTCCAAATTCTGAATTAAAAATTTCAATGGGGCATACAGAACACATTTTTAAATTAAAAATGGCAAAACACCCGAAATCAAAAAATATAAACATTTTCTTTGTTGATAACCCTAAATATTTTTCTTGCTTTAATGTGGTTTACCCTATGTGGGTGGATGAAATGTATGAACAACAAAGGTACGTTTCATTTTCGCTTGCAATTTTAGAGTATGCAAAACTTTTAAACTTTAAGCCTGATATCATTCAAGCAAACGATTGGCACACAGCCATGATTCCCGTTTATCTTAAAACAAATTATAAATATGATGAATTCTATAAAAATACAAAATCCGTTTTTACAATCCATAACTTAGCTTATCAAGGCTCATGCGATAAAGCCATAATAGATTTTGCAAATATGAGATGGGACAATGTTTGGTATGATAATTGCATTGAACACTATGGCAAAGTGAACTGGGTGAAAGGTGCAATATATTGTTCCGATTTTATTACAACAGTTTCCCCAAGATATGCAAATGAAATTCTGGGCTCTGAAATGGGTGAAGGAATGGATTACACCCTAAGGGGGCAAACTCATAAAATAAAAGGCATTTTAAATGGCACCTATTATGATAAAAAATTCAATTTAAAAGATAAAGCAAAATATAAAAAAGAAGTTCAAAAGCTTTTTGGGCTGCCTATTAACCCTGATAGACCGTTAGTTGCCTTTATATCAAGGCTTGTTTATCAAAAAGGGCTTGATTTAATCGATTTTGCAAAGTTTGATTTAATGAATATCCCAGCTGACTTTGTTTTCTTAGGAACAGGTGAAGGGGGATACCAAAATATGCTTATTTGGTGTTCAAATAATTCAAGCAATATGAGAGCATGGATTGATTTTAAACCTGAATTATCCGATACAATTTATAAAGGGTCTGATTTATTCTTAATGCCTTCTTTATTTGAACCTTGCGGAATTAGTCAAATGATTGCAATGAAATATGGTTCAATTCCAATCGTTCGTGCAACAGGCGGGCTTGATGATACTGTTATTTCATACCCCAATGAAAAAGCAAACGGCTTTAAATTCTTAACTTATGATGCAAAATCTATGGTGGATGAAATTAAAAATGGCGTTTGGACATATTACGACAGAAAAGATGATTTTGAATTATTAAGAAAAAATGCAATAAATTCAAAATTTACTTGGGATAATTCCGCTAAAGAATATGTTGATTTATTTAAAAAACTTTTAAATAGATAAATTAAAAAAGGGGGTTAAATTAAGCCCCCTTTAATTTTTGTTTTTTCCTGCTAATTGCCCGCAGGCGGCGTCTATATCTGCTCCCCTTTCAAGGCGGATTGTCACCTTTTTGCCTGAGGCTTCCAAGATATACTTAAATAGCATCATATCTTTTTTGGTTGGTTTTTTATATTCTGCCCCTAAGTTTTCAACAGGGTTATAGGGAATTAAATTTATATTGCATTTAATATCTTTTATATATTTTGAAAGTTCTAAAGCACATTCTTTTGTATCTGTCATTTTGCCGATTAGAATGTATTCTAAGGTAACTCTTTTGCCTGTTTTTTCAATATAAAATTTAAGAGCATTTTTTAGTTCTTCTAAATTATATTTTTTTTCAACAGGCATGATTTTTTGCCTTAATAAACTGTTTGGCGCATGGAGAGAAATTGCAAGGGTTGGAATTAATTCTTTTTGCGCAATTTCTTTTATTTTTGGAACTATGCCGCAGGTTGAAACAGTTATTCTTCTAATTCCGATTTGCAATTTATCGTTTAAAATTTTAATTGCTTCATTCACGTTTTCAAAATTTAAAAATGGTTCGCCTTGCCCCATAAAAACAACGTTTGTAACTTTTAATTTTGTGTCTCTTTGAATGGTTAAAATTTGCTCTATAATTTCATAAGGCGCCATATTCCTTATAAACCCTCTTTTTCCTGTTGCACAGAAAATGCAGCCCATGGGGCAGCCTATTTGAGAGCTTACACAAGCGGTTAAATTGCCTCTGTTATCAAACCTCATTAAAACACATTCTGCAACGTTGCCATCATTATATTCAAGAAGATATTTAATGGTGCCATCTTTACTTACTTGTTTTGTTTTAATTTTAACATCTGTTATTGTTGCAATTTCATTTAATTTTTCTCTTAATTCTTTTTTAACATCGGTCATTTCATCAAATGTCGATGCCGATTTATTATAAATCCAGTTTATAATTTGTTTTGCTCTAAACTTTTTGTCATCTAAAGATAACAAAAAATTCATAAGTTCTTCTTCATTTAATTTTGCTAAAACAATTTTTTCTTCCATATCTTGTGATTTTAACATAAAATAATCTTATGGAAAAAGTTACAATAATTGGTGCAGGGTTAGCCGGCTCAGAAGCTGCAATATATCTTGCAAATAAAGGAATTAAAGTAGATTTATTTGAAATGCGCCCCAAAAAAACAACAGGTGCGCATAAAACAGGCTATTGCGCAGAATTTGTTTGTTCAAATTCTTTAGGTGCAATAGATATAACAAGCGCTTCAGGCTTATTAAAAGAAGAAATGAAGCTTTTAGGTTCCACTTTAATTAATGAAGCTTTTTCAAACTCGGTTCCCTCAGGTAACAGCTTATCAATAGATAGGTTTGATTTTGCAGAAAAAATTACAAACATAATAAAAAACCACCCTAATATAAATTATATTGAAGACGAAATGCTTGAACTTCCTGAAAATGGCATTAACATTATTGCAACAGGACCTTTAACAAGTAAAAGTTTAGCAGATGACATTATTAAAAAAACAGGTTCAAATAATTTCAGTTTTTATGATGCTGTTGCTCCTATTGTGAAAAAAAGCTCAATTAATTTTGATAAAGCTTTTTATGCTTCAAGGTGGGATAAGGGCGAAGCTGATTTTATTAATTGCCCCATGACAAAAGAAGAATATGAAAAATTTTATGAAATTTTAACAACTGCTGAAACAATCGAGCTTAAAAATTTTGAAGCTAAATTTTTTGAAGGATGCATGCCTGTTGAAGTTATGGCAAAAAGGGGAATAGACACCCTAAGGTTTGGGCCAATGAAGCCTGTTGGCTTGTTTGATAAAAGAATACCTACTCAATTTAAAAAACAGCAATTTTATGCAGTTGTTCAACTAAGGCAAGATGATAAAGAAGCTGAACTATACAATTTAGTTGGTTTTCAAACGAATTTAAAATGGGGCGAACAAAAGAAAATGATTCAATCTATCCCGGGGCTAGAAAATGCTGAAATTGTTCGCTATGGCGTTATGCATGCTAATTGCTTTATAAATAGCCCCAAACTTTTATCTAAAACCCTTCAAGCTAAATTTAACCCCAATTTATTTTTTGCAGGGCAAATTACAGGTGTTGAAGGGTATAATGAATCAATCGCAACGGGGCTTTTTGCTGCAATTAATGCTTACCATTTAATCAAAAATGAACCCTTAATCGAATTAGATAATAAAACAATGCTTGGTGCTTTAATTGATTATATAACATTTGTTGGGCATAAAAATTTGCAGCCTGTTAATTCAAATTGGGGAATTGTTGCTTCTATTGAACTCGATAAAAAAATAAGGAAAGATAAAAAAGCGAAAAATTCACTTCTTGCAAATCGCTCAATTAGTTGTATTCAAGAATTAAAAAATATGCTATAACTCAATTTATAAATAATAAAAAGGAGTTTTTAGCTTTATGAAAACAGTTAAAATTAAGCCCCTTGAAACAAATTCAAAGCTTATTGTTTTAGGGTTTTATGAAGACAAAAAAGAATTAAGCGAAATTCAAGCTGAACTTGATAAAAAGTTCTTAGGTGTTATTTCATCTAACATTTTAAAAAATTTTAGCGGTAAGTTTAATGAAATTTTAACCTTCCCATTAGAAAACGGTGTTAAAATCGTTGCTTTAGGGTTAGGTAAATATAATGAATTTACATCTAAAAAATTAAGAGAATTAATTGTTAAAAATTATTCTTCCATTCAAAAATTGGCAGCTGACAGAACAATTTCATTTGAACATATTTTAAATGATAACGTTTGCAAAAAATGCTTAATTTCATCCGTTCCATTAGGAATTAACCTTGGAAATTACAAATTTGATAAATATAAAACAAATAAACAAGATAAAAAGGTTGAAAACATTGAGCTTTTAACTTTATCAGATGATTCTGATTTAGATGAAGCTATTAATATGGCAGAAATTATTTCAAATTCAATGAATTTTACTAAAGATTTAGTTTTTGAATCTGCTGAAATTATGACACCCACAAAGGTTTCTGAAATTGCAACAGAATTAGCTAAAAACTATGGAATTGAAATTAAGGTTTATAATAAAAATGAATTAAAAGAAATGGGTTTTAATGCTTTTCTTGCAGTTGGGCAAGGAAGCGTGCAAGAGCCTAAATTTATTCATTTAACATATAAAAGCGAAAACCCGAAGAAAAAAGTTGCCCTCATTGGTAAAGGCATTACGTTCGATTCAGGCGGCTTAGACATTAAACCCCCAAGCTCAATGCTTACCATGAAAACAGATATGACAGGCTGCGCCACTGTTTTAGGCGTTATGAAGGCAATTTGCGAATTAAAACCAGATATTGAACTTCACGTTATGTCTGCATTATGTGAAAATATGCCCTCAGGTTCAAGCTATAAAGTTGGCGATGTTTTAATTTCAAAATCAGGCAAAACTATTGAGGTTGATAATACAGACGCTGAAGGAAGGTTGACTTTAGCTGATGTTTTAACATACGCTGATTCGATTAACCCTGATGAAGTTATTGATATTGCAACCTTAACAGGCGCTGTTATTGTTGCTCTTGGAAATAACATTACAGGCATTATGGGCAATAATCAAGAAATGATTGATGAATTTAAAGAAGTTTGCAAATTAACGGGCGAACCTGTTTGGCAGTTGCCTATTTTTGATGATATGCAGGACAATCTAAAATCAGATATTGCAGATATGAAAAATACAGGTCCAAGATATGCAGGTTCATCTGTTGCAGGCAGATTTTTAGAAAACTTCACCCAATCTAAAAAATGGCTTCATATTGATATTGCAGGAACTGCATATATTGATAAGCCATACTCAGAGCTTCAAAAAGGTGCAACAGCCGTTATGGTTAGAAGCCTTGTTAAATATTTAACTAAATAAAATTAACATAAATTAACAATAAAATGGCGCAAATGGCAATTTTTCTCATTTGCGCTTTTTTATTATTTTGTGAAGTTAGAAAGTATTGTTGTATAAATATGTCTGTAAATTCGACAAATAATACAGTTTCAACTGATTCATATTTAACTGCTGCAACAGGCGCTGTTGTTTCCGGCACAGGTGCTATTGGTGTTAATCATTTGAGATTAAAGAATATGGCAGATAAGACCGTTGGTGCTTTTAATTCGACACTATCAGAATGTGATAAATTTGTTAAGAAAAATAATGGGCTTTTAACCCGTGCAGTAGAATCTAAAAAGGGTTATTTTGGAAAAATTAATAAAGCACTTAAAGGTGTTAGCAGCCCTGATGAAATAGTTCAAACAGTTCAAAAAACAAATTCAGATTTAATCAGCGGTTATAGAAATAGAGCTGCAAGAAAAGTTGGAACAATACTTGAGGGTGATAATCTTAAAAAAGGAATTTCCGAGCTGTCTTGTAAATATTTATCAAAAGATATTTTTAAGTCTTTAAAGGATGCAACTAAAATTCAAAATGTTTTAGTTGTTGCAGGAACAATTTTATTTGGCGCTATCGGTGCTTGTGCGGCAAAAGAGGTTGCAGCAAGAAAGTTTGGCAATAATAAATAATTTGCATTTTGGCATAAAGTGTCTGTAGTATGCAAATACGGTTTTTTGGCGGTTTTTTTGTGCTAAATAGAAAATATCTAAGCTTTGTCTTTGATTGTAACTTCCATTTGATTGAATGGAATTGAAATGTTTAATTTATCAAATTTTTCTTTAACCATTATTCTGAAATATCTTTGAACGGCCCATTGTTGCATTGCTCTTGTTTTAAATCTTACTCTTAATAAAATTGCAGAATTATCAAATTTATCTATTGCAACAATTTCAGGCTCATCTAAAATGTATTTTTCATAATCGGGATTTTTTCTTATTTCGGCACCAAGTTCTTTTAAAACTTCGATTGCATAAGGTATATTTGTGCTGTATGCAACTGGCACGTCAACTATGGGGTGAGAAAAATCTCTTGTGTGGTTTATAACTTTTTCGACTAAACCGTTTCTTACAAAATGCACATCGCCGTTGTATGCTCTTAATTTAATCATGACGAGGTTTATTTTTTCAACCGTTCCTGTTGAATTGTCTATGGTAACGTAATCTCCGGCTCTTAGTTGCCCTGATAATAAAATCATTAAACCCGAGATAATATCTTCTACAAACCTTTTACCGCCAAAACCTATTGCAACACCAAAAACCCCTGCTGTTGCTAAAATTGGCTTCATATCAACCCCAAGATCGCCCAATATATTGGTTGCAAAAAACAGAAATACAACTACATTTGCAATAGAAATGCAAAGATATTGAATTGTGGCATATTGCCTTTTTATTTCATTGTCTTTAATTTTATTAACAATTTTTGTAAAAAATACCTCTATTAATTTTTTTACAAGAAAAAGAACTACAAAATAAAAAATAATTTCAAGGCATAGCTTAGTTATAAGCCCAATATCAATTTTTTCTAAAAGGTTTTCAAAACTGCTGAAGTCTTTAATTGTTACCATTTGTCCTCCGTTGTTTTTCAATTATATCACCTAAATATAAATCTAAAGATAATTCTTTTTTCAATCTGTAGATTAATAAAAAAATGTCTAAATCTTTATAAACTATTTATGTAATTAGAGGATTAGTTTATGAGATTGATTGAAAAATTAAAAAATAAAGTTAGTAACAATTTTGCGCTTAAAAAAGGCGATGAATATATGCAAAAGCAAATGCCAAAAGAAGCGGTTAGCGAATATTTAAAATCAATCTTAAAAGAAAACAGAAACACAAAAACATATCTGGGTGCTTCTCGTGCTTATAAAGAATTGCAACAATATGATAAAGCGATTAAACATTTAGAAAAAGCAAAACAAATTGATACTTTTGATTATGAAATTTATTATGAATTGGGCTTAAACCACCTTTTAAATACTGAATTTGAAGCTGCTACAAAAAATTTTCAAAAAACTATTAAATTAAATCCTGATTTTTTAAATGCGCAAATTCAGCTTGCTATTTCTCATGAATTAATGGATGAGCCTGAAATGGCTTATAAAATTTATGAAAAAATTATTGAAGAAAAGCCTGATTTTATTATTGCTCACAACCACAAAGCCGGCTTGTTAATGAGCATGGGCAATTTTGACGAAGCTGCAAGAATTTTCTTCGACATTTTAAGAATAGATGATACTTATTCCAGGGCATATTTAGGGCTTGGAATTTGCTTTGATAAAACAGAAAAATATACTCAAGCTGTCAGATTTTATAAAAAATATATTGCGCAAAATCCTGACGGAGAGGCAACAAAATCAATCGCTTCAAGAGTTATTGATATTTTGTCTGTTGTTAAAGAAAGAACCGATTGCCCTTTAAGAATTGCAAAATAATTTAATTTTTTATTTCCTTTTAAACATTTAAGATATCTTGCTGTTGTTTTTAATTGTTCAAGCATGCTGTGTTTTGTGTTTTTATAAGGTAAACTTGTTGGAATTGCTTCCCTTGTGGGGTTTGCACTTTTTTATTTAAACTGTAAAAAAGGTAACTATCTTTTAAATTGTAAAATAACCTAATTTTATCGTTTTCTTTTGAACGTTTGAAATACCTAGCTGTTGTTTTTTAATCGTTCAAGCTTGCCGCCCCTGGAGTTTTTTGTTGGGCTAACTTGTTGGAATTGCTTCGCTTGCGGGGTTCGCACTTTTTTATTTAAACTGTAAAAAAGGTAACTGCTTTTTTAAGAATCGCAAAATGATTTAGTTTTTATTATTTCCCATAAACGCCTGAAATGGCTTACTTTTGCTTTTTTCAATCGTTCCATATATTATACCGGGGTTTTCTATTGGGCAAGCATTTGTTGGAATTGGTTCTCTTGTAGGGTTTGTGCCCGGTTTATTTAAGTGTTTTTTCATGGTTAACTGTTCATTGAATTTTGGAAGTCCAAAACCAAGGAATCCTGCCGTTATTGCCAAAGAAAGTGTTTCAAAATTGGCTGCAATATTTCTTGCATAATATGTTATAGGATTATTCTCGCCGTTTAAAATACCTTGTTTTAAGCCTGCGATTTTGTTTTGTCTGAATTCATCAGAAGCATTATTTGCCCTTTTTTCTGCTTTGATAAACGAATCGCTTGTTTTTGGCATGTAACCGTTTGCTTTTCTTTCTTGCCTCATTATCTCGTTATAAGCTTCACGAGCGCCTGCTTCAAGTTCTTTGCAAAAAGCTTCTTCGCCATAAGGTTTTGAGCCGATAATTTTTTCTAAGCCTTCCATGGCTTTTTGGTTTTCAGGTGTTATATTTTGGACAATTTTGATTAATTCTTCGTTTGATTTTGAAGTAAAATCTTCGCCAAACATTTCTTTTGCAGCGTCAAATAAAGGTGTCTTTTTTTCTTTTTTGAAAAGCTTTGAAATAAAGCCGCCTTTTAGTTCAACAGAAAACATATCTGCTATGTTGCCGCCCTCTTTATCAACGGTTTGTAGCGTATTTACAAGCTCGTCTTTTGTGAAAATTCTTGAATACCTTGAATTAATTTCTGTTGAATCTAATGCGGTTATTCCGCCGTTTGGATTCAGATAACCTTTTAGCCTTTGTAATTTTGAGGCATTTTTGCCGACTAAGTCTTCCACCAAAGGAATACCGGCTTTTTTCTGTGCTGCTGTGCACATGCCGGATTTCAACCCTTTCATTGCAAAAAGAATTGTTAAAACAGTAACTATATCCCTTGTTAAAATTTCTCTGAATTCGTCAGGTTCTCTTGCCTGCACTAATCGTGGCGCAATAACACAACCGCCCATTAAGAAATAATATGCGCCTCTGCCGGGGTTAAAGCTTTCGCCTTGAATGAAATTATTAACTTTTTTAAGCTGGTTGCCAAGCTTTGCGCCTTCAGGCTTTGCATCTAAAATTGTTTTGCCTATTTTTGTGGCACCTTTTGATACAGCTGATGTAATACTATTTATTTGCACGTATTACCTCGCCTTCTTTATTTCTGAATGCATCTGTTTCAGGGTTTGTTTTATATAATGTATAAAGTTTTGGAATATTCATCATAAATAAGCCTGTTGCAACAACCATTAATATATTGGTAATAAATTTGCCGCCAACTCTGTTTGCTTTGAAATTATCCATGAAAGATTGCGCTCTAAGGCATACATCAGTAATGGCGCCATTTTTAGCTGTTTGTTTTTTCATAACATTTTGAATATCGCAACCAAAGTTTGAAAAATCTTTAACGAGCGTTGTTATTGAATTTTCTTTGTCTAAAAGCCCGTTCATATTTGTTTTTAACAGCTTTGTACAGTCAGCTTCGCCTGTTTTTCTTACGTCTGTATATTTTGTTATAATTTTTTCAAAGATTTGATCTTTTGCTTCAATTATATTGCCTTTTAGCTCTGTTCCTGTAGAATCAACTTTTTCTCTTAAATCTTTATTGAATAACTGCTTAAACAAGCCACGTTTTGGTGCATCATCATATTGTTCAAGCATTTTTGCAAGTTCTTTTGCATGATCTGAAATATTTTTGCCGTCTTTTCCAATATCTTCACCCAATGCAAGTGCAAACATTCTTTGATAGAATTTTGATTTAACATTTTGTGAATATTGTTGAGGGAAATTTTTAACAAAATCTAAATCTGTACGATAAAAATTGGTTTTTTCCAAAATATCTTTCATTTGATCGGAAAATGGTGCAATGTTTTCCATTGGAACATCCATTGCGCTTCCGCCTGCTTTTTTTGCCATTGCAAGAACTATCATAGGGATGATAGTCATTGAAGGACCTGTAACAAATTCTCTTATTGCAACTTCTGCTGCTGCTTTATAATTATTTTCACCTGTTATTTCTTTGTTTCTCTGCAGTGCTTGCCAAGTTCTCGGGAAATTTGTTCCCGTCATATCTTGCAATGTAAAAGAAGCAGCAAAACCGCCTCTTGCTACTGCATCCCAAAAATTAATCGAAAGAGCGCCGCCAAAAGAAGGATTTGATTTATTACCTTGGTTTTTCCTTTGTGTATTATATGTTTGTGAACTGTATAATTGATTTTGTACGTTGTTAACCTTCATAAACCTTCCCAAGAAAAGCGAGTTTATTTTTTTATGTCAGTTTAAAGAATTCTAAATATTGAAAGTTGCTATTTTGAAAGCTTTTTTTTACAAAAGTTTGTAATTTTAGTTTTTATTGGTAATTTTGTTGTTCTTATCAACATGGACAACTTTTGGAATAAAGGTTTTTTGTTCATCCTCATTTAAAAGTGCGTAAGCTACAATTATGACCAGGTCACCTTTTTCGGCTTTTCTTGCAGCAGCACCGTTTAAGCAAATACAACCGGAATTTTCTTCCCCTTCAATAACGTAGGTATTAAACCTTTCGCCGTTATTTATATTTAAAATATCAACTCTTTGATTTGCTTTTATGCCCGTAGCATTGAGCAAGGCTTTGTCGATTGTAATTGAGCCAACATAGTTAAGATTGGCATCTGTTACCGTTGCTCTGTGGATTTTTGCGTATAAAAATTCTTGTAACATAGCAAAAAAATTTTATATCAAACATGGTTTATTAACAATTTTCAATAAAAATTTTAAGAAATGTTAATAAAACAGTAAAAAAATTGTTATAAAGTTTACAATTTGTGGAACATTATAAGTGTAATTAAGATAATTAATCAAATATGATTATATAAAAAGTTTCTCTCTCTAATTCCTCTCTCTAATATGTGGTAAATTTAACCGGCTCGCCGGTTTTTTTTTGCGAAGTTTTTCAAAAAATAATGCACCCTTTGTTTTTAAGGGTGCATTTTATGTTTTTAAGTTATTTATGCTTTAACTAAGCACTTTTTAACACATTCAATAACAGTTTTTGCAACTGTTTCTTGTTCTTCTTTTGTAATTTCCGCAAACATAGGAAGCGATAATACAAGTTTTGTATTCTTTTCTGTTTTTGGAAGATACCCTTCTTTAAAGCCTAAATATTCATGAACTTTTTGTAAATGCAAAGGAATCGGGTAGTAAATCATGGCGCCTACGCCATTTTCTTGAAGCATTTTATGAACTTCGTCCCTATTTTCAATTTTAATTGTGTATTGGTGATAAACACAATATGTATTGTCTAATTCTTTTGGTGTTTCAATGCCTTCAACACCTTTAAAAAGTTCGTTGTAATAAGCGGCATGGGCTCTTCTTGCTTTGTTCCATTCGTCAATATAAGGTAGTTTAACTCTTAATATTGCTGCTTGAATTTCATCTAATCTTGAATTTACGCCAATTTCATCATGGTGATAGCGAATTGCACCGCCATGGTTTCTTAAAGCTATAATTCTATTTTTAAGGTTTTCATCGTTTGTAATTGCTAAACCGCCATCGCCCATTGTACCCAAGTTTTTGGTCGGGTAGAAACTGTAGCAGCCGATGTTGCCAAATGTACCCACTTTTTGACCTTTATATTCTGCACCGATTGCTTGGCAGCAGTCTTCAATAACATATAAATTGTGTTTTTTGGCTATTGCCATAATTTTATCCATATCGCAAGGTTGACCATATAAATGAACAGGAAGAATTGCCTTTGTTTTTGGGGTTATTTTTTCTTCAATTTTGTCTGCATCCATATTAAATGTGTTTTCATCAATATCAACAAAAACAGGTGTTGCGCCAACGATACCTATGGCTTCTGTAGTTGCAACAAAAGTGAAAGCAACTGTTATAACTTCATCACCTTTACCGATATTTAAAGCTCTTAGGGCTAAATGAAGAGCGTCTGTTCCTGAATTTAAACAAACCGCATGGTTTACGCCAATATATTTTGCAATTTCTTCTTCAAAAGCTTTGTTGTGTTTGCCTAAAATATATTGTCCCGAGCGCATAACCTCTAAAACTTCTTTTTCGGCTTTTTCGGCTATTGTTGCATATTGTCTTTTTGAGTCAATAATAGGTATCATAAATATAATCTCCCTTATTCTAATCCCTTTTTATCTATATTCTACCACGCATTATTTATATATTTATAAATTCTTTATGTTAAAATTTTTCTATGAGAATTAATAAATATATAGCGCAATCAGGAATAGCTTCAAGAAGAAAAGCAGATGAACTTGTTTTATCAGGCAGAGTTAAAGTTAATGGCGAAGTTGTTACAATGTTAGGCTTTGAAATTAGAACAAAAGACAAAGTAACCGTTGATAACAAACCAATTCGAGCCAATAATTTCTTGTACTATAAATTCTATAAACCAACAGGCTGCATTACTACAAAAGACGATGAAAAAGGCAGAAAAACAATTTATGATTACCTGCCGCCTGAATTGCAAAGTTTAAAACCCGTTGGCAGATTGGATAAAGATTCTTCAGGACTTTTGATTTTAACAAACGACGGCGATTTAATTTTTGAATTAACCCACCCTTCAATTAAAGTTTCAAAAGTTTATAGAGTTAAGGTTGATGCAAGAATTAAATATGAAGAATTGGAAATTTTGGCAAAAGGCATTGAACTGGAAAAAGGGAAAATTGCCTATTGCGATTCTGAAATTATTGAGCATGATTCAAATTCAACCCTTCTTGAAATTACTTTGTATCAAGGCATGAACCGTCAAATCAGAAGAATGTTCGAGTTTTTGGGGCACAAAGTTATTAATCTTAAAAGAATTAGACATGCAACCGTTGATGTGATAGGCTTAAAACGTGGTCAATATAAACAACTAAAACCTAAACAAATTAGAGAACTAAAAAGCTATTTGGAAAAAATTAAGGAAAATTAGATATGTTAGATATTAAAATTATTAGAGAAAATCCGGAAAAAGTAAATGAACTTTTAAAAAGAAGAAACCCCAATTTATCAATAGATTCTGTTATTGAAATTGACAAAGAAAGGCGTCAAATTCAGTTTCAAGCAGATGAATTAAGACAAAAAAGAAAAACAATGTCTAATCAAATAGGCGCCATGAAGAAAAACGGCGAAAACACAGATTCTATTCAAGCGGAAGTTAAAAAACTCGGCGATGAAGTAAAAGAATTGGAAGAAAAACAAACCGAACTTGATAATAAACAAAAAGAATTATTATTAAATATTCCAAATTGCCCTAGTGAAGATGTTCCAACAGGTGAAGACGATTCTCATAACCCTGTTATAAAAACTTGGGGCGAACCCACCAAAAAAGATTTTGAACTAAAACCGCATTGGGAGCTTGCATCTAACCTTGGCTTGTTAGATTTTGAACGTGGTGTTAAATTGGCTCACACAAGGTTTACTTTGTATAGAGGCAAAGGTGCAAGGCTGGAAAGAGCTATTATTAACTTTTTCTTGGATATTCACACGCAAGACCATGGTTACGAAGAAATTCTTCCCCCTGTTTTAGTTAATTCAAACGCTATGACAGGAACAGGGCAGCTTCCAAAATTTAAAGAAGATATGTTTAAATGCGTTGATGAAGACCTTTATTTAATTCCAACTGCTGAAGTTCCTGTTACAAACATTTATAATGGCGACGTATTATCAGAAGATGAACTTCCAAAATATATGACAGCCTACACACCTTGTTTCAGGCGCGAAGCAGGTTCAGCAGGAAAAGACACAAGAGGGCTTATCAGGCAACACCAATTCAACAAAGTTGAGCTTGTTAAATTAACAACCCCTGAAACTTCTGTTGAAGAACATGAAAAATTAACAAGAAACGCAGAAAGAGTTCTTGAACTTTTAGGGCTTCCATACAGGAGGGTTATTTTATGCACAGGCGACCTTGGCTTTTCAGCCAGAAAATGCTACGACTTAGAGGTTTGGCTTCCTTCATATAATAACTATAAAGAAATTTCAAGCTGCTCTAATTTCGGCGATTTCCAAGCAAGAAGAGCAAACATTAAATATCGTTCAAAAACAACAGGCAAATTAGAATATGTCCACACTCTAAACGGTTCAGGCTTAGCTGTAGGAAGAACCTGGGCTGCTATTGTCGAAAATTACCAAACAGAAGACGGACACATTATAATTCCAGAAGTTTTAAGAAAATATACCGGATTTGATATTATATAAATTAACTTTAAAAAAATATGCCTCTAATTTTAGAGGCATATTTTTTATTTGCTAATACAATGCACATATAAAATCTGTGTTCTGGGTGTTTTTCCACGGAAGCCGTTATTTGATTGTCGCCATGCAAGCCCTGTATCACCTGTTGAAATTATTGAGCCTGTCCACATATCTGCCGTATCACTTTTTGTGTTTGCAAGAACTGAGTTTACAAAAATTGATGCTGCCTCATCTCTATCCGGAAGTCTTAAATTTTCTTCTTGTTCTTTGCAAATTGCTGCTGCATCTGATGTTGTACTATCTCCTGTGTAAGAGCGCCCTGTTGTATATTTTTCGCTTATATCGGGAGAAACCAATACTGAGTTTTTGTTGTAGAAAGCTGTCATAAATCCAATATCTTTGCCTACCTGATTGGGTCCTTCCGTGCCATTTAAGTCATATATAAAGTTTGCGCACATTTTGCTTTGTACAAAATGATTTTCTGTTGTGTCGTTACCGCAATATGGATTGTAAAATACTGCAATAGATTCACCGTTAATTGTTTCAAATGCGGCTGCTTTTGTGTCGGCATTGCTCCCATAACTAGAGCCTACTGTTCCAATATCTTGTAGTAAAACTGTGTTTAGTTCACTCATCTTGGTTGGAAAATTTATTCCTGATGCTCCGCCTAAAATTGTTATATTGCTTGGAATTCCACATGAACTAAGTTTGTCCGGTCCGCACACATTATTAATCTTATACACTTTTGATAAAGCCTCTATAATAAAGCTTTCGGCAACCGTATCTACAGTGTTTTCATCTGTTTCACCTTTTGTGTATGTTCCATATCCTGCCAAACCGTTCATCTGCCCAATCGCTTGTGCCATTCTGGCATGAAGCGCTTTCCTTTGTGCATCCCATGCCTTTTCGTTAACGTTAACCAATAAGCTGGGTAGCGTAATCGCCGCTACAATGCCAATAATTGCCAAAGTAATTAAAACTTCAGTAAGCGTAAAACCTCTAAACTTTTTCATATTTTGCTTTCCTTTCAACTTTTTAGACCAAAATATTCATTTTGTTTCAAAAAGCTCAAAATGATTAATTTTATTGAATAAGAGAATATGAAAAATATAAAATATTTCAAAAATATAAGGCTTGTAACTTCCAAAAAACAATGATAATATTAATATATATAAACCATTTGCACCATAATGAATATTATGGTGCAAATTTTATAAATTTATTTTTTAATGCAGCGTATTGGTTTTAGCGTATTGCGTTTCCATCCAAAGCTTGTTGATCCATTCACAAATGCTACGTCCCATGCATGTCCGGATGGTCCCGATGAGACTATTGAACCTGTCCAATAAAGATGTGGATTATCGCCAAAATTAATCAAAGGAGCATTAACAAACAATGAAGCAACTTCATGTCTATCCGGCATCCGTAAATCTTTACCCATAATCTTGCAAGCTGTTGCAGCATCAACTATTTCATCATTATCACTATACGAAGGAACCGAGGTTTCATAGTCTTTTTCATGAGGAATTGGGGCAACAACTACAGGATTGTTTCTATATAATGCAGTTATAAACCCTACATCTTTTCCTACTTGATTAGGACCTTCTGTGCCGTTTAAATCATAAATAAAATTTACACACATTTTATTAGTTATATATTGCCAATTATTGCTATCTGCACTACACAGCGGGTTGTAAAATACGGCAATGGATTCACCATTAACTGTTTCAAAAGCAGCCGCTTTAGTATCTGCCATATCTCCAATTTCCCCGTCTGCTCGTCCGCCGTTTAACAATTTATCATTCAGTTCACTCATCTTTGTCGGAAATGTAAGCTCAGATGTTCCGTTTAATGTTGTAATTTTACTTGGAATACCGCAAGATGAAAGTTTATCGGGACCACAGACATTGTTTATTTTATAAACCTTTGACAATGCATCTAAAATAAAACTCTCAGCTGCCGTATCTTCTGTTGCGGTTCCGTCTTCATCTTCCGTGTACGTTCCATACCCACCTAATGTATTCATCTGCCCAATCGCTTGAGTTAATCTTGCATGAAGAGCTTTCCTCTGTGCATCCCATGCTTTTTCGTTAACATTTACAAGTAAACTAGGCAAAGTAATTGCAGCCACAATGCCAATAATTGCCAAAGTAATTAAAACTTCAGCAAGCGTAAAGCCTTTAAACTTTTTCATATCATTCTATCCTTTCAACTTTGCACCAATTTGAGCTAATTTGATGCAAGGGGTTATATCCTTTATTGTTAGAGGGTTTTGTGGATTATAGAAATAAAAAATATTAAGGTTTATTGGTCTTGAATTAATAGTGAAACAATGATATATTGAGAAAAAGAAGTTAAATGCACCAAGATAGCTCATTTTGGTGCATTTTTGTTGCAATATAATTCCGTAATAGTGGTACAAAAAGCTAAAATAATAATTTATAATTCATACATTGAAGCCAAGGTGAAAAGATGATAATATAACTATATGTGAAGTATTGCTTCATTATACATTTTTTTAAATTTGCTGATAAAAGAAAGGTAATTTTGATGAAAAAGAAAACAGGGTTTACTTTAGCTGAAATTTTGATTACGTTAGCAATTATTGGTATTGTAGCAGCAATTACTTTGCCTAGTTTACTTGTAAATGTTAACGAAAAAGCATGGGATGCACAGAAAAAAGCTCTTCATGCAAGATTGGCACAAGCGATTGGGCAGATGAATACATTAGGTGGGTATGGAACATTTGAAACCAATGAAGAAGGAACCGCAACGGTTGATACGGCAGCTGAAAGCTTTATTTTAGATGCTCTATCTAAAGTTTATAAAATAAACAATGTCTGTGGTCCCGATAAACTTTCATCTTGCGGTATTCCAAGTAAAATTACAACATTAAACGGAACATCTGAGCTTACATTTCCGACAAAGATGAGTGAACTGAATGATAAATTGTTAAACGGCGGACGAGCAGACGGGGAAATTGGAGATATGGCAGATACTAAAGCCGCCGCTTTTGAAACAGTTAATGGTGAATCCATTGCCGTATTTTACAACCCGCTGTGTAGTTCTGATACTTTGTCGGGTCATTATGCACAAAATAAAATGTGTGTGAATTTTGTTTATGACTTAAATGGCAACGAAGGACCAAACCAAATTGGGAAAGACGTTGGATTTATTACAGCTTTTTATAACAAAAATCCAGTTGTTGTAGCACCTATTATTTATAACACAAATTACACATCAACCGCGCCACTATATACGCAAACTCAAGATAAAATAGATGCTCAAACAATATGCAAATCGGCAGGAGAAGATTTGAGACTTCCTGATAGAGATGAACTTGCATCACTCTTTGTAAATGCTCCTTTTATCAACATGAATGAAAATAATAGCGGTTTTTGGTCAAGTACAATAATATCTTCAGGTGCTACTATATCCGGTTGGCGTCAAGGCTTTAATAATGGTCACCGCTATTATTATGGGCGTTCTGCTTTGTTCTATGTACTTTGTATTAAGAGGTAAATGTCAAATTACATTTTGTCAATTATAAAAGTCTAAATAGGGCTCTTTTTATAAATGATAATGTATTTTATTTCAACTCCTTTATTTAATTATTAAGTTAGCGCTACTTAAATATGTAGCGCTTTCTTGTGAGGAGAACTTTAATAATTAAAAATGCACCAAAATGTTTTAGTTTGGTGCATTTTAGGTCTTTTTATTAATATAGCATTGTTTTAGATTTTGTTCAAGATTGGAAAAAATAGCTGTCAGATTTTTTGAACGGTTGAAAAGGATTGTAAAAATAATACTTTTGGTCGGTTGCACCAAACTAAAACAAATTGATGCAAAAAGTTGAAAGGATAGAAAAAGTTATGAAAAAGACAAAGGGTTTTACTTTAGCTGAAGTATTAATTACTTTGGCGATTATTGGTATTGTAGCAGCGATTACTTTGCCAAGTTTACTTGTGAATGTAAATGAAAAAGCATGGGAAGCTCAGAAGAAGGCGTTACATGCAAGATTAGCTCAAGCTATAGGGCAAATGAACACACTGGGTGGATATGGAACTTATACGGAAGATGAAGACGGAACGGCGACAGCAGATACAGCAGCTGAAAGTTTTATTTTAGATGCTCTATCTAAAGTTTATAAGATAAACAATGTTTGCGGCCCCGATAAACTTTCATCTTGTGGTATTCCAAGTAAAATTACAACATTGGATGCCGTTTCTGAAATTACATTTCCAAGCAAGATGAGTGAGTTGAATGAAAAGTTATTGAATGGTTATCATCAAGCAAATGAAGTTGGCGATATGGCAGATACAAAGGCTGCAGCATTTGAAACGGTTAATGGAGAATCTGTTGCGGTTTTCTATAATCCCCTGTGTGGCTCGGATTCATCTTTGAGCCAGTATACACAAAATAAAATGTGTGTTAATTTTGTCTATGACTTAAATGGTAGCGAAGGTCCTAATGAAGTAGGTAAAGATGTAGGGTTTATAACAGCTTTTTATAATAAAAACCCTGTTGTAGTTGCACCTCGCCCGTACAAGATGAATTATGCTTCAACTGTGCCGCACTATTCTGACAATGCTGATACAATAGATGCACCAAAGGCATGTATGGCTTTAGGAGAAGATTTGAGATTGCCTGATAGAGATGAACTGGCTGCATTGTTTGTAAATGCACCTCTTATTAATTTGACAGGGCAGACGGGTTCAAATGGCTATTGGTCCGGCTCTGTAATATCGCTAGGTGCATCAGGATTAGCTTGGGGGCAAGGCTTTTATCTCGGCACTCGCAGCAAAGATACGCGTTCAACTAAACTTTTTGTGCGTTGTATAAAAAAATGAGGTCAATGTTAATAAAAACCAGGCGCCTGAACGGCGCCTTTTATGATTTAGTGTTTTTTTGCTCTTGAAAGGGCGTAGTCAACATTATCAAGCTGTTCTCTTTGTGCGCCGAACATTATTTTTTCGGCGTCTTCAAGAGCTTTTACGGTTATATAACCATTTTCACCGTCAGAACGAGGTTTTTTGCCTGTTTCTATGCAGTGGAGAAAATGCTGACATTCGAGTTTAAGGGGCTCTATTTCAATATAATCGGGTATTTCAATGTTTTGCTGCCCCGGTTTGGAGTTGTCAAAAACAATTAATTTGTGTTCTTGTAGTGTGTCATCCAAAACTGCACTTGCTTTGTCACCCCTAACCATTAATTTTACATATTTTTGGGGGTGAATCCAGCTGTCTGAGATTTGTGCTATGACTCCATTTTTGTATTGTATTGTAATGTGGGTTATGTCAAAAATGTTGTTATTTTCTGTTGATGCACCTGTTGCTGCTATAACTTTTTCAGGTTCTGAACCAATTACATAAGATGTCATGGAAACATCATGGGGAGCTAAATCCCACATTACACTTCTGTCATTTTTAAAATAATTGATGTTTAATCTGTCTGATTGAACGTATTTAATATTGCCTAAAACACCTTCTTCAATCAACATTTTTAGACGGTTAACGGCAGGATGATATAAAAGAAGATGTCCTACCATTAAAATTAAGCTTTTTTCATCAGCCAGTTCTTTAAGTTTAAGCGCTTCGTCTGCTTTTATTGAAATGGGCTTTTCAACATAAACGTGCTTGCCATGCTCCAGTGCCAGTTTTACAAGGTTAAAATGTGTGTGGCTTGGTGTTATGACACAAACAGCTTTTATATTTTTATTATTTATAATTTCGTTAAAGTCTTTTGTTGTATTTGTGCCGGGGTAATCTGTTTTGATTTTATTTAAGGTTTGTTCATCTAAATCGCAAACAGTATTTAGTGCATTTAGACTGTAAAAATTTCTTACGATATTTTTTCCCCAAATTCCACAGCCGATAACTCCAACGTATTTACTTTCGTTTGTCATTTTAAAACTTCCTTGAATCCATAATTCTGGCGGTATTTACCTAATTTTATTCTATATAAAAAATTGAGTTAGTCAAATTTTCTTAATAAAAATTTTCTTGTATACCTTAAATTATTTGATATTATTAACCTATGGATAAAAGAGTAAAAATTCAGGGGTTTAATGTAGATTTAATGAGCTTTGATGAAGTTATAAAGGCTCTTATTTGTGCCGTGAATGATGCTAAAAATATTCATGTTGTTACAATTAACCCCGAAATTATACAAAATGCAAAGAAAACACCTGAACTAAAGAAAATAATTAATGAGGCAGAATTAGTCACACCTGATGGAGTCGGTGTAAAACTGGCGCTAAAAATGAAGGGAATAAATCAAGAGCAAGTTACAGGTGTTGATTTGTCAAAAAAAATGCTTGAAATCGCAGGATGCGAACAATTTAGGGTTGCTCTTGTCGGTGCAAAACAAGATGTTTTGGATTTAGCTGTTGAAAATATCAAAAAAATGCATGACGGTATTAATATCGTTTATACTCATAATGGCTATTTTGACGATTTTAACCCTATTATAAAAGATATTCTGAACTCAAAAGCTCAATTTTTGTTATGCGCAATGGGTTCACCAAGGCAAGAAATGTTTATTTCCGAACTTAAAAAGCAAGCTAATGGCATTGTTATGATTGGTGTTGGAGGCACTTTCGATGTTTTATCGGGCAAAGTTCAACTTGCGCCTGATATTTACAGAAAACTTGGGCTTGAATGGCTTTATCGCACAATAAAACAGCCTGAAAGATTTAAAAGGATTTTTCCAACTTTGCCAATATTCTTTTTTCAAAGTATAATTGATAGTGTGTTCAACAGGAATAATAGTTAAGGGTCGTCTTTTACGGTATGATAATTTTAAAAGATATTATTAAACAATATAAAAATAAACCTGCATTATATAATGTTAATTTGCACATTAAACCGGGTGAGTTTGTATTTTTAACAGGTCCTTCAGGTGCCGGCAAATCAACCTTGATGAAAATGCTTTATATGGAAGAAAAACCCACTCGTGGTCAGGTTATAATCGGCGGTATTAATATTGCAAATTTACATCCTAATAAAATCCCTAATTTAAGAAGATGCATGGGGATTGTTTTTCAAGATTTTAAATTACTTCAAAATCATACAGTATACGATAATATTGCCTATGTTATAAGAACTTTGGGAATTTCCTCACGTGAAATTGAAGCTAGAGTTTTTGGTGCGCTAAAAGTTGTCGGTTTGGAACATAAAGCTAAATCAAAACCTTCAGAATTATCCGGCGGTGAGCAACAAAGGGTTTCGATTGCACGTGCTATTGTTAATGGACCGCCATTACTTATTGCGGATGAACCTACGGGAAATTTAGACCCAAAGAACTCAATGGAAGTTATGGAAATTTTAGATCAGGTTAACCAAAGAGGTATCACTATTTTGGTTTCAACGCATGATCATACAATGGTTGATTACTTTAGAAAAAGGGTAGTTACATTGTGTGACGGTCAAATTGTTAAAGATGTGCAGGCAGGTACGTATGGCTAACGGACAAACAAGAAACAGAATCAAACAAAAAGTTAAATCTCATATCCCAAAAGATTGGCTTACTGATGTCAGAATTTTATATCGCATGTTAATTGAAACTTTTAAAGGTATTCAACAAACAGGGCTTATAAATATTGCAATCGTTACGACTATGGCTGCTATTTTAACAATCTTTGGCGCTTTATTCAGATCATCTTTATCTCTGCAAAGCATTGTTAATGAACTTGGCGGCACACTGCAAATTTCTGCTTATCTTTCAGACAGTGCAAATTCAGATGCGGTTATTTCAAGAATTAAAAAAATCGATCACGTAAAAGAGGTTAAATTTATTTCAAAACAAAAAGCTTGGAATGATCTTAAAAATGAAATTGATGTTCCTGATGTCGAAAACCCGCTTCCTGATACACTTCATGTAAAAGTTGATATGGTTGATAATTTAGATGATGTTCTTGTTAGGGTAAGACATGTTGAGGGTGTTTCAGATACTGGATATGCAAAAGATTGGGTCAAAAAGTTTCAAACTTTAAACAAAGTTTCGCATACGGTTACCTTTCTGGTTGTTATTGTTGCATGTTTATTAACAATTACTATCATTAACAATACCATTCAGCTTGTTATTCAATCAAGAAAAGAAGAAATCGAAATCATGCGCCTTATGGGTGTTTCTAATTGGTATATAAAATTTCCGCTTGTGCTGCAAGGTGCAATTTATGGCTTTTTGGGTGCTATAATTGCTATTTTTCCGATTAATGTCGTACAAGGGTACTTATACAAAGTGCATGAGTTTTTTATGATACCTTCGTTCTTATTTGCTCAACAGATTGTAATTTTGTCTGTTTTGGCGGTTGGAATTGTTTTTTCTGCCGGTGGAAGTTTGATGTGTATTAAAAAGCATTTGAAAGTATAAAATATGCAAGGAAAAACCGTTGATAATTCAATAGAGAAAGACTTTTTGGGCTGCTTGCCTGAATTGCCTCCTGTTATGGAAAAATTTATTGAATTAACAAGAGAGTTAAATATTTCCAAAAATTCTTATGCGAATATTTTGCTAAACGACCCATTACTTTCATCAAGAATTTTTACATACATAAATAAAGTTTTAAACCCTTCTAAATCAGGATATATTTCCGTTAATAAAGGGGTTTCGCTTATGGGTTTGCACAAATTTAAAAATGTTGTGCTTGCTTTTTCGTCTTTTCCTGTTTTTCAAGAGGCTGATTGTGTTGAGCTTTTTAAGTATTCTCTTTTGACAGCTTACTATTCAAAAGATATTGCTGCTCAATTCAAACTAATTAATCCTCATGATGCTTTTTTACTTGGTTTTTTACATGACATTGGTAAAATTGCAATGAAAAATAAGTTTGGCTCAAAATATTTAATAACTTCGATTGAAGATGCTAAAGAAGTCAAAATTTATACTCAAGAAGAAGAGGTAGCAGAATTTGGCTATTGTCATGCCGATTTAAGTGAATATATATGCAGACGTTGGAATTTGCCTATTGTAGTTACAGATTCAATCAGGTATCATCATTTTCCATTAGATGCTATGTTGCCGCAAGCTGCGTCTATTATTTACCTTGCAGATTTGTTGGCACACAAGAACAATAAAATAACGAAGGAAAGTCAAAAAGTTTTTCAATACATGCAGCTTTCAAAATCACAAATTGCGCCGTATTCCGCAGGTGGCATGAAAAAATTAATTCCTTATTATGAAATTTTGGATATTAACTAAAAAAGCCCTATTTGACCGTTTAGGTTTTTATTTTGTATCCTTAAGTGTTTATATGCAAGGTCTGTAACCATTCTGC
>CALUYZ010000005.1 GCA_944325175.1 Candidatus Gastranaerophilales bacterium | reverse complement strand
CTGTTCTTTTTCGGCTCTTATAACCTCAAGCTTTGTTTCAACGGTTTCTTGCTGAGTTTGCATTTTTTGTTCAGCAATGTTCATTTGGTCTTGAATATTTTGAATAATTGCCGTATATTCATTTTCAACAGATTCGCACTCAGCCATATTTTGTCTGTATTCTTCGCTTGTGGGATTATCCCCGAGTTGCGCTCTTATTGCTTCAACTTGATTGTTCATCTCTGTTGTATATTGAGATGTTTGTGCACAACCTGCCATATATTTAACATTATATTCTTCGCTAATTTGAATAAGACGCAACTCAAGCGCGCTTATCAACGATGTTCTTAAATGTACTTGTCCTTGCTCGTATGCCAGTGCCATTTTTTGCGTCCTTTCTTTTATATATATAAAGTATATATGCAAAATATAATTGCCTTTTTAAATAAAAATGTAAATATATGTAACAAAATTATAAAGTTTTTCTTATAGCAACCGATGTAACTTACATAAAGGAAGGTGTTGATATAAATTTTAAAAGGGTTTGGTGTTAACCAAAAACAGTTTTCTTTCAGTTATGAATTGTGCTTATTTATGACATTTTGTGCGAATGATTTTATTCGCACTTTTTTTATGCAATAATTGCTTTATGCTTTTAGTTATAGATATTGGCAATACAAACACAAACATCGGAATTTACGATAAAAACAACCTTATTAAAGTATACAGCATAGCATCAGACCACATAAAAACATCTGATGAATACGGCATTTTAATTTCATCTTTGCTTTTAACAAGCGATATTAAGACAAAAATCAGCTCTTGTATAATATCATCTGTCGTTCCGACATTAGGCGAAACCATAAAAAAAGCGGTTGAAGAATATATAAAAATCGAAGTTTACAATTTATCTTATAAATCAAAATTGCCTGTCAAAATATTATTAGATGAACCCAAAGAAGCCGGTGCAGACAGGCTGGCAAATGCATCTGCAGCGGCTGTATTATATAAATTACCCGCTATTGTTATAGATATTGGAACCGCCACCACATTTGATATAGTTGACAAAAATGCAAATTTTTTAGGCGGCATAATAGCGCCCGGTCCTTTTATTCAAGCAAAATCATTAAGTCAATTTACATCAAAATTGCCGAAATTAAAAATAGAGGCGCCCAAAAACATAATTGGCAGAAACACCATTGATGCAATGCTTTCAGGTATTGTTGAAGGGCACAAAAAAATGGTTGAAGGAATGATTAAAATGTGCGAAAAAGAACTTGGCGAAAAAGCAACAATTATTGCTACAGGCGGCTTTTCAAAAACACTTTTTAACAATATCGAATGTAATATTGATTTTATAAACAAAGATTTAACTTTATTTGGATTAAAAACGGTTTATGAAATGAACAAAGGGGAGAAATAAAATGCATGCAGAAGAAAAAATTATATTAAAGATACAAAAACTGCCACACTGCGCAGGTTTGCCTGAGTACAAAACAAAGGGCGCAGCCGGAATGGATTTAGTTGCTTCAAACGATGAAAACATAACATTGAAACCGCTGGAAAGATTTTTAATTCCAACCGGCATAAAAATTGAACTTCCCGAAAATTATGAAGCACAAATTCGCCCAAGAAGCGGGCTTTCAATAAAACATGGTATAAGCCTGATTAATTGCGTAGGCACTATTGATGAAGATTACAGAGGCGAGGTTAAAGTAGGAGTTGTAAACCTATCAAATGAACCTTATACAATCGAAAGAGGCGAAAGAATTGCGCAAATGATAATTGCCCCCGTTACAAAAGCTGACATCAAGATAGTAGAAGAATTAACCGACACTTTAAGAGGCGAAGGCGGTTTTGGTTCAACCGGCAAAAAAGCTTAAAATATTTTAATGCATAGTTGCCTATAACAACTATGCATTATTAAAATTATTTTTGAGCATCATACATTGCTCTTTGTGCAACTGTGCCATACGGAATGGCTTTATCTTCCGTTATCAAAATTGTAAAAATATCGCCGATTTTATTTGTGTTCGGATCTTTACTTACGTATTTATTCGTATCCTGACAACTTGCCGTTTGACAATCAATATTGGCAGGGGTAGGTTTTCTGTCACCGTTTACATCAACCATAATTACACAAGGAGGGCTCATAGTGCCATTAGGATTAGCTTCCAACCCATAAGACCCGCAACCTTTCACTTCATAAGTATCAGCATTATAAGCATAAGCAGCCATACAAGCCACAACATTTGAATTATGCAATTTTGGTCCGGCGCAATTAGATTTATAGTCTTCAAATTCAAATCTCATACCATCTGTCGTATAAAATGCAGCATTGTAGCCCCAAGCAATTTTGCGCCCGTCTAACCCGTATGCAACACCATAAAAAGGCAGTTTACTGGTTGATTTCATAACACTCATATGTCTTTGCAAATAATCAAACAAATTCAAATTGTCATAAGGGCTTTCCCCTTCTATTGCCATATTCATCGTTATTGCGCTATTCAAAACACTTACCGCCTTTTTCAACCCCGTCTTAAACTCCCTCTGCTGCGAATTACTAATCACACTAGGCACAGCAATCGCCGCCACAACCCCAATAATCGCCAAAGTTATCAACACCTCAGCCAACGTAAAACCTCTAAACTTTTTCATATCATTCTATCCTTTCAATTTTTTAGACCAAAATATTCATTTTGTTTCAAAAAACCGAAAAAGATTAACCTCATTGAACAGCAACCTGCTAAAAATACACAATATTTCAAAAATATAATGCTTGTAACTTCCAAAAAACAATGATAATATTAATATATATAAACCATTTGCACCATAATGAATATTATGGTGCATTTTTATTGCTTAATTTTAAATTCACGCACTAAAACTTCGTAGGTTGGGGTTTCTACCCCAACAAAACCTCATCTTCCGTGTAGGTTTCATACGCATCCAACATATTCATCCGTCTTATTATTTTAGTCATTCTTACATAAAGAACTTTTTCAACCAAAAAAATGCACCAAAATGAGCTATATTGGTGCATTTATCTTCTTTTTCTCAATATATCATTGTTTCCCTATTAATTCAAGAGCAATAAACCTTAATATTATTTATTTTGATAATCCTTAAAATCCTCTAATAATAAAGGATATAACCCCTTGCATCAAATTAGCTCAAATTGGTGCAAAAGTTGAAAGGATAGAATGATATGAAAAAGACAAGAGGCTTTACGCTTGCTGAAGTATTAATTACTTTGGCTATTATTGGTATTGTAGCAGCGATTACGTTGCCCAGTTTATTGGTTAATGTGAATGAGAAGGCATGGGATGCACAGAAAAAAGCACTGCATGCAAGATTAGCGCAAGCAATAGGGCAGATGAATACACTAGGCGGATATGGTCAGTTTGAAACCGATGATGACGGAGCTGCCACAACAGATACGGCAGCTGAAAGTTTTATTTTAGATGCACTATCAAAAGTTTATAAGATTAACAATATTTGTGGACCAGATAAACTTTCATCTTGCGGTATACCAAGTAAAATTACAACTTTAAACGGAACATCTGAGCTTATATTTCCGACAAAGATGAGTGAACTGAATCCTGCTTTGCTTACATTTGTTAATGGTATTACATCTAAAAGCGGAACTATGGTTGATACAAAAGCTGCAGCATTTGAAACGGTTAATGGAGAATCAGTTGCAGTGTTTTATAACCCTTATTGCGGTTCTGATGAAGATTGGAGTTTGCATATTCAAAATAAAGTGTGTGTAAATTTCATATATGACTTAAATGGTGCAAGTGGTCCTAATCAGGTTGGAAAAGATGTTGGTTTTATTACAGCTTTGTATAGAAAAAATCCAATTGTGGTTGCTCCTTCCTCTTATGCGGCTGATGCTGCAAGGTCACCTTCTTATAGTGCAGATTCGGCTAAATTGGATGCAGCTTCTGTTTGCAAAGCACAAGGGGGTGATTTAAGATTACCAAATCGTGATGAACTTGCTTCTATGTTTGTAAATCGAATTTTGATAAATGCAAGCGAAGATAACTATTGGTCAAGCAGTATACAGTCAATAGGTGAAAACGGTTTGGCTTGGTATATTTACTTTCATAATGGGCATCGCATAAATTATTTAAGAACGGAAACTCAATCGGTTCGTTGTGTTTATCAATAGGAACCAAGACAAGTTTTAGGCAATGATTATTTAAACCTGTGTTTATTTTTCATTGCCTGAGCTTGTTTTAACATGCTAAGACCTGCGTTTTTATTGCCTTTAAAGCCGTTTGCAAAATTGTTGAAGCCTTTCATCATGCTTCTCATCATGTTGAATTGTTGGATAAATTTATTGAATTCATCCAATGAAACGCCGGAACCCTTTGCAATTCGCTTCTTTCTTGATGAGTTTAAAATGTCGGGGTTTTTTCTTTCATGGGGTGTCATGGAAGATATCATAACTTCGATTTTTTTAAATTGCTTTTCGCCTTCGTGGGAAATTTTTTGGCGGTCGTCTTTTTTTAAACCGGGTATTGGAAGCATGCCAAGTATTGAATCTAAAGAGCCAAGCATTTTCATTTGCTTTTGCAACTTTAAGAAGTCATCAAAAGAGAATGAATTTTTTAGCATTGATTCTTCAAGAATTTTTGCATTTTCGTCATTAAATGCTTTTTGGGCTTTTTCAACCAAAGTAACGACATCACCCATGCCAAGAATTCTGTTTGCCATTCTATCAGGATAAAATGGTTCAAGCGGTTCAATTTTTTCACCCATACCAACAAGTTTTATCGGTTTTTTTGTTGAATATACAACTGAAAGTGCTGCGCCACCTCTTGTATCACCGTCTAATTTTGTAAGTATAACGCCCGATATATTTAATTGTTCGTCAAAGTTTCTTGCTATATCTACTGCTTCTTGCCCTGTCATCGAGTCGATTACAAGAAGTTTTTCGTTCAAATTAAAGCTTTTTTCAATAAGCATTAATTCAGCCATCATTTCTGTGTCAATTTGAAGCCTGCCTGCAGTATCCAGAATTAATACGGTGTTGTTGTTGGTTTTTGCGAATTCAATGGCGTTTTTGATTATCTCCAACACATTTTTTGAGCCTTCGAGAGAATAAAAATCTATATTATTTTCTTCTGCCAAAGTTTTTAGCTGAATAATTGCTGCCGGTCGGTAAATATCGCAAGCAACAAGTAATGGAGAAGCGCCATCTTGCTTAATTTTTTTTGCAAGTTTTGCACAAGAAGTTGTTTTACCGGAGCCTTGAAGACCAAGCATCATAATTAATGTGGGGTTGCCTGTTAAATTAAGCGGTTCGTTTTTTCCGCCCAACAGTTCAACCAGTTCGTCATGAACTATTTTAACCAGCTGCTCACCCGGTTTTACATTTTTTAAAACACTTTCGCCTTCGGCTTTTTCTTTAACATTTGTGATAAAAGCTTTAACAACATTAAGAGAAACATCTGCATTTAATAAAGCACGCCTAATTTCCCTTATCGCATCAGCCATGTTTTCTTCGGTTAAATTGGCTTCATTTGAGGTTTTTCTAATAATTTCTTGTAATTTTTCAGCTAAATTGTCGAACATATAGAGATAATATCACAAAATAATGTTTCTAACTATGGTTACATTGAATGTTTTTAGATGTTATTTTTGCTTGTTAAAAATTCCTTTAATGGTGGGCTTTTTACATCTTATGTTTTTTAGTGCTTCGTCGGTATTATCTCCCAGTATTTCAGAAAGAACAACTTCTCTTTCACTTTCGGATTCACCAAAAAGTTTGTATTCAAGCATTGGTCGGTAATTGATATTTTTAATTGCTTCTAAAAATATATCCGACGCACTATCACCTAAAATTTCCGCATAAAATTTCATTCCTTCCGTACTTAACGAAACCAGCCCATATTTTCCTGAAAGAAATTCTTGAATAACCTCTGGTGCTTTTTTGCCTAAAGCAGCAGCCAGGTATTTAATTTCGTAATCTGTGCCGTCGCTTATAATAATTTCTCCTTTGCGTTCTTCAATCAGTTGTTTTTTATATTGCTTAAAACTTGCATCGTCCAATGACTCAATGAAAGTTTTGTCAATTACTATATTATCTCTTTTTGGTGACTTAGAAAATTCTTGTGCTGCGTAAGAAAAAACATCTTGAGCTTCATTGCCTAAAATTTCTTTATATGTATTGTTTCTTGTATATCCTGAATATGGGTAACAAATTGGCATTATTCCCTTATCATTTTTTATAAGCAATGCTTTTTTAAAAACTTCAGGCGCCCTGCTACCCAACCTATTGGCATAAACCTTTATTACATCATCATCTATTTTGGAATTATGCAATATTGTATTGCCCATATAATTTTGTTGAAGCAAGATTTGTTCAAAAACTTCTGATGATGAATCTCCGAGTGTATTTGCAATAGCATTTATACCCTCGCTTGTAAATATTTTGTGAAATATTGTGTTGCAATCGTTATCAAGTGTTGTTACAACTTTTTTAAATACGTCCTTTGATTCGTCTCCTAAAATTTTTGAATAATATTCTATATCTTCCGGACACAAGCTATAATGGGCAAAAGTGCAACCGTCTTTATCTTGTAGAGGCAGTGCTAATTTTAGTATAATTGGCGACAATTTGTTGCATGGTGAAAGATTTCTTATATTTTCATATTCGTGAAATTGAGTTTGACCCAGTGCATTTTGCTTAACATGAGGTGATTTTTTTGCAATTTCTAAATCAATTAATTGGTTTAAAGAGACAGGATTATCATAACTTCCTTTGAATGAAATATTTTTTATTCCGTACAAGTGGCTGAAATTTAAGGCTTTAGCTCTTGTATTATCCTTGTTTGCTTCCTTTGCGGCAGATTTTGCTTGTTGATATTTTGCATTATTTTGAACAAAATTCAGATTAAATGAATTTATTTTTCCTATTTGCATAAGTTTTATCCTTGCTAGTGATGGTATGCGTAAATTTATTATATGAATTCGTGACAGCAATTTATAACTAAATTAAAAATATGCCGCAACTCGGAATCGAACCAAGGACACAGGGATTTTCAGTCCCTTGCTCTACCAACTGAGCTATTGCGGCATATTTATTAACTTTTTTTCAAAAAACCAAGTTGGTTTCTCTGAACTTTCTTTATAATACCAATTCAAGATATGAAGTCAAGAAAAAACTATGGTTCAATTAAAACTTTTATTGCTTCGCCGTTTTGCTGCATTTCAAGCGCACGTTTTGTATATTTTAAGGGCAAAGTTTTTGTTATAAGTTTTTCAACTTCCACTTGTTTTGTTGCAATAAGGTTGAGTGCTTCTCTAAAATATTTTGGAGTGTGGTGAAAAACACTTATAATGTTCACTTCATCGTAATGAAGCCTTTTTGTGTCTATATTAACGCTTGTTCCTGATGCACAACCGCCAAAAAGGTGAACACAGCCGCCTCTGCGAACTAATTTAAACATGGATTCCCATATTTCAGGCAAACCGACACATTCAATAGCAACATCAAGACCTCTTTTTTCTTCAGTCATGGAAAGAACAATTTCTGTCGGGTCGTTATATTTTTTTAAATCAATAACTTCATCGGCATGGGCAAATTCTTTTGCAAGTTTTAATTTTAAAGGGTTTCTGCCCATAGCTATAACTTTTGCTCCTTTTAATTTTGCAAGTGCGCAAAACATTAAGCCGATTGGTCCAATTCCAATAACACCAACAGTATCGCCTTTATTTATCGGTGTTCTTGAAATTCCATGAACTACGTTTGATAATGGCTCTGCAAATGCTGCCAATTTATATGGCAAGGTATCCGGAATTTTTATTAAATTTTTTTGAACAATATTTTTTGGAATTAAAATATATTGTGCGTATGCGCCATTCAATAGCTCAAGATTTTCACATAAGTTTTCCTCACCTTTTTTGCAGAAAAAACATTCGCCGCAAGGTGCCGAGTTTGCTGCAACAACTCTGTCACCGATGTTAAAACCTTCAACATTATCTCCGATTTTTGCGATTGTTCCTGAAAACTCATGCCCAAAACCTGAAGGTGTTTTTTTAATTAAAACGGGATGTCCTCTTCTGTATGTTTTCACATCAGTGCCACATGTAAGGGCTGCTTCAACTTTAACAAGAACTTCGCCCTCATCAGGTTCAGGAACGTTTACTTCTTCATATCTTATGTCTTTTGGGGCATAAAACATTATCGCTTTCATTTTCATAGTTCAATATACCCTTTTAAAATTTTTCCAATTTTGGTGTCATTAATTGCATTTTCTAAATTTTCCAAGCTATAGGCAGTTGATAAGTTTTTGACATCAACATAACCGTTTTTTAAAAATTCATACGACATTTTTAAGTCAAAAGGTGAAGGTGAATAGCTGCCAATTACATCAAGCTCTTTATAATATATTTCGTTGTTAAAATATCCTTTAAAATCGTCTTGTACGGATGAAAAAACGATAATTTTTCCACCCTTGTCAATTAAGTTAAAAGCAGTATCTATTGCTTTTGTTGCGCCTGATGTCATAAATATTAAATCGTATTTAATTGTTTTGTCAAAAAATATGCCGTATTTTTCAACATATTTTTGTCGCTCGCTATTAATATCTAAGCCAAAAGTTTTTGCACCAAAGGTTTTTATTGCTTCTGACATTAATATTCCAATAGAGCCTAAGCCCAAAACAAGTGCATTATATGTTTTATTTAATTCTTTATTGTTTATATCTAAGCCTGAACGTCTTATTGCTCTAATGCAGCATGAAAGAGGTTCTAAAAAAGAAAATTCTTCGTTTGTAAGGTTTTCGGGTTTTTTAAAAACAGTATTTTTAAGATGATTAACATCTGCATAAATATATTCGCTAAAACCGTTTGGGTGTATATTTGAATTTTTAAATGTTTCACACATGGAATAGTTTCCGTGGGTGCAGTATTTGCATTTAAAACAGGGGTAATGATGCCCCATTGCAATAATATCGCCTTTTTTAAAGGGTGTTTTTGCGCCATTACCAACAATTTCGACATTAATTTCGACAATTTCACCGACAATTTCATGCCCAAGGCTTATTTTATCTTCGTTTTCCGGTGTTGAATGATTAATTTTTACAATATCAGAACCGCAAAGCCCGCATGCAATAACTTTAATTATTGCTCCTTCTTTATTTAAAAGTGTTGGTTTTTCTTTGTCAATAATTTCAACTTTACCGTTTTTTAAAATTGCACTTTTCATATTTTTATTCCGAAAATGGTCGAACATGTACCGTGTTATTACTGTCTTCTACGCCAAACGTGCTTCCTCTTATAATGGCACCTCTGTTCCATAGCATACTAATTAAAACACAAAGTACGGTTATTACAAGAAAAAACAATAAGTATTCCAATGTAACCTGTGATTTTTTCATGGTAAAATTATACTACAAAGTTTATGGATAAAGAACTGGTTAAAGATATTGTTAATTGCTCCAGATGCGGGCTTTGCATGGATGTTTGCCCTGTTTACAAGGCAAAAAGAACAGAAACATCCGTATCAAGAGGCAAGTTTTTGCAGCTTTTAGGAATAATCAACAAAAAGTTAAAATTTGACAGAAGGGTTAAATATAATCTTGATTTATGCCTTGGCTGCAAAAAATGTAAAGCTGCCTGCCCTTCAGATATTGATGCAGTTAAAATTTTTGCGCAAATAAAAAGCGAATTTAATTCTCCTTTTGATAATTTTTTAAATTCTGCAATAATCTTCAAAATTAAAATGTTGGCGCTTAGAATTTTTTATAAGTTAAAATATCCTTTTGGAAGAAAAGCCGTAAAGATAAAAAATAAGAAAGAAACTTCACTGAAAATTGCCCATTTTGAAGGGTGTGCAACCCGTTCGGTTTGCGGAAAATTTGATGCACCTTTTAAATTCGTAAATGAAAAGTTTGAATGTTGTGCATTACCTTTTTATGTTAAGGGCAGACTTGATATTTATGAAAAATATAAAAAAAGAAATTTGAATAAAATTTCAAAATACGACAAAGTTGTTTTTGATTGTGCAACTTGTTATGACACAGTTTTGAATTATGAAGGTGTAGATAAATCTAAAATTGTTTATTTTACCGATTTTTATAAACAAAAAAAATTGAAAGCAGTTTCTCCTTTAATTGTTTCATTTCATAAACCATGTCATATAGACAATGAAAAATTTTTTGAAATTGAGGATATTTTATCTAACATAGAAGGAATTACATACAAACGTACAGAAAAATACGATGAGTGCTGTGGTTTTGGCGGAGATTTTTTTACAAGACATATAAATACCGCCTCAATTCTTTCAAAAGAAAAAATTGAAAATGTTTTAAAAACAAATGCTGATGTTGTTTTAACCACTTGCCCCACTTGCCTTTGGAGTTTAAAATACGGCATAAAGCTTACTAATTCAAAAATTCACGCTTTTGATTTAGCGTATTTTCTTCATAATTTTGTTGAAATAATTGATTAATGATGTGTTATAATTCTTTTTGTTATGGCATTTTTCGACTTTTTGAAACAGAGAAAAAATATTAAAAAAACATCTTCTAAAAAAGTTGTAGTTAACGATGTAGAATATAATTACGTTAAGTTAAAAAGTTCAAAATCGCTAAAAATAACTGTTAAAGATCGCTACAAGGTAAGAATTTCAGTTCCTTATTTTTTATCTTTCAAAGATGCTGAAACCTATGTTTTTAAAAACCAATCTTGGATAAATGAAACACTTTCAAAATATGAATTTAATCTTATAGATGAAAATTTTAAAACCAAAACAGACAATCTTATAATTCAGGCAGGTTTTGTTGATAAAGCGGTAATTAAGGTTAAATTTAATAAGGTTTATTTTACATACCCTCTAAATTCAAATTTTTATTCAAGAGAAAATCAAACAATATTAAAATCTGCATTAAAGAAAGCTTTATATATTGAAGCCAAAAATTATTTGCCAAAAAGGCTTTGTGAACTTGCAGAAAAATATAATTTTAAATACAACAAGGTTGCCCTAAAGGCTCATAAAACAAGGTGGGGCAGCTGTTCATATTCAAATAATATCAACTTAAATATAAATCTTATGCTATTAGATTATGAATATATTGATTATGTTTTAGCGCATGAACTTGTTCATACCGTAGAAAAAAATCATAAAGAAGGTTTTTGGGCGCTTTTAAATAAAATAATGCCGGATGCACAAAATATAAAAAGAAGATTAAAAACAAAAACTCCAATTATTTAGCTATTTTTCTAATTTTTTTAATATTTTTGATTAAACTTATTTTATAGCCTATATACAAAACAATGGCGGCTGCAATCCAAGCACAGGGAGTTGCAAGGCAAATTCCGGTGTATCCTAAAATTTCGCCCAGTTTAAAGGCAGCAAGCGCTCTCATTATAAGTTCAGCGACCCCTGAAAATAAAGGCGCCATGACATTTCCCATTCCTTGTAAAATATTTCTGTAAATTAATAAAAGCCCAAGGAAAAAGAAGAAAATAATTATGATATGTAAATATTCCATGGCAAGTTTTGTAACTTCTTCGTTTGGAACATCCATAAATAAATTAACTACAAATTCACCGCAAGTTAAAATAAATATTGCGCAAAAAATGCTGATAATAAAAGCAATTAATACGCTTGCTCTTGCTCCTTCTCGAATTCTTTTCAATTTTCCTGCACCATAATTTTGCGCAGTATACGTTGCAACGGCTGCTGCAAGGGCAAGCAAACTTTGAGATACTAATTGATCAACTCTCATTGCCGTTGTAAATGCTGCTATTGCAGTTGAACCCAAACCGTTTAATACATATTGAAGAGCAATAATTCCAATAGTTAGAACAGACATCTGAAAACCCATTGGAATACCAACTTTTAAATGCTCGTATAAAAAGGATTTGTCTACATTCCAATCTTCTTTTTTTAATTTAAGAATTGGAAATTTTTTAAACATAAACACAATACAAAGAACGGTTGAAACAGCTTGAGAAACCACTGTTGCAATGGCAGCGCCCGAAACTCCCATATTAAATTTTAAAATAAAAAGCAAGTCTAAAAATATATTTAAAATTGATGCAAAAATTAAAAAATATAATGGTGTTTTACTGTCGCCAAGCGCCCTTATTATATTAGATGTAAGATTATAAAATACGGTTGCTATAATTCCTGCAAACATAATAAAAAGATAATCATGGGCTAAATTGATAATGTCATCCGGTGTTCTTAAAATGTCCAGCATTTGTTGAACGAACGGAAGAGAAATTATTGTCATGATAAATGTTAAGACAAAGGAAAGAATAAAACCGGCAGCTACAGATTTTCTGACATTTTCATAATCTCTTGCACCAAACCTTTGCGCTGTCACAACTGCAAAACCTTGTGTGGATGCAAAAATAAAGCTTATGACAAGAAAAATCATCGGTGATGTTGCACCAACGGCAGCAAGAGCTTTAAGCCCAATCGTTCTGCCTACAATAAGCGCATCTGCCAAGTTATATATTTGTTGAAACAAATTGCCAAAAAACATCGGCAGCATAAATAGAAAAATCAGTTTAACCGGCTTGCCGGATGTTAATTCTTTAGTTGCCATATATCCTCGGTATTCTTCAAAAATATTTTAGAATTGGTTTAGAAATCTGATGTCGTTGTTAAAAAACAGTCTGATGTCATCTACTGCATATTTTAACATAGTAAGTCTTTCAACGCCCATGCCAAAAGCAAAACCTGTATAAACATCAGGGTCTATATCAACTGCTCTTAAAACATTAGGATCCACCATGCCGGAACCTAAAATTTCAAGCCAACCTGTGCCTGAGCATGTCGGGCAGCCTTTTCCTTGACACATAATACACTGAACATCAACTTCAGCAGAGGGTTCCGTAAAAGGAAAGAAGCTGTTTCTAAACCTTGTTGGGCGGCTTGAGCCAAAATATAATCTTATAAATTCGTTTAAAACACCTTTTAAATCGCCAAACGTAACGTTTTTATCAACATATAAACCTTCAATTTGATGAAAGAGGTTGTTTTTTCTTGCAGAAACAGATTCTGAACGGTAAACTCTGCCCGGAGAAATAATTTTAATAGGCGGTCTTGAATTTTGCATTTGTCTGACTTGTGCATTTGATGTTTGGCTTCTTAAAACAACATTTTTTGCTAATTTTGAATAAAATGTGTCTTGCACATCACGGGCGGGGTGTTCTTTTGGAACATTTAAAAGGTCAAAATTATATTTTTCCACTTCAACTTCAGGTGAAAATTCATTTTTAATAAGTGAAAAACCTAAATGTTCAAAAATTTCAACAATTTCATTAATTGTTTTTGTTAAAGGGTGAATGTGCCCAAAAGGCTCGTAAGTTGAAGGTAAAGTTACATCTATTCTTTCTTCTTCAAGCCTTTTGTTGAGTTCGATTTGATAAAATTCTTCCGCTTTTTGGTTAACCAAAGCTTCAATTTCTTTTGAAACTTCATTGGTCAAAGCGCCAATTTTTGGTCTTAATTCAGGTGCAACGTCTTTAAGACCTTTTTTTAAATTATTTAATTCTGATGCTCTTGATAAATATTTATTTCTGACATCATCAAGCATTTTTTGGTTTTCTGCCTGTTCAATTTCTTGTAATGCTTCTTTTTTGATTTGTAAAATTTTTTCTTCCATTTTTAACTTTCACCTCTAACTTTTTATATGATAACAAAAAAATGCACATATCAATAATTTTTTGTTATAATCCTTCTTATTGGGGAGTATTTACATGTTAATTATATTTTTTATAACGCTCTTTTTGTATCTTTTTTTGGTCGGCAGCTGCATGGATTTTGTTGACTATGATTTTTTTGCAAGACTTATTGTCGGCAAAACATTTTTTCAAACAGGCGATATTTTAAAATATGATTTTCTTTCATACTCTAAAACTCACCCTTGGTGGGACCATGAGTGGGGTTCAAGCATTGTTTTTTATTTTGTTCAAGAACATTTTCATGATGTCGGATTACAAGTTTTAAAAGCAATCTGTCTGTTTATTACTTTTGTTTTCTTTGTCTTAATTATACGTTTAAGAAGAAAAAACCTTTCGCCGGATTTAAAATTTCCGATTTTTAACTTTTTATTTTTCTTTTTTGCGCTTCAACCTATTTCGAATTTAGTTTTTTCTCTAAGATGCCATCATTTCACTTTTATGTTTTTTGCAATTTGGCTTTATATTATGGAAAAAGCCCGTCTTGAAAAAAATTACAGAATTTTATGGGTTTTGCCTTTGTTAATGATTGTCTGGTCAAATATGCATGGCGGATGCTTTATGGGGCTTGGAATAACAGGTTTGTATATTGTTGGTGAATTTTTAAGGAAAAAACCCGTTTTACCATACATTTATCTTTTCATTGCCTCATTTTTAGTAATGTTTATAAACCCTTACGGTGTTGAATATGTTACATTCTTAATTAAAGCAACAACTATGAACAGACCTAATATTGTCGAATGGCAGCCGCCTTTCGGGCAATATTTTATGGCTAAATTTATTAAATTTAAAATCGTTCTTTTGTTTTTTATGACACTTTGTGTCTACAGATTTTATAAAACTTGGCTTCAAACAAAAGCAGAAGGCAAATTCAACAAAATTAAAGAAATTTGGAATAATATGGACAAAACAAAGGCTGTTTTGGTTTTTGTTATGTTTTTATTAACTCTGAAATCTATCAGGTTTATTTCTTACTTTATCTTTGTTCTTGTGCCTTTTTGCTACGATGATTTTTATACAATATTTAACAAAAAATTAAGTGAAAGAGCTAACAAAATTAAAGAACTTGTTATATTCTACATTGTTTTATTTGTTTTTTTATTGAATATAACGGTGAGAGATTTAAAATATGGCAATTTTCACTCAATATTTCCGCTTTCTGAAATTGAATATTTAATTGAAAATAATGTAAAAGGAAATGTTTTTGTGCCGTTTGAATGTGGAAGCTATGCTTCATATAAACTTTATCCTAATAATTTTATTCTGCAAGACGGCAGATATGAAGAAGTTTACAGCCCATATTTGAACGATGAGCATGTCAGATTAATCACACTTGGCGGAATCGGCTGGCAAGAGGCGCTAAATTCCGTTCATCATGACGTAATAATTCCTTATAAACATTACAATCTCTATCAAAATTTGAAAAATCATCCGGATTATTACTTGGTAATGGAATCTAAAACCTTTGCGCTATTTATAAGAAAAGAAGTTTATAACAGAATTAAAAAGCCTGTAAAAATTCCTACCGATAAACCTGAATATTACAAAGACATTCTTTGGAATACTCAAATAGATTGGCTGAAGAAATGAAAAAAATAGCTCCTTTATTCTTTTTATTTTTTTTCTTCATTTCGTTTGCTTTTGCTCAAAATCTAAAAGCGGGAATTGAAAAAAAAGACTATCAAGATTATCTTGAAACGGTTAATTTAACTCCTGAACAAAGAGAGAAAATACTTCAAATTAGAACAGAAGAAAATTTTATACTAAAACCGCTTAGCCTTAATGCAGAAGCAAAAGAAAGAGGGTTAGAATTATTAAATTCGCTGCAATGTTCTTTTTTTGATTTTGAATGTAAACAAAAATTAAAGCTTGATATTGAACAAAGGCAAATGGAATACGATGAAGCATTAAGGCAAATAACCCAAAAAAAGAATTATTACAAAATAAGATATAGAAATATTTTAACAAGAGAACAAGATTATCAAATACAACAAATGATTAAAGAAAACGAACATAAAGAAAAAGTGCTTGCGCAACGCTTGGAAAGAGCAAAAAGGCAAGAAAGAATTAATAAACTTAAATTTTGGGAAAAATTTAAAAGTGATTGAATTTTTATTAGTAGGAACCGGTGGCGCATTGGGCGCAATATTTAGACATGTTGCAGGAAAAATTGCCTATGAGGGTGTTTTTCCTTTAGTTACATTTTTTGTAAATTTAGTCGGTTGTATTTTAATCGGCTTTCTTGCTGCAACCGCTGCAAAAAAAGGTGTAAGCTCTAATTTGTTATTGCTTTTTAAGACAGGTTTTTTAGGCGGGTTTACAACATTTTCAACATTTTCACTTGAGGCGGTTGTTTTATTTCAAGGGAAACACTATTTAGAATGTGGAGCATACGTTTTATTAAGTGCCATATTCTGCATTTTGGGCGTTATTTTGGGGCAGTATCTTTCTTTATTGATTTTTAAAGACTAAATTCCATAGCCTATTTCTTCTTGAATATTATTTAGATATTCTATGCTTTCTATAAGTTCTTCTTTGTCAAAAATTTCAAATGTTATTTGCGGATAAAGCTGCATTTCTTTTAGACAAGAAAGAATTTTTTTAATATCCACGCTGCCTTTTTTAAGTGAACTGTGGGCATCTTCATCGCCAAAGTTATTGTGAAAATGCATGTGATGAAGCATTATGCCGTAATCTTTAATCCAATCTTTAAAAGGAACATTTGAATGTAGATTAAGATGCCCTATATCAACTGTTGCCTTTAGATAAGGGGAATTGACAGCTGCAATAATATTTCTTATCATTTCATTGTTTGGTTCATGAACATTTTCTATTGTTGCAGTGATTTTTCTTTCTTCAAAATACGGAATTATTTCATTATAAAATTCAACAGAATTAACAAAATAATTTTCCCTATACACTTTTTGCTTTAATAAATTATTGAAGCAAGTGTGAAAAACCACTGTTTTAGCGCCCAGCCTTGAAGCAATTTCAAGGCTTTGATAATATCTTTTAATTGAAACATCTCTTATGCCTTTGTCGTTTGATGTGGGGCAAAGGTTTGAAAAAAAACCATGAAGTGTTAACGGACCTTCTAAATCTTTAATTGCGTCTTCGTATCTGTTTAGGGTATCATCAAAATATTCATCCAATTCCCTTAATTTGCCAAATCTGCTTATCTCTAAGCCCATATTAAGCTCGTTTGCAACTTCAACGGCTTTAAAAATATCATGAAATTCTACTGTTGATGAGATAAATTTTTCAATTTTATTTTTCATAGTTATTTTATTATAATTAAAATATGTATATCTTTGAATTAATTTCTACTATTATAGATAAAATAAAAAATCCTGAAAAGAAAATTGATACAGATTTTTCTGATGAATATAAAAACTGTGACCATACATTTTTGCCTGTGGATTCTACCAAAAAAGTTTTTGCTTGTATAAAATGCGGTTTGGTCAAAAAGGCAAAGGATATGAAGAAAAATTAATTATTTTGAAATTACAAAAATTGCCTCTTCACTGAAAAAGTTTGCAAGCGGTCTGAAAATTTTCTTTCTTGCTTTATTTTTTGCTAAATATACTGCCTCTAAAATTTTTATGTCTCTTTTTTTGCAAAATTCATAAAAATCTTTAATGGTGTTAAGGTGAATGTTTGGGGTGTTGTACCATTCGTAAGGCAATGCCTTTGATTTAGGCATTTTTCCTTTGAAAAATAAATAAAATCTTACTCTCCAGTATGCGAAATTAGGAAACGCTACTATTGCGCATTTTGAAACTCTTAACATTTCCTCTATTACATAATCGGGCTTATCAGTTGATTGAACCGTTTGGTTTAAAATTGCATAGTCAAAACTTTTATCAAAAAATTGTTTTAAACCTTTATCTATATCGCCTTGAATAACCGATAAACCTTTTTCTATTGCCTTAATTGCTTCATCTTCGTTAATTTCAATGCCAACTCCGGTTACTTTTTTTTCATTTACAAGTTTTTTGAAAAGATAACCGTCACCGCATCCTAAATCCAATATTTTTGCACCCGTTGGTACAAGTTTTGTTATTTGTGAATAATTTAATGTTTTTCCCAAAATGTTTCCTTTGTTATGTTAAAAATGCTTTTATAATTCTTGTTTGTTTGTCAAATTCCAATAAAAATGCGTCATGCCCGCAAGGGCTTTCAATTTCAATAAATGAAACATTTTTATCTATTTTGATTAGCGCATTAACAATTTCTTTTGCCTGTGCAGTTGAAAAAAGCCAGTCTGATGTAAATGAAATAACAAGAAATTTGCCGTTAGTATTTTTAAATGCATTTTCTAATGAACCGTATTTTGAAATAGGGTCATAATAATCTACGGCTTTTGTAATATATAGATAACTGTTGGCATCAAACCTGTCAACAAATATTCTTCCTTGATGATCAAGATATGACTCAACCTCAAAGTCAACCCCAAAGTCAAAATTAGGCTTATCTTTGAAATTTCTTCCGAATTTTTTGTGCATCGATGTTTCTGATAAATATGTGATATGACCTATCATTCTTGCAATAGAAAGCCCTACTTCAGGATGTTTTTTATCATAATAATCGCCGTTATTAAAATTGGGGTCCGATAAAATAGCATTTCTTCCGACGGCATTAAATGCAATGCCTTGTGCAGAAAGCCTTGCAGCAGCAGCAATTATAATAACCGATTTTACCAATTCAGGATGGCTGATTGACCATTCAATGGCTTGCATACCGCCCATAGAGCCGCCAACAACGGTTAATTTTTTTACTCCGAGGTGGTTTATTAGTTCATATTGAACTTTTACCATATCTTCAACTGTAATAACAGGGAACAGGTGACCATATTGTTTACCTGTATCAGGGTTTATGGATGCAGGACCTGTTGTTCCTTTGCAGCCGCCAAGCACATTTGAACAAATGACAAAATATTTGTTTGTATCAAATGCCTTATTGGGTCCTATCATAGTGTCCCACCAGCCGGGTTTTTTGTCATTTTCGTTATTTTTAAAGGCAGCATGGGCATCGCCTGTCAGAGCATGACATATTAAAATTGCATTGTCACCTTCTTTGTTTAAGTTGCCGTAGGTTTCATAGGCAACCGTGACATTAGAAATTTTTTTGCCACATTCAAGCTCAAGTGCATTGTTCAGATTATAATATTTAGTTTGTACTATATCAACAGATTCCATAACTTTGAATTTTATCACATTAAATGAAAAAGACGCAAAATTTTTGCGTCTTTTAATAAAGTTAGTATTTTTTCGGAGAGTTATTTGTTATCGGAATTAAAAAGTTTGTTTCCGACAAATGTAAGAAGTGCTGCACCGCCTGCAATGCATGCTGCTACGATTTTACCTTTGCCTGAAGTTGCTTTTGAAATTGCTTCTGTAATTTTTGTACCTGATTTAAGGTTTTTAATTACGCTTGCACCTACTTCTAAACCTGCGCCTGCTGCTGCACTTAAACCGACACCTGCTACAACGCCTGCGCCTTTTTTAACGCTTGACCAGCCTGAAACTTCTGTGCCTGTTGCCTCGGCTACAAAATCGTCTGATGAATTTTGGTTAAATAATAAACCTAAAACAGGAATTGAGCTTTCAAGACCGCTTTCAAATGCTGATGATGCATTTTGATTTATGTCATTTACGATTGTTGTGCCTGTTGCTGTCATATATTTATCTTGCAATAAGGTTTTAATTTCATTCTCGCTATAGCCTTCATAATATGAATTTGAAGCCATATCGTTGTATAAATCGTTATATTTTGCCATTGCATCATCTGTTCTGCCTTGTTGCAATAAATATTCTATTGCTTGGCATTGTTGAGCAAAGCTTGATGATGATACTGTATTTTTGTTTGAATAAGAACTTGAGGTTGCGCTTAATTCGTAGCTGTTTGCAATGTTTGATTTTGCATTTTCTACGTATGAATCACTGTATAAACCGCCGCCTGTAAAATAAGTTGAACCATAGCCTGATAATCCGTTTAAACCGGTATATTGGCTGTTAATTGTTGCAATTCCCATAAAAACTTCCTTCCGAAAATACTTTTTAATACTAACCTTACAATTTAATAAACAATTTTACTTAGAGCAAATTGCCGTTTTAAAATAAATTTCTTAATATTTCTTAATAAAAAACAATAAGTTTGTAACAAAAAATGCCATTAAATCCACTATGGGCTATTATAATGTATATGAGTTTATTTTGAGGATTAGCGGTTTAAATTTTATGTTTAATATTAATTCATTCTTGGAAAAAGTATCAAAAGTAAAGGCATCCGATGTTCATCTAATGCTTGGAAAACAACCTTCTTTAAGAATATCAGGTGAAATTCAAAGGCTGGATACCCCCGCATTAACAGAAGATGATTTTGATAGTATTTTATCTACAATTTTACATAAGGATATTCAACATAAATTAAAAGATGCAACCGACCTTGATTTTACCTACGAATTAAAAGGTGTTTCAAGATATAGGGTTAATTACTGCAAAGATTTAGGCATGCCTAAAATAACCATGAGGTTAATTCCTTATGATATTCCAACTTTTGAGCAATTAATGCTTCCGCCTTCAATTCAGCATTTTACGGAATTTAATTCAGGAATTCTTTTAATAACAGGCGCAACCGGTTCAGGCAAATCTACAACCATTGCTTCCATGATTGAAAATATAAACAAAACGCAAAGAAAACATATTATTACAATAGAAGACCCGGTTGAATTTTTATATTCGGATAAAAAGTGTTTAATAACTCAAAGGGGCTTAGGCATTGACGTTCCTGATTTTCCTGACGGTATAAAATATGCATTAAGACAAGACCCCGACATTATCGTAATAGGCGAAATAAGGGACAAAGAAACAGTTGAAGCCGCAATTTCTGCAGCAGAAACAGGGCATTTTGTGCTTTCAACCGTGCATACAAATTCTGCAACGCAAACAATAAACAGAATTGTCGGACTATTTGAAACCGATCAAAAAGAATTTATAAGAAAAAGGCTTTCTGTTGCACTTAAAGGCACAATAGCGCAGAAACTTTTGCCCAAAAAAGGCGGCGGGCTTGTTCCTGCACTTGAAATTATGTCCAGCACTCCTGCCATTGCAGATTACATCGCAAAAGATAAAATGAATGATATTGATCAGCTTATTTCCAGAACCAATAATCAAAACTTATGTAATATGAACTCGTCAATTTATAATTTATATAAACTTGATTTTGTTGAAAAAGAGGTTGCTATTGAATATAGTGATAATCCTACAGAACTTTATCAAATGATGAGGGGTATCTACCACGGGCTTTGTGACCCAACTTCAGGTAATTTAATTTAAAATAAGGAGATTTTGTTATGGCGCCATTTCCGGAAGCAGAAGATATGACAGTTAAAAGATTGTATGTTGCTCTTAAAAGAGATGACATGCAGCTTTTGCAAATGGGTGCACACAAATTGCACGAAAAATATCATACAGGCTATAAATTTCAACTGCTCGATGATTTAAGGCAAATTTTATCTTATGTTGAAGAGCAAGAAATTCCAAATGATATTAAAGAACTTTTAACAAAGACAATAAATGACATTTTAAGCAATAAAGAGCCTGAAAGTTCTTTGTCTTTAGTTAATCAGCCTGAAGAGGAGAATAAGTTCAGTTTTAAATTAATAAAAAATTCTGATGAAACAAATTCATCTGAAATGCAGCCAAAAGAAAATGAAATTACTCCTGTTGAACCTGATAAAAGCAGCTCTTTCACGCTTTTTCAAAACCCTTCTTCAATAACTTCGCTTTCGGATAATTCAGTTGTTGAAAACAGTAATACAACTTCAAAAGATGAAAATGAAACTTCTTTTGAACAAGACTCTGTCTCAGATGAATCTTATAATAATAAAGAAGAAGAACCGGTCATTTTTACGCCAAAAGATGCCGCTATAAATATGGTAAACAGTATAGATGAAACACCTGTTCAAGCCAATGTGCAAAATTTTGATAATTCTTCTTTGGAAAAAACATCTTCTTTTAAATTAATTTCTGAAAATGAACTTACTTTAAATAATGTTGCCGTATTTTATGATGACAAAGCACCTTTTATTGACTATTTTAAAAACAAAAGTTACAGGCTCGAGCTTGATTCTCTTGCTTTAAATAAAGATGCTAACCCCATAGTTGATGCGCCGATTGTAAAAAGCACGGTCGATGTACAAACGGATGAATATGCAGAAATTTTAAAAATGCTTAATACCATTAAAGGCGATGTTTATTTTGTCACTACATCAAAAAGTGATGACTTACTTAAAACTTTTGTTGATTTGAATATAAATTTTAAAATTAAAAACGTCAGCACTAAACAAGTTCAGGGCAAAGAAATTGAAGTTATTCCTTTGTTTGGTCTTTCAAATATTTTTTATTGCCCTAAATGCGGAAAAAAAGAAACCATAATTTCAACTGAAAATAAAATTCTTACCGCACTTTGTTCGGAATGTAACGGTGTTATGTATCCTAATTTATACGAGGCTCTAAATTATGAATCCAATGCAGATGTTTTCAATTTTCTTTCAGGAATATCTGCAATGTCAAAGGCTGAAACTTGGATTTTAATTAATCCGCCTCTTGAAGGTACACGTGCCTTAACTTCTTTATTCTTAAAAACAGCTTTTGAATCTTCAAAACCTAAAAAGGTTTATATTCTATCAAAAGAAACAACTAAAAAGGAATACTACAGACAAATGTTTCTTGAAATAAATCCTTCCGTGGAAATTAAAACAGATTTTACCACAGAAGATGCCCTATGCGAGGAATTTATAAATTCCGAAATGTCTACAGTTAAGGTTAATGCTTAAAATATGCAAAATTATTCAACAGATGCTATAAATATTAAAACCTATCCCATAAGCGAATTTGATAATATAGTTGTAATGTTTTCAAAAGATATGGGGTTGATTAGAGGCATTGCAAAGGGTGTTAAGCGTCCAAAAAGTAAACTGGGTGCAGCTTCTCAGGCACTTGTCGCTAACAGTTTGGTTTTATCGGAAAGAAGAAATTTAGACATAATAAAAGAAGCATCTGCAATAAATTCTTTCAATAAATTAAGATATAATCTTGATAAATTGACAATGGCAATTTATATTACAGAGGCAATTAATATTTTTTGCACCGCTGATAACTCTGAAAAAGCTCAAAACGAGGAAATTTATAATTTATTGTATAAAACATTAGACAACATTCAAAACGCACAGGATAAAACCCGTATTTTGCTTTCTGCAATTAAATTTCAACTTGCTTTTATGAAATTATCGGGTTTTGGAATTGAGCTTAAAAGGTGTTTAAAATGTTCTTCAGAGCCGACAGGAAGTGTTTTGTTTTCACCTGAAACGGGTGGAATTGCCTGTGTGGATTGTGCCATAGAACAAGTTCATTATGTTAAAATGCATGAAAAGATTCGTGAATTTTTGATTGCTTTAAACGAAACACCCATACATTTAAAAACAAAATATGATGATATAGTAAATGAAAAAGTTACAAACAGTTGCTTTAATCTTTTAAAGAAGTATATTGAAATAACCGGCAATAAAAAAAGTAAAGCTTTCAAAGTAATGGAAGAAACCAAAAGTAGGCTAAAAGGAGTTTAAATTATGATAAATAAAAAATATAGTGCAATATTTCTTTTAACTTTGCTTATTTGTCTTCCAACCTATGCAAAAATGTCTCCTGAAGCAAATAAATTGTATCAGGAAGCAATAAAATTTGAAAATTATAACCGTTTTGACGATGCAATAGACCTTATTCAAAAGGCTTTAAACAATTCTAAAGATGAGCCTACATTAGTGGTTAAATTAGCAGGGCTTTACGCAAGAAACGGTGAAATTGAAAATGCCATAAACTATTACAATAAAGCAATAGAACTAAACCCGAGCGATGCTTTTTTATACATTAGTTTGGGCAATATTTACCAACAAAAGGGTGATTATAAAAATGCTTTTGAGCAATACCAAAGGGCGCAATCTATCATGCCTGATTACAAATACAACTATCTCAATTTGGCAAATTCAAAGTTTTATAATCAAGAATATAACGATGCAATAGGCTTTTATCGTAAATTCATGACTTCATACCCTTATAACAAAGAAGCAAAAAACCTTCTTGCTAACAGCTATTTGAACTTAAAAGATTACAAAAATGCAATTTTGGAATTTGAAAGCGTTAAAAACCAAAATCCTGACAATTTTAAATCTTATGCCGAACTTGGGCTTGCTTATTTGAGAGATAATCAATATCTTAAAGCAAAAGAAAATTTTGAAAAAGCTGTTCAAATTAACCCTCAAGATTACATTTCATACGGCAACTTGGCTGTTGTGCAGTCTTATTTAAAGCAAAATGAAGACGCATATCAAAATTATAAAAAAGCTTTTCAGCTTAATCCTGAATTGGATAATTTAAAATTTGATTATGGAAAATTGCTTGAACAAATGGGCAGAGTTGATGAAGCCATAGCTGCATATCAAGACTATATCAAGGCTTATCCCAACGACAAAAATGCTTATATGAACCTTGGTATTTTGTATCAGAAAAACAACAATCCTAACTATGCTATAAGTGTTCTTCAAAAGGGTGTAAAAATTTCATCTGATTTTGACATTAAAAACGAGCTTGCAAAAAGTTATTTTCAAAATGGAGAATTTGAAAATGCGCTTAGCATATACGATGAAGAACTTGCCGTAAATTCTAAAAATTTAAGGGCAGCATATAATAAAGGGCTTTGTTTAGAAGCATTAAAACAATATAGAGATGCAGACAATATTTACAGAAAACTTTCATATTTTGAACCCTCAGACTTAGAAGAGTTTGGAATTAAAAAGTCTGAAATTTCAAACAGTATTTATTCAAACTCTGTAGAGTGGGCAAATTCGCTTGTAAAAGAAAAAGATTTTAGAAAAGCAAAAGAAATATATATGGCTGCCGTTGCTCAAAATCCTGACAATTCAAAAGCCTATGTCGGCTTAGCTAAAACCTATGAGGGTTTGGGCGCAAAAACAAAAGTGGTTGAATCTTATGAAAAAGCAATTCAAGTGGCACCTACAGATAAAGAAGTTTATAAAGAATACGGTAAATCTTTAAGCAGTTTAAATGAAGAACAAACTGCCCAAAATGCTTATAAAAAAGCGTATGAGCTTGATAGTAACGATGACGATTCACTTGAACTTTTGGCCGACAGCTACACAAAAACAGGCAATTTTGAAGCTGCATTGGAACTTTATCAAAAAAGCCTTGAAAAATATCCTAATGATGACAATTTATATGTAAAAATCGGCTCTATGTATAAATATTTGAAAGATGACCTTAATGCTGTTCAAAATTATAATAAAGCACTTTCGATTAATCCTAACAATGAAAATGCTTATTTTAACATAGGGCTTTGCGATTTTGATAAAGCAGATTATGATTCCGCAATTAAAAATTTCGAAAAAGCTTTTGCAATAAATCCAAAATATTCTTATGCATATTGGGGCATGGGCAAATGCTATGAAAAGAAGCAGGATAAAGATAATGCTATATATTACTATGAAAAATTTATTGAAGTAACCGACAATCAAGACTTAAAAAAACAAGCTGAATTAAAAATTAAATCTCTTTATGAAGGGCTTGTAGAGTGAAAAAAGCTTTTTTAACAGTTTCTTTTTTGTTCCTTTCTTTGCTTTTAGGCGGCTGTGACAAAGAAAAACCGATTATAGCTTTTTCTAAAACACCTTTTACAAAAGAAACATTATACAATACGACAAATGAATTCAATGTCGGAGATAGAATTTATTTTGCCGTATATAACCCTAAGCAATTCAAAACTCGTCTTTTAAAATTGCAAGTTTTTAAAAAAGAAAATCAAAAATCTGAATTTTGGGGTTATGAATATTTGTATAATAGAACTTTGGAGTTAAAAAATAAAACCACATTTTCTGACTATGTTGTAATTAATAATAGCGGTTTTTATATTTTTCAAATTTTTGACTTTACCGATTTTAAGCAGCCGGTTGTGATTGGAATGGTGAAAGTTGAATAAAATTAAAAATTTTATTGAAGATATTTTTTTAACTTTTAAAAACCGTTTAACTTCATCTAAATATGTTGTTAAGGGCAAATGCAAAATGTGCGGCAAATGCTGCTCAAACATTCTTTTTTCAAATGAATACGGTTATATAAAAAATGAAGAAGATTTTAAAATAATGCAGAAAAATCATCTTATATACAGGTTCTTTTTTTCAAATGGTATAGTTCAAAATGAAGGGGAAGAATTAAACGGTGCAATATTATTCAAATGTAAATTTTTAAAAAATAATCGTTGTTCAATTTATCCCTTTCGCCCGATTTTTTGCAGAGATTATCCCTCAATTAATAAAAAATTTATTCAAATGGGCGGAACAACATTAGATAATTGCGGTTTTAGGTTTGAGCCTGATAAAAAATTTATTGAATATTTGAAATAAAAAGCGGGGTTTAATTTCCCCGCTTTCGGATTATTAATTTTGTTTTTTCTTATCACCCATAATTTCAGAATCTAACCTTAAAAATACCGGATGAATTTCTTCTTTTGTAATTAATTTACCTTCTTTTATCATTAAGTTTTCAATTTCTGAATATTTTGTATTAATATCAATTTTAAGTTGTTCTGCCATATCTAATGCTATATTTGGGCAATATGGCTCAATTAAAATTGCAACTTTTGCCATTAAATTTAAAATTGAATATAAGGTTTTTCCACATTCAAGAATATCGCCATTTTTGGCTAAAGTCCACGGTGCTTTATCATTTACAAATTTATTGGCACTATCTATAAGCTCAATAATTTTATTCGCTGCTAAAGACGGTTCCATTTCATCAAAATATTTTAAAACCTTTTGAATGGTGTCATTGGTTTCATCAGTTAGTTCGTTATTAATAAATTCTTTTTTAATTTCACCGTCAAAATATTTAACCAACATGTTCAATGTACGGTTAAGTAAATTGCCCATATTATTTGCAAGGTCGGCATTTACTTTTTCTTTGAAATCGTCATCTGAATAGTTGCCGTCTTTGCCGTTAACTGCTGCTGTTACCATGAAATATCTGAGTGCATCGGGCTTTTGTAAATTGAAGGCATCCATAACTGATGAAGGAGATATAACATTTCCAGTTGATTTTGACATTTTGCTTTTGTCAATCATAATCCAGCCGTGGGCATAGATGCTTTTTGGAAGCTCTAAATTAAGTGCCATTAAAATTGCAATCCAATAAATGGAGTGAAATTTTAAAATGTCTTTTCCTATTATGTGGTAGTTAACAGGCCAAAATTCTTTGTAATTTTCTTCACTTTCGCCGTTTACTTTATAGCCCAAACCGGTAATATAATTTGAAAGCGCATCAATCCAAACATATATAACCTGACTGGGGTCAGATTTAACCTCAATTCCCCATTCAACATTTGTTTTTGCTCTTGAAACGGAGATGTCTTCAATATTTTCAAGTTGGTTTAAAACCTCTTGCGCTCTGTAGTTTGGTTGTATAAAATTGGGATTGTTTTTAATATAATCAGCAATTTTATCTTTATACTTGGTTAATTTGAAAAAATAATTTTCTTCACTAACAACTTCAGGTTTTTTACCATGGATTGGGCATGCTCCGTTTTCATCCAAATCTTTTTCCGAAAGAAAACATTCGCACCCGGAACAATAAAGCCCTTCGTATTTATGTTTATATATATCCCCTTGTTGTAAAAGTTTTTCAAATATATCTTGTACTGTTTTTTGATGATATTCATCAGTTGTTCTTATAAATTTTGTATATTCTATATCTAAAAGTTTCCAAGCTTCAATAAAAGAAGCAGCATTTTTATCACATAGCTCTTTTGGTGTTATATTTAGTGATTTTGCGGTTTTTTGAATTTTTATGCCATGCTCGTCTGTACCTGTAAGAAAGAATGATTTATCACTTCTTTTTTTAAAATGTCTGAAAATAACGTCTGTAAAAATTTTTTCATAGGCATGCCCAATATGCGGCTCGCCGTTAACGTAATCTATTGCTGTTGTAATCGAAAAATTTTTCATAATTATGTAACTCCAATTTATGATAGATTATAACATAAAGCAAAAAAATAATTTTAGGAGTTTTATCTGAATAGTACTACCAGAGGGGAATAAAAATGAGAGTAAACAAAATTTCTTTTGAATATAACAATAACTATGCAAATAAAGCCGTTCAAAACAGAAACTTTGCGGCAAATTACGATGCTATAACTTTTACACAAAATGCAGATAATGATAAAAAACCTACCTTTTTCGATAAAATCAGAGGTTTATTCAGTAAAAAAGAAATAGAATTAACACCGGAACAAGAACAAAGCGAAAAAATTAACGCAATTATATACAATATTGAAAAAGATAAAAATTCAATTAATAAAACAGCAAAAACCTACAGCAGTTTGTTAAAAGGATATTTAGGTTTAGGTCAAGACAACAACTGGCAAACAACAGCTGTTGGCAAACATACTAAACTGCTTTTTAGTGAAAGAGAACCTGATAGTTTAGGAAAGCAAACAGTAACCCGCCTTGATATGGAAAATGGCATGAAAGTTAAAGAAACATACCATGTTGAAACACTTTTTGGCTTACAATTTAATGTTAGTTTTGATTTGGATGAATCAACACAATGTTCTATGAATGTTCTTGATAAAAGAGCTCTTTCAGTCACAGAAACCGATAAGGAAACCGGTTTTACAAAAATCTTAATCCCTGAACTTGGCGGTTTTTACTTTGTTTCAGGTTATTTAGATAAAGACGGAGAAATTTCCTCTCCCGATACTGAAATAAAATATGTATTTGATGATGCCGATGAAACATTTTTTAAAGAAAAAAATTCTGACGGAATAATTGAAACTTACAAATACAATCCGGATTCTGAAATGTGGGAGCTTCAAAAAGAAGAATAATTATTTTCCTATACAGAATTTATCAAAAATACTGTTTAGAATTTCATCGTTTATAACTTCGCCCGTTATTTCGCCAAGCGAAAGAAGGGCAGTTTTTATATCTATTGAAATTAAATCTTGCAACTGCTCTTGTTTTGTACCTAAAAGTGCATTATTAATTGCAAAGATTGCATTTTGAAGGCTTTCTTGCTGTCTTTGGTTTGTTGTAAATTCAATGTTATCAATATCGACATCAACAACATTTTTATAAATCAATTCTTTTAATTTTTCAATGTTTTTACCTGTTTTAGAACTTATTGGAAGCGCCCCTTCATAAATTTTTTCATTTATATCTTGCTTTGTTGAAACTAAAATTGTCTTTTTATTTTTTGCTAATTCAAAAATTTCTTTATCATCGTCCGTTATGCCAACCGTTCCGTCAAACAAAAGTAAAACAATGTCTGAATCTTCTATGGTTTCTTTTGCCTTTGTTATACCGATTTTTTCAACCGTATCAATTTTATTATCTTCTCTTATGCCTGCTGTATCTGTTAAAGTGGCATTAATTCCATCTATATCAAAGCTTTCGGTTATTATATCCCTTGTTGTGCCTGCAATATCGGTTACAATCGCCCTTTTTAAGTTTAAAAGCGCATTAAATAGTGAAGATTTACCAACATTGGGACGTCCGACAACTGCAATTTTTATGCCTTCTCTTAAAATATTATGCGATTTTGCATTTTTTAAAATATTTTCTATTTTTTCTTTTATTTCGGTTAATTTTTCTTCAATTAATTCATAAGGAACTTCTTGAACATCTTCGGGAAAGTCTATTGATGCCGTTATTTTTGCCAATAGCTCCAAAATTTCTTCGCGCATGTTTGAGATAGCTTCTTTTAGGCTTCCTGAAAGGTTAGAAGCATTTAATGAAGCAGATTTTACGCTTTTTGATTCAATTAATTCCAAAACTGCCTCTGCTTCAGATAAATCCATTTTGTGGTTTAAAAAAGCACGCTTTGTAAATTCGCCCTTTGTGGCTAACCTTGCACCGTTTGATAAAAGCAAATTTAAAATTTCTTTTAAAATAACGGGTGAACCATGGGTTTGAATTTCAACAACATCTTCACCTGTAAAACTTTTTGGTGACACAAAATATAAAACAATAACTTCATCTATTTTTTTATTATTATTAATAATCCAGCCGTGGTTTATTTTATTTGGAATTATTTCTTTGTTAAAAAATTTTTTAACAACATCTTTTGAAGCTTCCCCTGAAACCCTTATAATTCCAACACCCCCCTTTGCTATGGGAGTTGCTATTGCACAAATTGTATCAAAAAAGTTACTCATAATTGTAAATATTATCATGTTTATAATAAAATCAACAGTAACGGTTAATAATTATTTAAAAATGGGGAAATATAGAAAATATGGATTTTACGGCATTAACAATACAATTTTTAAAATTAATAGCAGATTTAGTTGGTAACTGGGGCGTTGCAATTATAATTTTAACTTTGATTATAAGGTTCGCTCTGTGGCCGGCTAACGTTTCACAACAAAAATCCATGAAAACCATGCAAATGGTTCAGCCAAAAATTAAATTAATTCAGGAAAGATATAAATCTAACCCTGAGATGATGCAACAAAAAATGATGGAATTTTGGAAGGAAAACAAGGTAAACCCGATGGCAGGGTGTTTACCTATGTTAATTCAGCTTCCGATATTTATTCTTTTATATTCTGCTCTAATGAGCCCATATTTCATTGAACAAGCAGGCAATGCCGATTTTCTTTTTGTAAAAAGGTTAGATGCTACAATTAGAAGCAATGCAGGCTTATCAAACGACGGTAAATTCCAAGTTGAAAGATATGTAAGGCTGCAATCGGGCAAAGTTGCAAAAGTATTCTTAAAAGACGGCAAAATTTTAGATGACGTTAAAATTCAAAACCCGCAAAAAGCGGTTACTGTTCAAGGCGAAATTACCCCTGGCGAACCCATTGATCTTAAGCTTCAAATGGATAATTTAAACTTAAACTTTGCAACCTTGAACAATATTCAAAAGGTTGAAGTTAAAGTTTCAAATGCTCAAACAAGGGAAACGGAAAATGTTACATTTAATAGAACAGGCGACATTTTAACCGCACAAGTTCCAACGATTAAGGCTGTTCAAACAATTCATTACGATGTAATTTTCTTGCTTGTATTATTTGTATTAACAATGGTTTTAATGCAAAAAGTTATGATGGCGCAAACAAAAACCCAAAACCAAGACCCTCAACAAGCAGCCATTCAAAAATCCATGACAACTGTCATGCCTGTAATGATAACAGTTACATTCCTTTTTGTTCCAATTCCCGCAGGCGTATTATTATATCTTGTTACATCTAATATATTTCAAATTGTTCAAACCGTTATAATTAACAAACAACTTGAAAAAGAAGATGAAAACAAAAAAGCAAATTCAGCAAAAGAAGCTGTTATTGATGCTAAAGTTATAGAAAGTAAGTAGGTTAAATTATGGTAAGAGTATATGAAGGTAAATTAACCGCAAAAGAAACAGATAAATTTTGCATAGTAATTTCAAGATTTAACGATTTTATTGGCTCTAAACTTCTTCAAGGTGCGCTTGATGCTTTTATTCGCCACGGCGTTTTGGAAGAAAATATTGATGTTGTTTGGGTGCCGGGTGCCTTTGAAATTCCTTTAATGTGCAAAAAAATGGCAAAAAAAGGATACAGTGCAATAGTTGCCCTAGGTGCTATTATAAAAGGTTCAACACCGCATTTTGATTTTGTTGCAAACGAACTTTCAAAAGGAATTGCTTCTGTTTCATTATCTGAAGAAATTCCCGTCATATTCGGTGTCTTAACAACTGATAACATAGAACAAGCAATCGAGCGCGCAGGAACAAAAGCGGGCAATAAGGGCTTTGATGCAGCAAAATCTGCAATAGAAGTTGTTAATTTGATTAATGTAATATAAGTTAATTTGCCCGCCTTTTTGTTTGACATATCAGGGCGGGTAACTTTAAACTTAACATATACCTTTGGGGGTTTGGTGTAATGCTAATTGAAATATATCAATATTGGACAGTCGCAGGTTTTGTTTTTCTGTTTGTTGAACTTTTGACATTAAAAACCATGCCGCTTGTTTTGGCAGGTGCATCTTTATTTGCCGCTGTAATCGCATTTAAACTTCCTGATGAATATATTGTGCAAATTTTTGCTTTTTTGTTTTTTATTCCAATAATATATTTTGCGCTAAAACCTTATATTAAAAATAAAATTAAGGATAAAAAATCCAAGGGGGCAGACAATGAACTCAAATAAAAGACTCTTAATTGCAGATGACGATGATCAAATACGTGATTTATTGGTATTTGATATTCAATCATCAGGTTATATAGTTGATTCTGCTTCTGACGGTGAAATGGCACTTAAAAAGGCACTGGAAAACAGTTATGACCTTATTATTTTAGATGTAATGATGCCAAAAATGACAGGCTATGAAGTTTGCAAAAATATAAGGCTTGTGAAACCCGATGTGCCCATTTTAATGCTGACTGCCAAAGGTTCAATTAAAGATAAAACCGAAGGTTTTGACGTTGGTGCCGATGATTACCTTGTAAAACCCTTTGAAATACAGGAAGTTTTACTTAGAATTCGTGCGCTATTAAGAAGAAACGATAATAAAATTGAACAAAAAACAGAAAAAGAAATTTTAAGAGCAGGCGACATTGAAATTTTAGCAGATTCTCTGGAAGCTATTGTTGCAGGTAAAAAAGTTAAATTAACACCGACTGAGTTTGAAATTTTATATTGTCTTATGCAGCATTTGAATAAGCCTGTTTCTTTAGCTGTTTTATTGGATGAAGTTTGGGGCTATGGCTCTGATGAAGACGTTCGAATGGTAAGGGTTCATGTGGGTGGTTTAAGGCAAAAAATAGAAGAAGATTCAAGAAGTCCAAAATATCTTCATACGGTTACTAATGTGGGCTATAAGTTAACACCCTTTGGGGGCTTAGCAGATAATTGAAACGACTTAGAATTGTTCAACAAATATTAATTGTAATTCTATTTGCGGTAATTGTTCCTTTTGTCACAATCGGACTTATTATTTCAAATGTTTCTCAACAATCAGTTCGCCGTGAATTAAACTATGGCGTAACACAAATTTCAAGCTATATAGCTGATACCATTTCAGGCTTTATAAAAGCTTCAGATAACGAATTTAGCTATATTGCAGCCGCTGTTCATGAAATTCCTTCAAAAATTTTAACTAATAAATACTTAAATGAAATTGAAAAAAAATCCGATAAATACAAAAATTTAAAAATAGTCAGGCTTGATAATTTTGATAACAATAAATATGAATTTAACCCTGAAACTAAATCTGTTTCGTTGTTTGCAAAAATAGAGGGCAATCGCTATTTATCAGGTGAACTTTCTTTTAAGGGCTTAGAAAAATTAATTGGCGAAAGAGCCAATAATATGCTTCAAACTATTTTTGTTTTTGATGATGAAATGGCGCTTGTAGCTGCAAACAGTCAGGATAAAAAAGCTCTTGAAGAAGTTATGCGGGCGCTGCCTAAAAACAGAAAAAAAGATGAGGGGGTTCTTTTTTCAAAAATTAAAAATCAACCACTTGCTTATTTTCAAATGAAAGACCCTAATTGGGTAGTTGTTGTTATGACAAACCCCTCTGTTACTAAAAATACAATAGACAGAGCAAGAGAAAAAATTGTTTTAAGCCTTTTAATTGCCGCATTTTGCATATTTTTAACAGTGGGGCTTTATACATATTACCTTTACATTAATATAAGACAGCTTTTTAAAGGAATTATTGCTATTTCAAAAGGAAGTTATGATAGAAAAATTCGCCTTTTAAAAAGCATTTTCACACCCCATGAAATTGTTTTTTTGGAAAAAGAATTTAATTATATGACACAAAAAGTTTCTCAAACTTATTCTGAAATATCTGAAAAAAACCTTGAATTAAAAAGGTTAAATGAATACAGAGATTCTTTAGTAAGTGCAATTTCCCATGAGTTTAGAACCCCTTTAACAAGCATAATCGGCTATTCAAGCCGCCTTATGAGGCAAGACATTGTAATAGATGATGAAATGAAGATTAAATCTTTGCACATTATAAAACAACAGGCTCAAAGGCTATCCAGAATGGTAGATGACCTTTTAACCATTCCCGATATTGAAAGTTTTCATCTTTCTATGAAGCCTCAATTAATTGAGCTTTCAAAGGTGGTTGAACTTTGTGTTGAATATTCAAATACAAAAAATGTTAAATTTGAAATTGAACTAGATGAAAAGTTAAACGAAGTTTACGCAGATTATGACAGGTTAATTCAAATTATAATAAACCTTTGTGATAATGCGGTTAAATATAATCTTGATGAAGCTCCAATTAAAATTTCAATTAAAAATACAAATGTTGGTGTTCAATTAACAATTACAAATAAATCGGAAAATATTCCGCCTGAAATTTTAGAAAAACTTTATGATAAATTCATTCGCCTTGATTCTGATTTAACAAGAACAACAAGAGGAACGGGCTTAGGGCTTTATATTGTCAAAGGGCTTTGCGATGCCATGAATATAAAAGTTAATATTGAAAATAAAAATGAAAGATTTTCCGTTATTTTAGATTTTATGAATAAGGAATATGATGAAGCCGTTTAATTTTATGGAAGAAGCTTTTATTGAGGCTAAAAAATCAGGGTCTGATATTCCTGTTGGCTGCATTATTGAACTTAATGGCGAGATTATTGCCCGCGCTCATAATGAAAAAGAATTAAATAATGACCCAACAGCGCATAGTGAAATTCTTGCAATTAAAGAAGCCTCAAAAAAATTGAATTCTTGGAGATTAAACGGTTGTAATTTATATGTAACGCTTGAACCATGCCCGATGTGCGCTTGGGCAATTTTAAATTCAAGAATTAACACTGTTTATTTTTCATCATACGACATTAAATATGGCGCAATGGGTTCTAAAATTAATTTATCAGATATTTCAAACCACAAAATAAAGGTTTATGGCGGCATTATGGAAGATTTTGGCAATAAGCTTTTAGATGATTATTTTAAAAATTTAAGAAAATAAAAAATGGGTGGTTTTTACACCACCCATTTTATTATTGAAAGCCGATTTCTTATTTAACCAATTCGCCAACTGCTTTAAATACAGCCATTCTTTTTGCTGCGTCAGCTTCTGCTTGTTTGTATAGTTCTTCTGCAGCTTCAGGATTGGTTTTTGTAAGTGATTTATAACGTCCTTCAGATTTAATGAAGTCCATATAGCTTTCTTTGGGGTCTTTAGCGTCCCAAGTAAATGGTGCATCAGCATTTGCAGGATTGTATCTGTATAGTGGGTAATAACCTGCTTCAACTGCACGTTTTTGTTCTGTTTGAGTTTTTGACATATCAATACCGTGAGCGATACAAGGAGCGTAAGCAAAGATGATTGAAGGACCATCATAGCTTTCAGCTTCTTGGAATGCTTTTAAGGTTTGCATCCTATCAGCACCCAAAGCAACAGATGCAACATAAACATAGCCATAGCTCATGCTCATTAAGCCCATATTTTTCTTATATGTCTTTTTACCGCCTGTTGCAAATTTAGCAACTGCACCTGTTGGTGTTGATTTTGAAGCTTGACCGCCTGTATTTGAATATACTTCAGTATCAAGAACCAAAATGTTTACGTTTTTGTTTTGTGCTAAAACGTGGTCGATACCGCCGTAGCCAATGTCGTTTGCCCAGCCGTCACCACCAATAATCCAAACAGATTTATCTGTGAAGTAATCTTGAAGTTCTCTAGCTTTTGCTAAATCAGGGCATCCGCAGTCTGCGTATTTTGCAATAACTTTTTTAGCATTGTCTTGAGCTTTAATTGCTTCATCTGTTTTTGAATTGTCAAAGTGGCTCATAGCAGCTTCAAGTGCTTCTTTTAAGTCAGCAGGTGTTTTTTCGTTGTTCAAAACTTTTTCAACATATAATTTCAATGTATCTCTGTTTTGATCAACCGCTAATCTCATACCAAAACCAAATTCAGCGTTATCTTCAAAAAGTGAATTTGCCCAAGCTGGACCTCTGCCTTCTTTTGTTTTTGTGTATGGAATTGTTGGGAATGTACCTGAATAAATTGATGAACAACCTGTTGCGTTAGCAACGATAGCATTTTCACCAAATAATTGTGAAACAAGTTTAACATAAGGTGTTTCACCGCAACCTGCACATGCGCCTGAGAATTCAAACAACGGTTTTCTTAACATTGCACCTTTAATTGTTTTGGTTGTGTTTTTGCCCATAACGTTATCAGGCAACGAATCGAAGAATTTTTCATTTACAACTTCGCAAGCTGCTTCTTCTTTTTCGATTGTTGACCAAGTAAGTGCTTTTTTGTCAGGGTTTTTGTTTGCAGGACACTGATCTACGCAAACGCCGCAACCTGTACAATCTTTGCAATAAACTTGAACTTTGAATTGTTCGCCGTCTCCCGGTCTTGCATTAATGGTTTTGAATGATTCAGGAGCATCTTTTAAGCTTTCAGGTGTTGCAAGTTTTGTTCTGATTGCTGCATGCGGGCAAGCTGATGCGCAAATACCGCATTGAATACAATTTTCAGGATTCCATTTTGGAACTCTCGGTGCAATGCCTCTTTTTTCTAAGCAAGCTGTGCCTGTTGGAATAACGCCATCCACGCTCATAGCAGAAACAGGAATGTCGTCACCTTTTTGTCTCATAGATGGTTCAATAATTTTCTTAGCAAATTCATCTGCATTATCAGGAATTAATTGAATTTCATCCGCAGCGCAAACACCGTCTAAGCTTGCAGGAATGATAACTTCTTCTGTTGCATCAACTGCAGCATCAATTAAGGCTAAGTTCATATTAACAACGTCATCACCTTTTTTCTTAAAGGTTTTCTTTGTCATTTCTCTCATGCCTTCTAATGCTTGTTCAAAAGGAATGATGCCAGAAACTTTGAAGTATGCAACCATCATAACTGTGTTTGCACCTTTGCCTCTTAACCCCGGTTGTTGTTCGATTAATTTTTCAGCATCAACATTATAGAATTTAATTTTCTTATCTATAATTGTTTTTTGCATATCACGTGTTAAGTGAGCAAATGCTTCTTCTTTTGAATAGGGGCTATTTAATAAGAATGTGCCGCCTTCTTTAATACCTTTTAATAAATCATATCTTCCGATGTATGCATGAGCAGAGCATGAAACAAAATCGGGAGCTGTGATAAGGTATGTTGATTTAATTTGTTTGTCGCCAAATCTCAAGTGTGAAACGGTAACACCGAATGATTTTTTAGAATCATAAGCAAAGTATGCTTGAGCATCTTTGTTTGTATATTGACCGATAATTTTAATTGAGTTTTTGTTAGCACCAACTGTACCGTCTGAACCTAAGCCCCAGAACATGCAGTTTGTTGTGCCTTTTGGTTCTGTTACAATGTGTTCTTCAATTTTTAAAGATTTGTTTGTAACGTCATCTTCAATACCAACGGTAAAGCCGTGGAAACCGTTATTTTCAAGGTGTTTGTAAATTGCAAGAACCATTGAAGGTGTAAATTCTTTTGAACTTAAACCATATCTGCCGCCAATTACTCTAACGTCTTTATTGTCTAATGCTGCAACAACATCTAAGTATAAAGGTTCGCCGATTGAACCGGGTTCTTTTGTTCTGTCTAAAACAGCAATACGTTTTGTTGTTTTTGGCAATGCTGCATTGAAGCGTTTTGTATCAAAAGGTCTATACAATCTAACTTTAACTAAACCGTATTTTGTACCTCTTGTTTCATTTAAGTATTCAATAGTTTCTTCGATTGTTTCACATGATGAACCTATTGCAACTATAATATCTGTTGCATCAGGCGCACCGACGTAATCAAACGGGTGATATTGTCTGCCTGTAACTTTTGCAACTTTATCCATATATTCTTGAACAATATCAGGAACCATATCATAGTATTTATTAACTGTTTCTCTTCCTTGGAAGTAAACGTCTGTGTTTTGAGCACCAACTTTACAAATAGGAGCTTCAGGTCTCATTGCTCTTTGTCTGAATTCTTCAATGTATTTTGGTTCAACTAAGCTTGCAATATCTTCATAAGAAATTTCTTCAATTTTATGAACTTCATGAGATGTTCTGAAACCGTCAAAGAATTGAAGGAAAGGAACTTTTGCTTTGTAAGTTGAAAGGTGAGCAACAAGTGCCATATCCATTTCTTCTTGAACTGAATTGGCAGCTAACATTGCATAACCTGTGTTACGGCAACCCATAACGTCTGTGTGGTCGCCAAAAATTGCCAATGATTGAGCAGCTAATGCACGAGCTGAAACGTGAATAACGTGTGGAAGCATTTCGCCTGCTGCTTTGTGCATTACAGGAATCATTAACAATAAACCTTGTGATGCTGTATATGTAGAAGTTAGGGCACCTGCAGCCAAAGAACCATGAACAGCACCTGCTGCACCAGCTTCAGATTGCATTTCGGCAACTTTTACCTCTTTGCCCCAAATGTTTTTCTTTCCTTGTGATGCCCACTCATCAACCCATTCACCCATCGTTGAAGATGGTGTAATAGGATAAATGGCAGACACTTCACTTAAGGCATATGCCACATGCGCTGCGGCATAGTTACCGTCAACAGTGATAGTTTTTTGCATATTTATAGACCTCCATTCAAATTACACTATTCTATGCATATCAATAATATAATAATGTAATTAAAAAACAGTCTGATTACAAGTTTATAATTAAATTTCTTGCACATTTTTTAATGGTTTTGTAAAATTATCTTAGCAATTTTTATTTTTTGCTTGTTTTATAGTAATATCGACAAAATTTGGAGGTTTTCAATGTCTATCGCTGCTTCACTTGCTGCTCAATCTGCTATTATGAGAGCAAACCAAGCTGAAATGGCTGCAATTAGAGCAAGCCAAGCTCAACAAAGCTTGATTGGAAGTGGTGGCGATTTTAACTCCATAGCAAGAAAAGAAGCTCAAATTGAGGCTGAAAAATTAAGAGCGGAAACACAAGCAAAAGTTTCAAGAGCTGAAGCAAAAGCCCTTAAAAATAAAAGCAAAAGAAATAAGCTTGATGTAATGGCTTAATTTTACATTTCGAGTCTTGATTCTAATGCCCTTATAAGGGTTAATTCATCTGTATATTCAAGTTCTGAACCCAATGGAATACCGTAAGCTATTCTTGAAACTTTAATTCCAAACGGTTTTAAAAGTTTTGATAAATAAAGGGCAGTGGCTTCACCTTCAACAGAAGGGTTTAGGGCTAAAATAATTTCTTTAATGTTTTCTTTATGAACCCGATTTAATAGTTCTTTAACCTTAATATCATCAGGTCCGATACCGTCTATTGGGGAAATAAGCCCTTGCAAAACGTGGTATAAACCGTTATATTCGTTGGTTTTTTCAATCGCAATTAAATCTTTTGCTTCACTAACCACACAAATTGTTTCTTTATTTCTTGAAATTGATGAACAAATTTCACAAGGGTCTGAACTTGAGATATTGAAACAATTTGAACAATATTTAATTGTGGTTTTTGCTTCAATCATGGCGCCTGCAAAGTTTTCAACCTCGCTTTTATCCATTTTTAAAATATGCAAAGCAAGCCTTTGCGCCGTTTTTGGACCGATTGAAGGCAATTTTTGAAAATATTCGATTAATTTTTGTAAGGGCTTAGTATATTCCATTTAATTAAAATAACCCCGGAATACTTATGCCGCCTGTAACAGATTTCATTTTATTTTCCATTAAAGCAGCAGCTTCGCTTGTTGCATTCATAATTGCTTGTGTGATTAAATCTTCAAGCATTTCAACTGTTTCATCATCAACGCTATCAGGGTTTTCAGGGTTGATAGCAGCTTTTGTTAATTTAATTTTTTTAAATTTAATTTGACCGTTCATTGTAACTTCAACAGCGCCGCCGTTTGATTTTGCGGTTACTTCTGAATTTGCAAGCTCATCTTGAACTTCTTTTAATTTTTTCTGCATTTTTTGTGCTTGCTGCATCATTTGAATCATATTCATAATTTTATATCCCCCTCTTTAAAAAAAATTTATGTCGTTTATCTATTATGCTATAATCTTAATTATAATGCAAAGTAAAACTTACCTTCAACATTGTTTATCAAAAAGAGGTCAATTATCAAGGTGGCCAAGCTCTTTAATGCCATTAAACGTTTATATAGCGCCTTTTAGGTGGTATAAATCTTTGGGGCAGTTTGAAGGCGAAAAGTATAATAATATGGTCATGCAAGCTTTTAATATGTGGCAATCGCATTTATCTGGCATGGTTATTTTTAATTTTGTTACAAACTTAAATGATTCCCACATTAATGTTGAATGGCGAAGGGTTGAAAGAAAATCTTTAGGGCATTGCCAATTTAATTACGATGATTATGGCAGATATTATTCGGCAGAAGTAAATATCGGGCTTTCTGACGGCATTATTCATAAAAAATATATGGATGAAAATGAAGTTTTTCATACAATAATCCATGAAGTTGGGCATGCGATAGGTTTGGGACATTCGCCCAATATTGAAGATATTATGTATACACCTCACCAATACGGAAGAACGGTTATTACAAAAAACGACATTTTAACAGCAAGGTTTTTATATAAGTTTGAAGTTGGAAAGACACCTGATGAAATTTTAAACCAATATTCCCAATTCCCTGCTAAAAACCTTGATCATTTAGTTAACCTTTTATTGGGTGAAAAATCTGAATTCGGTAAAACAATGGACGGGCTTAGAAATTCTTCGGGCAAAGATTTAATTCAAGAAAACACAAATATTGGTGAATTAAAAAAATATTTAATGCAAATTAATAACATTAAATTCAATTTTAATAAAAAGAATTAATTTATTTTACATCCACAATGCTGACGCCATCTCCCCCTTCGACGTCTTCGCCTGCTCTGAATTTTAAAACGTAAGGGGAATCATTCAGATAATCTCTTATTGCTTTTTTAAGCGCACCTGTCCCATGACCATGGATTATTGTAAATTCGTGGATATTTTTTTGCATTGCTTTATCTAAATGATGCTCTAAAGAATCAAGTGCTTCATCCACCCTCATGCCTCTTAAATCAAGCCTTGGAGAAAAGCTTACGCTTGCGTGGAAATCATCAAAAGAAACATTTAATTTTTTTAATTGTTTTGAAACTTTTTTATCTGTTTTTGCAAGCTTTGACTTATGAATTTTAGATTTTATAAGCCCGATTTGAATTTCAACCATACCTTTTGAATCGGGCATGGATTTTAAAATTGCAGGCTGGTTAATTCCAATAACCAAAACATTTTGCCCGATTTTAACTTCATTCCAATCAAGGGGCGGATATTTGCCTGAAAGTTCATCTTCATCTTTTGAAAATTCCGCTCTTATTTCATTTTCAAGCTTAGCAAGCCTTGCATAACTTCTTCTAACCAGTTTTTCGGTTTTTTCTTTTCTTAATTCGTTTAAGGTTTCTTTAATTTCTTCTCTTGCGGCTTCTAAATTTGTTTGGTATTTTTTCTTAAAAGATTCAAGAGTTTTTTTCTTTTTCTCTTTAATTTCTTTTAATTTTTCAGATAATTCTTCTTCTTTTTTAACTGTTATATTTTTTGTTTCTTCAATTTTTTTAGTGTGGTTTAAAAGCTCTTGGTGGGTTTCTTGAATTTTATTAAAAATTTTAGAATCGGGGTTTGAATTTTTGTTTAAAATTTCCCTTGCATTTAAGATAATTTCATCTTTCAGGTTGCAATTTTTAGCAATATCTATTGCATAAGAGCTTCCTGCTAAACCTATAATTAATTTATAGGTAGGTTTCATTGTTACATTATCAAATTCAACCGAGGCATTTTTAAAATCTTTATTTTGATATTCTAAAATTTTTAATTCACCAAGGTGGGTTGTTGAAATTGTTAAAACATCTTTTGAATTTAGATATTCAATAATGCTTCTAGCTAGTGCTGCGCCTTCTTCAGGGTCGGTTCCTGCGCCAAGTTCATCAAATAAAACAAGGTCATTTTTTGTAACATTTTCTATAATGTAGGCTATATTTTTAATGTGGGCTGAAAATGTTGATAGGGATTGAGTTATATCTTGCCTTTCTTCAATATCTGAATAAATATTTTCAAACGGGTAAATTTCAGCATAAGATGAAGGGCAGTGCATGCCAAGTTTTGCCATTAAACAAATTAGCCCGACTGTTTTTAGGGTAACAGTTTTTCCCCCTGTGTTTGAGCCTGTAATTAAAAGAGATTTAAAATTTTCCCCGAGTTCAAAATCATTTTTTACTAAATTTTCTTTATTTCTTATAAGCGGGTGAAACATTGAATGTAATTTTATAATTTTTTTATCGGTTATAATTGCAGGGGTTGAATTTGTTTTGATTGAATATTTTGCTTTTGCAAAAATTAAATCTGCTTCTTTTATTGAATTATAGGATGTTTTAAGTTCATTTTTAATTTTGTGAAATTCACTTGATAATTCTGCAATAATTTTTTCAATTTCAGCTTCAATTTTACATTCCGTGCTTCTTATTTTGTTATTTATATTAACTAAAATTTCAGGCTCTATAAAAAATGTTTGATTGCTGGCTGAAACGTCATGAACAATACCTTTAACTTTTGATTTATCCGTTGCTTTAACTTGAAAACAGGTTCTTCCCATTCTTTCCGTTACGATTGTATCTTGAAGATAAGATGTGAAGGTGGAATCTTTTAACAAATTATCAATCGTATTTTTAAGATTTTGTATTTGCGCTTTTAGCGATGTTCTTAAATTTAAAAGTTCTATTGTCGCATCATCTTTAATGTTGTAGTTTTGGTCAAAAACGGAAGCAATTTTTTCTTCAAGCTCTTTATCAACAAAAAGGTTTTCTGTAAATTTTTTATTTAAAAGGATGGCTTCTTTATTATTTAACAAAAATGTTCTTAATTTTCTTGATGAAATTAACATTTTTGTTAAATCGATGATGTTATTAATTGAAATTATTGCATTTGTTAAGATTTTATCGGGGTTAGTTGCAAAATCAACAGGCATGGAATTAATTCCGTTATTATCTAAAATAGTTTTTGCTTCAGTTGTTAAATTTATTTCTTCTTTAATTTTTTCAGCTTCAAAAAAGGGTGTCAATTTTGCTATAGCCTCTTTTGCGGGCATAGTTACAGCGCAATCTTCCAATTCTTTTAAAATTTTATCAAGCTCGAGTGCAAGCAGATATTTATTGTTTGTTAAATTATTTTCCATACAAATATTTTACATTAAAAGATGTAGAATTAATTCATTTTATTAAGGAAGTTGACATGAGCTTTCGATGTATAGTGTAATAATTTGTGTGAGACTATCCTTTGAGTTAAGGTTTTTAAAAAAGCATATATGCACATCAAAAGGTTAGAAATAGACAACTTTAAATCTTTTGCAAACAAAACGGAAATCCCTTTTTTGACAGGGTTTACCGCTATTGCGGGCATAAACGGTTCAGGCAAAAGCAACATTATAGACAGCATTTTGTTCGCTTTGGGTTTATCATCTGCCCGTGCATTAAGGTCTGAAAAAGGCGTTGCAGATTTAATTTCAACTCACAATAAAAGAGGTGAAGCCTCTGTCAAAGTTGTTTTTGATCTTGATGATGAAATTGGAACGGAAATTTCTTTTGCAAGAAAAGTTAAAAAAACCTCTCAGGGCTATCAAAGCACATACTACATTAATGATAAACCCCAAACGCTTACACAGGTTCACAGTGAGCTTGAAAAATATCAAATAACCCCAAACAGTAACAATATCATCATGCAAGGCGATGTTATAGGGCTTGTTAATTGTTCATCAAATGAAAGAAGAAAATTTATAGATGAAGTTGCAGGCACAGCAGATTTTGACCGTAAAATCGAAATGGCGACAAATGAGCTGAATACTGTTGAAGAAAGGGTGCAAAATTCAAACCTTATTTTAGAAGTTATTGCAAATAATGTTGAACAATTAAAAGAAGAAAGAGAAGTTGCCCTTAAATATCGTGAATTAAAAGAAAATAAAGATAATCTTGAAAGTCAAATCACCGTTGTTAAATATTTTGATTTTAAAAGAATTTTAGATATGGTTCATCAAAATATTTTAGAAGCGCAAAAAAATAAAAAACTTAAAGAAAAAGAATCAACAGAGCTTGATTCTGCCCTAGCTGCAAAAAAACAAGAATACGATGAAATTTGTGCAAAAGTTAAAGCGCAAGGTGAAGATAAACAATTAGAAGTTAAACGTCAGGCTGAAGAAAAAAAAGGTGAAATTCAAAGAAAAAAAGATTCTATAATTCATACGGACAAAATAATTTTTCAAAATAACAAAACTATAGAAAATTCTAAAAACGGCATTGAAGATTTTAATTCCAAAAAGCAAGTTTCCGTTGATGCAATTAAGGAAAAAGAAGTTCAAAAAGCTGAACTTGAAAAAACATTAGATGAACAAAAACAAAAGCTGAGTAAAATTTTAGAAGAAGTAACAGGTTTGAATAAAACTGCTGATACCTATATTGAAAAACGTGCAAATTTAAGAAAAGAGCTTGATTTAATCAAAGATGAAGAAACAAATGTTGTTAAAGATAAAGTTTCTTTTGAATCAAGGCTTGAATTTTTAAACAGCGAACTAAATTCTACAAACCAAAACAAAGAAGGCCTGTTAACGGCACAAAAAACATTTAATGATGATAAAGACCGATTAGAACTTTTAATTGAAAAATTATCTAAAGAAATGGAAGATATGAAGCTTTTACAAAAACTTACTTTTGATTCTTTAGATAAAACTAAAAACGAAATAAATGACGTTATGTATAACATTCAGCTTTCAAATAAAAAAATCATGGAGCTTGAAGCAAACAAACGTGCATTTAAAACGTTTGGTCTTGGCGCAGGTGTTGAAACAATAATGCAGTCAAACTTAAAGGGTGTACATGCTCCGCTTTTACAGCTTGCAGATGTTGAAGCAGAATATACTGATGCCATAAATGAAGCCTTAGGCGGTAGAGCAAGGTTTGTTATTGTAGAAAACGAACATACCGCATCTCAAGCCATTGAAATTTTAAAATCTCAAGGAAAAGACAGAGCAACATTTTTGCCTTTAAATAAATTAAAACCGGCGCCATCTAAATTGGCACTTCCAAAAGATAAAGGTGTTATTGATTTTGCCATTAACTTAATGGATTTTGATGATAAATATATAGATGCTTTTTATTTTGCCCTTGGTGAAACTTTGGTTGTTGATAATATGGAAACAGCTAAAAAATTAATGGGTAAATACAGAATTGTTACCTTGGATGGTGAAATTTTTGAAAAATCAGGCGCAATAACAGGTGGCGCCAAAAGAAAAAATCAAATGCAATTTGGCAAATTGGATGATAAAGAGCTTGAAACCTTTAAAGCTCGCTTAATTGAGTTTGAAGCCAATTACAAAGATTTATTAAAAAGAAAAGATGAATTGGAACATAAACTGGATAAAATCAGAAACGATTTTTCAAATGCTTCAAATTCTTATAACGGCGCAAAGATTGAATTAAACGCATTAATTCAAAATAATCTCAAATCTAATGAAGTTTTGGCAAATCTGAATAAAAAAATTGCAGAAATTGAACCTGAAATCAAAACACTTAACACTAAACTGGATAAACTTGAAGAAAAACATGTTAATATTTTAGACAAAATTTCAAAATTAACGGATGAAATAAAAGAAGTTGAAAAATTTATAGATGAAGGTGAACTAAACAAACTTAAAGACCTTACAAAAGGTGTTGAAGATGAAATTAAACAAACCGAAAAAAGCATATTAAACGTTGAAAATGAAATTTTAAGAGATAATCAAAACATCATTTTCTACGACAAAATGATTGAGCAAAAAGAAATTGATATTAACAAACTGCAACAGGATAATATTAATTTAAAAGCAGATAAAGAAAAATTTGAAGCCGAAATTAAATCTTTTGAAAAAATTCTCTCAGAGCTTGAGGCTCAAATAATTGAACTTGGCAAAAACTTGGTTGAGCTTCAAAATTTAAGACAAAAAATTCAAGATGACCTTCTAAAAGCTCAAAATAGCAAAAATTTAATTCAAAATGAAATTGAAAGAATAGTTGAACAAATTGAATCTTCAAAAGTAAGAAGAAATGAAATTGAGCCTCAATTTAAGGAAGTTTATGATGAATTAAAAGAAAAAGGGGTAGATGTAAACTCTATTGAGCCTTCTCAAATGTCAACCGATGAAATTACATCCAAAATACAGAAACTGCAAAAGAAAATGGATGAATTGGGTCTTGTAAATATGAGGGCTATAGATGCCTATGAAGAGGCAATTACTAAGCAAAACGAATTAAAAGAAAAAATTGACACTCTGGAAAAGGAAAAACAAGAAATTCAAAACAGAATGACAGGTTATGAAAACTTGAAAAAAGAAACCTTCCTGAATACGTTCAATGCTGTTAATGGCTATTTTATGGAAATTTTTGCAGATTTAACAGACGGTTCAGGCAGATTGATTTTAGAAAACCCTGAAAATCCTTTCTTGGGTGGTTTAACTGTTGAGGGGCAACAGAAAAACAAGAAAAATCAGAAGCTTGCCGGCATGAGCGGTGGTGAAAAAACCTTAATGGCACTATCTTTGGTGTTTGCTGTTCAAAGGTATTTGCCGGCACCATTTTATGCGCTTGATGAAGTAGATGCCGCGCTTGACGGCTTCAATGTTGAGCGCATTGCAAGAATGATTTCCGCTCAATCAATGAAAACGCAATTTGTTGTAATCAGCCAAAGGTCACAGATGATTGAATCTGCTGACAGAATGATTGGTGTTACCCAAAAAGACAAAGGTGTTACTAAAATAAGCGGTGTTAAACTTCAAAAAGAAGATTCCAAGGAGGCGGCTCTTGCCGGTTAGAAAGTGAATAACGCAATTAATTTTTATAATGACAATAAAGATGTTGTTAAACAATTTATAAAAGATTCAGGCGGCTATCAAATTTCAGGCGGAAATTTTGAATATGAGATGATAACAACATTTTCAAATGCGACAAAAAGCCCGGTTGATGCTATTGAAATTATTGTAGATATGGCAAAAACAGGAAAAATAGACCCTTGGAACATTGATATTGTCAAAGTTTACGATGAATATATGAAAAAATTGGCAGAATTAAATGCTCAAAATAATTTAAAATTTGTGGGTCGTGCATTTTTATTTGCTTCAATTTTATTGAATTTAAAATCAAAAGTTTTAAATGGCATCAGTTTGGCAGATTTTGAACCCGAACCTGAAATAGATGATGATTATATAGATAATCTTATGGACGGTGATTATGAAGCTGAACAATTAAAATTGCCGTCTAACAACGTTATTTCTTTTGATGAAGTTTTACAAAGAAGAACAAGCGTTAAATTAACCCGTTCTCGTGCAATTACATTGAACGATTTGATTCGTCATTTGGAGTTTTACGAGCAATTAGAAAAGAAAAAAACAATTAAAAATCAAATCGAAAGAAACCATAATAGAACCAAAAACTATTCAAAATTAACCACAACAGATATTTTGGATATGGCGCAAGATGAATATATTGAAGAACTTGTCGACAAAATGGATCAAAATTTAACTAAAATTTTGCAAAGAGAAGAAAAAATCGAGCTTTCAAATTTAAAAGTCATTGGTTTTTCAAAACCTGCCGCTTATATTGCAATTTTATATCTTTGTTCAAGAGGTAAATATGATATTGAACAAGAAGAGTTTTACGGTGACCTTTTTGTTAAGCTCCCAAGCGAAAATCAAGAAACCTTAGATGTGGTAGGTAGCGCCCAATGATAGAAAATTTAAAATCAAAAGTGGAAGCCGTTCTTTTTGTTACTGCAAAAGCAATGCAGCCTGTTGAAATATCTGAAATTTTAAAGGTGCCTGTTGAAGATGTTGAATCTGCCCTTTTGGATTTAATGTTTGATTATTCCTCACGTGAAGGCGCTCTTGAAATTGACGATGAAGACGGCTATATAATTCAAGTTAAAGCCGAACACTTAGATATTGTTGAAAAATTATGCCCTGTTGATCTTAAACCGGCTGTTGTGAAAACTTTAACCGTTATTGCACTAAAAGAACCTATAAGACAAACAGAATTAAAAGAATTAAGATCAAACGCCTATGAACACATTCAAGAATTAATTGAAAAAGGGCTTATTTCAAGAACCAAAGACAAAAACGGGCGTTCTTTCAACCTTAAAACTACTCCAAAGTTTGCAGAATATTTTAAACTTAAAGGTGATGCTAAAACCCTTGCAAAGCTTTTAGACACAACAAAAGAACTTAAAGATATGTAATAATTTATCAATTTTTTCTCTAATAAAACTTTTATTAATTTATCGAAAGTTTATGGAGTTTTTATGTCGATTGATAAAATTTCCTTATCTGCACCAAACATAGCTCAATTTTCTGGGAATACATCAGATAAATTGAATTCATATTCAGATGAAAAAGATGTTTTCACCTTAAAATTTGAACCTGCTTCATTTGGCGGAAAAGACTATCACAACAATACTTCCACATCAATTTTTGACGATTGGGATTCTTGATTAATTATCTTGTGCAAAATTCTCCCTTGACGTAAAATAGTATTGATGTCAGGGGGTAGAATATGGAACTTGCCAATATTATAAAAAATGTTGAAACAAAAGAAATTTTAAATTATAAAAACGTCGATATAAAAGGTATTTCTTATAATTCAAATACTATAAAAAGCCATGAAATTTTTGTTTGCCTTAAAGGTGAGCATGTAGATGGGCATAAATATGCACAAATGGCGTTTGAAAAAGGTGCAGTTGCCATTATGGCAGAAAAGCCTTTAAATATTGAAATTCCACAATTAATAGTAGATTCAACTCAACAAAAAATCGCAGATTTAGCTGCCTGTTTTTATCACAATCCTTCTAAATCTTTGAATTTAATAGGAATAACCGGCACAAACGGTAAAACCACCGTTACTCACTTAGTTCAGAAAATTTTTGAATATGAAAACAAAAAATGCGCCCTCATTGGAACTTTAGGCTATAAACTTCAATCCAATTCAGATTATTTGGAAGCAAAGCATACAACTCCACAGGCTCCTGAGCTTCAAGCAACTTTATCTAAAATTTTAGCATCCGATATTAATAATGTTGTAATGGAAGTTTCATCTCATGCGCTTGAACAATTCAGGGTCAGAAACTCAGAATTTAAAGGTGCCGCTTTTACTAATTTAACCCAAGATCACCTTGATTTTCATATAACAATGGAAAATTACTTTAATGCAAAAGCAAAACTTTTTTCAAATCTTCCAAAAGGTGCGTACGCTGTTATTAATAATGATGATAAATATGCGAAAAAATTAATTTCTAAAGTAGCTGACGGAGTTAACATTTTAACATACGGTGTTAAAAATGACTCAAAATTAATGGCTAAAAACATTGTATTCACATCAAAAGGTGTTTCTTTTGATTGCTGCTATAACAATGAACAAGTTGAAATAAAACTAATGTTAAACGGCATGTTTAGTGTTTATAATGCACTTTGCGCTATTGGTGTAGGGCTCGTGTCGGATATTTCTTTAAAATCTTGCAAAGAAGCGCTTGAAGCTACAAAATCTGTTGCGGGACGTTTTGAAATTGTCCACAATGAACCTATGGTTATTGTTGATTATGCTCACACACCTGATGGTTTGGAAAATATCTTGCGTGCTGCAAGAGAATTAACTCCTAAAGATGCTGAATTAATTTGCATGTTTGGCTGCGGTGGCGATAGAGATGCTACGAAAAGACCAAAAATGGGAAGTATAGCTCAATCCTTGAGTGATAAAATTGTTGTAACGTCTGATAATCCAAGGTCTGAAGACCCTCAGCAAATTATAACGGATATTTTATCGGGCTTAAAATTAATTAACCCAAAAACTGTTTTTGTAGAACCGGATAGGCACTTAGCTATTGAATTGTTAAAGAAAATATCCACAAAAAATGATGTTATAATTCTTGCAGGAAAAGGTCATGAAGATTATCAGATTTTAAAAGATAAAACAATACATTTTGATGACAGAGAGGAAGTTCAAAAAGTTTTCTCATAGTTTTTCATTAATTTTGTTAAAATTCTTTTAAATCTTTGATTATTGTATTAAAATAATCTTGTAACTTTGTTATGGTACTCTTTTCATGCAAAATTCACAAGAAAAATTAATAATACAAAGCGGAGTGCCTCTAAAAGGTGAGGTTAGTATCTCAGGTGCAAAAAATGCCGTTTTAAAACTTATGGCAGCTGCACTTTTGCCTTGTGATATTTCTGTTATTAAAAATGTGCCTGAATTATCAGATGTTGAAATAATGACAGATGTTTTAACAGAGCTTGGCGCCGTTGTTAATTATGACAAAGTAAATGGCGTTTTGACGATTGATTCAAGAAATATTACAAGCTGTGTTGCATCTGACATTTTTGTTTCAAAAATGAGAGCATCTTTTGTAGTTTTAGGACCTTTGGTCGGCAGAATGAGAGAAGCTTGTGTTGCAATGCCCGGGGGCTGCCAAATTGGTGAGAGAAGAGTAAACTTTCATATTAAAGGCTTGCAAGCTATGGGTTGCCAATGCGACATTAAAGACGGGTATGTTTACGCTGTTGCAAAAGAATTAAAAGGTGCCGATATATGTTTTGATATTCCGTCAGTTGGTGCAACTGAAAACATTATGATGGCATCTGTTTTGGCAGAAGGCACCACCGTTATTCAAAATGCTGCTCAAGAGCCTGAAATTGTTGACCTTGCAAATTTCTTAAATGCAATGGGTGCAAAAATTGAAGGTGCAGGAACCAATCAAATTGTAGTTACAGGCGTTAAGCAAAACGAACTCCATGGTGTAGAGCATGCTACAATTCCGGATAGAATTGAAGCCGGAACTTATATGTCTGCAATTATTGCAACAAGAGGTCATGCTTATATTAAAAATGTGTACCCTAATCATTTGACCATTTTTACAGGCAAACTTTTAGAAATGGGTGCTAAAATAAGGCTTGTTGAACCTCATGTTATGGAAGTTTCAGCAGATAGAAGGCTTGATGCCATGAACTTTATAACTCAGCCATACCCCGGGTTTCCGACAGACCTTCAAGCACTTGCTATGACTTTATTATCAACCGCAAACGGCATTTCTGTCGTAACAGAAAGTTTATATGAAAACAGGTTTATGCACATAAACGAATTGTGGCGAATGGGCGCCAACATAAGACAAAGCAATAATCATGCCATAATTAAAGGTGTTGATTTTTTGGTAGGCACAGAAGTTATGTGTACCGATTTAAGAGCCGGTGCTGCTTTGGTTGTGGCTGCATTGATGGCAAAAGGTGAATCTGTTATAAAAGCGCTTCACCATATTGATAGAGGCTATGAAAAATTTACCGCAAAATTAAACGGGCTTGGTGCAAAAGTAATAAGAGTTCCTATAGATTTTCAACCTGATGAAAATGTTTTTGCAGAAAAGAATGAAATTGTTGATATAAAGGGTTAGTATGACAGAAGAAAAAAAATATAAAAGATGGTACGATTATGACCCGCTGTTATTACAAGTGGTTGAACTTTTAAGAGAATATCCTGATGAATTGAAAAATCAAGCCGAAATTTTTCTTAAAAAAGTTGAGGAAAGAGTTTCAAAAGATGCAATAGACAGATTTTATTCTATTGTAAAGCCTATGATAAAAGGAAACCGCTGGTATGACCATGACCCTGTTTTGTCCTTGACCATTGAATTATTAAGAGTTGTCCCTCGTGATATTCAAAGACAAGCTGCAAATAATTTTATTCAAATTTTGCAAGCCCATGGCGTTAATGTTCAAAAGGCAGAATAACTTTAGTTTGAGCATCTAAGGCAAGTTTGCAAATTTTTGCTTTATATATGGCATAAATGGTATTAATTTATTTACCAATTTAATTTTTTCATAGTTGGAATATCGTTCTTTTGCCAATATTTTTTGAGTATAATTTGTTTTTTTACTGTTTAAAATTTCACTTTCTGTAATTTTAAACATATTTTTCAAATTGTTTACTTCTTCAAATTCTTTTTTATAATCTTCATCGCATATAAGCATAGCTTCAATTATAAAGCGGCTGTCATCTCCACATTCCATATCAATATAGCTTGATATTTCGTTTTGCATCCTTATTTTTTTCTCAATTTCAATAAAAATCTTTTTAAGTTCATTTTTTCTTTTTAAAATTGAAGAATATTTTTCCATACATTTTGGGCAGTTCCTAAGATGTATCGCAACTCTTAAACTGTCTTTTTTATTTAGGTCAAAATTTATATATCTTATTAAAAGTTTGTTTATTTCGCTACATTTTAAATTGCCTTTTAGCATTATCTTTGCTCCATATAAGGTTTCATATATTCTTTAATTTGACATCTTGCTCTTGCAATTCTTGATTTTACAGTGCCAACATTTGTTTTTGTCAGTTTAGCTATTTCATCGTAAGAAAGCCCCTCAAATTCCCTCATAATTATTGCCAGTTTATAGGGTTCATTAAGTTTTGAAATTGAGGCTTTAATTTCCTTAACAAGCTCGGAATGAATACAATCTTCTATTGGCTCCTTTTGTTTTTCGCATATTATATTTGTTAATATTTCATCGCTTGCATCATTATGATTACAATTTTCTCTTTTTTTATTTTTTCTTTTATGGTCATAAAAACATCTCAGCGCAATTTTATTTGCCCAACTTTTGTAAGATTTTGTATCGTTCAGCTTTTTTAAATTCTTAGAAATTTTCATTAAACTTTCTTGAATAACATCTGCAATTTCACATTCATTTTCTGCAAGATAATAAAGCGAAAGATATATTAACTTTTCTGTTTTATATAAAAGTTTTTTCAGGCTTTCTTTGTCGCCTGATTTAGCTTTTTGCGATAAATAAATAAATTCGTCTTCGTTTTGTTTCATATTAAGAGAATATTTTAAATATTCTTTTAACAATATTGAACAAAATATTATAACCTGTAGGATATAAATTCTTTTTTTAAATTAAAATATTTTTTAACTAAAATTGTGCCTGAAACAATCGCCGCTATAAGAATACCGGCTGCAAGCCCAAGCCAAAAACCTTCCAGAATAATGTTAAATTTATATGCCAAAATAAGCCCCATTGGAATACTTACAAGCGCATAACTTAAAAGCATTATTATTAATATTTGAATGGTTTGTTTTAACCCTCTTAATGCGCCCACACAAACAGCCTGAATACCGTCAAAAGTTACAAACCCTGCAACTATAACCATAATAGAGGCGCCAATTTGAATAACATCTTCGTCTTTTGAAAAAATTCTCATTACAGGTTCTTTGTATATTAAGTAAAATGCAACCGTTATAATTGCGTAAATAAATATAAAGGCGAATGATGTCAGTGTATATTTTTTTATATCTTGAATATTTTTGCTTCCGTTAGCATAGCCGACTTTAACAGACAGTGCACTTGAAACTGAAAATGGTATCATATAAGCTAAACTTGTAATAGATATAATAATATTGTGACAAGCTGCATACATTGGGTCGAATTTACCAACAAAAACCGCAACAAAATTGAAGCCCAAAAATTCAATAAACATTGCCCCTGCAATAGGTAGCCCAACTTTGATTAAATCTTTAGCATAGCGTTTTATATTGCTGAATTTGCTTCTTTTTAAAAAGCCCATGCAATATATAAAGACAGCTATGGCAAGAATAAATCTGACAGTCAAGCTTGCAATGGCAAGCCCTATTGTCCCTAATGAAGGAATGAACCCGTATCCGAAGGTTAGTATAAAATTTAGTGCAACGTTAATAAAAACGCACAAACCCATCATAACATTAGGAAAAAGAACTATTTCATGCGATTGTAAAAATTCTTTTAGTGCTGAATATAGAAATATTGCAAAAACCGAAAAAGAAGATATTTTCAAATAATCAACCGTATCTTGAATAATTTCATTAGATAAACCAATTTTATATACTAAGGGAATAATTAGCCATAAAAGAATAAAGAAAAAAGCAGCTAAAACTTGCGAAAAAACTATAGTTATTCCAAACAATTTTTTAACAGGCTTTCTTTCTCCCCTATAGTTGGATAAAACAGGCGTAACTCCGGCGCAAAGACCGATGCCCGGGATAACAAATGTCATAAAAATTGCACTTGCAACACTTATTGCAGCAAGAGTGTTTGTGTTAAAGTGCCCTGCAACATAAACATCTCCAATATTTATAAGCATTTGCCCAATGTTGCCTGCTAATATAGGCAAAGCAAGAATTAATAATTCTTTTAAGTATTTTTTAAAGGTTAAAAAATTCATTTTAAAACATAAGCTCCGGATTCAGCAAATTATTTTTATCAAAAACTTCTTTAATTTTTTTCATATATAAATAACTTGTTTTATTTAAGGCAATGTCAAGATATTCTTTTTTCTCAGAGCCTATCCCATGTTCGCCTGAAAGTGTTCCTTCCATTTGAACTGCAAGCTTAAAAAGTTTATCTTTGACGATTTTAAACCTTTTCATTTCGTCTTTATCTGAAAAATCAAGTGCAAAATTAGGATGAATATTACCATCTCCCGCATGACCCATAATGCACACCGTTATTTGATTTTCATTGCACATTTTTTTAATTTCGTTTATAAGCGGGACAATATAATTTCTTGGAACAACAACATCTTCTGTCACAACATTAGGTTTAAGCTTTGCCGTGCAAGCAAATGCGCTTCTTCTTGCGTTCCAAATTTTTTCGCTTTCTTTTTCATCTTTTGCTTGAACAATTTTATCGGCATTAGATTCGTTTAAAACTTGCTTTAATTTTTCATTTTTTGTTTTTATTTCATTCAAATTGCCGTCAAGTTCAATTAAAAGCATTGCTTCATAAGAAAGCCACCCTGAAGGATTAAACCTTTCAATGGTTTCTATTGTGTTTTTGTCAATTAAATCTATGGTGGATGGCATAAGAAGGGAGTTAATTATGTTATTAACGGCTTGTGCAGCTTCTTCAAGGCTGTTAAAATATGCCATTGTAACAAGTGATGTTTCCGGTTTCGGTATTAACTTTAGCGTTGCTTTTGTGATTATACCTAAGGTGCCTTCGGAACCTACAAATAATTGGGTTAAATTATACCCTGTTACATTTTTTGCAACATTTTTTCCTGTTTCAATGACAGAGCCGTCTGCTAAAACTACTTCTAAATTTAAAATGTAGTCTTTTGTGGTGCCGTATTTAAAAGCTCTTGCGCCGCCTGAAGATAGGGAAATTGCGCCCCCTATTGTTGAAACTTTAAGGTTTGATGGGTCAGGCGGAAAAAACAAACCAAAACGGCCAACCTCACTTTGAAGTTGACCGACGATAACACCGGATTCCACTATTGCTGTTAAATTTTCTTTATTAATTTCAAGAATTTTATTCATTTTACTAAAATGTATTACAACTGAATTTTTAGTAGGTTTGCAGCCTGATGTATGACAGGTGCCTGCTCCTCTTGAAATTATTTTTAAATTGTTTTTATTGCATATTTTTACAATTTCTTGAACTTCTTTTGTTGATTTTGGAAATAGAACCAAAAGCGGAAGAATGATTTCTTCTTTTATTGGGGCTGTATCAAAAGCATAAGGAAATATATCTGCTTTTTCATACAGAACCTCTATACCTGCATTTTTAAACTCATCAACTATTTTCATATTCTGATTATAGTTTAAACATACAAGTTTTGCTAATTAATTGGTTTTATGATACCAAGCTTATAGCGCCTGATTGAATATCTTGTGAGCAAGCTTGATCGAGTGAATCATATTCAGCTCTTGCTGCTTCTAATTGTGTTTCAACTTGTTCTTGTTCTAATTGTAATTGAGTTTCTGCTTGGTTGATTGAATCTTGCATTGCTGATTCTTTTGCTGTAAATAATGAGTTTTGAATCATTTGATTATACATTAAAGAAAGTTGTTCTTGTTGCAATGCCGTGTTGTATTCATTTAATGCAGATGTATCTGTTGCGCCTTGGTATGTACCGGCTAATGTTGATGTATTGTTTGAATATGTTTGTTGTAAGTTTGCAAGTGCGTTTGATTTTTCAACGCCCAATGCTTGTTGTGCGTAAGATGACGAATCGTACATTGATTGGAGTTCTTGGCTTATATTTACAAGCCTTTGTTCCAAGTTGTTGATTCTTTGTTTGAGCGTCATCTTTCTTAATGATAATGCTGCCCAGCCCATAGTGTGTTTCTCCTTTTTCCTTTGTTTGTGGTGTTTATCGTTTTAATCCGTTATACTAAGCTAATTGTACTTGATTGAATATCTTGTGAACATGCTTCATCCATTTGTTCAAGTTCAGCTCTTGCTGCTTCTAATTGGGTTTCTACTTGTTCTTGTTCCAGTGATAAGTAAGTTTGTTTGTTGTTTATTTCATCTTGTAGTGATTGTTCTTTTTGTGTAAACACTGAATCAATTATCATTTTGTTGTACATGTAATCAAGCTGTTGTTGTTGCAGTTCTGCTTGATATTGAATTAAGCTTGCAGGGTCGCTTGCGTTTCCGCTTGATACAAAGTCTGATATATTGTTCAGGTTGCCAGAGTAATTGTTCATAAGAGAAGAATAAGCTTCTTGTTTTTCAAGACCTATAGCTCTTTCTGTGTATGAAGAACTATTTGCTAATGATTGTTGTTCTTGACTCAAATGAAGTAATCTGTTTTCTAATTGTGATACTCTTTGAGTCAAAACCATTTTTCTGAGTGACAGTGTTACCCAGCCCATTGGTCTTTACTCCATTTCTGTTTAGTCTCTCTTTTGTAACTTTTGATCTCTCGTACATGTATATAAAAAAAATATACTTTTTAAAATTGCCTTTTTAATTTCTTAATATTAAGAAATGTAACAGTATATATAAAATATGAAATTCGTATATATAAAATGTTTTAATTATAATGTAAGGCAAACGAACCAAAACCCTTGCTATGAAAGAATAATCAAGAATTTTATAAAAGCCGCTACTATGGCTTTGGGACTTATAGAGAAAAAGGCATTAATCGCAATTTATTAATTGCGATTTTTCTTTATGTATATATTTTGATATAATTTGTATATGAAAAATATAATTTGCTTCTCAGGAAAACAATATTCAGGTAAAGACACGGCTGCAAAGCTTATATTAGATGCTTTTCCGCAATTTATAAGAATCGGTATTGCAGATGCAATAAAGCTTGAATATGGAAAAAGAAATAATTTAACTTTTTTGGAAATAGAAAACAATAAAGGCAAGTATAGAACGGGGCTTATTGAGCTTGGCAATGAAGGCAGAAATATCCATCCTGATTTTTGGCTTAATAAGATTATTGAACAAGATAAAAATGTTATTGTTCCTGATGTCAGATTGTTGCACGAAGCTGAAGTTTTTAAAAACGCAGGTGCAATTTTAATAAGGGTTGAAGCAAGTTATGAAACAAGAAATAAACGCGGAACAATTACAAATACAAACGATTTAACCGAAACAGAGCTTGATAGCTACAGTGGCTTTGATTATATATTAAATAATAATGGCAATTATGAGGAATTAAAAGAAAATATTTTGCCCTTAATTGATTTTCTAAAAGAAAAACTTATTCAGCCTCTCTAAAGCAATTTGTAATGTGGTTTATAAATTCTATAATTTGCGTAAAATATTCTAAGCTACATTCGCCGTTAACAACAATATCTGAGAAACTTTTTGCAGGTTTTATGTATTTAGCGCCGGCTTTTTCAACGTAGTCCCAGTGCTTTAGAGCATTTTCTCTGTCTTGATTTCTTTCTTCGGCTCTGTCTAAGAATCTTTTTCTTCTTGTTTTTCTGGTTGTTTCTACATAAATTTTTATGTCAAACAGGCTTCTTACGGGTTCAAACATTGTTGCCATGCCTTCAATTACAACAATTTTGTTTGTTTTAACTTCATTTGCATTTAATACAGAAACACCTGTGCCGTTTGTTAAATATTTTGGCGCCATGATATTTTTGCCGTTTTTTAAGTCGTAGGCATGCTCTTTAAGTAAATCCAGCCTAAAATTTTCAGGCGCATCAACATCATGCCCGTTATCTCTTAAATTATCAAAAGTGCCATATTTTTTTATTAAATCGGAAATATCTCTAAAATAATTATCGGCATTTATTATGGTGATTGGCATATTAAATTTGTCGATTATTTTTTGAATTTCATTGCATATTGAAGATTTGCCTGAGGCTGATTCGCCGGTAATTCCAATTAAAATCTTCATATTGGGGTAATTTACCAAACGGTTAAGAAAGTTTGGAATAAAATCGTCACGAACTTCTAAAAATAGATGTTCCTCATTTTTCTTGTCAAAATTTAGTATTTGCTTAAATTTTGTCTGAAGATAAAATGCCAAAAATTCTCTGCCTATTTTAGTGTCAAAATTAGGCTTTTGCAGCTTTTCGTTACTATTTTTTATATTGTATGTTTCAATTAAAGCGTTCATTATGATTTTATTAATACTCCTGAATAAATTTGTTTGCCATTTTATCCATCAATTTGTAAACACTTTTTAATGTAATTTCTAAATTGGCATTTTTAGAAGCTTCCTTTGCGGTTAAAATAAGGCTCATGTAGGGAATTTTCCTGTCTTTCAGGTAAACCCTAAAACTTTCTCTCATTCTTCGTTTAATTTTATTTCTTACAACCGCTCTTTTGTCAATTTTTTTGCTTACAACAAACCCGATTCTTGTTTCAACATCATCTTGTTGTTTATTTTTACCGGCAAACAAAACAAAAAACTCATCAGATACAACTCTGTTTTGGCAGTATGTTGCTTTAAATGATGAGTTTGTTTTTAATCTGTTTCTTTTATTAAGCACGGTTTTTTGCAACAATAGCTACTTTATGACGACCTTTAGCGCGACGTCTGTTAATTGTTTTTTGACCTTCCGGAGTAGCCATTCTAGCTCTGAAACCTGAAACTTTTTGTCTTTTTCTTTTTGTGCCTTCTAATGTGCGACGCATTATATTTTACTCCTTGATATTGATTTTTACTACGGTATTTATTATGATAAATGAGACAAAAACAGCTGTCAAGTTATATAAGGAGAAATGTGCTATGGTTAATAATCTTGGGTTTATAGGTTTTGGAAAAATGGCAGGCGCAATTTGCAGAGGCGTTATTAACTCAGGCTTTATTAAACCTGAAAACATCTATGCTTACGATGTTAATTTTGAGCATTTGAATTCAACCGCAAAAGAGCTTAAAATTAATCCTGTTCATAATATTGAACAGTTAGCAAAAAATGTATCTAATATTTTAATTGCTACAAAACCTTTTGTTGTTAACGACGTTTTATCAAATTTAAAAGAATATGCGGACAACAAGTTGATTATCTCAATTCTTGCAGGTATTCCAATTAAAAAATATGAAGATACCCTTGAAAATTCAAGAGTAGTAAGAGTTATGCCAAACACTCCCGCAATGGTTAATGAAGGCATGAGTGTTGTTTGCAGAGGAAATAAATCTACAGATAATGATGTTCAATTCGTTCTTGATATGTTTTCAAAACTGGGCGAAGCAATTTCTTTAGATGAAACACAAATTAACGCTGTTACGGCTGTTTCCGGTTCCGGACCGGCTTTTTATTACTATATAATTGATAAAATTGCTCGTGCAGGAGAAATATTAGGTCTTGATTATAAAACATCACTTAAACTATCAGCCCAAACTGCCCTTGGCGCTTCTAAAATGATTATGCAAACAAATCAAACTCCGCAAGATTTAATCACAGCAGTTACAACTCCAAACGGAACAACCTATGAAGGAAATAAAGTTCTAATCGAATCAGACATAGAAAAAGTTCTTTTCGAAACTATCGAAAAAACTTGCCTTCGTGCAGTTGAATTGGGTAAAGATAATTAAAATTTAATTCTTAAACATAAAGCCCTTAGCGTGACTAAAGGCTTTATGTTATATTTTTTGAACTATTTATAAAGACATCTTATATATCTTTCCGTAGAACGTAAACTCGTTTCTCTAATTCCGTCATTAAAATATTGATGCCATGCTAAACCGTTAGTACCACCCGAAATAATTGAGCCCGACCAATACCCGCCTGAACCGTCCCCGACAATGTTAATAAGCCTGCTATTAATAAATAATGATGCCAATTCATCTCTGTTTGGCAATCTAAGCCCTTCATTTTGAAGTTTACAAATTTCTGATGCATCTTTTGTATCTAAACTATCAGAGTATGACACTGCCTTTGTTTTATAATTAACCTTATACGGAAAAGGCGCAACAACAGATGAATTTTTATTATACAATGCAGTCATAAATCCGACATCTTTGCCCACTTCATTAGGACCTTCACTTCCATTTAGGTCGTAGATAAAATTTACACACATTTTGTTTTGAACATAATGACTTGCAGAGCTATCCGAGCCACAAAGCGGATTGTAAAAAACCGCAATCGATTCACCATTAACCGTTTCAAATGCAGCAGCCTTTGTATCAACAATATTTCCATCTTCATTTATCTTGTGTAATCCATTCAAAAGAAATGAATTCAGCTCGCTCATCTTTGTCGGAAAATTAATTTCTGATACCCCGTTCAACGTTGCAACTTTACTTGGAATACCGCAAGATGAAAGCTTATCAGGACCACAGACATTGTTTATCTTATAAACTTTTGACAATGCATCCAAAATAAAGCTTTCAGCTGCCGTATCAACCGTTGCGGTTCCTTCTTCATTGGTTTCAAATGTTCCATATCCACCCAACGTATTCATCTGCCCTATAGCTTGCGCCATTCTTGCATGAAGTGCTTTCCTCTGTGCATCCCATGCCTTTTCGTTAACATTTACAAGCAAACTAGGCAACGTAATTGCAGCCACAATGCCAATAATAGCTAAAGTAATTAATACTTCAGCAAGCGTAAAGCCTTTAAACTTTTTCATATCATTCTATCCTTTCAACTTTGCACCAATTTGAGCTAATTTGATGCAAGGGGTTATATCCTTTATTGTTAGAGGGTTTTGTGGATTATAGAAATAAAAAATATTAAGGTTTATTGGTCTTGAATTAATAGTGAAACAATGATATATTGAGAAAAAGAAGTTAAATGCACCAAGATAGCTCATTTTGGTGCATTTTTGTTGCAATATAATTCCGTAATAGTGGTACAAAAAGCTAAAATAATAATTTATAATTCATACATTGAAGCCAAGGTGAAAAGATGATAATATAACTATATGTGAAGTATTGCTTCATTATACATTTTTTTAAATTTGCTGATAAAAGAAAGGTAATTTTGATGAAAAAGAAAACAGGGTTTACTTTAGCTGAAATTTTGATTACGTTAGCAATTATTGGTATTGTAGCAGCAATTACTTTGCCTAGTTTACTTGTAAATGTTAACGAAAAAGCATGGGATGCACAGAAAAAAGCTCTTCATGCAAGATTAGCTCAAGCAATAGGGCAGATGAATACATTAGGTGGATATGGAACATTTGAAACCAATGAAGAAGGAACCGCAACGGTTGATACGGCAGCTGAGAGTTTTATTTTAGATGCATTGTCAAAGGTTTATAAGATTAACAATGTTTGCGGACCCGATAAACTTTCATCTTGCGGTATTCCAAGTAAAATTACAACTTTAAACGGAACATCTGAGCTTACTTTTCCGACAAAGATGAGTGAACTGAATGATAAATTGTTAAACGGACAACGTTATGAAGGCGAAGAAGGTGATGTTGCTGATACAAAAGCGGCTGCTTTTGAAACAGTAAATGGGGAATCAATAGCAGTTTTTTATAATCCACTATGCAGCTCTGATAAAACCTTTGATCACTACAGCAAAAACAGAATGTGTGTTAATTTTGTTTATGACTTAAATGGTAGCGAAGGTCCTAATCAAGTAGGAAAAGATATTGGTTTCATAACAGCTTTTAATAATAAGAGCCCTATAGTTGTGGCACCTATTCCCTACAGTACTGATTATAAATCGACTGTGCAACAATATTCAACAGAAACAGAGGCGGTTGATGCACAAGCTGTTTGCAAAACTATGTCAGAAGATTTAAGACTTCCTGATAAAGATGAACTGGCATCGCTTTTTATTAACTCCCCACTTATTGAACTAAATAAAAGTATAAGTGGCTATTGGTCAGGTTCTGTAATTTCACTTGGGTCGTCCGGTTTGGCATGGTACCAAAACTTCAATGTTGGGCATCTTTCCCGTGGCAAACGTTCAGATACGCATTATGTACGTTGTGTTGAGAAATAAAATTGATATTACAGAAGAAAAAATATTTTTATATTATGCATAATTTATCACAATCAGGCGTTGTTATATAAAGCAACGCTTTTTTATTCCATAAAAATGATTACAGTGTAAATTAATTGAGATTATAGAATATATAGCTTAGGTTAAAGGATAATTAATTCAGATTATTTATATTCAACAACTAAAATTTCAGGTGCGCAATTAAATCTCAGGTGTAAAATGCTTGTGCCGAGACCTTTTGTTGTGTATGTAAAGTTATCAATAAAACCTGATGCATATTTATCGCCATATTTAGAAGGCACTATAATTGGACCTATGAAGGGAATTCTTACTTGCCCGCCATGGGTATGCCCCGATAAAACAAGGTTTACTCTGCCTTTTGCTTTTGGGGTTATGTCAGGCGAGTGAGAAACCAAAATAATAGGAAGTTTTGTTCCTTTTAGTGCCTTATCAAGGTCATAAAAGGTTGTTTGCATGTCAGAAATGCCTGCAATGTAAATTGGTTTGTCGTTGTGAATAATTTTTGCGTTTTCATTTTCTAAAACTTTTATTCCATGGTTTGTTAGGGCATTTTTTATATATTTATTATCTTTATGATAGTCATGGTTGCCCATAACAGAGTAAATGCCATACCTTGAATTAATTTCAGCTAATTTTTCTGCGGCATAGTTCATATCCATTGAAAATTTTGCATTATGCATAATGACATAATCACCGCCTGAAATAACGACATCCGGTTTTTGTTCGTTAACTTTTTTAACAATCCTATTAAGCCTCAATTTTGCTTGTTTTGAGAGGTGAAAATCTGAAACAAAGACTATTTTAAAATTTTTAATATCATCAGATTTTATGGTTAATTTTTTAACCATAATCAAATTAGGCTCTATTAAAAATCCGTAAATTGCCAATAATAAAATTAAAGAAATTATAATTTGTTTTATTGTCATAAATTAAGTTTACAATAAAATTTTGAAAATAACTTATTTTAAGTGTATACTTTTTATAAATAATTATTTGGGGGTTTTTAAATGCCTTTTGAATTTGAAAAAACAGAATTAGACGGCGTTATTTTAGTTAAACCAAAGGTTTTTGGCGATACAAGAGGGTTTTTTCTTGAAACCTATAAAGAAAAAGATTTTAAAGATATCGGAATTAATGAAATTTTTATTCAAGATAACCACTCAAAATCATCTTTTGGGGTTTTAAGAGGTTTACATTATCAAAAAAATCCAAACCCGCAAGCAAAACTCGTTCGCTGCACAAAAGGTGAAATAATAGACGTTGCGGTTGATATAAGGGTTAATTCACCTACATTTTTAAAATGGACAAAAAAGAAATTAACCGAGGAAAACAAACATCAGCTTTTTATTCCCAAAGGTTTTGCTCATGGTTTTGTTGCGCTTTCTGAAACTGTTGAAGTTATGTATAAAGTTTCAGGCGATTATAGCCCAAAAGACGAGATGAGCATCTTATGGTGCGACAAAGACATAAACATAGACTGGGATATTGATTTTGAACCAAAATTATCAGAAAAAGATAAAATTGCAAAAACTATTGCTGAAATAAATAAAGAGGATTTATTATGAAAGTTTTAATAACAGGCGCAAAAGGCATGTTAGGGCAAGATCTTTGCCCAACACTGGAAGATTTAGGTTGTTTTCTAATAGAAACAGATATTGATAATTTAGATATTACAAAAAAAGAAGAAGTTGAGGAATTTGTTCTAAAAGCTCACCCTGATTTAATTATTCATCTTGCAGCATACACAAATGTTGATAAAGCTGAAGAAGAAAAAGAAAAAGCCGAGCTTATTAATGTTATAGGAACGGAAAATATTGCTCTTAGCGCAAGCAAAATTGATATTCCTATCATCTACATTTCAACAGATTACGTTTTTGACGGAGAAAAGAATTCTCCATATCTGCCCACAGATGCAACAAATCCAATAAACGTATACGGCAAAACCAAACTACAAGGGGAAGAACTTGTAAAAAAACATTGCAAAAAATACTATATAGCAAGAACAAGCTGGCTTTATGGCATGTATGGCAAAAACTTTGTTGATACTATGCTTTCTCTTAAAGATAAAGATGAATTAAAAGTTGTTGACGATCAATGGGGAACGCCTACTTGGACAATGGATTTAGCCGGTGCAATTATGACATTATTAAATAAGCCTTATGGAATATATCATCTCTCAGGCGGCGGAAAACCCACCACTTGGTATAATTTTGCAAAAACAATTTTTGAACTAAGCAATTTAGATGTTAATCTTAAACCTTGCACAACAGAAGAATTTAAAAGGCCCGCAGTGCGACCTAAATATTCTGTTATGGATAACGGCAAAATGTTAAGAGATTGGAAACTTGCACTGAAAGATTATCTGAATTTAAAATTTGAAGATTAATATTGCTAATATAGCCTGTTTTCAGGTGTATAGTGAATATTTGGATGCTTTCTGAAATGTTCTTTCAACAGGTCATGAATATTTATGTTTAAAGGCTCAGATGCACTGTATAGTTCCTTAATCTTTTCGTTTACGGACTTATTAAAATATTTTTCAACATTTGCAATTCTATATTTTTCATCAGGGTTAATTGTTTCGCCTGTATCTGATAAAGTTATAAATTTGCAAAGTTCTTCACCAATAATTCCTTTATCATAAGCAGCTAAAAGCCCTGTTTTATCAACTTTTAAGCCTGAATAATGTATAAGAGGATTTTTCTCTGTATCAAGCCTGTTGAATAAAAGATTATCTAAAACCATAAAAGATAATTCCCTGCCTGTAACATTGTTTACAACGACATTTGCAACTTTATGATTAATTCCAACCAAACAGTTTGCAATTTCTATAGGGGAAGTTTTTGGTTCATTTTTTGAAATTTTAAATCCGGATCTTATTGCGCTTGCATTTAGAGCAAAAATTTGAACATCGGGGTCGTATTCTTTTATTTCTTCTCTAATTGAATCCAGTACAAAATTGGCTAAATGATTATTTCTGTTTCTTATGTTATCAACAGAAAGTGAAGTTATTCCGTCAGATGTAATTGAATACTGCGGGGCCACATCTTTTTCAAAAAGTGTTTTATAAAATTTAGCAAGCTCGCCTTGCTGAAATTGCCCCTCAGTAGGTCTTAGTTCTTTAATTGTAATTTCTTTTTTTCCGTCATCATCAATTTTTATTTTAGCATTAGCAATTTTTTGAAAATTTTGCGAAAGCGCCACGATTGGAGTTCCATTAACATATCTTACTTCATCTTTATGTTCATGCGCATCAAAAGCAAGGTCAATTTGAGTTTCTTTTGCAAGATTATCAGCTAAATTAACACCCGTATGACAAGTTAAAATAACAATACCGTTTGGATTTTCTTCTTTAAATTCTTCAATTCTGGCTTTTACAAGCGCTCTTGTCTTTTGGGTTTGATTTGAACTTACATATTTTTGGGGAACTTTGCAATTTTCAACTAATTCTAAGCCTGTATGGTCATTTAGATAAAATTCTAAGTTTACGGGCATGATTCCTAAATTTAATACAGGATAGCTTTTTTCAGGGTCCTTATCATCAGAAACAACCGTTATTTTTTCGGCTACTACCCTTCCTTCGTCTATGGCATCTTTCATAAGAAAAGAATTTTCAAAATCCATATTTGTTATAATCACATCAGCATCAATATTCCTAATTGCTTGACTAAAAATTTCAATTCCGCCATCTGTTTCATGGTTTCCAGGAACAAAAATGCTTTTTGTCATTGGATACTTTTCCTTAATTTTGCCAATAAATTTATTTAGCATTTCCCCTTGAAATTTCATCAAAGGCTTGTTTGGGTCTGTTAAATATCCTGTTTTCCCGCCTGATATAAACCAATCACCACCAATTATCAAGAAATTAGCTTTCCCTTTTTCTTCCTTTTCGAAAACATCTTTTTCATGCTTTATCATTGTCTGATACCCTCTGTCAGCAAGCTCTAAATTGCCATGAGTATCTGATAATGCATTTATATTAATAGTAGCACCTTTAAAATTTACATCATTTTTAAAACCATTTATTTTCATATCTTCTTAAACCCGGAAAATATAAAAAATTGCAAACTTCTCATATTTCTTAACAACTTCTTCACCCCTTCATCTCAAAAAGCCTTTATATCTAACCCCCATTACCCCACTATTTTTTAAATACACAAAAAATGCACCAAAATGAGCTATATTGGTGCATTTAACTTCTTTTTCTCAATATATCATTGTTTCACTATTAATTCAAGACCAATAAACCTTAATATTTTTTATTTCTATAATCCACAAAACCCTCTAACAATAAAGGATATAACCCCTTGCATCAAATTAGCTCAAATTGGTGCAAAGTTGAAAGGATAGAATGATATGAAAAAGACAAGAGGCTTTACGCTTGCTGAAGTTTTAATTACTTTGGCAATTATTGGCATTGTGGCTGCAATTACGTTGCCTAGTTTACTTGTAAATGTTAACGAAAAAGCATGGGATGCACAGAGGAAAGCGCTTCATGCCAGAATGGCGCAAGCGATTGGGCAGATGAATACGTTGGGTGGATATGGAACATTTGAAACCAATGAAGAAGGAACCGCAACAGAAGATACGGCAGCTGAAAGCTTTATTTTGGATGCATTATCAAAGGTTTATAAAATAAACAATGTTTGTGGTCCTGATAAGCTTTCATCTTGCGGTATTCCAAGTAAAGTTGCAACACTAGATGCAGTTTCTGAAATTAGTTTTCCAACTAAAATGAGCGAGTTAAATAGCCAATTATTAAACGGGCTTCATGTGGACGGAGAAAAAGGAAGCGTGGTTGATACTAAAGCTGCTGCTTTTGAAACGGTAAATGGTGAATCTATCGCTGTTTACTATAATCCTATGTGTTCATCAAGTGTGTCAATCAATCACTATCCACAAAACAATATGTGTGTAAATTTTTTATACGACCTAAATGGTAAAGAAGGACCTAATGAAATAGGTAAAGATATTGGGTTTATGACAGCACTCTACAATAAAAACCCTGTAGTTGTAGCACCTGTTCCTTATGACAAAGATTACGCTTCAACAGTGCCTCACTATTCAGAAAACAAAGAAACAATCGATGCGCCAACAGCGTGCAAAAATATGGCAGAAAATTTAAGGCTACCTGATAAAGATGAACTGACATCTTTATTTGTAAATGCACCATTAATTAATTTAAGTGAAAGCAAAAGCAGATACTGGTCAAGCACAACCGTATCATCAGGCAATTCCGGTATGGCTTGGTATCAGGCTTTTGTAAATGGCGACCGAGGAAAGCGTCCCCGATCAGAATTATATCTCGTACGTTGTGTAAAAAAATAGAAATTTAGCTTTGTGCCACTTAAAAAGTGGCACTACTTGTAAGCAATTAAGGTAAAAAGTATTTTAGACAGACAATATGTACCTTTAATATAAAGAACCAACAAAAATGCAAAAGTGTGTGTATTATCTTACAACTTTTCCAAACATTAGCCGAAAACCACCGAAAGGTTTTCTCAAAGTGCAATTTACACCTTGAATTATTTCATCTGTGTTTCTTGTGATAGATTCGATTGAGCTTATGGTTTCGCCAATGTCGGAAGATGAATCGTTAAAATCGGCTGTAAATTCGTTTATATTACCCATGATGCCGTCTAAATTTTGAATAATATCTTGCATGGAGGTTTCATTTATGGATGAATTAATTTTGCTGCTTATGTCGGAGAGATTTTTGGTAGTGGAATCAACATTTTGAAAAGCGTTTTCAAGATTGGATTCAGATTTTTTTGTTGTTCTTTCGATGTTTTGCATAATATCAACAAGGGAAGCTGTCATTTTTTCTATATTTTGAACAGAATTTGAGAGAGAAAGCTTTAATTCTTCCATATCAGAAAAATTAACTTCTTCGTTTAAATAATTATGAAAACCGCTTGCAAGCTCGCCTTTAATTACCATATCATCTCGTATTGGTTTATCTGACGGAACATTTGGGTATACAATTTCTAAATAATCTTCATATTTTCTGTCATGAATTTTTTTCTGCTTCATTTTTGCAGTAATATTTTCAGGTAAAAACATTGCATTTTTATTCAAACTTATAAGTAAACAAATGCTTTTTGAATTTTCACAAGGAAAAAATCTTCTTGAGTGCCCTATTTTATACCCATTATAGTAAACATTAATTTTTTCATTCACGGGTCTAAGCTTTTCAAATTCAACAACCACATCATTTTTGTTGCTGCTGTCAAAATAAATAAGACTACCTGTTAAAAGTGCAAATAATAGTAAGATTAATACATTTTTCATAAAACACCGCCCATAAATACTCAAGCATAAGCATTTTATTAAAAGTTAACAAATGTAAAAATTGCACATAAGAACTAATGCAATAAGGTATAATAGCAAAAAAATTTTATTTTATGTTTTATAATTACAACAGGAAGGTTGGGTGTAAAATGCGCATAGAAGGTTCATACACAAATGCATATCAAAAAGAAAATGCAAAACAAGTAGCAATAAATGCAGCAAGCAGTGCAGTACTAAGCACAGGTTTAACTTTAGCTTTTAATAAAGGACAAAACCCGAAAAATGCCCTCAAAGTTGGTTTAATTGTGGCGGGAATTTCAGTTGTTATCGACACAATAAGAGCAGGTGTAAGTAAACTTAAAAACAAAAATACGGATAATCAGACAGCATACGACAAAGAAGCAGGAAAACTGTTTACACATCAAGGTTAAAAAGGGGAAACAAATGCAAATAAATTCAATACAAACAGCTTTTCAAGATAAAGAAAACAGAACAAGAGCAAAATACATTGGAGCTGCTACAGTGCTTTCAGCCGGAAGCGCATTTTTAGCAACAAAACCCGCAAAAGATGCGGTTAACGGCATGAAAACAAGCAAAAGAATTTTAAAAGCAGGCATCGCAGGTGTTTTTGCCGCAGCAGCTACAACCTTATTAAGCCTAAAAAAAGAAGAATTTATTGCAATTAAAGATAAAGCCGTTGGATTATTTAACAAAAACAACGACAAACAAGCGCAAGCAGAAAATAATAACGAAACAGCAAACGACATTCCTCAAGCAATCAAAGAAATGGAGCCAACAGTCATTCAACCCGAGATGCAAGCGCTTGAGCAAGCAGAACCAAAAGAAGAAGCACAATTAGCAAAAAACCCTTTTGAAACATTTAACGGAACAATTCAAGGCTAAGGTTACAAATAAACAAAGGATAATAAGGGCCGGTCACCATGCCGGCTCTTATTACATAAAAAAAGGCGCCTCATATCAATAAGACGCCAAAAAATCGCTATGCTGTTTCTGTAAATTTATATTTCTATGCCAGCTTATGCATCAAAACATAAGAGCCGGTTCTTCCCGTCCATTGATTGACAACACCGCCATTATAGCTGCCGTTATCATAACTTGTATTACCTTCAACCGTATTAACGGTACCATCTGCATTTACTGAAGTTACTATTCCGATATGTCCATAAGAACCGTTTTTTGGATACAAGATAAAATCACCCGGTTCAACTTGACTTGAATCGGTTGTTAAAATACCGTTAGCATCTGCCCAAGCACCTATCGTTGTACAAGATGCCGTATTGGAACAACTGTTTGCAAAATTGCCGGGGGTGGAATCATTTCCATAAATTTGTTTTGTAACATAGGTAACAAAATCAGCACACCAAGCGCCATCGTCAAATCTGCAACCGGCAGCTTGCATAATTTGTTTCATTTCAGATGCACTCAGACCATCAAGTTTTGTTGCAAAATCAACAACATCTTCGCCTTCATCACCAACACGATTTTGAAGTTGAATTTGCATATTTTCAAGCTCCATAATTGAAGAATTAACTTCATCGAGTTCATCTTGTGCCGTTTGGACTTCCTCTTTAAAAAGCGCAAGTCTTTCATTTTTAACGGTTTCTATATTTTCTCTTGCATCTTGCCAAGCTTCAAGCTTTTGTTTGGTTTCATTTGAACAAGAATTTAAAATTTCATCTTCAATATCAGCTCGTTCATCTTCAAGTTCTTTAAGTTCATCTTTCAGTTCTTCAAGCTCTTTTTCATTATCGTTTTTTTTATCTTTAATTTCAGATTTTTCATCTTCTTTTGCTTGTTTGTCGTTCTTTGCATCTGCAATTTGACTTTCAATATTTGCTTTTTGAGCATCAATTTCAGAATGTCTTGATTGATTATCTTCTGTTTTATCTGGCAATGCAGCCAATGAAGCATTAAGTGCGCTAATTTTATTATCGATTAAAGAAATTTCGCTATCTAAATTTTGAATTTTTGCTTCAGCTTCTACAATTTCAGTTTCTTTGTCACAAATAGCTTTCTCTTTACTTTCAATATCTTTTTGATTGTTTTCTTGCCTTTCTTTTAGCTCATCTGAAATTTTTTCATCTTCTTTAAGGCATTTTTCATATTCTTCTTGCTTATTATCAGAATTTTCGATTGCTGCTTTAACTTCAACGTCATTATTAGACATAACATCTGCAACTTTAGAATTTGCATCTGAAAGCGCATTTTGTTTTGTTTGCTTTTCATCTAAAAGCTCATCCATAGACATTTCATCCGGCTGAGCTTTAGATGAAGCGTTTGAATTTGAATAATTTGCACTTGAAATATTTCCGCCGGAAACGCCTGTATTAGCGGGTGTATAACTATAATTAACAGGTGATGCTGTATTAACTGTTTGCTCGCTTAAAACATTTGAATTGTCATCTTCGCTAAAAGCCTTTTTTAATTTTTCCAAAAGTTCAGGAGTAAGCCCTATTGAATCATCTTTATTTTTATCTTCATTGTCATCTTCAAGGCTCACAACAGGCAAACCTGCAAGTTTAGCCAACTCTTGAATGTTTTCAACGGTTAAATTTTTTATATCGGTAATATCAAAACCTAAATTTTTAATTTCTTCATCTGAAATTTGACCGTCATTATTTTCATCGATATAGTCAAATATCTTATCATAGCCATATTCTGCCATAAGCTCATCTTTTTTGGAATTTTCGGATATGATATTTTTGAATTCTTTTATATCTATGCCTTGAGCATCATCTTTTTCATTTTCTGTTTCTAAAGAAGAATCAAGCTTGGTATCCGATGCGAAAGATGCATTTTCATCGCTTTTAACATCCGTTGAAGAATCTGAATCATCTTCTTTTACTAAAGGTAAATCTTCCGATAAAACAGTTTCATCATCGGCATCATCTTTTATATCAACTTCAAGATACTCATCCTCAGAGGCATCATCTGTAGAATTTGTTTTTTTACCTTGTTCATTTTGTGCGCTTTTCAAATCTAAATTAGTGTCATCCAAAGAATTGACGGTGACAGAATTTTTCAAAAGGTATAAATCAAAAGATTCAGAAATCATAGCGAATTTTTCTCCAGAATATATGTAAAAAGTATATATAGACAGCGAAATTTCAAAAAAGAAAAATTATTTTACAAAAATTAACTTAAATGTAACAAGTTTGTTAAGAAATAATTTTTTTCCTAAAGAAAAAAAATATAAAAACCGATTTAATGAAGTGTGTCTTAAAAAAAGGAAGGTATTTTATGAGCGAATATTCAGTGGAAATTAGCGGGAAATACTACAGGGTTAACTCACAGGCTATTTTAAATGAAATAAACAATGCATCAACTACATCAGAAAAGCAAGAAATTATTTCAAATTATATAGCAAGCAATAAGGCAGAACAAATAAACGAAGACGAATACCAAGAAATACAACTGGGCGAAGAAGGCGAAGTTCAGGGTGAAGAGGAATATCCTGAAGGTTTTGACTACGACAGTTATAAAATTTATGCAAATTCAACAGGTATAAGCAAGCTGACAGAAGACAGCAGCCTTGATGACCTTATTGCAATATTTGAAAAAATTGAAGATGAAGTAAATGAACTGGATAAAAAAATTGCATCATTGGATGAAGATAATCCTGATGAAATTGCAGCAGTTCTTGCAGATATGACGAATATGTCTATTGCAATAGGCGAACTTGGAAAAGCGGCAGGCGTTGAATTTGAGAAAAACGGAGTTGTTGGAAAGGCTGTAACGTCAGGCGTTGCAGGCGCAGTAGCAGTTGTGGTTCCGGCATATTGCATAGCCTCTTCGGCTGCAGCAATATCAGCAGCTGCAGTAACAAGCGGTGCAGGCACGGTAGCAGCAGTTGCAGCTGCAGTTCCGGTTGCAGGTTGGGTAGTGGCCGGAATAGCAGGAATTGTAGCAGTAGGCGCAGGAATTTGGGCATACACTTCATCTAAACAGAATGAAGAAATGGAAAGAAAATTAGCTGAATTACAACAAAATATAACAAACACAGCAGACAGACTCGATAATTCATGGAATTTGGCAGCAGAAAAACTTCAAAATGGCGGAAAAACAGTAGTAGATGAGGTTAATAGCGACTTAAAAGGGCTGCTTGACAGCGAATTTAACTTTGACGATATAACAGATGTAGGAAGCATTACAGAAAATATAGATAAAATTATAGAAGCACAAACAAAATTAGAACCTTTTTATGAGGTTAGTAAAACATACGGCATCGAGATTGAAGGCTTGAATGAACTGATGACAAAATTAGGAACAGGAGATGACAGCCTTAAATATGCACAAGAATATCTTGATTCATACGCACAACAAGTAAGTTTAGATGTAACCGATGAAGTAATATCTGATACAACAACCCTTAATACCTTGTATGAAGATATTTCAACATTAATTAAAGATGCAGAAGGCAAAGGTCTTGATACATCGAAATTAGAAAAGTTGCTTGAAAAAATACAGGAAACAAACCAAAAAGAAGCTGACACAACAGCTGAAACAATGCTTAACACCTATACAACAGGAAACAGTGCAAATAACGGCATAACAGGAACCGTACAAGGTCTTGTCAATGGAAGCAATCAAGCAGCAACAACTGCGCAACAAGTAGATAAAAATTCAACACAATATGAGACAAGCACAGATGATATAAATAAAACATCAGAAACACTAAAATCTGAAGCGCAAAAAGAGTTAGACAGCTACGTACAAAGCATAAGTCTTGCAAACCTTTCTGTTTTTGAGCTTGAAGAGCTTTACATTGAACTTAGTGCAAATTATGAAGAATTAAAGCAAATAGAAGGGCTTGATTGCAGCAGACTTGAAGCAAAATTAAAAGAAATCAGGCAAACTCAACAAATTCTTGTAGATGAAGAAATAAAAGCATTTGAAAACAGAGTTAATAGCGCAACTACAAGTTCTGAAAGACGTCAATTATTGAGCGAAATAAGCTCTATGATATCAAAATATTCTTCCATTTCAGTAAGTGTTTCAGGTGCGCAATCTCTTATTGAAACGCTAAAACGTCGTGAAGAGGCAGCAATAAATTCTAAAGTACAAATTTATATCAGCAATGCAGATAAAGCAACATCATTAGATGAAATTTATTCAATCATAAGCAAAATTCAAACAGATATTCAAACATCGCAAAGCATAGGTTGTGATGTAAGCGGATACCAACAAGTTTTAATCATATTAAATCAAAAATTGAATGAAATAAAAGAAGAAGAAACATCTAAAAATCCTGAAAATAACATAACAAATAACAATACAACAACAAACAGTAACAATACTCAAAATAACACAACAACCAATACGGATATTACAAACGATAATTCAGTATCAAACAGTAATAATTCTACTGATAATTCAATAAATAACAGCAACAATTATACTGATAATTCAACAACCAATATTTATCAAGATAATTCAACAACAAATAACAATACGGATAATTCCACGAATATAGGAAGTATTGATAATTCAACCAACGTAAACAACAATGTAGATACAAGCAAAATTGAAGATATTCTTCAAGAAATTCTTGATAAAATGAACAAAGATGAAGATACAACAATTATTGACAAAAAACCATGTGAACCAGAGGATGATGTCATTCCCGATAATCCAAATATTGAACCCCCAATTCAAGACCAAGAAACAACGGAAGAAATAACAGAACCAAAACAGGAAGAAACAGCAAATGACATACCTCTAAAAACTCAAGAACCCGAACAAACAACATCAGAAACAAATGAAGACAAAGAAACAATAATTATTGATAAGGCTCCTGAAACAAGCAATGAAGAGGTAACAACAGAAGAAAATGAGCCTGAAAAAATTCCTGATGAAACAGTTGACGATAAAACAGAAGATATTCCATGCGAAGAAGAAGACTTTGTAAAAGTTGATAATTCAAACAGCTTTATAGAAACACAAAATGACAAAGAATCAGGCTTAACAAGCGAAGAAACAAATGACGAAATAAAAGAAGATAACATCGAACAAGAAAGCACCATGCAAATTCAATCCAATGAAAGTTCTTCAAGTTCAACCACCATAATCGAAGGCGAAGACGGATATGATTATGAACTTGATTTTGAAGACGAAGAAAAATAATAAGGATAAAGTGAATGAGCTATAACTACATAAATTCAATACTAAAAAAAATAACCGGTGCAATTTCAGGCAGCGAAACAGTAAAAAAAGCTGAAACATCAGGTACATACGGCGTTAGTAAAATAAAAGAAGCATACTATCAAACACTTGAAGATGAACTTGTAGAATTAAATGAAACAAGTGAAACAAGCTATGAAGAAATGCTTTCAAGTTCTAAAACAACGGAAGATATTCAAAAAGAAATAGAAGAAAAACAACAAGAAATTAAAGATAAACAAACAGAAACTGATGCATATATTGAAACTTGCAAAAATGCAATAGAAGCAATTTTTGCAAACGGCACAGATGTTATTCCAAAAGAAGTACAGAAAAAATATGATGAAGAGCTTAAAAATATAATATCAAATATAGCTCTTAACACAGGCACTATTCAAGAAAATTTAAGCATAATTACAGAAAATAAAATATCAATAGAAGAAGCCAAAGAAGAAATTGAACTAAAAGAAAAAGAAATTAAAGAAAAAGAAGAAGAAATTGAAACACTTCAAAAATCATCAAATCAAGATGCAGATAAAATTAACGAACTTCAAAAAGAAATAGAAAAATTAAATGGTGAAATAACAAAATTAAATTACTTAATTACAAATGCGAATAAAAATATAAAAACAGCGGAAAATAGCAACAAAGAGCTTGAGGCCGATAATTCAAGCTTAACAGACAGCCAAAGCGGGCTAATGACAAATTTAATGAATGAATACTATCAAACCCACACAATGGAAGATAGGGTATATGAAGATTCAACCTTGAAATCGCAAATTGAAAATCTTGAATCAAACATAGAACAGGCTGAAATTCAGCTAACAACAAACACTCTAAAACTTACAAACGATATCGAGCTTTTAGTTCAAGTAAAAGCCATAAAAGAGCAAAGTGCAAAACAAAATATATCAAGCACAACACCAACATATTCAACAGGAACAACAACCTATACAGGAAACTTACCTTCAAACAGCACATTGGCATCTGCCGCCGAACAAACTGCAAATTCAATGGGCACAACCGGTTGGTGCTTAAAAGGAGTTAATAATACGCTGGAAAAAGTTTATGGTTTTCGTTTAAGCTATAACAGCGCTTATCAAGCAATACCTGCTTTACAATCCAGAAGCGATTTTGTTGAAGTTACAAATCAATACGAAAATGCATCCGAACTTGTCAATCTTCCTGAAGGCGCTATTGTAGTTTGGGAAAATTCATCAAATCACCCCCATGGTCACATTTCAATAGCTCTTGGTGACGGAAGAGAAGCATCTGATCATATCCAAAAACAAACCACAAATTACGGAACACAGTATCATGTTTTTATAAAAAATTCTTAAAAAACAACGGTTAAAATTATTACAATTAAGAGGAATTAAACTTAATAAAAGGCAAATGTATTTATAACTTTTGCCTTTAAAAAATTTACAATTTTACAAAAAATAACAAAGAAAATATAATAATTTTTGGAGAAAAAATGACAGAAAACCAACTTGGAAAAAACGAATTAACAAGGCTTCTTGAAGGAAATAAAAACTTTGTAAAAGGAAATTTAACGGCAAGCAATATGTGCCTTGACACGTTAAAAAAATTCGCATTTCATCAAGAACCATACGCTGCTGTTTTAAGCTGTTCCGATTCAAGGGTAGTACCTGAAATTATTTTTGACTGCGGAATAGGCGAACTTTTTGTAATTAGAGTTGCAGGAATTACATTGGGTCCAAATGTTGTTGAAAGCATTGAATATGCTGTAAAAAAATTAAATGTCCCGTTGTTAATTTTGCTTGGGCACGATGATTGCGGAGTTATGAAATATGCAAAAGAGCACTATCCCAATATGACAGAAAATTTTCAATCAATCATGAAATGCGTTTACCCCGTTTTAGATAAAAAAGAAGACATAAAATGCCACAATTATTTTGCTCAAGAGCACACAAAATGGGTAGAAGAAACTCTTCTTGAAAAATCAAAAATAGTAAAAGAAGCAGTAAAAGAAAATAAACTTTTAATCGCAAAGTGCCACTTCGACCACTCGACAGGGCTTGTAAATTTAATCTGACAAAATTGCAAAACAAATAAAATATATTTTTTGATAAATGTCAATCATATACTGTATTTATCAAAAATAAAGCAGTTTTTGCCAAAAATCAAATTATAATTGGTGTAATTAGTATAAATTGGAGTTAAATACAATGGAATTCAACATAGCAAATTTATTTCAAAATTCACAAGACAAAAAAGACGACTCACAAGACAAAAAAGACGACTCACAAGATAAAAAAGACTTGGCACCGGTATTTTATGGTATTCCTGCACATGTTCCCAATTCAATGAGCAAATACATATCTATTGCAGGTGAACCTGTTGTTTTTACAGGCAGCGAAGAAGAAGTTGAAAAATACAAGAACAGGCCATACTTAAACAAATATAAAGTCATGCCATTAGCAGAAGTTCTAAAGCAGTATCCGGAAAACGATATTTGGGTAACCTATAAAATAGCTAATACAACTGCAAAGAAACTAGCTAAACACTATGACCCCAAAAAGATTCACTTTTTTGAAGCAAATTTAGAATATAAATTGAGTTGCGGTTTTATAGGGCATTTTATAGATTATCGTGTTGATAATTTTTCACCATGCTGTATAGGTAAACACCCATCCGTTAAAACATCAGGTACTGTTCAAGAAAGAATAGCACATTGGGAAAATTATACAGTCAAATTGTTAGAAGACATTAAAAATGGCGTACCCACCGCATGCGACAGTTGTAAATATCTAAAAGAAGGTTTTTACCCTCGTGACATTAAACTTGATTACTTTTGTTTTGCAACAAATCACCCCGGCGATGTTTGTAATTTAAGATGTTCGTATTGTTTTGTACAAAACAGATTTCAAAAATTCAAAGAAAATCCTGAAGGTTTAACAACCTATGAGACATTAAAACAACTTTCGGAAATACCTGAATATAACAATTCAAATACAACAATAGAACTCTCAAACGGTGAGTTGTGCGCAAATAAAAACTGCAATGAAATTTTTGACATACTTTTCAGTACAAAATGGAAAGTAAGATTTGTTACAAATATGACCATATACAATGAAAAATTTGCAGAATTTTTAAAAACAGGAAGAACTGTAAATGTCTTAACATCTCTTGACAGCGGAACGCCTGAAACATTTTTAAAAATTAAAAAAGTAGATTGTTTCAATAAAGTAGTAGAAAATCTTAAAAAATATCCTCTCGAAAATGCAAATTTGCGCTTAAAATATATATTCTTAGAAGGAGTAAATGACAATGAGGCTGATGTTTACGGCTTTTATAATGTCGTTAAAGAGGTAGGCTGCAAATCAATATCGATATCAAGCGACAGAAGCAAACCGTTTACTGAAAAAATACGTAACTTAGTAAAAGGGTTAATTGAAAAAGCAAAAGAAGACGGTGTTAAGATTTTCAAAAGTGCGTATTTGAGCAAACAAGACGAAAAATACATTGATGACATAGTTGCACAACCAAGAAAGCAAAAAACGGTAGCACCTGTTCCTGAAAACAAGGTAATTAATGTTGACGGCAAAAAAATTACCCTTGATTCAGATCTTCTTGCAGACAATGCAAAATATGTCATAATAATGGGTGATAATTCAACAATAACAATTAACGGAAATATCATCATTAATCCAAAGCAATAAAACCAATCAATTTTGAAATTACAAAATTCATGCTCTAACTTTTATTTGCTATAATAATAGCTGAATAATTAATGGAGGATGCTCAAAATGATTTCAAAAGAAATGGAAAAAGCGTTTTTGGAACAAATAAACGCAGAATTGTATTCTGAATATCTTTATTTATCAATGAAGGCATATTTTGCAAATCTGAATTTAAACGGCTTTGTAAACTGGATGGATGTGCAAGTTCAAGAAGAACATGCACATGCTATGGGTATGTATGATTATGTCATCGAAAGAGGCGGTAAAGTTGAACTTTATGCAATAGATAAGCCTGATTTCGAATGGGATTCGCCCTTAGCTGTTTTTGAAGCAGTTTTAAAACATGAAGAATACGTAACATCAAGAATTAATGCACTTATGGATGTTGCAGAAGAAACAAAAGACAGGGCTGCAATGATATTTTTAAATTGGTATCTAAAAGAACAAGTAGAAGAAGAAGCAAATGTAGGCGGCGTTTTAGCACAATTAAAAATGATTGGAACAGACCCAAACGCACTTTATGCACTTGATAAAGAACTTGCAACAAGAACGTTTGTTCAGCCTGTTATCGGTTAATTTTTAAACCAAAATAAAATGAGCCTTAATTTAAGGCTCATTTTTTATTCTTCAAATCTTTTATATTTAAGTTTATCTTCAGGAGTTATTTTTCTTATAACCTTGCAAGGAACACCACCTGCTAAAACATTATCGGGAATATCTTTAACAATAACAGAACCGGCTGCAATAACAGAATTATTGCCTATTGTAACCCCTGGGCACACAACAACGTTTCCGCCAAACCAAACATTGTCACCAACTGTTATTGGGTATGCATATTCAAGCCAATTTGTTCTATCTTCAACATCTAGTGGATGACCGGCTGCGTAAAAACCGCAATTTGGGGCAATTAAAACATTTTTACCAAATTTAACCTTAGCACAATCTAAGATAACAAGCCCATGGTTTGCAAAAAAATTATCGCCAATTTCAATATTATATCCGTAATCACACCAAAAATCGGGCTGAATTAAAAATCTGCCTTCAACTTTTCCAAACAGTTTTTTAATTATTTCAGCTTTTTTAACTTCATCAGAGGGTTTTGTGTGGTTAAATTCAAAGCACAAATCTTTTGCATAATCTCGCTCTTTTTTTAATTGCGGATTATTATCAGCATCATATAAAAAACCGTTTAGCATTTTTTCTTTTTCGTTCATAAGTTAACCCTTAATATTTGTGTTTTTACCAATGCAAAAATACATAAAGCCTCTTTTAATTAATTTATCAGAATTATATATATTTCTTCCGTCAAAAATTAACGGAGTTTTTAACAAAGATTTAATTTTATCAAAATCAGGGCGTTTAAATTCATTCCATTCCGTTAAAACCAAAAGTGCATCAGAAGCTTCAAGGGCAGAATAAGCATCTTTTGAATATTCAATATCATCTTTAAAAATAGTTCTTGCAAGTTCAAATGCCTTAGGGTCGTAAGCTTTAATTTTTGCGCCTAAAGACAATAAAGCATTAACAATGGTAATAGAAGGCGCTTCCCTCATATCATTGGTTTTTGGCTTAAATGAAAGACCCCATACCGCAAAAGTTTTATCTTTAATATCGTTATTATAAAATTTCAAAATTTTATCTACAAACAAAAGACGCTGTTTTTTATTTACAATATCACAAGCCTCTAAAAGCTTAGAATCACAATCATTATCTGCTGCGGTTTTAATTAAAGCTTTTACGTCTTTTGGAAAACAGCTACCGCCATATCCAAGCCCCGGGAATAAAAATTGTTGACCTATTCTTTTATCTGCACACATGCCAATTCTCACCATTTCAGCATCAGCACCGACTTTTTCACAAATATTTGCAATTTCGTTAGCGTATGAAATTTTGACCGCTAAAAATGAATTTGAAGCATATTTTGTCATTTCGGCAGATTTAACATCCATTATAATTACAGGGTTTCCGGTTCTCATAAAAGGAGCGTATAATTCTTGCATAATTTCTGTCGCATGGCGAGAATTTGAACCGATTATAACCCTATCGGGCTTTAAAAAATCCTCAACAGCAGCGCCCTGCTTTAAAAACTCAGGGTTTGACACAACATCAAATTCAAATTCCGTATTTTTTCTAATTATTTTAGAAACTTCATCAGCTGTTCCGACAGGCACCGTAGACTTATCTACAATAACTTTATACCCGTTTAGAGCTTTACCTATCTCATCTGCTACCTGATAAACATATTTTAAATCAGCGCTGCCGTCTTCATCTTGCGGAGTACCTACGGCAATAAAACATACTGTTGAATTTTTTACCGCATATTCGGTATTTGATGTAAATGTAAGCCTTTTTTCTTTTACATTTGAAATAATTAACTCTTCTAAACCCGGTTCATATATAGGAATAATGCCACGCTCAAGTAATTCAAGCTTTTTTAAATCGGAATCAACACAAATAACACTGTTGCCCATTTCAGCAAGACAAGTTCCAACAACTAAACCAACATAACCGGTGCCTATAACACAAATTTTCAATTCCACTCTCCTTAAATCACTTGCTTAAAATATTCAATAGTCTTTAGCAAACCCTCTTTAACATCAACCTTTGGCTCCCAGTTTAATTTTTCTTTCGCCAAAGTAATATCAGGTTTTCTTTGCGTAGGATCATCTGAAGGAAGGGGCAGAAAAACAATTTTTGACTTTGAATTTGTCAAATTTATTATATATTTTGCAAAATCTAAAATTGAAGTTTCGACAGGGTTGCCTAAATTAACAGGTCCAATAAACCCTGAATTATTTTCCATCATTTTAATCATGCCTGAAACTAAATCAGATACATAACAAAAAGAACGTGTCTGAGAACCGTCACCATATATTGTAATATCCTTATTTTGAAGCGCTTGCACAATAAAATTGGAAACAACTCTGCCGTCGTTTTTATCCATATTCGGACCATAGGTATTAAAAATTCTGACAACTCTAATATCTACATTATTTTGCCTGTTATAGTCAAACATCAGAGTTTCCGCCATTCTTTTGCCTTCATCATAGCAGCTTCTAATACCGATTGGATTAACATTTCCCCAATAAGTTTCCTTTTGAGGATGAACAAACGGGTCACCATATACTTCAGAAGTTGAAGCTTGCAGAATTTTTGCCTTACACCTTTTTGCAAGCCCAAGCATGTTAATTATGCCCAAAACAGAAGTTTTTGCCGTCTTTATGGGGTTATATTGATAATGAGGCGGAGAAGCCGGGCATGCCAGATTATAAATTTCATCAACTTCAATAAAATATTCCTTAGTAATATCATGCCTTACAAGTTCAAAATGACTATCAGACAAAAGATGCCTAATAGAATCTTTAGAGCCTGTAAAAAAATTATCAAGGCAAATTACATCATTTCCACGCTTTAGCAACTCACAACAAAGATGTGAACCTATAAAGCCTGCGCCGCCTGTAACCAATATTCTCTTCATGGAAAAAACTCCTAAAATATAAAAAAATAATACCATAAAGAATATTTTTATTATATACTTGACTTGTAGTCAGACTTATTTAATAATTTAATAGTAAATCAATTTTGGGCGAGTGGCGAAATTGGTAGACGCACTAGATTTAGGATCTAGCGCAGCGATGTGTAAGGGTTCGAGTCCCTTCTCGCCCAAACTTAGTTTATAAGGGTAACAAGACTCGAACCCAAAGGGTTCTTCCCTCTCGGAAAAACTTGACATTTAGTCAACTTTTCCCTCGGCAGAGTCTTCTCGCCCAAACTTAGTTTATAAGGGTAACAAGACTCGAACCCAAAGGGTTCTTCCCTCTCGGAAAAACTTGACATTTAGTCAACTTTTCCCTCGGCAGAGTCTTCTCGCCCAAACTGTTTCCGGCAAGAAAATAAGGCTGAATTAAAATTTAAAACATATAGCATTGGCGTTTAATAAAATTTTTGCCTTAAATAACTGTTAAGTGAGGTTCTTTTGTTTTTAGTTACGGGTGCAGCGGGTTATATTGGTTCAAACTTAGCTCTGAAATTATTAGAATCGGGCGAAGATATAGTTATTTTTGATAATCTTTCAACAGGACATCAAAAAATTGTCGACAAGCTAAAAACCCTTAATTTAAAGGGAAAAGTTGTTGATTTTATAAAAGGTGATCTTAGAAATCTTAATGATATTGAGGCTGTTTTTTCAAAATATAAAATTGAAGCAGTTTTTCACTTTGCGGCTTTTTCCATTGTGTCTGAATCAGCCAAAAATCCGCATAAATACTGGGAAAATAACTTTACAGGCACAAAAAATCTTCTTGATGCTATGAAAAAATTTGGCACGGATAAAATAATTTTTTCATCTACTGCAGCAACCTACGGAGAACCTTTATACACACCAATAGATGAACAGCATCCGCAAAAACCGATAAATTCATACGGCAATACAAAGCTTGCGCTTGAATTTTTAATGGATGATTATTCAAAAGCTTATAATATCAAAAGTGTAAGACTCAGATATTTTAATGTAATTGGAGCAGACAAATTTCAAAGAACAGGCGAATGGCATGATATAGAAACACATCTTGTTCCAAACATTTTAAAAAGCATTAACGATAAAAATAAAGTTTTTGAAATATACGGAAACACATATAATACAAAAGACGGCACCTGTGTTCGTGATTATATTGTTATAGATGATTTAATTAATGCGCATATAAAAGCGCTTAAATATTTGCAAAATGGCGGCAAAACAGACTATTTTAATCTTGGCACAAAAGAAGGCAATACCGTTCTTGAAATATTAAAAACAGCGGAAAATATCACAGGTCAAAAAATAAATTACACAATTAAAGAAAAAAGAGAAGGTGACCCTGCCATTTTAATTGCAGATAACAAAAAGGCAAAAGAAATATTAAATTGGCAGCCCGAAAAAACCCTTGAGGAAGGAATTTTAACAGCCTACAAATGGGAAATTGCCAATTTTAAAAAAGGCTTATAAGTAGCACTTCTTTTCTTGCCCTTTAACACCTGCATAAACTTCAATAAATATTTTTGCCGGACTTGAGTTGATTTTAGCAAGCAAAACTTCTTCAATTTGAAAATATCCAACTTCACTCGACATTTCAACTTCAACCCTTAGTGGTTTATTTGTGCCTCTTCTTATACTGACTCTTTCTATTGCATTGGCTGAATAAATATGAATATCACCAATTCTTGGCGTTGCACTATGAATAGCCAAAGGTATTCTTGCCCTGCCTTTTGTCATATCGCAACCATCAGCCACAAGTAAAATTCCTGCTTCAAAAGAGTGGATTTTTCTTGTTGTCATGTGACCTATTATAGCCTCAGTTGCCAAAGATTTTATTATAACTCTTTTTTTAAGATCATCCTTAAAAACAGACTTTAAAATTCGCTCAATCAAAGGCAAAGAAAGCATAACAGACATTTCTTCATGCCCCTGTCTGCCAATCATCATGCCAATATCATGGCACATGCCGGCTAAAATTAAAGCGCACATGGAATCTTCAAAACTGCCCATATCCTCTTGTTCAAGCGAAGTTTTAATGCCTGCCTCATGAAGAATTTCAAGCATTTTAATAGCGTTTTTTGTAACTTGGCGCATATGAACAGGACCATGGTCATTAAAACCAAGTCTTTTTATAGAAACATTGTTTGCATAATCTTGCATCTCATGAAGCTCTTCATCAGACAAAATAGCCTCAAGCAACTTTTTACAAACGGGATATTTTGAAACCCTTTCAAATAATTTAGCTTCAACAATTTTTTCTTTTTGAGATCTCATTTTAATTGCCTTTAATCTTTGATACTTACATTTTACACTATTTTAAATAAGAATTGTATACCTACAAACCAACAAAAAGGGCATAACTAAATACAACAGGTAAAACAAATTTTAATAAAAAAGTGAGCAAAGAAGCAAATTTACCCTCGCCAAACGCCTCTTTAACAATATTAGAAGCAAACCAACCGCAGATAATACATATTAAAAGCGTATTAAACGGTAACAAAATTGTAGAGGTCAGAAAATCTAAAAAATCAAAAATGGTTTTTCCCATGATTTTAAAGTTGTTTAAAATACCAAATGAAAGAGATGATGGTATACTTAATAATCCTATTATTAAAGAAAGAATACATACTGCCTTTTTTCTTGAAAATTTAAAATTATCAACAAAAGAGGCAACAGATGTTTCCATTAAACTTATGCCGGATGTAACCGCCGCAAAAAACAATAATAAGAAAAACAAAATTGCGCAAGGAATACTAAATGGCATATTTAAAAATATTTGAGGCAAGGAAATAAAAGCTAAAGATGCGCCTGCCGTAGGTTCAATTCCATAAGTAAACACAACGGGAAATATCATCACACCTGCCAAAACAGAAACCAAAGTATCAAAAAATATTAATGTATATGCAGATTTTCTTATTTTAACTTCTTTATTCAAATAGCTGCCATAAGTAACCATAGCGCCCATGCCAATGCTTAATGTAAAAAGTGCTTGTCCAAGTGCAGTTAAAATAAGCTCATAACTAAACTTTGAAAAATCCGGCTTAAACATAAATTCTAAGCCCTGCTTTGCACCGGGCAAAGAAACAGAAACAAAAGCCAATAATATTAGCGCAAAAGCCAGCATTGGCATCATAAAATTGTTTGCTTTTTCAATTCCCTTATTAACACCTCTAAATGGGAAAATTGCCACAATAAACAAAAATAAAAATGTTAAAATACAAGGTATATAAGGGTTTGAATTAAGAGTGGAAAAATAAACAGAAAAATCAGACGGAATATTATTTGTTAAAAAAACCCAGATATAATTTATAATCCAACCGCCTACAACAAAATAAAATGCGGGAATTAAAACAGCCGTTATAAGATTTAAAATTCCAAACCATTTTAATTTAGGTGATATTGCCTCGTAACAAGAAATAGTATCTATCTTATAGTATTTGCCCAAAGCAAGCTCTAAACACAACGGAATTGCGCAAATAAAAAGAATTATTAAAAGATAAGTAATTAAAAATACAGCACCGCCATATTTACCTGTAACATAAGGAAAACGCCAGATATTTCCCAAACCGACAGCGCTGCCTATTGCGGCAATAATAAAACTTATATAAGAACTCCAAGTGGGTCTTTTACTACCTTCCATAAAAACTCCTTAAAAGATAATCAATTATAGCAAACATAGCATCCTGTGACAAATTTGTTAAATATAAAATTGAGTCAAGAAATAAATAGCGCCCGTTTGAGAATTAATTGCACGATTATCTTTAAAAACATAGTTAACTGCAAATTTCAGCCTTTGTTTAAATATAAAATAGTTAAGACCAACCGTATACTCATGGTTAAAATCGCCCGATTTATTTACATTTGGGTCAAAACAATCATATCTTAACAATAATTGCACTTTGGGGTTAAAATTCCAACCAAGAGTTGTAAAAAAACCTTGTCGTTTATCAGGAACAAAATAATCACCGTTTGAACCGTTTGCATAAGCATATTCAAAATTCATTAATAATTTTTTATATTCATAATTTATGGCAGCAGAATACACCTGATAATCACTTTGCCTGTGTCCTATGTCTGCACCTGTATAAAATGTCAAATCTCTAAAATAGCTGCCTTCGCTTTTATAAAAAGGCTGATAGCCAATTCTGCCTATAAGTTCAACTCCGTCACTAAAGCCTTGTGTAAATCTTTCTGAGGAATATCCGCCAATATTATATTCAAACCCTTTTGAATTACCTAAAAATGAAACCCCTGTTGCTATAGCGTCTCCAAAATTTCTTGAAATTTGCGCTCGGTTTATTAAAGGAAGAGAAAACGAACTCATAGAGCCTTCTAAGCCGATTGGCGCACGAGATGTACCTATTCTCATTTTATGAGCATCAGAAAAGTTAGTTTCTATAAATAGATTTGAAAATTTGCCGAAAAATTCATAGTCAAGATTAGACGTATCCCTTGTAAAAGCATATTCAGTAAAAAATCTGAATTTGTTTTCATAAAATTTTGATTCAATAACCGCATTAATGTCAAAAGGATATGTAGATGTCATTGAATCATCTATATTTTCAAAAGAATTAATTCCCTTAAATCTTAATTCACCTGAAAGCTCATCAATAGGACCTGTATTAAACTTAATGCTTTTCTTCTTTGCAAAGGTATATTCAGAAAATAATTTAAAATCAAGCTTATCGTCATCAAAAAAATCAACACCTTCGACAGAATCGCCATCGATTGTATCATCAAGCTTTATTATCTCATCTGCTAAAATTTCGCCTTGATAATGTTTTATTTTTGGTTTCGTTAATTCAGAAGAAGATTCATCCACAACCGAAAATGCGGGGGAAGAAAAAAATAAAAAACAAAAAATAACTTTTAGGAATTTATTCAACATTAAAGCCAGATAGAAAATATCAGAGATTATAACATATTTTATTCAGCTTTTGAAGGCTTTTTTGGAACTCTGATAAACAAAATTAACGGAATTATAAGCAAGCACAATAATGATAAAAGTTGGAAAATATCATAAAATGCGCTCATTTTAGATTGATAAATCATTTCTTTATATAATAACCCGTTTGCCTTTTTGGATGCAATGTATGGGGAAAAATAAATTCCAAATTTTGATTGCAAAACAGCAAGATGATGTTGAAAAGTTAAATTAAACCTTGACAAATTTTCAACCAAGTAGTTTTGGTGAACTTCTGAAACTCTTGATATAAAAGTAGAAGACAAAGCTGTTGAACCGGCGGTTACTATATTTTTAAAGAAAGCATGCATGCCGGCTGCATCTGCAACCATATCTTTTTTCAAAGTCAAAAAAGAAAGAGCCGTGATAGGCACAAAAGCGCATGAGATGCCAATTCCAAGCAAAATATTAGGAATAATAACAGCAGCCATTGAAGCCTCACTATTTAATGACGAAAACATAAAAACAGAATAAGACAAAATCAAAAACCCTATTACCGTTAAAACTCTGTTTTCAACATACCTTGCAACCTCGCCAAAAACAAAAAGTCCAATTAAGCAAGAAATGGCTCTAGGAAAAACAGAAAGCCCTGCAAGAGAAGGCGAATAGCCCAAAATATTTTGCACAAACATTGGTATTAAGAGCAAAGTAGAATATAGTAAAATATTAATAAATGCACTAATTGTGGTGCCAACCAAAAAATTTATATTTTTAAAAACCCTTATCTTAACAATCGGGTGTTTATATTCTAATTCCCAAACATAGAAAAATACAAAGGCAACAACAGAAGCCATTGTACACCAATATATCCAAGGTGTGTCAAACCAATTATATTGTTCACCCTTGTCTAATACCATCTGCAAACATCCCATGCCGATTATAATTCCTAATAACCCCGGAATATCAACATGAATTTCTTTTTTCTTTGAATCACCTTTTTTATGAGAATCGGGAACAAAATATTTAACCAAAGGAATGGAAATTAGCGCCAAGGGTATATTTATAATAAAAACCCATTGCCAGGAATAATTATCTGTCAAAAAACCGCCTATGGCAGGACCTGCAAGAGGTGCAAACATTGCAGCAAAACCAAACAAGCCCATAGCAACAGATTTTTTTTCAGGCGGAAAAACCTCTAAAAGAACTTGTTGAGCTAATGGCAAAAGGCAACCGCTTCCTACACCTTGAATAACCCTTGCAATTATAAGCAAATAAAGATCATGCACCAAAATACACATAAGCGCACCCAGTGCAAATAATATTAAGCTAAAATATGCAACGTTTTTCTTTCCGTATATTCCAACAAGCCAGCCAAAAACAGGCAAAGTAACACCAGCTGCAATCATATAAGCCGTAATAACTGAATTTGTTTCATACGGTGTAGCAGCAAAGTATCCTGCAATGTGATTTTGACATGTGTTTGTAGCAGAAGAAGCCACAAGGGAAATAAACCCCGGAAGCAAAATCACAAAAGCTGTAATATAAGGATTAATTGGTTTTTCACTAACTTTTGTAGAAATATTTTGCATAGTTGTTAAGCTTCCTATAAGACAACTATATCACAAAATAATTTTTTAAAAGGTGTTACTTAATCTTTTTTAATGCAGATAAGAAATTATTACGTTCAACATCTCCATCCACTGTAGTTAAAAATATTTGACTGTTTTCTTCATCTACTTTTAGCTTGGGAATTAAAGAAAGCTCGGCAGAATAGTAGTTAATATCATTTTTCATGCCAAACGAACCTACATTTGCCAGACTGTTTAGTGAAATACCTCTTAAAAAGCCTGTAAAGCCTTTATTTTTATTTGAAAATTTTGTATAAATTCTAAGAGAAGCATCTCTTGTAACAAGGTCAAATCTGCCCATAGTAAGAGTTGCTAATTCAGGGGCAGTTGTTTTAATTATCATTTTGTTAACAACATTATTTTTAATTGAAATATTACCCCAAATTCTATCGAAATTGCCTTCAGGAATATTAACAAGGTCAAAAATAGTAGAGGGGCTAATCATTGCCATAGGATTTCTGAAAAACGAAACAAAATTAAGGGCGTATTCAACAAGTCCCATTTTTTCGATTGTGCCATTATTAATATCAAACTTTATAATACCGTTTAGTGCAAGAGTTTCATCGGTATTAATATCAATTATACCGCTTGCAAGACCGGTAATTTCCCTTTTTAAATTTAAAAGAGCAGTTGCTATAACATCTGAATCAATTTGTTTTGCGCCCAATATCACTCTGAATTTATTATCAACCAAGTTACATATCACTTTGGCTGAAGAATGACCCTTTGCAAAATCAAATCTGTTTGAATTAATATTCAAATTGCCGTTTCTATCTAATGAAATTTTGGCTTTTACATTTGCAAATTCAATTTCTTTATATTTGCCTTTTAACAGATTAAATTCGCCGTTTTTAATTTCAATTAAGTTTGGTACAAAAGCGGGTGCAGAGTCGTCATAAGCACTAACATTGCTTGTTTCTACAGCTTTTATATATTCTTCTTCGCTTACTTTATCTTTAACATTTACTGCGGTTGTTTGAGATTTTAGAAGCCTTTCAATATCAATATAATCAAGAGTTAAATTGAAATTATCAACGATTATCGGAAAAACAATAGAGTTTGAAATTTGCCCTTTTAGGTCATATTTTGAGCGCCTGAAATAACCCGTTGAATTGAAATTTAAGTAATTCCGGTCTGTCGAAAAAGTGCCTTCTTTTATATAAAGCCTTTGAGAAGGAATTATAACCTTATTCATGGCAAGATGACCCATTAATTTTGGAACCTTGCCTCTGTTTAGCCATTTTATTCCGCCTGAAATTTGACCCTTTTTAAAGGTTTTGGGTCCGACAAAAATGTTTAAAAATTCACTTGGCAAGGGCTTTGGAATTTCAAAACCAAAATCCAAAATTTTTGAATTGTTTGCTAAATCGACATTACCTTCCATAGTTATTATAGGCTTAATTTTACCTTTGGAATTTTTAGTAATTTCTTTTGCAATATAATATTTCAAACTTTCTATGTTTAGAATGTTTCCTTTGATGTGCATATCGCATTTTATTGCTCTATCGTAAGTTGGCGGGCTAAAAGATAAATTTTCAATTAATATATCGTTGCCTGAATCAACTTTGGCCATATAGATAATGTCGATATTATTAAACTTAGAATAAATTTCAATTCTTGTTCCTGCGGGTTTTTCGCCCGTCATTGTCACTGTGCAACCAATTAATTTTGACAAATAATTTCTTGTAAAATCATCGGTCATAACCGTATTTATAGCTATTTTTGTATCCACGGAATTATAATAGTCAGCAACAGTACCCTCTAATGAGAGTTTGTTATTTTTACCTGAGCCGTAAAAACCGCTAAAGTTTTTCAAAGTAATTAAATCAGGCTCTATTTTAATAATTCCGCCATTTACAAAAACAGGCAAATTTGCCAAAGATTTTAATTTAAAAGAACTTTTATTAACTCTAACTCCGCCTTTAAGCCCTTCTTTATCAAGTCTGACATAAAGATCTGAAGTTCCTTTTATATCGGTTAATTCTCTTATAATATCAGAACCGTTATTAATAAAAATGTTAAGCCCCAAAAGCGAAGCGCCATCATTTATTTTAAAGCCCCTTGATTTTAAAATAAAAGCAAAAGAGCCCTCATTTGAAAGAGATTGAATAAGAATTTTAGATTTATTAATATATAAAGGACAATCATCTGCAATTAATGTTCTATCTTTAATGTAAAATTTATTATTATCCGTAAATCTGATTTTAGTATTTTCTTTACCGTTTTCAATTAATACATCAAAAATAAACCTTATGTATTTTGGATTTTTTTCACTCTCAATCAAAAGGTTTTTACCATTCAAGGTTAATTTAGCGCCATTAATAAGATTAGATTTTACACTACATTCGTTTACAAAAAACACGGAATCAAAAATATTTATTTTAAAAGGAAGTTTTTCTTGTTTTTTATTATTTTCTTGCTGTTTTGGAAGAATTTCAATAAGTTTGGAAGCATTAAGAGAGATTTTATTTATGCCCAAAACCTTGAATTTGAGTTCTTTTTTAAACAAGGGGTCAAAATAAAAAGCAGTGATAAACTTATCTATATTTAAAAGTTTTTCGTTTTCTTTTGTTAATGAAAGCTTGTCAAATGAAATAAAAATTTTAGGTGTAATGCTTGTTTTAACAACAGGATTTACAATTTCTAAATTTGCACCCGTTGTTTTTAATACAAAATTATGCACACTATTTATGAAAACTTTGCTTGTCAATACAAAAGGTAAAACAAAGATATATAAAGCTAAAATTGCACAAATTAATGCGACCGTTGAAGCTAAAATTATTTTTCTTTTTTTGGTTAGTTGGAAAGGTTTATTTGTCATAACAAAAAGATAATAACATAAAATTTTATGTTATTATTTAAACTATGAAAAAGTTAATAATATTTTTCTTTATTTTTTTAATTACAATGGGTTCTTCTTTAGGGGTTGAAATATACCAAGAGAAAAACAAATTCGGATTAAAAAATAATGAAGAAATAATTTTAGAAGCTAAATATAAAAAATTAATTCGCCTCGGGGAAAACGCTTTTATAGCGCTTAAAGGAAGCAAATATGGCGTGGTTGACAAAGAAGGAAAAACCTTGTTGTGCTTTAAGTTTTCCCATGCTTCAAGAGTCTTGGGCAAATATGTCAAATTAAAGAACAATAAAGGCTATGGCTTATACAATGAATTTGGTGAAACTATTATATCTCAAGATAAAGATTCGATTGAGCTTTTATTTGGGGGCATGTTTCTTGTAAACAAAAACTATAAATACGGCGTTGTGGATAAAAACGGCAAACAGCTTATAGACTATGTTGCAGACGATATTTATATGCCAAAACCAAACGTAATGAGGGTAAAATACAATAACGAATGGTATGAAATTGAACAAGTTTCAGCCAGCACTCTAACCTTACCAAGCGATGTCAAAAACATCAAAGAAAATGATGAATTTAAAATTACCAAGCTTATTACAAGTCCGGTTGCAGCATCAAAATATTCGCTTGTAACAACTGCTGATTACTCAATTAAAGTTTTTTCATCAATTTCTCCCGCTTATGAAGCCACAATAGACGAATTAATGCTCTCTCAAGGCGCAGAGGCAGTTTCAATTTTTATGAAAATCGGCTGGCTGCCAAAATTTCCCGTTGTATATTTTAAAAACTATTTCAAAATTTTAAGAAACCCTATAAATGGTCCCTTATCCAAAATGAAAGAAGAAATTAAACAGGAATTATAATTTCAGCCAAAGAATCAATTTCAGACTTTTCAATAAATGGATTTAGAGAAATTCTTACTCTTGCGCTGCCTTTTTTCACTGTAGGATATCTGATTGGCAATACATAAAAACCGTTTTGAATTAATTTATCTGAAAGAGAAACAGCAAGGGAATTTTCACCCAATACAACAGGAACAATATAACTGTCAGATAAAACATTTAATCCGTTTAATTTTTGATGAACATATTTTGTAATATCAAAAAGCTTGTTTTGCAGTTTATTCGAGCTAAAGATGTAATTTTCCAAAACATATTTTGAAAAAGAAACTGTAATTTCAGGCAAAGAAGTTGAGAAAATAAAAGAGCGAGCAAAATTAATTAAATAAGAAATAAGAATTTTTTTGCCTGCAACAAAGGCACCATAAGAGCCGACTGCCTTACCGAAAGTTCCCATGATAAGGTCAATTTCATTAGTCAAATTTAAACCGTAACAATATCCTCTGCCACATCCAAAAACACCGAAAGAATGTGCTTCATCCGCAATAAAAAGAGCGTTATATTTATTTTTAAGCTCAACCAACTTTTTGATGTCTGCAAAGTCACCGTCCATGCTAAAAAGTGTTTCAGAAGAAATTATTGCATTTTTAAATTGGTTTCTGTATTTTTTTAACTTAATTTCAAGGTCAGAATAATCAAGATGATTAAAAGGAATTAATTTTGCGCCCGACAAATGAATACCGTCAATAATGCTTGCATGGTTTAATCTATCAATAAAAACAACATCATCTTTATTCAAAAGAGAAGAATATATTCCGACATTTGCATGGTAGCCTGAATTAAAAAGAAGAACATCTTCAACCTTTAATTCGTTTTTAATTAAATTTTCAAGCTCCAAAAAAACCTTGTTTGAACCGCTTAAAAGCCTTGCTGAAGGATTTTCAATTTTTCCCTTATAAGCAGATAAAAAATTATCTTTAATGTTTTCATCAATGCTTATTCCAAGATAATCATTAGATGACAAATTCAAAAGTTTTGAATTATCAAGAAATAAATATTTGCCCTCTTGCGAAATATTTCTAAGGCATCTTAAATTAGAGTCTTTTTTTAATTGCTCAAGCTTTTCTTGATAAAATTCAATTTTGGAAGTCATCTCTAAACCAAGGTTCTATTAATTTGCTTTTTATTCCATGCTTTTTACAGTACAAAATAAGGTCTGAACGAATTTCTTTTAAAAGAATAAAGATTGCAGTTAAGTTTGGAAGCGCCATTGCAAGCATGGTTGCATCCGTAAAATCTACTACGCTGTTTAAATTCATGCTTGAACCGATTACAATAAAACAGCAGAACATAATTTGATAAACTTTAGTGCGTTTAAAACCTTCACCAAACATATAGTTCCAAGCTTTTTGACCGTAATAAGCCCAAGATATTATTGTTGAAATTGCAAAAAGAACAATAACTACAGCCAATATAAACGGGAAAAATGAAAATACGGAAGCAAAGGCAGATGAGGTTAACTCAACACCTGTCATGCCGTCTTGATAATGAAGATATTGACCCGTTATAACAATTACAAGTGCAGTCATAGAACAAATTACAGCTGTTACAAAAAAGGGTTCTATCAAAGAAACAAACCCTTGAGAAACAGGTTCTTTTGTTTTAACCGCAGCATAAGCAATAGGAGCTGAGCCTGAGCCGGCTTCATTAGATTGAATTGACCTTCTCATACTCATAACGATTGTGCCAATAATGCCACCTGTAACAGCATCAGGAAAGAAAGCCTGTTGCACAATAGTTACAAAGCAATTTGGAATATTTTGAAAATTTAAGATAATTATAATTAATGCAGAAAGAATATATAAACCGCACATGGCAGGAACTATTTTAGATGTAACGTTTGCAATACTTTTAATACCGCCTACTATTGTTAAACCTACCAAAATAGCAACAATCAAGCCAAAAACCCAAGCATGAGCTTCAAAAAAGCTGTTTTCACCGCCTGTAATGCTTATCATCTGCCTTGTTGCCTGATTTACTTGCAGCATGCAACCACCGCCAAGAGCGCCCGGAACACACATTATGGCAAAAAGCAATGCCATAGGCTGTCCAAGCCATCTAAGACCTTTTCTTGTAAGACCGTGAGCAATATAGAACATAGGACCGCCTGAAACAGAGCCGTCTGCATTAAAACGTCTGTATTTAAGCGCCAAAGTTACTTCACAAAATTTAAGCGCCATAGCAAAAACAGCACCAACGCACATCCAAAACATAGCACCGGGGCCACCAACCGATATTGCAATAGCGACGCCTGCAATACTTCCTAAGCCGACAGTTCCGGATAATGCCGTAGCAAGAGCGCCAAGAGAAGAAACTTCTCCGTCTTTATCATTTTTTGATTCATTAAATTCTTGTTTTCTGCCAAATATTTGCTTAATTGAGTATTTAAAGCCCCAAATACCTATGCCTCTTAAATAAAAAGTACAAATAAAACTTGCTGTTATTAAAAGTAAAATTAATAAAGGAACTTTTGCTTCACCAACATTGATTGAAAAAAATACAACTTTTGAAAATGCATCCGAAAATGGCGCAAAATATTTATCAATTTGTTCATCAATGCTTGCGGCACATGCTGCTTGACTTAGAGCACACAACAAGGCAAAACAAGCCATAAGCATAGTAGGCATAAATACTTCTTCCTCTTTACTATTCTTTAATATGCATAAATTAGAGATGATTAATCCAAAGGAATGATTAAAACTTGCCCTATTTGAATTGTTGTTTCATCTTTAATATTGTTAAGCTTCATTATACGGTTAATTTTTTCGGGGTCATACTTGCCGTAAAATCTGAATGCAATTTTATCCAAAGTATCACCGGCTTTTACCGTATATTTTTCTTCGCCTGCATTTGTTTGAACCTGAGAATCTTCATTTGTAGCGGAAGGAACGATTGAAACGGGAGCATTGCCTGTTTCTAATTTAATTGCTTGTTGACCAAACTCGGGCTTTTGTGTATCAGAATACATTGAAAGCCCTATAATGACTGCAATACCAAGAGCAAACAAAAGACCTAAAACAAAACCAATTCCTGCATAAACGACAGGAGCTTTGGTTTTTGATTTCGATTGAACACTTTTTTCAAAATCTCTCCACAAAACATCAAGTTCAGGTTTTCTTTGAAATTTCATATACTGATTAACATCTGAGACAGAGCTGTTATAACTTTGAGGTTTAACATTTTCTATCATCGCCATTCTTTCTCTCGAAAGATTTGATCTGTGTAATGTGGAACTTTTCATATTGCCAAAATCCTTCCTATTGTTTCATACTAATTTAAACATGTGAAGTTGGCAAGAAAATTAACTTTTTGTCATTAAGAAATATTACATATGTCTAGTTTGATTATTCAAATATTCTTTAGCTGACATAAACATACTATCTAGCAATGGCTTATTTTTTTCAATATCAAGACCGCCTTTTTGCAAATAATCAAGCATGATATTTTTCCATAGTTCAAAAAAATCAACATCATTCATTTTTAAGATTTCTTTAAACGATAAAAGCTCAAAATAATCAATCGGTAAAGGCTCATGGCCTCTTAAAATATCAACAACTTTTAATCTCTTTTTTCTTTCAAAAAGTTTTAGAAAATCAACAACTTTATAATTATTCTTTTTAATATATTCTTTTATGGTTTGAAGATTTTTATTAAATGGCGTCGGATCGTCTTCAATAATATATTCTTCAAAATCTTCAGGCATAACATCCATAACGGTTGCAATACGTTCTATTGTTGTAGAGCGAGTGGAAAAAGGGATGTTTTCGTCAATAATATTATATACATAAGACAAAGTCACACCTATCATTTGCGCAAAATCTTTTTTGTGAAGATTATTTTTTTCTAAAAAATCACTTACTTTTTTAGAACTTTTTATATTTTTTTCATCTTTATTTGTTTGCTTCATGTTTTATATACTCCAAAAAAAATTTGATTATTTTGAAATTAACCCTTAGTTGTCATTTTTTTATTCCACATATAAATAGCTAGTAAGATAATTTGTATTATAATTAAAATTGAAAGGAAAAAAATTATGAAGTTGATAATAGGGCTTGGCAACCCCGATATAAAATATATAAATACAAGACACAATTCAGGCTTTATGGTGTTGGATAGAATTCTTGGCAAAAAGAATTTAAAGCTTCAAGAGAAATTCAAATCTTTTTTTGTAAAAGATTCCGATGTTATTTATTTACTACCTCAAACTTATATGAATTTATCGGGTTTTGCAATAGTTGAAGCCATGAATTTTTATAAATTAGATATAAAAGACATTTTAGTTGTATATGACGACATCTCTCTTCCCCTAGGCACGCTCAGATTTAGACAAAACGGCTCGGATGGCGGTCATAACGGCATAAAATCAATCATCAAAGAAACGGGTTCAAAAGATTTTGACAGATTAAAATTTGGAATTGGTCCCCAACCAAAAAATTGTCCGTCTGAAAAATTTGTTCTTGAAAATTTTGCTAAAAATGAAACAGAAAACTTAAACAAAGTTTTAGACATTGCAGCAAATGCCGCAGTTGATTGGCTTAATCTTGACATGCAAAAACTTCAGGAAAAATATAATAAAAACCACATATAAAACTTTATATTTTTTACATTTTGCAAATTCATCATTATAATTTAATTATGAAGAAAATTGCTTTATTTTTTCTATCGTTAATACTTTTTTTCTTAACAAATGTTGGCGCTTGGGCTGATTCAATGTATGACCTTGACCTTCCGCCAGATGTTTCTTTTCAGGTGCCAAAATATAATGAATATAAAATTAAACAAGGCTCATCAAATGAAGTTAAAGTAAATAATCAATCAGATTATTCCATTCAAACAAAAAATGAAGAAGGCGGAATAATAGGCTTTTTCAAAAAATTATTTAACAGAAACAAAAAGCAACAACCCCAATTTGATACGGTACAATCCGGCTATTTTGGAACAATACCCAACATAAAATCAGAATATCAATACAAAAAACCAAAAACAACCAATGTTAAAAACAACGGCAAAACAGCCGATGAATATTTTCCTGAAGAATTTCAAGAATCAAAAGTTAATGACCCTCTGTTTCTTGATGTTATTCTAAAAAAAGAAAAACCATCTAACTATGTGGTCGATATGATGCGCATTATGAAATTCTTAGAAAGCTTTAGAGTTGTAATTGAAAACCATGAAAATATTCAAAAATTCAATGCAAATGTAAATTTATTAGATCTTCATGCAAGGCGAATTGAAAAACTTTATAAAGATAAACCTGAAGGAATGAGCCCTTCTTACTGGCTTTTATTGGATTTAAGCTATAAGGCAAAAGTTTTAGGCAATTTAAAATTTGATGCAAACTACTATTCAAAATTTTCGCCCGTTATGGGCACTAAATATGACCCTGAAAACATTTTAAAAGAAGATATGAAGCTTTTAGCAGAGCTTGATAAAACAATTTTTGCCATAAGACAATTAAATTATTAAACAATAAGCTAATATCTTTTTATAGGGTTTAAAAAAAATCAACCCGTATTATCTTAAAATTATGAAAAAATACATTATAATTTTAGGGTTAATTTTAAGCATTATTCCTGCAATGGCAGAGAATAACATTATAGATGCAAATTACAAGGTAAAAGACGGATACAATGATTTCACCTGTAAAAACGCCGTAGATAAAATAGATATTAAAAATTTAGAAAAAGCAGAATATAAAATTCTTGGGAAAATTTTCAAGGATGATTCAACAGATATAAGACTATCAAGAATTGAAGCAAAAATATTCGGCGCAATTCAATCGGGCAGCTTTTCAAAAAGAATGGATATGATAAATAAATATTCAAATAAATGCCTTATTGCAGCCGGTATAGGCGTAGTAAATATGGGTGTTGGCGGTTTCGGACCGTCGTATGGCGGCTATTATGGGGGTTATAGAGGTTATAGAGGCTATGGCAGATACCACAGGCATAACTGCGGCTGTAACAGGTGGTATAATAACCGCTTTTGGAACAGAAGACCATACGGCACAATCACAGGATTTACACCGCCTGTAGGGTATAGTTATTACAACAACTATGGCTACACAAACGGTATTTACAATAATCCAAACTACTATTACAGAGAAAGCATCGTAGATAAGATAAAAAATGTATTTAAAAAAGATGATGAAAACAATGACCCATACTATTCTACCGTTCCAACACCGCCAAACAACGGAATTGTAAACGGAAATTACAACAATGCGCCAAATAACTCAAGTAAAACAATAAATTTATTTGATGATAACAACGGTACAAGCGCAGGAGATTATCAAAACGGCTACGGATACGAAGGAAGATATGGTTCAAACGGCGGCGCAACGGTTACTATCATAGATTAAAAAACAGGGCTTAATTTAAGCCCTGTTAATTTATGAGGAGAGTATATTTTAAATTACAGCCCGTATGCATTTGCCATAATTTGAGAATAGCTTTCGTTAACTTGATCTTCATCCATTATTGTGTAATCTTGTAAGTCATATTCATAACCTGATTGAATATCAACCGTCGCAAATGTTTGAGATGCATAAGGAATTTGATTTTCAATTTCATCCGCAGAATTATTAAGAGCGTTTGAAGATAATGCACCAACAGCAGCTTTAACATTTCCGCCATTTGAAGTTAAACCTTGATAACCATTTACCGTTGCAGCGTTTTCAAGATTATAAAGCGTTTCGCCGGCAAGACCAAGATTTTTTGAAGTTGTAATTTCAACATATCCGTCACCTAAGTTTGTATATGTTTTACCCTTAATGTTTGTTGATTGACCGGCTGAAAGTTTGCCAACTTCTTTTTGAACTGCTTTAGATTGGTCTTTAAGTAATTCTGTATTATAAGTTGTTTTTACTTTTCCGGGAGTTGTTGTTGTAACTTCAACTTTGCCGTCACCAACAGTTTTGTAAGTCGTATTATTGTCTATATGACCGGTTGAGTTTCCGTCTTTAATTGATTGTTGAATATCTTCAGGTAAATCTGAAACATTTTTTGTTTTTGTAGTCGTTTTTGCATTAGCTGAGCTATCAGTAATTACCGTTTCTGAAGTAAGATTTGAATCAGTTTTCTTTTTGGTAATTTTAGCTGTTTTATCTTTTATTGTATTTTTAGTTACATCATAAGCTTTATAGATATTTGCGCCTGTATCTTTTAGAGAAGATTGAGCAACTTGACCTAATTTTTGAACTGTAGAGCCTGTTGCACTATTCCAAGCTGAGCCATAGTAGCCGCCTGTCAGTGTATCAGCTGCATTTGCTAATTTATCCGTAATGCCGTTTCCTGTTTTAAATGATTTTGTTACTGCATTTTTAACAGAACCTAAGTTTTTAAGAGTGCTGCCTGTAGCGCTGCCTGTTACATTTGATGCCAACGCACTTGCAGAGGCTTTAAGACCAACTGCTGATGCAGCTGTAGCAACACCGTTTGCACCGATTGATTCAAATGCTGCTTTTGCTTCAGCGTCTGTTTCGGCACTTGCAGCAGCTGCAACACCTTTAGCAATTCCAACACCGCCTTTGACTGCACCATAGGCACATAAACCGGTTGCAATAACAGGACCAACACCGGGGATAAAGCATGCGCCAACGGTTAAAGCTGTTTTTAAAGTGTTACCTAAGCTAAAGTTACCGTTTTCATCAAAAAAGCAACCTTTGATACCGTTTACAACGCCATCCACAGCACCTTTTAAAGTGCTTCCGAGTGCATCAAAGAAGCCGATTTTACCGTCATCTTTGCCGTCAGAACATTGTGAAGTATCGGCTGATTGTGAAAATACTGAAACATCTGTTATTTTGGTTGAATCAATGCTGCCGTTTCTTATAGCTTCTTGCAAAGCTTCAGGCGTCATTGTTTGGGTATTTGTTTTAATAGTACTTACATGTGTCATTTTTACTCTCCTCTGGTAAAAAATTATCTCTCGTTACATATATAAAGTATATACTTTATATAAAATTGACTTTTTTAAAAAAAATAAGTTAACAAAAATTAACAAACCTTATCAAAAGTGGCATTGATATGGGATAAATATTTTATGCTGAAAGATTTTTTACTTAACCTAAAAGAAAATAAGCCCTTAATTTGTATTGTCTTATTTACATCTTACACAATGGGTTTAATTGCTTTTTATTCGGGTGAAAAATTAATTATAGCTAATATATTTACGGCTTTAATTCTTTTAATTTTAATTTTTCAATTATTTTTAAAAGAGAACAAGAGATACATTTCTTCCACTTTTATTGTTTTTATATACTTCTTATTTTGTTTCGGATTTCTTTGCGCAAAGTCAAATTATACGGTTTATGACGATTTTTACGGAATAGAAACTGTTAAGAATACGGAAATAAACGGCACGGTTGCAAATATTCCAACTTGCAAAGAAAAGAATAAAAGCTGCAAGTTTCCTCTTGATGTGGAAAAAATTGATATACAAGGTAAAACATACAAAATTGAGAAAACAAAAATTCTTGCAACAATAAAAGTTAATAAAGATAACTATATTCCAAAATACGGGGACAAAATAAAAGCAAACGGCATATTAACAACACCAACAAAAGCAACAAACCCCTCGCAATTTAATTATCAAAAATTCTTAAACAACAAGGGAATTTTAAAAACTTTTTATGCAAAAGAATACAGTTTAATTCAATCTCCCAACATAAAAGAACTTAGAAGAAAAGAAGGCTTTATAAACAAATTAAATTATTTCAACTTGTGCTTTACAAGAAATATGAACGATTTAAGGGATAAAATCATACAAACCCATGGCAAATACGTTCGCTCGCCTAATTTAGAAATTTTGGGCGGAATTGTTTTTGGAGATGACGCAATAAACCCGCCGGATGAAGTAAGGGAATCTTTTATAAATTCAGGTTTGCTGCATTTACTTGCAGCTTCGGGTTTAAACGTGGCATTAATTCTTTCTATGTGGCTTTATGTAGTGCATTTTATAAATATTCACTACAGATTAAAGATTTTATCAGGTCTTTTTATTGTTATGCTATATATGATGATGACAGGTTTTCCACCCTCTATTGTAAGAGCATCCGTTATGCTTATTCTTATTTTAATCGGTAAATTTATCTACAGAGAAGCAAACGGCATTTCTTTAATATTTATGGCAGGCTTGCTTATTTTAATTTTTAAACCGGAATTTATAAATGATGTAGCATTTCAGCTTTCATTTCTTGTAACACTTGGTTTATTAATATGTATTCCGAGCTTAACTAAAAATCTTGAAGAAAAAGAAAGAAAATATATCAAAAAGATAAAACCTTATAATAAAATTGTTAAATATTTTCTTATGATGTTTTCGCCAATTTCTGTTACTTGTATTATAATGGTGCCTTTTGTTGCGCAAATTTGGGCATCGCCATTGCAGGCGTATTATTTTAACACTTTTTCAATATATTCAATTTTAGCAAACATAGCAGTGGTGCCATTTATAGGAATAGTAAGCTTTTTAGGGTTTATATCTTCCGCCTTTTGTTTTATACCGATTGTTTCAGATTATATAATACCGATTTTTGACATTATTTTAAATTTTATGATTCAGATAATTTTAAATATTTCAAATTATTTTTCTTCACTAAATAATTCAATAATAAAAGTTCCGTCACCCGATATTGTACAAATAATTTTTTATTATCTTTTTATAACCGTTCTTTTTGTTTCAATAAAACATTTGTTTAAAAATAAATATTTGAATCAATTATTAATAATAGTTTTTATAATATTTACATTTTCGCTTGCAAAATTTGACTGCAATAATGGTGAAATTATATTCTTCGATTCAGGCAATGCAGATAATTGTTTAATTAAAACAAAAGACAATAAATACATAATGATTGATACGGGAAGGTTTATCTATCCTGATTCTTCGAGTGCAAAAAGAATAACATTGGAATATCTTTACGACAAAAATATAAAAGAAATAGAACTTTTAATCGTAACCCACTACGATGCAGACCACTCGGGCGGTTTAATTAATTTATTGGAAGAAATAAAAGTTAACAAGCTTGTTATACCAAAACTTGAATGTAATTCCAAAAATTCTTGCAATATTAAAAATTACATAGAGAAAAATAAAGTTAACTACATAATTCCATATACAAAACAGAAATTTTCATACAAAGATGTTGAAATTGTAAATTATGTTCCAAAATCTGAAAACAAACTGTCAAAAAATGATTCATCGACTGTGACTTTTGTAAAATACGGAAATTTAAAATTTTTATTTCTTGCAGATGTGCCGACCAAAAGTTTTCATTCAATCGAAAAGTTTATGCCCAAAAATATAGACATTCTAAAAGCATCTCACCATGGTGCAAAACGAACGGCAGACAGAAAAATGCTCAATAGATTAAAGCCAAAATATACGGTAATTTTAACGGGAAAAAATCCTTATAATCATCCAAACAAAGAAACCGTAGACCTTTATAGAAATTATTCTAAAGTTCTTAACACAAAAGAAACGGGCGCAATTAAGTTTAAAATTAAAGAAGATAAAATAACCCCTTATATTTTTCAGAATGAAAAATTTGTAGAGTATAAATAAGAAAAGACGCTTGGGATTGTTCAAGCGTCGTAACGAAAAGAAAATTGTAGTATGAAAAAATAAACTTGTTTAATATTCTCTAATTCAAAAAATATTCTCTAATGTATTCTCTAACCGACAGATCGTGTTTGAAGTAAATTGTTAAAACACGTGAAACAATTTTTTTGCTTCAAACCTTTAGCTAAATTATAATAACAGAAACAAAAATTATATACAAATTTTTTATCTTAAACTAAATTCGCAGCCACAATATCTCTGGCGATACATTCCAAACTCATAAGCAATTTTAGAAGTTTTTTTAAAGCCGTCTTTTTTCTTAAAGTCAAATTCCAAAAACTCGACCCCATATAATAAACATGCCTTTTTTCCCATTTCAAATATATCTTTTGATATTTTATGAGGCGAAACGGATAAAGTTGTTGTAACTTTATCTATACCGCTTTTTTTGGCAAATATGGCAGCGCTTGAAAGCCTTAAATAAAAGCATTTTTTGCATCTTTCGCTTTTTTCAGGCAGCATTTCAAGCCCCTTTATGGCATTTAAAAAAGTATTATGAGAATATTCCTCTTTCACAAGCTGAACATTATTAGCCTTACAATATTTTTCAAGTTCTAAAAACCGCCTTTGAAACTCATCTTCAGGGTATATATTAGGATTAGCAAAGTACACTATAGGTTCATACCCTAATTCTCTCAAAAGAATTAACGGATAAGAAAAACAAACACCGCAGCAGGCATGAACCAAAATGTTATTTTTGTTTGGCATGACGTTCTCTTGATTGTTTAACAAGCTCTTGAATTTTAAAATAAGGCATAACTTCAGAATGAGGAATACCGTCAATAATAATAGTAGGCGTTCCGACTAATTTTTCATTAATACCTCTGTAAACTTGATTTTCAAGATATTCGTCAATTTGTTTAGAATGAGCATCGTTGTATAGTTTTTTGGTATCTAAACCGATTGATTTACCAATTTGAATAATTTCTTTCTCATTGTTAGGCAATGTGTTATATATACCTGAAACCATGCCCCAATAATTTCCTTGATTTTGAGCAGCCAATGCATATTTAGATAAAATGCAAGAACCGGGATGCACCTGAACTTTAACAGTAGGGTTGCAAGCTGAATCAAGAGGAAAATTAACATGATACACAGCTACATTTTTATCATCAATAACAAGTTTATGAAGCATGATATTCATGACCTTACAGAAAGGACACATAAAATCTCCGTAAACAAATATGGAAACATCACCCTCGGGGTTACCTAAAGTGTTTCCTGAAGTTGCATAAATATTGCTTTTTAGCTCACTAAATTCTTTTAAGGATTTATTAGCTTTAACAATAGGTGCCAATATTAAAGACTGTTGAAAATATCCAAGCGTCAATACACCAAAAAGAAGCACAACTAAAAACAGTGTGGTATACTCTTTAACCCCTTGAATAAAATCAAAAACAGTATTTTTGACATCTGAAACAAAAAAGTCTTTTTTAACAGCTACAAGTGCTATAAAGAAATTTATAAAATATGTCATAAAACAAAGAATACAAATTTTGTGAATATTAAAAAGGGAAACGCAAGCAAGAGAAACAGAAATGCAAAAAGAAAATAATCCAATACTTGCAATATATGAACTTGGGTTTTTAAAAACATTTAATAAAGGGAAATTAATTTTTTCTCTAATTTTATCAACATAATTTAAAAAGAGAAAAAGCATATATAAAATAACACCCCAAATGGCAAGAGGAATACCGAGAAAGAAGGCTTTATCAGTCTGCGCTACACCGTCACAGTCTATAAAACTGTTAATTGAACAAAAACTTTTCGGGGCGCCTGATAAAAAGCTTGTTTTTATATATATATAAACTAAATCTATACTTAAAATAAGTCCTAAAATACATAAAATTGTAATTATGTTACGTTTCTTTGATGACATAAACACCTCATAAAAAATATCAGTATTATTATAATTCAAATAAAACAGTTCATGCAATTATGTGAATTAGGTAAATCAGACTTAATTAATTATAGAGATGTTACAAAATATTAAGCTAAAAAACATCAGATTAAAGTTTTTTTTAAATTTTGTCGTTAACAATACCAAGAAAACGACAAAAGTATCAAAATAGTGCAGTAAGGATAAAAAAGGTATAAAAACAAAATGTAAAGTAATGTAACAATATATAGAAATTATGTATTTCGTATATAAAAATAGTTTTTATTACTATATATGTCCTTAAAAGAAAAGAATTAACATAATATAAAGGTGGTATAAAATGGGTTTAGCAGCATCACAAGCAAGACTATTATTACTGACAGCAAAAAATGACGCTCTTGAACTACAAGCACAAAATGTAGAACAGGAACGTTTGCTACTTGCTCAGGAACAAGAAACTATTGCTCAGGAATATTCTGACAAAACGACAAACACAATCTATACCTGTCGTGTATTTGAAAATGGTGAAACACAGCAACAAACAATGACACTTGATGCACTTGCGAAAGCACAAACAGGTGGAGTTGGCTCTGCAAGCATTATTATTGCAGATTCAAACGGAACACCTATTGTAAAGGCAACCGCTACAGCTTCAGGTGATGATGACGGAAATTCAACCTATGGAATGACTTATGAAGTTGAAGTAGGCGGCGAATTAAAGCCATTTAATGATGATTTAAAAAATGAAAACCCCGCATTGTATAAATATTATCAAAATGTAATTGAAGCAATGAATACAAACGGCTCCAATACACCAATTCAATACGGCATTGCAAACGGCTCATATCAATTATGGACACAAGACAATTCAGACACAGACAATACTAATTCAACAAGCCATATAGTTTCAACTGTTACTAATGATGAAGGCGAATTAAAAGTAAACGATGAATTTTACGTAAGAAAAACCCCTGAATCATTATCAACCGTAACATCCAGATATTATACGGAAGATGACGCAGCTGCCCAAGCTGAATACAACACAGCAATGGCAAAAGTTAACACATTAGATACCCGCCTTGAAAATAAATTAAATCAAATCGAAACACAGAAAAAAGCAGTAGAACAAGAAATGGAATCAGTCGATTCAATCATCCAATCAAATATCGAAAGAACGTTCCAGTATTTCAGCTAAATCCAAATTTAATAAAGAAAAAGCCGCAAAATATGCGGCTTTTTTATTGCAATAAAATTAAATAATTCTTCTTGTTTCAACGCCTGCATCAAATAATTGTTTTTTGAGTTCACATACAGGCAAAGTATTAAAATGAAAAATTGAAGCAGCCAAAGCGGCATCTACATTTGTTTTCTTAAAGACATCAATAAAGTGCTGACTGTAGGCACCGGCGCCACCTGAGGCAATAACTGGTATATTAACCGCCTGAGAAACCTGTTTTAGCATTTCAATGTCAAACCCTTTTTGTGTACCGTCAAAATCCATACTTGTTAATAAAATTTCGCCGGCACCTTTTTCTTCAACTTCTTTTGACCAATCTAAAAGTTTTTTTCCGGAGTTCTTTTTGCCTGCATTTATAAAGACGTAAAAATCATCATCGACTCTTTTGGCATCAATCGCAATTACAATGCATTGAGAGCCAAAATATTCAGCGCATTTTGAAATAATATCAGGATTTTTAACAGCAGCAGAATTGATAGATACCTTATCTGCACCCGCCTGTAAAATGCACCTTATATCATCAATATCGGATATGCCGCCACCAACTGTAAAGGGTATAAAGACATTTTTCCCAACCTTATGGACAAGCTCAACTACTGTTTTTCTTTTTTCATTTGTCGCTGTAATATCAAGAAATACAAGCTCATCAGCACCTTCGTTTGAGTATTTTTTTGCAAGTTCGATACAGTTACCTGCATATTTTAAGTTTTCAAAGTTTACCCCTTTTACGGTTTGACCGTCTTTAACGTCAAGGCAAGGGATAATTCTCTTACAAGGACCGTTTTTTATCATTTTAGAATCCTAAATTAATTCTTGAAAACTGAACAATTTGATTTTTACCGCTTTGTTTTGCATTGTAGAGAGCATGTTCAGCGTATCTTATCAGAGAATTTGAATTTTCTTCAACATTTTCCAAGAAAGGATAGCTTGAAATGCCGCCTGAAATGGTAATCGGATGACGTTCTTCTTCTTGTGCCGGAATAAATTCCATTTTTTCAATATCACGTCTAAAACGTTCTGCAAAAATGAAAGCTTGTTGTTCGGATGTGTTTGGAAGAATTAAAAGAAATTCTTCATCACCGTATCTTGTTAAAATATCTTCTTTTCTTATTAATGCGCTGAGCATTTCGGCAACTTTTTTCAATAAAACATCGCCCCAATCATAGCCATACATATCATTAACGGTTTTAAAGAAGTCAATATCTATCAAAAGGCAAGAAAGGTCGGTACCATATCTTTTTGCACGAGAAATTTCTGCGTCTAATCTGGCATGGAGATATTTTCTGTTGTAAAGACCTGTAAGTTCATCTGTTATTGAAACTTTGCTTAAAGAATGTTTGTAATGAACAGCCTTCATTAAAGCTTCAGTTCTAACTTTAAGCTCAATAGGATTAATCGGACGTTTGATAAAATCATGAACAATCGCTCTAACAGTCATTTCAGGAATTTCATCCGTCAAAATTAAAACACCTGCATCAAATTTTGTAACAGCAGCCTTTTCTTTAATTTTATCAAGAGGCATATCTAAAATAATAACTGATGCATTAATGTCTTTATAATGAGGCAAGCTGTCTGAAGGCTCAAACCTTAAATTAATATCATTAATATCTTCTAAAATATTTTTGAGTTCATCGGTATTGTTATCTGAATAAATAACTACGTTCATTTTTTATCTCCTAATCAGCATTTAAAACAATGTTTTTAACCCTGTATCTTGGAACTTGAATTCTTGAAGTCGGAAGTTCAAATACAACTTTATAAAGGTCAATATAAATAACACGACAATTTGCATCAGTTAAAGCTTTTTTGAAAGGATTCTCCCTATATTGCACAAAGTCGCCAAAATAATCTATATTTTTTGACCTTGTAAAGGTATATTCCATGCCATTTTTGTTTATTTTGACAAGGCCGTCAACATAAGAAGAAATTTTACCCGTAAGAAGCATATCGGATGTCTGTACCGTATCTTTAGCATAAACGGGAAGAAAAGAGAATAAAATCAGTAAAATAAATATATATAAAAATTTCATAAGTTGAGTATATCATATTTTTTCATACAAGTTAACAATTTTATATCTTTTAAAAAAATTAAATTTTTTTTACATTAAAGCCCTGAATTATAAAATTTGTTATATTGAATTTATGCAAAATTTACAATACAAAAATTATCCGAAACAAAAATTACAATATAATTATAGCGCAACAGACAGTTTAAAAAGCGCTAATTACAGGCAAACTTGCAGACAAACAAGAAAGAAAGCGCCAAAAGCAAGAATTGCTATAGCTGCAATGGTTTGGGCAACAATTTTATTGGGAGCATTTTCAATAAACAAGCCAAATTTTTTAGAGCCTGTATATTTAAACAGAATAAATAATGCAAAGCTTAATTTTGACGCAAAGGCAATTTATGCACCAACACTTAATTATGTAAACAATTTAAGCTTTTTAAATACAAACATTTTAACGGGCGTTCCAAACAAAGGGCGTGAAAAAATGCTTACAATTAATTCTGTTGGAGAATTAACCGCGCTTAAAAATAATATTTTGCCGATTCTTGAAAACTACAAAAACCTTCATGCAGGCATTTTTATCTATGATTACAAAACGGGAAAAACCGTAGATATAAATAAAGATAAGATTTTTCCTGCTGCAAGTATAATTAAAATTCCGGTTCTTTTAGATTTTTTCAACCGCAACAAAGACCTTGAAAAAGAAGGTTTTAGTCCCATAAGCTTAGAAAAAAAATTAACCTTTACGGAAGCGCACAGAACAGAAGGTTCAGGAAATTTACAGTTTAAAAGTGCCAATGTAGATTACACTATTGATTATTTGGCAAAAATAATGATTACAAAATCGGACAATTCTGCCACAAATATGCTAATAGAAGAAATTGGCGGCATTAATGAACTAAATTCCGCATTAAGGCACTGGGGTTTTTCAAAAACACAAATAACATCTTGGCTGCCTGATTTGAAAGGAACAAACACTACAACTCCTTACGATATAGCAACAATGCTGTATAATATCGACAATCAAAAATTTGTTCCGATTCAATCTGCTGCAAATATAAAAGAATATATGAGCCATGTTGAAAACAGAACATTGATTAAATCACAATTACCGCCTGAAGCCGTAATTATGCACAAAACAGGCGATATTGGAAAAATGCTTGGTGATGCCGGAGTGATTTATTCTCCAAACGGCAAAAAATATATTATGGTTATTATGGTTAAACGCCCCCATAACGACTATGGTGCAAGAGAACTTATACAAAAAGTTTCAAAAGTTGTGTTTGATACCTTAGGTTAAAATTTATTTTTCTTGCCTGAATATTTTTTAAGAGTTAACATTATTAAATCAGAAAGGCAAGCAATTATGTATGATATTAAATCTTTTGATGCAACAAATTTTATCAACCACGACGAAATTATAGAAACGCTTAAATGGGCTGAAGCTAATAAAAATAATGAAAAATTAATTGACGATATAATCCAAAAAGCTAAAGAAAAAAAGGGCTTAACCCATAGAGAAGCATTAATTTTATTGGATTGCACCATTGATGAAAAAAATAATGAAATTTTTGCGCTTGCAGAAAAAATTAAAAAAGATTTTTACGGCAACAGAATTGTTTTATTTGCACCCCTTTATCTTTCAAATTATTGCGTAAACGGTTGCGTATATTGCCCGTATCATTATACAAACAAGCACATACCAAGAAAAAAATTAACACAAGAAGAAATTGAACAAGAAGTTATAGCACTTCAAGATATGGGGCACAAAAGGCTTGCGATTGAATCCGGCGAAGACCCTGTTCATAACCCCATTGAATACATTTTAGAATCAATCAACACAATTTATAATACAAAACACAAAAATGGCTCTATAAGAAGGGTTAACGTCAATATTGCAGCAACAACGGTGGATAATTATAAAAAATTAAAAGAAGCTGAAATTGGCACATATATACTGTTTCAAGAAACATACCACAAGAAAAACTATGAAAACCTTCACCCGAAAGGGCCAAAAAGCAACTATAAATACCACACTGAAGCAATGGACAGAGCCTTGACAGGCGGCATAGAAGATGTTGGGCTTGGAGTTTTATTTGGTTTAAGCTTATATCGTTATGAACTTGTCGGGCTTATAATGCATGCAGAACACCTAGAAGCTAATTTTGGCGTTGGTCCTCATACAATTTCAGTTCCAAGAATAAGAAAAGCTGATGATATTGACCCAAATAGCTTTGATAATGGTATTGATGATGATACTTTTGAAAAAATAATAGCTGTTTTAAGGCTTGCTGTGCCATATACAGGCATGATTGTTTCAACAAGAGAAAATGTTAATGTTAGAAAAAGAAGCCTTCATGTGGGAATAACACAAATTTCAGGCGGTTCTAAAACAAGCGTTGGCGGCTATGCAAAGCCTGAAAAAGAAGATTCATCTCAATTTAATGTTTCAGACCTTAGAACTTTGGATGAAGTCGTAAGATGGCTTATTCAAATGGATTATATGCCAAGTTTTTGTACAGCTTGCTATAGAAAAGGAAGAATAGGTTCAGATTTTATGGAAATTTGCAAAAAAGAACAAATTCATAATTTCTGCGCACCAAACGCCATTATGACATTAAAAGAATATTTGATTGATTACGCTTCAAATGAAACAAAACTTGCAGGGGAAAAATTAATAAAACAAGAGCTTTTAAACATCGATAACCCTATTTTAAAAGAAGAAGTAATTAAAAACCTTGAAAATATTGAAAAAGGAATAAGAGATTTAAAATTTTAGATAAATTTAAACCCCTTAAAATTAAGGGGGTTTTTAAACCGAGAAAATATCTTTAATATCTTGATATGTAAGAGTTTTTGCAATGTTTCTGTCAACTGATATTACAGAATCTACAAGCGAACGTTTTTTAGATTTCAACCTTTGAATTTTTTCTTCAACCGTTCCTTTTGTAATTAAGCGGTAAACAAAAACTTTTTTGGTTTGCCCGATACGGTAAGCCCTGTCTGTTGCCTGATCTTCAACGGCAGGGTTCCACCATGGGTCATAGTGAATTACATAATCGGCACCTGTTAAATTCAAGCCTGTTCCGCCTGCTTTCAAGGAAACAAGGAAGATAGGAATTGTAGGGTCGGAATTAAACCTTTCTACAACCTCTTGTCTGTTTTTGGTGGCACCGGATAGGTATTCATGCTTAATACCTTTATTTTCAAGCCACACTTTAATTATATCAAGCATGCCTACAAACTGGCTGAATAATAAAATTCTATGACCTTCAGATATGATTTCCTCAAGCATTGATTGCAAATGCTCAAACTTACCTGATTCATTAATATTTAACATGCCTTCTTTGTCGTACAATCTCGGATGACAGCAGATTTGACGCAAACGTAGAAGGGCAGAGAAAATAGACATTCTGGATTTTTCCAAGCCAACTGTTTCGATTGATTTAAACAATTCTTCTTTAGTAGAATCAAGAACTTGCAAATATAAGTCTTTTTGCTCGGGTGTAAGTTCGCAATATGCAACGGCTTCAATTTTATCAGGCAAATCTTTTGCAACATCCCTTTTCATACGTCTTAAAATAAATGGGAAAATTTGCGATTTTAAGCGCCTTTCCACTTGTTTATCTTCTTTTTCTACGATTGGATATACGTATCTGTTATTAAATTCATTAGAATCAAACAAGAAACCGGGCATAAGAAAATCAAATACACTCCATAATTCTTCAAGCCTATTTTCAATAGGGGTGCCTGACAGTGCCAATTTGTGCTTAGCTTTTAGGGTTTTAACCGCTTTTGAAGTTTGACTTTGTGCATTTTTTATATTTTGAGATTCATCTAAAATAATGTATCTGAAATCATATTTTTTTAGCTGTTCAATATCACGCCTGATAAGAGCATAGCTTGTAATAATGACATCAAATTTTGGAATATTTTTAAAGTTTGCTTTTCTTTCAGACCCTGAAAGAGTTAAAAATTTTAGATTGGGGGCAAATTTTTCAATTTCATTTTCCCAGTTAAAAACAACTGAGGTCGGGCAAATTACAAGGGTTGGCTCTTTACCGTCTTTTTCTTTTGCCTTTTGTAACAAGGTTAAAGTTTGAAGAGTTTTACCAAGACCCATATCATCTGCTAAAATTCCATTAAGCCCGTATTTATACAAAAACCATAACCAACTGTAGCCTTTTTGTTGATATTCACGAAGATTTGCAACGGTTGATTTTGGCAATGCCGTATTTTCCATATTTGAAAATGTAGAAATTTCTTTCCAGAATTTAGAAAATTTTCTGGACATTTTCATTTTAACCTTCATATTTTCCATTTCGGAAACTACACCTGCACGGTATGTTTTTACGATATATTTATCTTCATCATTTTTGTAAACATCGTATGTATTAAATGATTTTAACAGTGTAAATACGTTATCTACAGGTATTAAACTCTGCCCTTTGCCAACGGATTGATAATATCTTTGCCCGTCATAGACTAATTCTTGAACCTTTTCAAATTCAATGCGCTCGCCTTCTGCTTCTGCGTACATTTCAATTTCAAATTTATCTGTTGTATCTGATGCAAAATCAATTTCAGCGCACAAGGTAAGCTCTTTTTTTGTTAATTTATACATGGACATATCGTCTTTTTCTATAAATTCCCAATTTGAGCCTGCTTGATTTATATAATAGTTGTAAAAATCAATAGCATTTTCTTTTTCAAGGGCTAAATTGTTAGTTTGCATTGGTGCAAAACGGCAAGCAAGAAGCATTTGATAGGCTCTTTGCTCATAATTTGAATCTCTTTTAACCCAATATAATAAATCTTTTTCAGGGTCTTTAATTGTAATATAGGGCGTTTTCGGATTTTTTGTATAAGGAACCCTAACTCCGTCATATTCAAATTCCAAAGATGCTTTTAGGGATTGATCATAATCAATGCCAAGTTCAACTACACATTTAGGGTCTCTTTTTTCAAATGAAAGTTTTTCCATTTCTTCCGACAATTCAACTGTCATGACTTTTCTTAATTCAGGAAGTTCTTCATAAATGAATTTACCGCCCTCGGCATCTTTAATATCTGTAAAAGAAGCCTTAATAAGGTTTTGCGGAAGAACAGAAACCATTACATCCGTTTGGAAAATTCTATCTTTATATCTGCCCCATTTTAGACCTCTTGAAAAATATCTGATTTCTTCGAAAGGATAAATTTCATTCCCGTCAGGGCGCTTCCAATATAAAGACAATAAAACATTTCCGACATAAGAAACATTAACGGACAAGCACAAATTCCAAACATCGGATGTAAATAAAATTTTCTTATGTGTTTTAGCATCTATTACATCTTCCATTTTAGAGAGCATTTTAAAGAAGTCATCAAATTTATTAATTTGAACATCATACCAACCTGATTTTTTATCCAGCCTTGATTGTTTTAAAAGCATTGAAAACATCATCGCTTCGAGCTTTTGTACTTCGTTCAGCTTAAAATCGGGGTCGTTTTTTTGCATTTCCAAAACGGCTTTAAAAATTGCTTCTAAATCTCTTATAACTCTTTTTGTGTTTCTGTCCATTACAAGAATTGAAAAGAAATTTTGCCTTCTTTTGGGGTTAAAGTGAAAAATATAGCCGCCTTTAGGATTTTCCGTCATGGGAATATTTTCATCCACTATTGTTGGCTCAATATTATATTTTTCATACATCAATTCATCAACCTGATGCTCTTTAATTGCAGATAAACCCAAAGCAACAACATGCTTGCACCAAGGTTCATCAAGAGGGCAAGAACAAGAAGGTTTAGCGGATGTTTTATTAAATTTTATCGAAACATCATAGTGATCTTTAAAATTGCCTTTTACTTTGCCTGAAATAACGGCATCTTTAATTGTAACATCGCTAACTAAATTTTTTTGAAAACATTCATAACCCCTGCGCCAGCTGCCGGGTTTAGCTTGTTCTTTAATAAAACTGTTGTTAAAATTGTATTTCACAATAATTCTATGTCACCAACTACAAAAAAAGTTAAAATCTTAAATGTGAAACTAAGTAAGGAACTACACTCGAAATTAACTTATCTCATGAAAATTTTAACAAAAACAATTATAAAATCAAGAGAGTTAATTTATCTTTACACTTTTATTTTCATCGGGTTGTGTCTTATCCGGATTAATATTCAAAATTCTTACAATTTCTGTTGCAATATCTTTAAACACGGGCCCTGCAACAGTCGAACCCCATAATCCGCCACCTTGAGGAGAGTCAATTACGACATAAATGGTTACTTTTGGGTTGGATGCAGGAAGAAAACCAATCATAGATGTGTATAACTTATTGGAATAACCCGTACCTTTGTCGTTTGGTCGCCTTGATGTACCTGTTTTTGCAGCTACCGTGTAGCCTTCCATTTTGCCCATGGAATGACCCGCTTCGATTGATTTTACAAGAAGTTCTGTTATTTCTTGCGCTTGCTCATGCGTCATTATACGGCGTTTTATAACTTTCTTCTCGGCAACTGCATCAGAATATTTAATAACATGAGGTGTTATCCAAACACCGTCATTTGCTATAGCATTTACGGCAGAAATCATTTGTATTGCAGTAACTGAAGCACCATAGCCGTATGCCATTGAAGCATGGGTTGAAATGTCCCAAGTTGAAGCTTTAGGAAGCAACCCTGTAGATTCACCCGGAAGATCAATTCCTGTCCTTTGCCCAAAACCAAATAATTGAAGCGCATCATAATATTCTTCAGGCGTCATCATTTGAGCAACCTTAACACTTGCAATATTGCTTGAATGTTGGAACAGATAAACAAGGTCAATTAAGCCGGGGGCGCCTTTTTCACGATAATCGTAATTGGTTATTTCCCACCAGCCGACTTTCATTTTTCCCGTGTCCATAATTTTTGTGTTTTTGTTAATTTTATTATTCAACATGGCAGATGCGATTGTAATAATTTTAAAAGTTGAACCGGGGGGATAAACATCTGTAAGCGCCCAGTTTTTCATTTCAATTAAAGAGTGCTTTTGGTAGTTGTTTGGGTCATAGTAGGGATATTCAGCCATGGCTAAAATTTCACCTGTTTTAGGTTCCATAACAATAGCAGCACCTCTGTATGCATCTGTTTTTTGAACCATTTGATATAAATATTTTTCACAAATATGCTGAATTGGAGAATCTATTGTTAATTTTAAAGTTTTACCTTTGGTGGGGTTTATAACATCTTCAGGGTCCACCGATAAATTGTATATAATATCGCCATTGGGCATTTTTTCATATTTAATAGATTTATCTATATATTTAAGATAATCACTTGCAACATATTCAATACCCCCTGCCATATCTGCATCTGCATTATAATAGCCTAAAATATGTGCAGCTAAACTGCCTTGAGGATATATTCTTTTGTTTTTTGCTTCAAGAGAAATTTCTCTCAATTTTAGTGCTTTTATTTTTTCTGCGGTTTTTCTTGAAATTCCTTTTTTAATAAGAATTACATTCTCATCTTTTGCAAACCTTGAAGCCAGTGTTTTTTTATCCATATTTAAAAGGGAAGATAATTTTTCCGCAAGTTCATCCGGCGAATTATCATAATAAAGAGGATGAGCATAAACGTTAAAAGAAGTATCATCAGTTGCAAGTTTTACATTGTTTCTGTCAACAATTTCACCTCTTAAAACAAAGGGGGTAGAAGCTCTTTGGGTTTTTGCCCTGTCACGATAGCCTCTTATATCAAAAACCTGAACCAAAAAAAGATATGCCAAAAGAAGAACAACAAACAAGTTAAACAAAAGTTGCAAACAACCAACCCTTTTTTCAAATTGTTTATGAAATTCTCTGTTCAACTTCCCCTAATGCCTCTGTGTATAATTAATAACCCAAGTATCTGTTTGTAAGCCCTTCATTTTTCTTTTTATCATAGTTAACACTGGGAACATTAGCAGCAGAAAGTTCTATTACTTTTTTTGCTCTTGTTAAAGTGTTTGATTTAGTAACCGCAAAATCAACATTTGAAAAAGACTGAAGATTGTCTAATTTGTTTTGCATATCTACATTGTCATAATTAAGGGCGATTGTTTCTTTGCTTAATTTCCTAAGCTCGATTTCATTTTGAACAACAAAATAATAGCTTACCAAGCAAACCAAAACCAAACAACCTAAAATGCCGCACAAGACGGTGTTAATTCTTGAAATAATAATTTCTTTATATGATTTTTCCTTAACAAAATAACCGCTAATTACAGGGTTGCCTGCATTTTGGGGAATTCTGGCATTGTTTTTATTATTTTGCATATTGTCATGATAAGGATTTTTAATGCTTCTTGCACCAAGCATATTTGAACCCAAAGAAGACTTTTGCATATCACCCCCAATGCCGGGTTTAATCCCATCGTTTGAGCTATATGGAACATTTTGATTGTTCTTATTGTTAAAATCAAAAGAATTCAAATTTTAAACTCCAACATCAGATATTTTCTTTGCAGCCCTCAGTTTTGCGCTTCGTGAAGGCGGGTTGTTTTTTACCTCATCATCCTTTGCCATAACAGGTTTTTTTGTAAGTAATTCAAGAACCTGACCGCCACAAGAACAAACGGGTTGTTCTTTTTTGCATCTGCACTTTTTAGAATATTCCTTCAAAAAATGCTTAGCAATTCTGTCTTCTAAAGAATGAAAACTGATAATACTAATTATACCACCTAAGGATAATAAAGTAAGCACATCTTTTAATGTATTTTCAAAATTTAACAACTCTTGATTAACTTCAATTCTTATTGCCTGAAACACCCTTGTAGCGGGGTGAATTGAAGTTTTAACTTTGGGTGTAGAAGATACAATTAAATTTGATAATTGTAAAGTTGTATTAATAGGGCGTGAATTTACAATGGCTTTTGCAATTCTTTTTGAAAAATGTTCTTCACCATATTTTGAAAAAATTTCAACAAGTTTTTCTGCACTATATCTATTCACAACATCATAAGCTGAAAACTTTTGCTCTTGATTAAAGCGCATATCTAAAGGGGCATCTTTATTGAAACTAAAACCCCTGTCACCTTTGGTCAACTGATGAAAACTTGCGCCTAAATCAAAAATTACACCACCTGTAATTTTTTCAATTCCAAGTTCGGATAAAACTTCTTTAATTTCAGTATAACTTCTATTTATAATTGTTAAATTTTTATATATTTGAAGCCTTTTTGAAGCAGCAGAAATTGCATCTTTATCAACATCAAATGAAATAAGTCTGCCTTTATCCGATAATTTTTGTAAAATAAGCTCGCTATGACCGCCTGCGCCCAAAGTGGCATCTATATAAACAGCATCCGGATTATTTTCAATATTTAAAAAATCAACCGCCTCATTTAACATGACGGTATAATGGGTGAAATTTTCATCTTGATAAAGATTTTGAACCATAATTATCGGGTTTTCATTTCAATGAGATATAAAAAATATAACATTAAAAAAAACTAATTGAAAGAAAAAATTAATAATAAGTTGTATTAACTGAAATGTTAGAGGTAATATATCTGCCTTTTCTGTATACAATAATACCTTTATAATAGTATGTAAAAATTAAAGAATCAGGTGTTATTTCATTTCTGCAAGATATAAGAAAATTATATTTATTGTCATCCGTGCTTAATTGAACCGCTTTGCCGTTTTTGCTTTCATAGCTGAATTCTCTGGTTGTAAAATAAAATGAAATTACATTATTTGCGATTTGTGCAGTTTTATAAAGATCGGAAGAACATTGCTTTTCGATTGTAAGCTTAGTTGTAACTTCATCTGCAATGGTTTGAACTAAATATATTTGCCTGAACAATAGCCCTACATCTAAAATTAAAATAAAAAAGACGAATAAAAATGAAAAAACAGCCAAAAACTCAATAGCGCTTGATGATTTTATATAATGATTATAGGATTTATTTTTTGCTGAATTCATAAATTAATAAACTTTCTTAATCGTTTTATTATATTTTCCTTTGTCATTGTGGGGTAAAAAAGGTCGTTTTTATAATAATCTTGATATTCTTTGATGATATTAACAGGCAAAGGCTCGCCTTTTAGAAATGTTTGAGCAACTTCGACCATAAAATCATCTTGAGTTTCTTTGTAGAGAGGGTCTTTTTTTCTTAATTCTTCATCGGATTCATAATGCACTAAGATATGAAAGCATGTTTTAACAGAAGGGTCTGTTGAATCTTTAGGAAAATTTTTAAGAGCATCCAAAACTGTAATCTTGTTCAAGATTACATCTATTATGAGTTTTGCCGTTTGTCGTCTAGTTTCAATTATATTTTCGGCTTTATTCAAGAAAACTTAACCTGCATTAACTTTTGTGTCAAAAACGCTTACATCACTTGAAGATATAGAATTTGCAACTTGAATCAATTTGTTCATATCGCCGTTACAATATTGAACAGCAATTTTTTTCAAGCTGTTTGCAATTATATCATTATTTGAATATGCGGTTCTGTAATAAAATTTCTTACCTTGTTTGATTCTAAGCAAAACTTCTTTGTCATGAAGCCTGTCCATGACTGTTTTTACCGTTGTATAAGCCCTTTTTGTCGTTTGTGATTCTGAAATATAATCAAAAACATCTTTAACTGAATTTTTATAAACACCCTTTGCTTCAAGTTCCCAAAGTGCGTTTAAGATAATGCTCTCTAATGACCCATGCCTGAAATTCATCTTATGCCCTCACAAATTTTATTACTACCATTATAACATTAATTACAAAAATAGAAAGCCTGTAAATATTTTTTATTGCAACATATTTTTATTTCTTAATTGTCTGTGAAAAGTTATGGCAAATCTGTGTGCTTCATCTCTAATTCTTTGAAAGAAATAAAGAGCGCCTGAATTTATTGGAAAAATTACAGATGTTTTTTTATTTGGAAGAAAAACTTCTTCCTCTCTTTTAGCAAGAGAAACCATATCAATATCAAGACCAAAATCAATCATAGCTTTATATGCGCTTGATAATTGCCCTTTTCCACCGTCTATTATTATTAAATCAGGCGTATAGTCATTTTTTTCAACGATTCTTTTAAATCTTCTTTGTAAAATTTCATTCATTGATTTAAAATCATTAACTTCGCCTTTTTCGATTGTCTTTAGTTTATATCTTTTATACAAGCTTTTCTTAGGAAAACCGTTTTCAAAAACAACACCTGATGCTACCGTGTTTGTGCCTTGAATGTGTGATATATCATAACATTCAACAATATGGGGGAAATTTTTCAAGCCCAGTTTTTCTTTAATATAGGCACCAACTTCATTGTAATCGTTTTGAAGTTCGGATAAATTCTTTAGTTTTAATTGTTCTAAATTATAAATTGAATTTTTTTGCGCCAACGATAAAATTTCTTTATCTTTTTCAGTTTTTGCCTCTATTATTTTAACATTTGCGCCTTTTCTTTTAGATAGCCATGCTTCATATATTTCTTTTTCATCAGGCAGCTGTTGAACAATTATATTTTTTGGAATATTAATATCATCTGTTATTGAATAATATTCCCTCATAATAGCTTTTATAATTTCTTTAAAATCGGTTATATCTTCTGTTTGAATTCCTTTAAAATCAAAATCTTTTTTATTAACCAAACATCCTTCACGAATTTCCAAAATTGCAGCGCAGAAAATGTTCCCCTCTCTCATAACACCAATGTAGTCATTATTTTGTTTTGTATTTTCAGACACAATTTTTTGTTTTTCCATTGTTTTTTCGATGTCATTATAAGAATTTCTGAATTTTGCAGCCTTTTCAAATTCAAGATTGTTTGATGCAGTTTGCATTTGTTCTTTTAAAATTTTTAATAATTCATTTCTTCTTCCCGTTAAAAAAAGCTCAACATCTTTTAATATTTTTTTATAATCATCAGGGCTTATTAACCTTTGGCAAGGCGCCATGCATTGTCCCATATCATAATAAAGGCAAGGACGAGTATTAAACTTTGGTTTTTTGCATTTTTTTAATGGAAAAATTCTCTCTAAAACTTCTAAAGTTGCCCACATTGCCCTTGAATCGGTATATGGACCAAAATATTTGCCTTTAATCGGATTTTTATTAGCTTTTCTTACAACCGTTATTCTTGGGTATTCTTCATCAGTTATTACAAAATAAGGAAATTTTTTATCATCCTTTAATAACACATTATAACGAGGTTTATATTTTTTAATTAACTCAGATTCTAAAATTAAAGCTTCAATTTCACTATCTACAACAATACATTCAATTTTGGCAATTTTTGGCACCATTACATTTACCTTAATTGAATCATTTGAAATAAAATAGCTTCTAACTCTTTTAAAAAGGTTTTTTGCCTTTCCTACATAAATAACGTTTCCTTTATTATCGTAAAATTGGTAGCTGCCGGGAAGTTTTGGCATTAATTTAACTTGTTCTAAAACATCTTTTGAAACGTTTTTATTCATACTTTTTAATAACCACCTTGTCACCAATATTGAATTTAACATTATTGTCAAAAAATTCAATAACATATTTTGAATTAAAAACAGGGGGAAGAATTTTGTTTGGCTTTACATCATAAAAAGTTTGAATAACATTAAAGTTTTTATCTAAAAAGACGATATGAAAATTAACAAAACAAAAGAAAGAGTGCATCCAGTAGCAATCGGTGAAAAGAAGCGCACTGTAAGGGAAATGACGTTGGAACATAATTCCTTTTAATTTAGAAAAAAAGCTGTTTGCAACTTTTGCACTAAAAACTAAATTGCCATTACTTAAAAAAACTTTACAATTATAATCCTTGCCCACTAAAAACCGTCCAAAATGTAACTTTCAATAATACTAACAATGTAACAATAAAATAAACCTTATAAAGGTAATCATTAACTCAAAAATTATACCCTATAAATTAAAAATTGCCAAAACAAACGCTTTATAAAAAGCAAGGAGAATAAAAAATGTATTTAGAGTATCGAATCGAGAACGATGAAGTTCAAGAAGCCTGGTTCCAAACTTTGCTTAACATGATTGATGAATTAAGTTTGAAATATCAAATGCTTTTTGAAGAAGGGTATTCAACAAAGAAAAAATGTTTCACTCAAACAAGAATAATTAAAGTTACGGGACCTGACGCTGTTTTAGGGTGGCTGAAATTAAGAATGGAAAGATACAACCACTTTGTTGCCATGCTAAACAATTACGCCGAATTTTACATCTCAAAAACAGAAGAAGAAAATTAGGCGTAAAAGTTAATGGTTTAAATTACTGATTATGCGCAAAATTCAACACTTTGAATTTCATTTGTTGCATAGTTAACTTGAACATTTTTTGTTTCGGTTAAATATGATTTTCCTTCATAAGAAACTTCAAACTTTGTATTTTTGTCTTTGTTGTATGCAAGTTTAAATTCACGAGCACTTACTGCAATGTTTAAGTTTAAATCTTTGCCGTAAACAGTAACGGGAAGTAAACCCATTGCTCTTAATTGACGTGGGTTTTTACCTTCTTCTCTTTTAGTTGCTTCTAATTTTACGATACAAGCTTCCATTTTATTTTCTCCTGATTAAATTTTTGTTGTCTTTTTTTATTGTACCTGTAAAATAATTAAATGCAATTTACAATTAAAACTATTAAAAATAATGAAATCAAAAACGAGCTTTTAAAAATAGGTTTTGATAAAGCCTACATTGATTATGCCGCACTAAAACACGACTTTTTAACTTTAAAAATACAAAATATTCCATCCCATGTTTCAACGATAATTAAACAAACAGCACTTTCCAAAGGATGCGATGCAGGGGTGCATAGAGATGTATTGTTAAAACAAATTGAAAATTCAAGTTTGATTTTATCGGGTTCAATAAAACAATTAAAGGAAATTGCAAAAAGCTTATCGTATCAACCTTTTGGTTTAAAAAATATTGCAAAATTAATTGAAGATGAAATTAATTTACATTATAAAAGCCATAGTCCGGAAATTATGGGCATTTTAAACGTTACAAAAGATTCATTCTCTGACGGCGGCAAGTTTTTTGAACTCAAAGAGGCACTTATTCAAGCCGAAAAATTAATAACAGAAGGTGCAGATATTATAGACGTTGGGGCAGAATCTACAAGACCAAACGCAAACCCGATAGAAGTTGATTTTGAAATAGAAAAATTAACACCCGTTATTAAGGAACTAAAAAAACAAAATATTAAAATCTCGATTGATACAAGAAACCATAAAACAGCAAAAAAAATGATTGAGCTTGGGGTTGACATAATTAACGATGTTTCAAACTTAAATTATGACAACAATATGGTTGAAGTTATAAAAAATTCAAATGTTTGCTATGTTTTGTGCCATTCAAGAGGAATTCCTCAAAATATGGATGAATTTTGCAATTATGAAAATTTAGCTGATGAAATTTTTGATGAACTGCACAAAAAAAGCCAATTTCTTATTAATGAAGGAATTGAAAAAGAAAGAATTATCATAGATGTTGGTTTTGGCTTTGCAAAAAACATTGAACAAAATTTTGAACTTTTAAAAAGAATTGAAGAATTTAATTCTCTTGGGTTTAAAAACTTAGCGGGCGTTTCAAGAAAAAGATTTATAAAAAGTTTGGTTGATGAAGCAAACCTTGAAACTTTGGATGAATTAACAATGCTTGCAAGTTTTTATTTAATTCAAAAAAATGTTGATATAATAAGAGTTCACAATGTTCAAAAAACCAAAATGGCGCTTGATTTTTATAATGCTATTTATTTGCAAAAACCTTATCTCTAACTTCAATTCTTAAATTTGCAAATTCCATATCATCGTAGTCTATGTAATTATATTGAAATAAATTTTTACCTGTTCTTATTGTTAAATCATTATTTCCTCTGATTAAACCATTGGGTATTACAATTTGTTGGTTGTCACCGTTCATATTTAACTCTCCGATTTTTTGACCGTTAAAAATAATTTCAACAGGGGAAGAATAAACGGAAACAATGGCATTTTGACCCAATTCCTTTGCAAGTTTAGTATCAAGACCAATGACGGAACCAAACACAATAACCGCCTGTTTGCCGTTTGTTAGCTTATTAATCTTGATTTTTTTTGAATAATAAGGACCAATGGGCTTTGCTTTAAATTGGTAACAATTTGCAGAATTTGAAGAGTAAACGTCATCTCCTAAATGATAAACTCCTGAATCTACAAAAACATCCGAAGCATTTAATCTTTCTATGCCGAGCTTCAGCGGTCTTTCCGTTATAGATTTATCAACCGTAATTGAAAATGGTCGATAGCCGCTTTTTTCAACCTGTAAAATTGCTTTATCTTCAATATTTGCATTTAGCTCAAATCGCCCGTTTTTATCCGTTGAGGTTGAAAAACCGTAATTTGGAAGATAAACTTTTGCGCCTTCTATTGCTTTTTCGGTTTCAGAATCAATAATAACGCTTTTTTTGTTTAAAAAATTATCTTCTCTTACATTGCCTGATATGGTTTGCGCAATAGCAAAAGAGGGGAAAATAAAAACTAAAAAAGCTATAAAAAGTTTATGCAAAACAACTCCGATTTTTTTAATACAAAATAAGAGTAATAAAAAAGTAAAAAGTTAAAATCGCAAAAGTTTATATTGCTTAATTGGTTTTATTGGATTGATTAGAACTTGTATCTACAGAAAAACCCTTTACGCCTGTAATTTTTTCAGAAAACCAATATTGGAATTTAGGAATTAAAACAGCAAGACCCAATACGGCAAAGGCAACTCCCATAAGATGAAAGCCTAAATTAAGTCTGTTTATTTTTTTTGTATATTCATCAATTAATTTTGCATCAATATCTTTTCCTTTTTTCGATGCATAATTTTCAAGAGATATTGCAAATTCGTCAAAACTATCTCTTATTTTTTCAAGTTTTTTTCTTGATATGAAAGATTTTGCATCATTGGATTTACCGTCTGTAGACATTGAAATTGCATCTTTTAAGAATAAAGGTTCAGATAAATATGAATCGGACAAAATATCTGCTGCTTGTCTTTTTGAGAGAATTGAACGTCGAATACCGTTTTCATCTGAAAGTTTGGGCTGCAATTCAGACATTGCTTGAGCATGACCCATCCAAGCATTGTTTGTTTGTTTGTTAAAATCATCAAGCCAGATTGTATCATCTTCTCTAAATTTAATGTCTTTAACGAGTTCATCAAGTTTTTCGCCGGATAAAATTTTTGAACTGAAAAAGCCCGCCTTTTGTATACCGCCTTTGTCGTTGATAACTTCTTTCATTCTTTTTGCAGTTGCTTCTGCACCTTTGGGGTCAATGTTTGGAATTTTTGTCATTTTTCTTAACAGTGCAGAAAACATAGGAGCTGCGCCAACGTAAAATACACTTGAAATTGAATCTCTGACAGCATATTCAATGCCTTCTTTTTGAGTTCTTGACGTAGCAACACGACCTGACAACGTTCCCACATCAGTCGACAAAAGGCGCCAAACAGTATTATTTTCAAGATTGTGAGAAGCAAAACAAAGAGCATTTAAAATCGAACCGCCTGTAAAAGAGGGGGAGTTTTTCTTTGAAAGAGTCAAAAACTCATCCATTGAAGGTATTGGATTATTGCTGTTTGAAGCATCATCTTGAGTTTTATTGACACTATTTTTTTTGTCGTATTTTATAAAATGAGAAACTAAATTATCTGCAAAATTAGGATGAAATTTGCCGTCAGGCGAGTTTTTATCAGGAATCGGCTCTTTTCCTTCCTTCATTCTAAAAGCATTTGTCATCGCCTGTTTTATTTTTGGAACAACATAGCCCATTGCAAGAATTGACAATAAAGCACTTGCAGCTATTTTTGAAAATTTAAAAGCAGCCGTAAATGTGGGTTTGTGTTCAATATAAGAGGCAGGGTTTCTCAGAGAATCTTTTCCTACATCAATATCTAAATCTTTTAAACCTAAAAGATTTTTTCCGATAAAATCAAAACCTTTATTAAAAGCCTTCATGCCAAAAAGCCAAACGGCAGCACCCAGAGTTTCTTCGCAAGCTCTTTCTCTGGCTTCAACTTTTCCGCCTCTTTTATAACCCTGATAAATTCTGCCGCCTGAAGTCGGAACTTCAATTAAAAGCATTGGGGTTATTTTTTCGGAATTTTGTAAATATGATAATAAAGGTGTTGTTACGTTCATTTAGTTTTGCACTGTAAAATCAAACATCAATAAAACAACGGAAAAAAAAATTTTTTGCTATAAAAAATTAAGAATTTTCTGTATCGGCAAGTTTATAGCCTGTTAATTCGGCAACTTGTCTTCTCCAACTTTCAATAATTTCAGAATCTTCTAAATTATAAGAAATAGGATTACCTACCTTAACTGTAATTGTCGGCTTTTTGAAAATATTCCAGCTGTATTTTTCCATGCCTGAAATTCCGATTGGCAAAATATCGGCTTTTGTCATTTTTGCAAGAACAACAAACCCTTTATTAATTGTTTCAATGGTTTTATTTTTTCTAATGCCGCCTTGAGGAAAAATGCAAAGGTTCCAACCCGCCTTAAACACCTCTTTTGCAGTTTTTATGGTTGAAACTTCCAATTTTTCACGATTAACAGGAAATGCACCAAGCCTTGAGATGTTTCTTGCAATATAATTAGATTCTTCAAAAAGCTCTTTCTTTGCCATAAACGCCATTTTTCGCCTAACCGCCCATGATACAATAAAAGGGTCAAAATATGAAACATGGTTAGATGCCAAAATGCAAGGAGTATTTTTAAGCGCATCTCTGTTTCCTGAAAGTTTGAATTTATAAAAAGGGGTTGCAATAAAAGGAATAAAAAGTATCCTTAGCGCATAAATTTGATACAACCAAGTTAAAATATTAAAATCACCTGCAACCTTTTTCGTATAATTCCTGTGGCTAAGCTTTTTTGCTGTCATCAGTTCAAGATTCCTCTCTGCTTAATTCAGACATTTTTTGTATCCAAATATTAACCATTTCATGGGTATCTTCCATATAGGGAATTGGTTTACCTATTTTTATTTTTATATGACCCCTAAAGGCCTTTCTTTCGTCTTTTCTTGCCCCTGTGATGCAAACAGGCAAAATATCGGATTTTGTAGTTTTGGCAATAGCGGCAAAACCACGGGAAATATTGTCCATATTACCGTCAATTTCTCTTGTGCCTTGAGGAAAAAGCCCCAAAAGCCAATCTGTTTGTTTTATTCCTATTGCAGTTTTAATTGTTGAAACTTCTAATTTTTCACGATTAACCGCAAAGGCACCTAACAAGTTTAAGAAAAATCTTCCCGATTTTGTTTCAAATAACTCTTTTTTAGCCATATAAGCAATAGGTCTTTGAACCGCATCAACCATTAAAAAGGGGTCTACAGCACTTACATGGTTTGATGCGACAATGAAAAATCCTTTTTTAGGAACATTTTCTCTGCCTTCGATTTTAAGATTACATACAATTTTGTAATAAAGAGCATATACAAAAGAACAAGTAATCATTGTAAAGATTTTTCTAAAAAAATTATATTCTGAAGGTTTTCTTTGAGAATAGTTTCGTGACATTTTTGCCCCTGAAAAAATAATATTTTATAATAATATAACATCCATATAAAAGTTCAAGAACAACAAACAAGCTATGCTTATTTACTAAAAACTTATAATTTGATATAATCCAAAAAAAATAGAGAGGTACTTAAACTTATGAAAAACAAAATTATTGCAGCCTTTTTAGTTTTGCTTATGGCAGCACCTTCCTTTGCAGAAACGGTTGGCATGGTAAATTACAGACAATTAGTTTCTAATTATTCAAAAGCAAAAACAGCCATGAGCGAATTAGAAGATAAAACAAACGAACTTCAAAGATACCTTTTAGATAAAGAAAAAGAATTTAAGAAAATAGATTCGGCCGTTCAAAAGAAAAACTTTGAAGACCAAACAGCAAGAGCATTTGCACAAAAACAAGATGCGCTTGAAAAATTCAGACAAAAGAAAGAAACAGAAATTGACGCTGCAATAAATGCCGCAATTAAACAAGTTGCAATGGAAAATAAAATAGATACAGTTCTTGATTCAAGAGTTGTTTTCTTTGGCGGTGTTGATATTACTGACAAAGTGTTGAAAAAACTCAACTTTACAACACCTGCAGCACAACCTGTAAAAAAATAATGTATTAAATGCCCCTTTTACGGTCTAAGGGGCATTTTTTAAAAAAAATATATTTAGCTCTTTACAAATAATTATTTTTTTATAATAATAATAAAGACAAGTGAATATTGGAGAAGTGCCGGAGTGGTTGATCGGAGCGGTCTTGAAAACCGTCGTACGTGAATAACGTACCAAGGGTTCGAATCCCTTCTTCTCCTAATTTAAAACTCTCGTTCAAGAGAGTTTTTTTTAGTAATATGTATGAATTTAAAAGCAATAATCAATAAAAATAATATAATTAAAACGTTATTTGTTATTTGCTCTTTGCCGATAGCATTGTTTGTTTTCAAAATCATAGCGTTGATAATAGTTACAATATATTCAATCATAATTGAGTTAATTCTCTATAAAATGTTTCCGATAGCTTTTGATTTATTCAGAATTTCGGGCAATTTTCAAATTATGCGAGATTTTGCAGTAATTTTAATATCAGTTGCATATACAATTATTTTTATAATCATCAGCTTAGAAATTATAACTTTCAAGCAAAATAAAAACAGGTAGGTAAAATGCTAAAAATTCAACAGTTAAAAGAAAAAATCCGCTCAATAAACCCAATGATATTGTTTGGCATTGTAACCTTAATATTAGGTCTTATTTTGCTGTTTGAAACCAATTTTAAGACACCTGATTTTTACATAGATTATGATGCAGCAAACAAATTAATTGATATGCAAGATGAAATACAAGCTGATAAAATGCTAAAACAGCTTGAAAATAAAAATTACAAAATTTTTAACTCAATTTTTCATGGTTTTTCACTATCGCTTATTTTTTTATTAATATCGATTGTTTTTAAAACAAAAACAATAAACGAATTATTTAACATAAATCTGATGAAAAACAAAAAATTTATATACCCATGGATTAACATTTCATATATCTTGTATACAATTTGTTGGCTTGGGCATTATATGAGAAATTTAGAAAACTATGTATATCCTTCAAATGCAGATTCTATAGGCATACCTTTGTTTTTTACGTTTTTAACAATGGCATATATGGCATTAATATACTATCCTGGTGTAAATATTTTATTTTTTATTACATATAATACAAAAATTTGCGGAAGAATATATTCCTTTATTTTTATATTAGGATTTTTTTACTATATACAAGTTTTAATATACACCCTTTTTACCAAATTTTCATTTTGGACATTTTGGCTGCAATTATATTTAATAATTACCTTTTTACTTATTTTCTCAGCCCTTCAGACATTAAAAGAAAAGCGAATTCAAAAGAAAAAAGCTTGCGCACAGATTTTTTAAAAACCGCCTGTAATGCCTTTATCTATAAGCTTTTGAAGAACACTATACTGCTTATAAAATTTTTCTGGCGCTTCTTTTGCTTCTTTAATTTTATCTTGCATTTCAACAAATTTTTTGGCAAGTTCAGGGTCAAACTGAGTTCCTGAGCATCTTTTTATTTCATCAATCGCAACTTCATGCAAAAGCGCATTTCTATATGAACGTGTGCTTGTCATGGCATCGTATGTATCTGCAATGGCAACAATTCTTGCGCATAGGGGAATTTCTTCACCTTTTAATTTATCAGGATACCCTGTGCCATCCCATTTTTCATGATGAGCTTTAACCCATTGACCAACTTCGCCAAGCTGCTTAATGTTTTCAACAAGTCTTTCAGAACATTCAGGGTGGGTTTTCATTATAACGTATTCATCATCTGTCAGCTTACCGGGTTTACATAGCACACTTTGAGGTATTGAAATTTTACCTATATCATGCAATAAACCGGCAATTTCAACCTTTTCTAAAAATTTAATATCAGAAGGGCAAATGGATGAAGCCAGCATCAAAGAATACAAAGTAACTCTCATTGAATGACCATGGGTGTAGGCATCTTTTGCATCAAGTGTTGCAGAAATAGATTTAATTGTTTTGTAAAAAAGCTCCTTTAAATCTTTCATCATTAAAGATTTTGAACTTGACAAATTAAACTTCTCAACACCGGATTCAACAACTGCAATAAGCTCGTTGGGGTCAAAAGGTTTTGTTATATATTGATATAAATTGCACTTATTAACGGCATCTGTCAAAATTTCTATATCGGTAAAGCCTGTTAATAAAATTTTTATGACATCGGGTGCAATTTTATTTGCTTTTTCTAAAAATTCAGTGCCTTCCATAACAGGCATTTTATGGTCTGAGATTATCAGGCATATTTTATCAAGATTTTGCTTCAAGACATCAAGACCTTCAGCACCTTGGCTTGCTGTTAAAATATTGTATCTTCCTCTTAAAGTACGTTTTATAAGCTGAAGATTGTTAACCTCATCATCAACAAGCAAAATAGTGTTAGTTACATTTTCGTTTGTTGCATACAAGAAGTTATCAAGACCCTCAAACTGCAAACTTTTATCAATACTTAACATATATGCCTCATAATACCCATTTTGTTTATCGGCACGGTATGAAAAACCTTTAGCCAAATATTAACTTTAATTTATATTTTTTTACGTTAAAAATCAAGCGAAAGCATAGTCAATCGTTTATTTAGGCGGTTTAAGCAAATAAAACATATTACGTTTATTCAAAAATTTCAGAAGGGTTAAAACCTTCAGATGTATATTGTTTTAAAAAATATGTTAAGGCTTCTTTTGAGTTTGGTTTTGGAGCATTTGCGCTTCTTTTTAATCTTAATCTGTCAGCTAACGGCATTTTCAAAAGGTTAGCCCTTTCTTGAAGCATATTATTAATTGTATTTCTTGTTTTTAGACCTGTAATATCTTTTGTAAGCTCTGCAATAATTTTTGCGGCAGCAGCCATTTTTTGAGAATTTGTAGCATCATCAATATTATTAAACTTATCTTCAAATTTATTAAAATAAGATTTATATAATTCCAAAAGCGAATTACTGCTTGATTTTTTAGCTTTTAGCAAACTGCCTTGAACAGAAGAAGGTATTATGCCATATTTTTTCATAATATTATCTGTTAATTGCAATAAAGAATCATTTGTAAGAACAGGAATTTTTGTTTCCGTATCAAAAAATGCCGTTCTTAACTCATTGATTAATATTTCACGAGCTTTATCTTTTGGCAAATCATCAGGCAAAACGGCGCCATTTAAAATGTAGTCAACAATATTATCGACATCTGCATTTTTTATATAATTTGTTAAATTCATAAATCTGACAGCTTGTTCTCTGCTTTGTTCGATAATATTTCCCGTATCAATCAAAGTAAAACAGTTTTTACCTTCTTTTAATTTTTTAACATCTATAAATATGTTACCGGGATGAATGTCGCCATGGATAATTTTTCCATCAGCATCAACCTTAGAAAATTGTTCTGTTAAAATGTCTTGATATTGCTTTAACATTTTTAAGGTTTCTTCTTTTGTTAAGTCCTCAAAATCTATATCTAAACCAATTTTTGCCTTAAATTCCGCAATAAGTTGTTCCAGTTTTGCTGAGGCCTGTTCATAGCTTTCTTGATGATACTTTCCATAATTAGGGTCGTTAAAATCTAATTTAGAATAATAATCTTTAGACCACCTTGCGCTGCTTATTTTATCTCCAAATTCGTTAAAATCTGCAAGGCTTATACCTTCGGCACGTTCCATAACATAAATGTTATCTTTTACTTGAATTGGTTTTACAACATCAGCTTTTTTAACAGTTTGAGCAAGCTTTTTAGCTGCATCCATTTCATTTTGAAGGTCAACTTCCGCTTCTATACCACCGGATAAATTTTCGACATTTTTAATTAAATAATCTTTTTCTTTCTGAGTTTTTGAGCTTGCATTAATCATATCTATAAAGGCTTTTTTATCTTTGATAATTTTTTCTCTATCGATGCCTTTATGAAGTAATTTAATGCAAACATTTTTGCCGCTTTCATCTTGAGCAACAAAAGTTTGAGCAACTGTACCACTGCCTACTGATTGTTTAAGAGTATATCTGTTTTCGCCAAAAACTTTATTAACTTGCGCCTGAGCATCTTCCAAAGACCAAGTTTGGGGGCATTTTTCTCTAAGCACAGTAGTTAAGCTTGAACCGTCATTTGAAATTTGTTTAAATTTTAATGCGAAAATATTTTCTTTGCTCAACATTGAAATTTTTTGAGCATCATCCATATCACCTGTTAAAATTGAAGCTATTTTGGGATTGGAAAATAAAATTTCCTCAAGTTCATCAAATGAACCGGATTGAGTTAAGTCTGATGAAAATTTTGCATTTTTTAATTCATCTGCAACTTTTTGAGCATTTTGTTCCAAAACCTTTGTAAATTGACCCTTTTTAATTAATGAAATAGAAACAAGCCCCGCTGCCAAAGCATTTGAGAACTTAGAGGCTGAAACATTATCAATAAAACCATTTATAGACTTTTCACCCTTATCTTCCCTTGAGCCAATAAAATATTTAGAAAGCAAGTTTACACCTAAATACAAAGGAACCCCGGCAACCCCTAACGTTGTAATTAACGGTAAGCTTAAACCATTTATATTTCCTGTAATATTGTTTCTGAAATTAGCATTATTTTTATCTTTTTTACTAGATTTTTTAATTTGTTTAATTTCATCTTTTGACATTGTTTCTTTGTCATATTCTGCTTTGTATTGAGAAGTGCCTATTCTATTTAATTTTAAGACATTTGTTTTAATAAAACCGCCAACAAACATTGCAGGAATGGCAGATAGCAAATTAACGGCTTTTTTACTTGTTACTGTTTTATATATTTTTTCTCTTGTATTTTCATCGTTTAATTTATCGGCCAGCTTTACAAGAGGATTTTTGCTATCACTTCCTGAAAAAGTATCGCTAATTTTTTTCAAAAATGAATCAAAGGTATCTTTTTTTAATTGAAGAAGGGATTTGCCTTTTGTTAGCTTATTATATGCGCCAAAAAATACCAGTCCTGCACCCAAAACAGATAAAACATCCCCAAAAGATTGAGCTATATTTTCTTGTGAACGTCTATAATTTTTTATCTCATCAGAAACTTCGGCTTCAGTTTTTATTCCCTTAGAAACATCTTCTATAGACTTTTCAATCTTAGCTGAACCAAAACCGATTTTTGTCAAATTTTTAATTTTATCTGCAATTTTTTCAACAATTCCGTTTTGCTTTTTTGCACTATCCAATTTCTTGTTCAAATCAACAACATCTTTGCTCTGATTTGACATTTCAGCTGAAAATGGATGCGGCATTTGAATTTTTTGCTGAACAAACGGTGTTTTTTGATTATCTTGAACAAAGTTTGAATTATTTTTAGTAATATTTTTAAAATCATTAAACGAGATAAAATTATTCATTTACTGCCTTTTAATAGCATATATTTAATAAAAAACGCAAATTAAAAAAAATTGCCAGCATTAAAAACAAACAAAATAAATAAGAAAATCTGATTTTTAAATTGAAAAACAAAACAATCAAAAAAAAAGACACCAAACAAGAGGTGCCTTTTTCTAAATGGTCGGAACGACAGGATTTGAACCTGCGACCCCCACCACCCCAAGGTGGTGCGCTACCAAGCTGCGCTACGTCCCGCTAAATACCATATTCAATTTTCAAACTTTTTTGGGCTTGCTTGGTAGCTAATGATTCACTTCCTTCTCGGAAGTTAATCAAGCGCTACCACCTCTCCTTGAAAGTGACATTTAGTCACTTCCTGCGTCGGCAGAGTGCTACGTCCCGCTAAATACCATATTCAATTTTCAAACTTTTTTGGGCTTGCTTGGTAGCTAATGATTCACTTCCTTC